>CAIUPP010000001.1 GCA_903901045.1 uncultured Planctomycetota bacterium
ATCCGGCGCCGATGCCCAGGACGCCGCGTGGCGTCGGGCCGTGGAATCCTGGTTACACCACAACGGTGTCATCACCGTCTCGATGGACGGACAAGTGTTACCCCTTTTTCCGTAAAATTGGTCTCATTATCTCATGGTGTGCACAGGGAGTTCATGCGTCCCGCAAGCTGGGCCGCCTTCAAGTTTCATCAGCTTAGAGCCGGATGCTGCGGTAACGGACAGATGACAGCGGTGGTTGCTCGGGACGGAGGCGTAATGCTAACGTGAATACAGTCCAGCCCGTCCTGCTTTGAAGTTCCTTGAAGAAGAGAGCCGTCTGAGCCATGTCCAAGGTGGAGACGACCGTCTTTCTCGCACACTATAAGCTGCTTGACGCGCGCCTCTCACGTCCCCGCTTCGCCAACTTGCATATGCCGCGCCTGCGCCGACGGGCCGCGCGGAGTGGGAACGGCGCGTGCAGTGGCTGCGGCGGCGCGTACGCATCGCCGCCGGTCTCTGCCCGGAACCGCCGCGGACGCCGTTGAACGCGCGCATCTTCGGCCGCAGCCTACTGAACAGTTGTTCGATTGAGAAGGTGTACTTCGAGAGCCGCCCCGGTTTCCTGGTCACCGGCAACCTCTTCCGCCCGCTTCACGCACGGGGAAGGCGTCCCGCCATTCTGAGCGCCCACGGCCACTGGGCGCATGGCCGCTTGGAGCACACTGGCCTCTCTGCCATCCAGGGGCGGTGCGAAATGATGGCACGGCTGGGGTTCGTGGTCTTCAGCTATGACATGATCGGCTACAACGATAGCTGCCAACTGGACCACCGCGACGATGTCCGCGCCGGTCCGGCCGTGCGCCGGTGGACGCTGAAGGAACAGCGACGCAGTTCGCTCTACGGCATCGGAACCTTCGGCCTTCAACTGTGGAACAGCATCCGCGCGACGGACTTCATTGCCGGCCTGCCGGACGTGGACGCCGGACGGATCGGCTGCACCGGCGCATCGGGAGGCGGAACGCAGACGTACTATCTTGCGCTGATGGACGAACGCATCCGCGCCGCTGCGCCGGTGTGCATGATGTCCTCGCACTACCAGGGGGGATGCAGTTGCGAGGAAGCGCCGTTGCTGCACTTGGGCGACTTGACGACGGTGGAAGTGGTGGCGGCGCTCGCCCCCAGGCCCGTCCTGCTCCCTTCCGTGACGGGGGACTGGACCAACCAGAACCCAACGTACGACGTCCCTGCGGTGAAGCGCATCTATGCGCTTTACGGAGCCGCTGACCGCGTGGCGAGCGTTCACCTGGACGCGCCCCATAACTACAACAAGGACGTGCGCGAGCACGTGTACGCCTGGCTCCTGAAATGGCTTGCAGGAGAATGGGACATCGGCGCGCGGATCAAGGAAGGGCCGCTGACGGTCCCCGACCCGCAGCAGTCGCGGGTCTTTCCGTCCGGCTGCCCGCCCGCTGGATTCAAGCGCGGCAAGGAATTGCTTAGCAAGCTCGCCGTTGAGGAACGCGCGGCGTTCGCCCGCCCTCCGCGTACATTGGCCGCGTTGCGCCGGTTGCGCGCGGTGTGGGGAGACATCTATCGCGACGTGCTTGGCGTCGAACCGGTGGAAGAACCGGTCAGCATCGGCTCCCCGCAGCCGAAGGGAGGAGGCGCCGGCTTCACGGCGGTCGGCCGGGGGATTGGGCGGTACGGACGCGGGGAGATGACACCGGCGCTCTGGATCGTTCCCAGCGGCGCGGACAGCCGCTCGCCCGCTGCGCTGGTCGTCTGCGGAAGCGGCAAGAACGCACTGTTCAGGCGAGGTCAAGCCGGCCTCATGCTTCGGAGACTCTTGAACTCAGGCGTACGAGTCCTTGCCATTGACATGTTGGGGAAGGGAGAGACGGCTTCGCTGTTGGAGAACGAAGCGGTGGACCGGCGAGACCGCATTTTCCATGCCTTCAATCCCAGCCTGACCGCCCTCCGCGTTCAGGAGATACTGACCTGCTTGGCGGCGCTCCGGCAGCACGACGACGCGGCGCGTCCGCAGCTGATAGGGCTGGGTCTGGGCGCCGCCACGGCGTTGCTGGCGAGGCCCATGGCGGGCGATCTGGCGGGCACGCTGGCCGATCTGGACGGCTGCGACCCCGAGGATGAGCCATTCTGGTTGGGGGAGGCATACCATCCTTGCATTCGCAGGGTGGGAGACGTCTACGACGCCTTGGCGCTTGCGCCTGTCTCCCAGTTCACGCTCGTGGGCGCGGGGGAGGGTCTTACGAGATGGGCGCGGGCGATCCACAGACTGCAGGGGAAGCAGTCGCAACTTCGCCTTTACCCGCAGGGAAAGCAGCGGGCTGCTCTCCGTGATTTCCTCCTCAAGTATGCGAAATCATAGCAGCGGTTGACCATCTATCCCGCGCGCTTGACTGTCCCTCTGTCCCTCCCGTAAATTCTATCTGACCGGAAACGTGGTCGAAGAAGGCTGTGGACGGGGAAAAGGCACCGTAAAACGCTTTCAGTACGGTGTTTTGCAGTGACTGATTGCGCGAGGAAACCTTTCAGCGGGGCCGTGTGCACAGAGTGGGGGCGATGGCCTTAGCGCGGCGGTGGGCTGATCTACGCGGCGCGCGTGTAGCGATGATGCAAACCGCCGGCCTGCGGAACGGTGACGACTTGGCCCCGTGAGCCACACCCAGCGGGTCCGGTCACGCCCGCCAAAGTGCTTCGATGGGCACTGCATGAAGGTTCTTGCCAAAGGGCACGGTTTCGCGTCCTTGGTACAGCACCACGCCGCATCGGAACCGCTTCCCCGTCTCTTCGGCAAGCACGCGCAGCCACCTGAAGTCCGTCGCGTTGACTGAGGCACTCGCCTTGACCTCGATGCCCACCAACTCGCCGGAGGGGGATTCCAGCACAACATCTACTTCCTGCCCTGTCAGCGTGCGGAAGTGAAACAGGTTAGGTTCGGTCTTGCTCCAAGTGACCTGTTTGAATAACTCCGTCACGACAAAGTTCTCCAACAGCGGTCCGAGCAGGTGTGAGTCGCGTAACGCCTTCTCATCGCCCTGTCCCATAATGGCGGCCGCCAACCCCGTATCATTGAGGTATATCTTGGGTGATTTGACCAGTCGTTTGCCTAAGTTAGCGGACCATGCCGGCAGCAGCTGAACCAGGAAGGTGGTCTCCAGTAGGGCCATGTACCGTTTGAGTGTGCTTTGTGGCATCCCGAGACTTCGAGAGATCTCCGCATGATTGAGAAGCGTCCCCGCGCGCGAAGCCAGGAGCGACAGCAACCGCGGCAACATTCCAAGTCCTTCGATATGGGACAGGTCCCGGACATCTCTCTGGAGGATGGTCATGACATAGGAGTTGAACCAGGCCCGGCGGCGGCTCCATGTGGCGCGTCCGTGCGCTTCCGGATAGCCTCCGCGCAAGATGCGCTCCACCATATCCGAGTGCCCATGAGCATCATCGGATTGAAACTTTCCGGGGTCCCCGCCGAACAACAGGTCCACAAAGCCTTCCCGGTGACCGGCGATCTCACCCTGCGATAGCGGCCAGAGGGGGAGAATCTCCATCCTCCCAGCCAGCGACTCGGAGAGTTTCGGTAGCATCAAGACATTAGCCGAGCCAGTCAGCAGGAATCGACCAGGCTGACGATTGCGGTCCACGTCGGCCTTAATGGCCAGGAAAAGCTCCGGCGCGCGCTGAATCTCGTCGAGGGCAAATGGCCCCTCCGTCCCGGCAAGAAAACCTACCGGGTCGGCTGTCGCTGCCGACAGGACCGATACGTCGTCGAGGGTGAGATACCGGGCTGGACGGTCGCTGGACGAAACATGCTGCACGAGGGTGCTCTTGCCGGTCTGCCTAGCCCCGTGCAATAGAACCACCGGGCTGTCCGCCAGCGCGGCGAGTAATCTGGGTGATATATGCCTCTTAATCATGCCGTAAATATAACCACCACGTGGGTGAAAGTCAACCAGCACAAGGTACTTTATTGAAGGCTGGAATTGGAAACGGTTTGATTCCAGTCGCTTCCTTCAGCACCTATCATGCAACGGAAACCTCTGACCACGCATCAATATCCGACGAATCAGTATCTAATCCTGCCCCCGCTACCATATGTGCGAGAGGGACTTGCAGCAATGCAAGTCCCTTTTTCGTTGGCCGAAAATCGGCATTTGTACAGTACTTTGTACAGTACGCGCCGAGAAAGGGACTGGAAACCGTGACCCTTTTTCGGAGGTGCCGACCATGGCCGGACTGATTCGACGCGGAACGCAGTACTAAGCTCTCGCAGTTTGAGACGTTACCTCGACCGCTACGCGCCCCGCCCGACAAAGGGACGCTGGTACTTCCCCAGCCCCGACGCCCAGCGCCGGGACGCCGACAATTTCAGCGCCGACCTTCGCGCCGCCAATGACAAAGCCGGGCTTCCGTGGGGATGTCTGGACTACCGGCATACCTTCGGAACCCAGCTTGCAATAAAGGGTGAGAGTCTGTATAAGATTTCCAAGCTCATGGGTAACTCATCAGAAATCTGTAGACGCCATTATGCGGCGCTCATACCCGAGGCACTCGTCAACACAGTCGAGTTCTGCCACTCAGCGCCAAAGGCAACATTGCGCACAGCGTAAGTCCCGGCACATCTATTCCTAGCCCGGATACTTGCCGCCGAACGTTCGCGGATGTGCCGACGCTCCTTAGCGTTTGTGGAGAATGGTTCTCATGAACCGCACAATCACCAGCCTATCGATCGTCGCCACTCTATGGGACCAGCACCGCAAAGACTACCTTGAGTGCTATATCCCCATGCTAGCAACCTTAATTCTCCGCAAGGAATACGCCCAAATCGACATTGAAACGGTAACAACAGATTTTCAGGAGGAGTACGGCCTGTCCATTCCTTATCACCCAATGGTTGCCTTGCTTAACCGAGCCACCAAGAGAGGACTACTGCAGCGTCAAGTGAACGTTTACGTTCCGGTCCTTGATGAGATGCGCAAGCATGATGTTTCTGCTCTTGCCCAGCAGAACCTGACAGCCATTAGCGGTATCCTGGCGGAGATAGTTCAATTCGCCTCTGAACTTGCGGTCCCAGGTTTCGATATCGCACGTGCCGAGACGGCTATGATTGCCTTCCTTGCACAATATGACGCGGATATCCTCTTCGCCACTGACACCCCAACCGTACTTCCCCGCGTTAAGCCTTCGCGCCACGACATCTATGTCATATCGAAGTATGTTGAACGAGTATTCTCCTCACCACACGCCCACGCCCGCGACCAACTTGTGAACATCGCGGCGGGCCACATACTCGCTGGCGCAATCACCTTTAGCGACATTATGAAGTACAGTGCCAAGTCAAAGCGGATCAACGTATACCTAGACACCCAATTCATCTTCCGTCTACTCGGGTTCGATGGCCCATTTCGTGCCCGGTCATACGCCGAACTCGTCAGTCTGATCAATGCGGAGTGCGGGTACGCCTGCCTCTTCCAGCACACCTACGACGAAATCATGCAGATAATCCGCAATTGTGAACATTGGCTCAACAACCCCAACTACGACCCACTCAAGGCCTCGCCCGTACTCAGGTATTTTGTCGAAACCAACGCACGCTCAAGCGACATCGACCGCCTCATTATCACCCTGCGCGACAGACTTGAGAAAGAACACAACATCTCCATCCGGCCAGCTCCAGTTTTCGACGCCAACAGAAATGACGTTATCGATGAGCTAGCCCTTCAGAACGCAATCTTAGACGTTTACGGCCTCCCCGACATCACCACTCTTGATACCTATAAGAAGAGGACCATACTCCGCGACATCAAGTCGATATCGAGCGTTCACGTTCTCCGTCGCGGCAGACCTGCCCACACTCTGCGCGAGGCTAAGCATCTTTTCATAACCACCAACAGTGGCTTAGCCGCTGCCAACCGACAATACGAGATATCCGTCGACACAGGCAGCATTGTTTTCGCATGTGTTACAGACGTATTTCTAGGTACAGTCCTCTGGGCGCAATCGCCGGCCGCATTACGGACTATCATTACCAACAACCTAATTGCAAATTGCCAAGCCATTCTCCAGCCCACGCCCGCTCTCTTAAGGCGATACACTGAGCGCCTCAAGGAACTACATTCCCAAGGCACCATTTCCGAACAGGAATTCTACCTCCTCCGTTCCCAGCGTCTCGCGCTTGCGCTTCTCGTAGACCACACCCTCGGCGATCCGGCGGGTTTCTCTGACGAACTTCCTGAGCAGATTCTTCACGACATGCAGCTGAGGACAATCCAAGATGCCGTAACTGCCCGCGACCGTGCGGTAACCGCCCAGATTCAAGCAGAAGAGCAATTGCGCATCGTTCGCGACAAGACCCTCCAAGTCACCCGCAAGATTTCATCTTTTCTGGCACTGTTAGTTGCACTTCTCTTCCTCCTGACAACAGTTACGACCCTCATCTATCAGGCCGCATCTCCCACCCCTAACAAGACTGTCATGATCATTGCCGCCATTCTTGGCATCCTCAGTGCATTTTTTAGTTGTGACTTCTTCACTATTCGTCACAAGCTCACAAACATCTTCGCCACTTGGCTAGCACAGGCGCTCACAGTGGACGCCGGACCACTTTGAAACAATACTCCCCCGGCGGAACTTGCAGCCCAGGACCGGGGGAGTACATGACGCGAGATTCAATTGTCATGGCAGGGCCTACACCTGCCGGGCGACCTCATAGGCTTCCACCTCCTTCCTGATGTAGCGCACCATTCCGTTGCGCCCTGTGCCCAGGCAAAGCCGGTGCAGCCCCGCCCGATGCGCAATCCGGTCCACCGAGGAGCGCCCGCAGCGCCGGCTCTCCGTCAGTTCTCCATGGCGCGCCGCCATGCACCGGCGAATGACGGCCCGAAAGGCGGCTTCGTCCACGCGGTCGCGTTCATCGACGGGAGTGAGGACGGGAACGATCCCCCCCCTGTCGGATGAGTCACTTTTTCTCTCTCCTGGAGAAGGCCTTCACGGCTTCGTTGCGCACGTAGAGGGAGGGAATCTTCTTCAGGGCGCGGCGCAGCAGCGCGTCGGAGCTGCTCTGCCGGTGCGCCACGAGACCCACTGCCGCCGTGGCCGCTACAACGGAGGAAGGGTCTTTGACAAGCCGGCAAAGCGCCTCGCGCGCGCGGGGAGTGCCCACTCGCCCAAGAACTCTGGCGGCGGTCTGCCGCAGCCGCCAGTCGGGGTCCGTCACGTGCCCCAGCGCGTCCGCCTCCGACCAGACAGATGGAAGCGGCGTCGGCGCGCGGCGCGGGTTCCCCAGGAAGAGGTACCCGTTCTCGGTTTCCTGGCCATGCGGAAGATCTTCGGGGTAATAGAGGATGTCCGGCCGGTGCGGGTCCGTCAGGCGAACGGGGATGGCGACCGGCTTCGCGGCCGGTTCCGTCCGCGCCGGCCAGCGACGCGCCTTCAACCCGCCGCGCTCCTGGCTCAGAATGACCGTTTCCCCCGGTTTCATGCGGACAGGTCCCGCCGCGCGCGAGACCTTTCCGCCGCGTTTCATCCATACCGGCGCTTCGGGACGCCATGGGGCGCGCAAGTCCAGAATGCCCCCGTTGAGGCTTTGGACGGCGATGAAGGAGACTTGCGAGCCGGTCCACTCGCCGCTGAGGAGGAAGCCCCCCATGGCCCGCATCCCGGCGAAGCGGCAAGGCGCTCCCTCTCCCACGCAAGGAAATACGTCGATATGGTCCGGGAAGGACTGAAGCAGCCGCTCGGCAAGCGCGGCCGTCTGGCCGGAACTGGCCTCGATGATGCCCATTCGCTCCAAGAAGAGGGAATGGCGCGGGTCGCAAATGGAGCGCAGGCCGTTGCGTTTGAGTTGCCGCCCCAGTACCAGCGACGCGAACAGCCGGTCGAAATCCCGGGGGCGGCGCAGCCGCGCGGCGAAGGCCAGGAGGAAGGAGGTGGCATGGCCATTGGGCTCGATGCCTCCTTCGTGCCCGACGATGGTCTTGTGGCGGTCCTCGTAATGGAACGCGAACAGGTTCGTAACCAGGTCGAACGTGCGCTGCGCCATCTCGTATTCCTTCATCCCCTTTCGCCACAAGCCGAGCGGATAAAGGCCCATGAGGACGACGGGATGACAACGATACGGATGCGGGTTGCTCAGCGTTTCGAAAATGGTTTTTCCGTCGCCGGGCAGAGGGAACAGGCGCGCGAGCACGGACTTGAAGCGCCGCCGCTCGGCCTCGTCCACGCGCAGAATCGTCGAGGCGGAGATGACCGCCTTCAGGAGCGCCTCCACCGACACGCGGTCGTAGACATTGTCGGAGGCGGTCTTCTCCTGCTCCGGCGAGCCGGAATGCAGGCAGTGGTACACGCCGCCCCTGAGCGTCATCGTCGCTGCGATGGCTTCAGCCGCCGAGCGCAGAATGGGGTAGGCCACGCGCGCGAGGAAGCGCTTGTCCCCCGAGTACAGATAGTCCCACCAGAAGTCCAGAACATGCCAGGCGGTGGAGCCGAAGGGGTAGGGATGCACGAAAGGAGGCGCCAGCATGGCATGCCCGCCGCCTTCGATGGGAACGAACCAGTGCGGCGCTTTCGCGCCCGCGCCGGCGGTGTGCTCGGCATGCTCCTTCCAGCATTCGGCGTAGGTGGACAGCAGGGGAGCCGTGAGCGCAAGGTGATTGGAGGCGTAGGCGCCCCAGGTCAGCATTTCCGTCTGCGCGTCCGTCACGTGACAGTCCAGCCAGGTCCGATGGTCAATGGGCTGGGTGAGTCCAAAGAAACCCGGCGCGCTGTTGCCGGCGAAGCTGCACGCCATGTGGTACAGCCCCTGGTAATAGAGGTTCTCCTGCAACGGGTCCGGCATCTGGAGAAAGGAGCGCTGCCAGAATTCCTCCCAGCGCTTCGTGTGCCGCTCCAGCGTGCTGTGCAACGCCCGCCGGACGTTCCTGCTGTTGCGCCGAAGGCTGGCGGCTTCTTCGCCCGGGGAGGCAACCGACACGGCCACGGTCAGCCGCGCCGTCTTGCCGGGCAGGAGCCGGAGCGTGCCACGCACGGCGTTCCGCGCAGCCCCCTCCTCCACGCGGAGGTCGCCCGCCAGCGTGCCGGTGACGGAGAGGTTCGGGGCGAGGCAGGTCAAGTTCGCCCCCTGGACGATCATCGGCGCGCGAGGACACTTCCGGAGTTCGGCGCGATAACGGGCCACATCTCCTCGCGTTGCGATACGAGCCCAACTCCCGTTCCAGAGCGAGACGACACTCTCTGAAAGGAGCGGCAGTTCGCGGCGGGTCAGGGTGATGCCGATCTTCCGGGGCGACCGGGCGCACAGTTCGATGACGGCTACGGAATGCTCCCGATCGATGTACGCCACAATCGTCAGGTCATCCTGCGTGGTCGTCACGACCCCTCGCCCAAGGGAGAGTCGCTGGGCAAAGCGCCGGAACGCGCCGCAGTCGAGGTGGAGGTCGCAGGCGTAGCCGCGTCCAAGCGGGTGTTCCCGTTCCGTGGCCAGCCAGATATCCGCCCTGTCCAGCCCCAGACTGAGTCTGCCCTTGGGGCCTCCCGTCACAACACCGCCGAGGATGCCGTTGCCGAGGTAGAGCCCCTCCGTCCAGTGGCGGGCGGGCTTCTCGAAGAGGATGTCATGCTTCCGAAGGTACGCCGAAACGCGGAAACCCTGCTCGACCCCCGGCCACCGGCCAATGGCACGCTCGCGGTGGGAGAGGTAGGAATCCAAGTCCTTCTCGGGTGAATGAGGGAGCGCCCCCGCCGGCCCCTTCCCGCACCGGACCGTCGACGTGCTGCTTTCTCCGGAGGGAGAGATCACTCTCAAGCGCAACGCCCCGCGCAGCGCCCGTTCGGGAACCCAGAAGCCGCACGTCCATGGATACGCCGTCTCGGGATGCACGCGCTCCGCGTCCAGCGCCGCGTTGCGCGCGTCAAGAAGTTCAAGAACCGTGCCGGGTTGCAGCGGCGATTTGAAGGTGTGCTTGATGAGGCGGCTCGTGCGCCCCGTGTCGCGGTTGCGCCATTGTTGCCGGTCGATAGCGAAGTAATATGTCATGGAAACCGCCGGATCATGAAGGGAAAATATCAGAGGTCGCGAACCGACTCGCGCTCAGCCAACTCATACGGGACGCAGCACTTGCGCTGATCGACCGGCTGGCCCTCCATCCGCTTGACCAGCTTGCCGACGGCCAGTTCGGCCACCTTCTTGAGCGGCTGCACGAGGCAGGTGATCGGCGGGTACGTGAACCGCGGGCCGCCGTCATACTCCTGGCCGATCACCGATACGTCCCGCGGGAAATCCTTGTTGAAGAGCCGCAGGAAGAAAAGCACCTTCGGCAGCCAGGAGGGCTCCGGGCAGAACAGCGCGGTCATTCCCTCGGCGCACAGGCGCTGTATCCCTTCCAGCAGCAGCGAATCGTCGTTCTGGAATACGAGGGACTGGCGGAACAGGTCGTTCTGTTCCATGACTTCTTTGTACCCATCGAAGTGTGCGCGCACGCCGCGGCTCACCACTTTGGAGCCGACATAAGCGATCTTCCGATGCCCCCGCTCGAGAAAATGGCGCGTCGCCATCGCCCCGCCCTGGGTGTGGTCGGAACTCACCAGAATCGCCTCGGGAGCGAGCTCTTCCGTCAGGTCGTCAATCGTCACGAAGGGAACCTTGCTGGCGAACTTGCGCGCGACCGTCAGCGAAGCCGCATCCTCCTGGTGCAAGATGGCAATGAACGCCCGCTGGAAGATGAGGGGGGATCGCTCAATTTCCGACAGCGGCGACACGACCACGTGGTACCGCTGCTCGTTCAGAAGCGACACAATGGTGCTGAGCATCACGTTGTCCCCCATGTAGAAATGGGGAGGGGCAGGAATGATCAGACAGACAGTCCGGATGCGGTTGGGAATCACCCGGGGGCTGAAATTCATCTGTTGGCACACGCTGCGGATTCTAGCCAGCGTTTCCGGGCGCACTTTCTCCGGAGTGTTCAGCGCGCGCGAAACGGTAACGCAGGAAACACCTGCATTCTTGGCGATCTGACCCATTGACATGGTTCATGCTCCGTTCCACTCGGCAATGCCTTGACAACGCATTCCAGTGATGGTCTAATGCATCGCCAATGGTATTATTACATTCCCTCCGGAGGGTTGTCAAGCCTGGCTCTGCGCCCTTCCCATGAGTTAAAAGGCGCGCAGGCAATGGCAAACCGGTCGGAGTGCGATTTCCAGTGATAGGATGCCATGAGCCTTTGTTTTTTCGATGACGAACCAAAGTGAACATGTAACCAAGGAGGAAATGACTATGGGCGTGCTGGATTCATTCCGACTCGATGGCAAGGTGGCCGTCGTCACCGGCGGCGCGAGGAATCTTGGATATGATATGGCCGAGGCTCTTGCCGAGGCAGGCGCTCACCTGGTCATCACCTCCCGCGATATTTCCTCCGCTCGCGAGGCAGCGGGGAGCCTGCGAAAAGCGCACGGGGCGGAGGTGTTGCCCCTGGCGCTGGACGTGACCAAGCCCCGCCAGGTGGCAATCGTTGCCGGGAAAGCCCTCGCCTGGAAAGGTCACGTGGATGTTCTGATCAACAACGCCGGCGGCGGCTCCGGCAAGAGTCCGGCGCACCTCTTCGAGCGCTCCACAAAGGACATGGACGCCCTCCTGGCCGCCAACCTGAACGGCGCGCTCTATTGCTGCCAGGCGTTCGGCAGGATCATGGCCAAACAGGGATGCGGCAAGATCATCAACATCGCCTCCATTGCGGCGCTCGTCGGGCGCGACCGGCGGATGTACAGCCGGAACGGGATGCTCGGCCAGCCCATCGACTACGCCGCCGCAAAAGCGGGCATCGTAGGCATGACGCAGGACTTGGCGGGCCTGCTCAGCCCGATGGGCATTTGCGTCAACGCCATATCGCCGGGGGGCTTCGCGCGCGGCCAGCCGAAGGGGTTCATCAAGGACTACAGCCATGCGACCCCCCTGGGCCGGATGGGACGCGACGGGGTGGACCTGAAGGGCGCCGCGCTGTTCCTCGCCTCGCCCGCGTCGGATTATGTCACCGGCCATAATCTGGTCGTAGATGGCGGCTTTTCGATGTGGAAGTGACGAACGCGCGCCGTCCTATGGTCAAGACTGCGGCTCCATTGCTGTTCCGAAAGGGAAGCAATGTGCAACGGCAGGGAGTTCTCTGCCACAGCGGGGATTGCGAACGGCTAATCCTCTTTGACTCGCTTTTCTTGACATTCCCTTCCGGTTGGCGATATCGTCAGCAAGGCTCACCGTCGTCGTGAGCCGGTGTTCATCCGGGAACTTCCGGATCAGATATCGAGGCAGTCATGAAGCCGGCTTTGACGGAAAAGATAGCCTATGTCTCTTATGACTGTTTCGTTGACACCCTTCGGCTGCCCGTCATCCGTGAATTGAACAAGAGATGCGACTTCCATTATTTTGCGATATTCGGCAAAGAACCGGCGTATATGTACGGCCCGGGAGACGTCCGGAATTATTGCAGTGAGAACCATATCCCCTGCGATATCTTTGTGAGGCGCAAACGGGCAAGGCATCCTGAAGGCGCGAAAATTGCGCTCGATATTGTAAGAGGAATCAGGCGATTCAACCCCGATGTGATCTATTTTGAAGGCTTCAAAGACCCCTATTTGCCGCTCCTGAGCCGGTGTTTTCTCGGTCGAAAAAGAGTGGTGGTGGGAATACATGATGCCGTCCCGCACGAGAACTTCTATTCACGGCTCTTCGCCCTCAATGAGCGCTTGTCCATTTCATTGTTCAGACATTTCCACGTGTTTTCCGATCCCCAGAAAAAGGCGTTCAGCGCGAGATATCCGCGCAAGAACCTGTTTGTAGCACGGCTCCCCGCGTGCAGCCTCGAAGGGGGCAAAGAACACATCAGCAGGCAGAGCGCGGACCATGGAACGAACTTTCTTTTCTTTGGGAATATTCATCACTACAAGGGACTCGATATCTTGATCAAAGCGGCGAACCTGCTGGCCGCCGAAAGGAACGATTTCACCGTAACGATAGCCGGCAAGTGCTCCGACTTTGCACCGTACGAAGCGATGATCGAAAGGAGCGAGAGGTTCAACCTCAGGATATCCCTGATTCCCTCCGGGGAAGTTCCCGGTTTATTTGCCGCCGCGGATTTCCTGGTGCTCCCCTATTGGGACGTGACGCAAAGCGGCCCTCTCATGCTCGCTCTTGCCCACCGCGTGCCGGTCATTTCCAGCGACTTGCCCGGCTTCAACGAACATATCACCGCCGGCGTGAATGGCTTCCTGTTCCCCCCCGGCAATGCGGACGCATTGGCGGCATGCATGAGGAATGTCCTGAACCTGGGGGCCGGCGAACGAGACCGTCTGCGCGCCCATATCGGACAAGTCGCCGAAAAGAAGTTCGCTCTCGACAGCGTGCTCCAGGAATATGCCGCGATGTTTCACGCAGTCCGGGCAAGCTGTTGAAAAAGTGCAGCGCGGGTTACTTGCCCTGAGCAAAGCCGAAGGGGTCAAACCCGTGTGCGCAGTTGCGAATTGGCCGGACGGATTGTAACCCGCGCAAGCTCCCGAGCGGCAGGCGGTGCGCGCCGCCTGACTCAGGCCCGGCGGGTTTGCGGATCGCCGGGGCCGTGCTTTTCAGGGTGATGGCGCACGATCTCCCCCTTCAGCATGTACATGACATCTTCCGCGATGTTGGTGGCGTGGTCGGCGATGCGCTCGATCTGGCGCACGGCGGTGAATTGCGGCATGAGGGTCCCGATCCGGGCGGGCCGCTCGCGCGCGGCCGCTACGAAGCTGACATAGGCCCTGCGGTTCGCCTCATCCACCTCCTCATCCGCATCGCAGGTCGCCTGCGCGGCGATGGCGTCGCGGTTCACGAGCGCGTCGAGGCTCATCTTGAGCATCGCTTGCGCCTTCTCCGCCATGCCGCGCAAGTCGAAGGGCGGGTCGTCGGGCTCCATTCCGGCCAGCAGTTCCGCCCGTTGGGCGATGTTGACGGCCAGGTCGCCGATGCGCTCCAGGTCGCTGTTGATTTTCAAGATGGCGACGATGAAACGCAGGTCGGCGGCGACGGGCTGGTAGAGCGCGAGGATCTTCAGGCACTCCTCCTCGATGTCCACTTCCGTCCGGTCGATCTCCTCGTCGTCGCGGATGACCTGGGCGGCCAGTTCGCCGTCGCGCTTCAGAATCGCGTCGACGGAACGGCGCACCTGCTCCTCGACAACGGCCCCGAGAGCGAGGATTCTTTTCTTCAGCTTCTCGACTTCCATGCTGAGGTGGACGGGCATGCGAAGCTCCTTTCGTTAACCGAACCGGCCGGTGACGTAATCCTCCGTCTGCTTGAGCGCCGGCTTGGTGAAGATCTGTTCCGTCGGGCCGAATTCCACGATGCGCCCCTGGTAGAAGAAGGCGGTGAAGTCGCTGACGCGCGCCGCCTGCTGCATGTTGTGGGTGACGATGACGATGGTGTAATGCTCCGCCAGGGCGCCGATCAGGTCCTCGATCTTGGAGGTGGCGATGGGGTCGATGGCCGCCGTCGGCTCGTCCATGAGGATCACCTCCGGCTCGACGGCGATGGCGCGCGCAATGCAGAGGCGCTGCTGCTGCCCGCCGGAGAGGGCCGCGCCGGGGCGGTCCAACTGCCCCTTCACCTCTTCCCAGAGCGCGGCCTGGCGCAACGCGGCCTCGACGCGTCCGGCCAGTTCGCCGCTCGCGAGCCGGTAGTGCAGACGCAACCCGTAAGCCACGTTCTCGAAGATGCTCAGCGGGAAGGGAGTGGGCTTCTGGAAGATCATGCCGACCTTCCGGCGCAATTCGATCACATCCGTCTCCGGCGCGAGGATGTTCTCCCCGTCCAGAAGAATCTCTCCCTGAGCCCGCTGGTCGCGGTACAGTTCGAAGATGCGGTTATAAGCGCGCAGGTGCGTGCTCTTGCCACACCCGGAGGGGCCGATGATGGCGGTCACCCGGTTCTGCGCGATATCCATCGTGTTGTCCGACAGCGCCTGGTTGCGGCCGTAGAAGAAATTGAGGCCGCGGACGGAGATTTTCGGCTGCAGTTCGCCCTGCGCCGGTGGAAGCGCGTGTTCCGCGCGGAATACCCCGGGCTTTTCCTGCAGGAAGCTCTTAGACATGGCTTTTCCCTCTCAGCATCAATCGCGCTGAGATATTCAGCGCCAGCACGCTCAGCGTGATGATCAGCGCGGCCCCCCAGGCCAGGCGCTGCCAGTCGGCGTAGGGGGACATGGCGCGGGTGAAAATCGTCACCGTCAGGTTGGCCGTCGGCGCGTTGAGCGACGTGGGCCAGTAATCGCTGTTCATGCAGGTGAACAGGAGCGGCGCGGTCTCCCCGCTGATGCGCGCCACCGCCAGCAACATGCCGGTCAACAGCCCGGTTTTGGCGGCGCGGAAGACGATGCCCAGGGTGACTTTCCATCGCGGGGCGCCAAGCGCCATGGCCGACTCGCGCAAAGCGTTGGGCACCAGTTCGAGCATGTCCTCGGTGGTCCGCGCGATCACCGGGAGCATCAGAATCGCCAGCGCCACGGCCCCCGCCCATGCGGAGAAGTGCCCCGTGGGCAGCACCAGCAGCGTGTAGACGAACAGCCCCACGATGATGGAGGGAATCCCCATCAGCACGTTGGTGGAGAAGCGCACCACCGCGCCCAGCCGCGAGTGCTTTCCGAACTCCGCAAGGTACACCCCCGCCAGCAGTCCGATCGGAACGCCGAAAAGGATGGCCAACCCGACGAGGATCGCCGACCCCGCCAGCGCATTCGCGATGCCGCCCCCCTCGACTCCGGCGGGCGCCACTCGGTGGAAGAAGAAGTCCCAACTGATGGCCGCCGACCCGCGCTGCACGACGACGATCAACACCCAGGCGAGCACAAAGAGCCCCGCCAGCGCCGCAGCCGCCGAAAGCGCCTGCACCAGGCGGTTGATCATTTTCCTTCGCGCCATGGAGCGGTGGATCATAGTCCGGCCCCCATGCTCCTGGAGAGGGAGCGAAGCCAGTAGTGCGCCATCACCTGCAGCGCCAGGGAGAGGATGAACAGAATCAACCCCAGCTCCACCAGCGAACTCAGGTAGAGCGGCTCCGAGGCCTCGGTGAATTCGTTGGCCAGCGTGGAGGCGATGCTGTTGCCCGCAGCGAAGAGCGAGGCGGAGACGTCATGCCGGTTGCCGATGACGAAGGTCACGGCCATCGTTTCGCCGACGGCGCGCCCCAAGCCGAGGAAGCACGCACCGACCAGGCCGCGGATGCCGTAGCGAACGGTGATCTTGCGCGTGACCTCCCAGGTGGTCGCTCCCATGCCGTAGGCGGACTCCTTGACCACGGCGGGCACCATCTGGAAGACGTCGCGCATGACGGCGCTGATGAAGGGGAGAATCATCAGCGCCAGAATGAAGCCGGCGGTGAGGATGCCGACCCCCATCGGCGGCCCCTTGAACAAAGGAAGGAACCCCAGGCTCTTGCCCAGCGCCGGTTGGAGATACTTGGCCGCAAACGGCGCGAAGATGAACAGCCCCCACATCCCGAAGATGATGCTCGGGATCGCGGCGAGCAATTCGATGGCGCTGCCGACGATCCGCCGCACGCGCGGCCCGGCCATTTCGACCAGGAAGAGCGCAATCGCCAGGCTCAGCGGCACGGCGATGATCATGGCGATGGCGGTCGAGACCAGCGTGCCATACAGGCTGCTCAGCGCTCCGAACTCGCCGCGGTAAGGGTTCCACTCATTCGAGATGAGGAAGCGCCAGCC
The DNA here is from genome assembly GCA_903901045.1 of uncultured Planctomycetota bacterium. GTDB lineage: Bacteria > Planctomycetota > Brocadiia > CAIUPP01 > CAIUPP01 > CAIUPP01. The sequence continues at coordinate 16,740 of CAIUPP010000001.1, forward strand.
GAAATGCGCCAGCGAAAGCCGGGAACTGAGCAGCAACCGGACAAAGAATCCCGCCATCAACAGCAGCACGATTCCCGCGCACAGGGCTGTCATCCACTGGAAGACCCTGTCGGCGTTTCGCTGTTTTCCGGCGGGTTTCCCTGTCTCCGGCATGTTCCCCTACTTCCAGACGTTCTTTCCGCCGGAGGTGACCTGCGCCGCCCACTGCGCGTGGACGAGGGTGATCACGTTCTCCGGCATCGGCACGTAATAGAGCCCCTTGGCGACGTCCCCGCCGTGCGCATAGCACCAGTCGAAGAACTTCAGCATCGCTTCAGCGGAGGCGGCGTTCGCCTGCTGCTTGTAGATCAGAATGAAGCTGGCGCCGGTGATCGGCCAACTCTGTTCGCCGGTCTGGTCGGTCAGGACCCTGTAGAACCCCGGAGCCTGCTCCCAGTCGGCGCTGGAGGCGGCGGCCATGAACGTCTCGATGGTCGGCTGGACGAACTTCCCATCGCGGTTGCGCATCTGCGTGTGGCACATCTTGTTTTCCTGCGCGTAGGCGAACTCGACGTATCCGATGGAGCCGGACATGGTCTTCACGGTCGCCGCCACGCCATCGTTCCCCTTCGCGCCCACGCCCACGGGCCACTTCACGGCCTTGTCCCAACCCACCTTCTCATGCCAGGGGACCGAGGTCTTGTCCAGGAAACTGGTGAAGATCCAGGTGGTGCCGGAACCGTCGGAACGGTACACCACGGTGATATCCTGGTCCGGCAGCTTGAGCCCGGGATTGAGAGAGAGGATGGCGGGGTCATTCCACTTCGCCACCTTGCCCAGGTAGATGTTCGCGAGGAGCTCGGCGCTCAGCTTCAACTGCCCCGGCTGCAAACCGGCGACGTTGATGACGGGCACAACCCCTCCCATGATCAGGGGGAACTGGATCAATCCGGCATCGTCCAATTCCTTCTTCGTCAGCGGCGCGTCGGAAGCGCCGAAATCCACCGTCTTGGCCTTGATCTGCGCGATGCCGCCGCCTGAGCCGATGGCCTGATAGTTCATCTTCACGCCGGTCAGTTCGTGGTACTTGAATGCCCACTTGGAATATACCGGATAAGGGAACGTCGCCCCGGCCCCGTTGATCGTCGCCCCCTCCTGCGCAAGAACCGAACCGGCCAGCAACACAGCCCCGACTCCTGCAACTCCCAGGAACGTCCTCATGCTTTTTCTCATCTTCGTTCTCCTCCTCTATATATGAAACCACAACTTCGTTAGGGAAACATTAGGTTTTTGCTAGGCACAAATTAACCGCGGTAATTCCTCCGCGGACAAGGCGCTGCCACATGACGGCGCTTGGCTGCGCGGCGTCACACAGCGTAATCCGTAACGGGCCCGCAATCGCGCCCCCTGCGCAACGCCTGGAATTGCTCCAAACGACGAACGGTCACGTCAATCCCCTCATTCTGCCGGCGAACGAAGTTGCGCAGCGGGTCCACCTGCGCCCCAAGACAGGCCCCCTGTGCGGTGGCCAGACGCGCCAACCGCGCCGGCGCCAGCGTTCGGGTAACTACGAACATCTCCATCAGCTTCTCCTTTCCTTTCTTTGTATTTCTAAAGAAAGTATAGGACCGGAACGCTACCGGGTTGTGAGAAGGGGGCTAAATGTGGATGAAATGGCGGTTAGATTCCGGTTATGGAGGCACGTCAACGCCCGCTCTTTGGTCCAGGAGGTTCCATGCCTTCTGGCTGGAGTGCGAACTGATGGTGAGGTTGTCCGTGCCGGGATTGGCCGGATCGGCCCAGTCTGTCCACAGGGCGAGCCGGTTGTCATCCTCGAACCAGGCGGCGTGACTGTCGCCGTAGAGGACGTTGTAGCCCTCGCGATGGTGATACATGGACAACCCTCGCGTGAACTGCCCCTCGCCGGCGGGGGCGTAGTCAAAAGCGTCCGCCACGATGGCGCGCCCCCCCAGCGCGCGGCGCGTCTTGAACGGGGGCGTCATGAATTGCGCCCGGACTTTCGGACGCGTGCTATCCAGAACCCACTCCGCAAGCCATTGCCCGCCCGGCGTCTCACAGGACAGGCTGGAACTATCGCTCGTGTAACTCCACCCTGCCGGAACATTATCGGGCCGGAGCCGGCTGTAGAACGGCGTATCGCGGTAACTGTAGCTGCCGAGCACGGCGGTGACCTGTGTGCCCCGACCGGTATCTGTGTGGCGGAACTGGCGGCCGTCCCCGGTGGCCAGCGCCATCTTCTCCTGGTGGCCGATGCGGCTGGTCAAGTCGCTGACGTACTCATAGGGCGCGCCGCTGTACCACGTCGGCGCCCTGCCAAGCATGGAGGGGCACTGCATGATGCGCGTGCCGAGCTCCTGCCAGGCAACCAGCATGCCCAGGCCCACGGGGACGAAGTTGAGCCGGCCCGGCTCGAGCGTGTCGGACGGGTTGGATTCCCCGGCGCCGCAGCCCAGGACCATGTGCCGCGAAAGCCCCTGGTGGTCGCCAAACGCAGTCAGGGACATGGAGTCGTACTGGACCGCGCAAGGGTTGGTTCCCCATCCCGGGCAACTGGGCAGGTACTCGTCGCCGGCGTCGGCGTAGAGACTGAGCGCCTTGCCGATCTGGGAAAGGTTGTTGGCGCATGCGGCGCGCCGGGCATGCTCGCGGGCGCGTCCGAACACCGGGAGCAGTATCCCTGCCAGAATAGCCATGATCCCTATGGTCACTAGCAACTCGACGAGGGTGAACCCTGCGGCGAGCCTAGGGTATTGCGTCGTAGTGCGTTGCGTCACGATAGAACGCCCCTTTCGGAACTGCCTCAGCAGATAACCATGAGTCGGAGCCGGAGGAAACCGAGGCCCGGTCCTCGCGGTACCGGGCCTCGGTTCCAACTGAAGTCGTTGATGCGCGGAGCTTACGGATTGTCCTGGATGAGCGGCTTGGTGTAGATGGAGTACATCTTGTAACCCCACATGAAGTTGCCCTGCTCCAGAGTCTTCGGGAGAGTGAACTTGGCCGCGTGGCCATCCACGAAGAGGTAGTTGCTGCCCTCCTGGTGGGCATCGGGGTTGATGTACGCGATGTGGTCCAAAGTGGCCCCATCGGCGTCCGGCGTGGTCATTGCGGTGTTGATGTCCGTCATGGCCTCGTCCGCAGTCAACTTGAAGAAGGTCGGCTTCGTGGTCAACTGAGAGTACACCTCGCCGTCGAACACGGTCGTCGGGTCCTTCTTCGGATGCGTATAGGAGGAAGTCTTGACGCCGTTGGTGGGACGATGGCTCTTGTAGGCCTGCGCGCCGGCATTGGAGGAGCCGTAGATGCAGGTGGCGTTGTTGCTGAACTCGGCCAGAAGGATCGTGTTGGCGGGGTCCTTGACTTCATCAATGTTGACCAGGCAGAGGTCCTTGGTGGTCGACGTGGAAGCCGGATTCGTGTCATGGGCGTCGCAGAACTTCTTGCGGGGCATGACGACTTCGTTGGGGACGTAGCTGACGCGGGGCGCCTGCTTGTCATCGACCAGGCCCGTGGTGTCCTGGCTCAACTGCCCCGGCGGGGGATTCGGGATGCGGGAGGCGGTGAAATTGCTCGGCGCAAAACCGCGCGGGATGTGGGAGGGGCAGATGTACTGGTTGGCCGACCGGGGGTACTTGCCGGTCGTGTCGTAGTCGCCCTTGTCCAGGGCCGCCGTCCAGTGGTAGTAGCCGCCGCTGCTCGACTCGCCGTTGACGTAGTTGTACGAGGACGGGAAGAGGCCGTCGTTGGCATTCGTGTACATCGCAAGGCTCGTACCGATGTTCTTCATATTGCTCATGCAGGCGGAGGTGCGAGCCTGTTCGCGCGCGCGGCCCAGCGCCGGCAGCAGCAACGCGGCCAGAATCGCGATAATGGCGATCACGACTAGCAGCTCAATCAAGGTGAAGGCCTGCATCAGCCGGCCCATCAACTTTCTCATCTTTCTCATTGACATAACCTTTTCTCCTGTTTGAATTCCTGAAACACTCACGGTTTGACCTGCGACTTCTCCAAGTTGCAGCACTCGCACCCGCTCGATTCTCGCCTCCCCCTCCTTTCACCGCTTTGCGGCTTCTGCAGTCCCGTTCTCGCTCTCGTTCCTTTCCCATATTCTGCCCCCTCTCCATAAGGAGCGCATGAGCGGGTTGTGAAAAGCAGGATAATTTTGAGAGCCCGGCGGGGTTCGAGGCAGCGCGGCGTTTCGGCGTTTTCACGCCAGGAGCTTGATCCGCGTGAAGACATAGTCGAGGTTGTCTTCCTTGAGCGGCACACGGAAGAACGGGGTGTCCGCGAGGGGTTCGGGCTGGTAGCCGTTGAAGTTGAAATACTTCGTGCTCCGCTGCGAATCGAACCAGAAGACGAGGGAAATGCGCCCGTTCGCAATCTCGATGGCCGTCACGCCGCGTTTCCCCGTCGCGCAGCCGGAATTGAAGACGCATGGAACGAGATGGCCGGAATCGTACAGGCTGCTGCGCGAGCCGTTGAGGTGGTCCTTCTCCAGCGTGCGCACGAGCTCCTGCTGGTAGGCGAGCGCCTTCTTCTCCAGCGCGCGCTTCTGGCCGTCGCCGGCGCCCGGATAGCTGCGGCAAAGGTTCTCAATCTGGAATTTGAGGTAGTCGATCCGTGAGAGCGACTCGAATAGCGGGCGGTGCGTATGGCCGATGACCGCGAGCAGCTTGCGCGCCTTGGCAAAGTCGTAGATGCGCTTTTCCGTGCGGTACTTCTTCATCTCATCGTGCGCCACGCTGCCGTTGGGGAAGCCCAGGGGGGAAAGGATGCGGCGGCTGACGAAACTGAAGAGCTGATGGCAGTGCGTGGTGAGCACGTCCGCCTGGTGGCCGTGCAGTACGAAGGCTTCCTGTCCGCCGAATTGCAGACGCAGGGCCGGGTGCAGTGGAAAGCGTTGCAGGCTCGCCCGGTGGTCCTGCAAATCCAGGTCGTGGTTGCCCAGCACCTTGTACAGGGCCGTTCTGCGGCGGAACAGGTCGAAGAGCTGGTACAGCGGCTCGTTGTGCGCAATGACAGAGCGGGCGGAGAAGCGGTAAAGATCTTCGACATCTCCGTTGAGCACCAGCTTGAAGTGCCGGGGAAGATAATGGGAGGAGAGGACGCTGGAGAATAGCCCGGCGTTGTGGGTGAAGTTGTCTCGCGGACTGCCATCGCCCAGGTGCAGGTCGCTGAAGATCACATAGCGATCCTCCGGCGCGCACGCCACCACGGGCGCGGCCGAAAGCAACCGCTCCAGCCGCCGCATCGCCCTGGTTCGGGTCATCGGCCGCCCCCCTGCGCTGCGTCACTGAGGTGCATCATCCCGTCTCCTCTTCTTCCGCTTTATCCTTTGTTCTCTTTACCGTCAGGATAGCGCAGGAGCGTTAGGGGAGCATGAGGAGGGGGTGAAGTTCAGGTTCAATCCGGCGCGCGGGGAGAAGAGCCGGCAGCTCATTCACCGCGCGGCGCCGCTGCGCTTGCGGGGAGGGACAGCGTGAAGGTGCTTCCTTTGCCGGGGGTGCTCTCGACCGCGACCGAGCCGCCGTGCGCCTGGACAATGTGCTTGACGATCGCCAGCCCCAGCCCCGTGCCGCCCAGGTCCCGGCTGCGCCCTTTGTCCACGCGGTAGAATCGCTCGAAGATGCGCGACAGATGCTCCGGCGCGATGCCGCACCCCTCATCCTGCACCACGACGGCAACGCGCCCCCCGCGTTGGACCGCCTCGACGCGGACGGCTCTTCCGGGTTCGCTGTATTTGACGGCATTGTCCAGGAGGTTGGCCACGGCCTGTTCGATCAGCGCCGCGTTCACTCGCGCTCGGAGCCCCTCTTCACAGCGCGCACTGATCGAGATCTGCCGCGCCTCAGCCTTGGGGCGGCACAGTTGGACGGCCCCCTCCAGAATGCCGCAGACCGGGACGTCGGCAGCCTGAAGAGTCACCGCGTCCCCGTCCTGCTCCAGCCTGGAGAGCAGCAGCAAATCGCCGATGATCGCGTTCATCCGCTCCGCCTGCCGCGCGATGATCGCCAGGAACTTCTCGGCGGACTCCGGCTCGCGAATCGCGCCGTCCAGCAGCGTTTCGACGAACCCCTTGATGGAGGTGATCGGCGTGCGCAGTTCGTGCGAGACGTTGGCCACGAACTCGCGGCGGAACCCTTCGAGCCGTCGGATGCGCGTAACGTCGTTGAGAACCACCAGCGCGCCCAGCCGCTGGCCGGCGGCATCCTGCAGCGTCGCGCCGTGCGCCTGCAGCCATTGTTCGCCATCCTGGCGCAGATGGATCTCCCCCTCCGTCGGCTCGCCGCTCTTCAGCGCCCGGGCCACGAACTCCTTCAGTTCCATGTTCCGTATAATCTCCAGAAGCGGCTTGCCCTGTGCCGCCGCCGGGTCGATATTCAGGAACTTTCCGGCGGAGCGGTTCATCCGAAGCACGCGCTCGTGCGTGTCCACCGCAAGCACCCCTTCCGTCATGCTCGCAAAGACCGCCTCCTGCTCATTGCGCTGCGTGGCGATGAGGCGCATCCGGTCCGCCAACTGCCCCGCCATTTCGTTCAGCATCTCCGCCAGGCTGGCGATTTCGTCGGCGGACGGGACTGCCAGCCGGTAGCCCAATTCCCCCGCGGCCAGCCGCGCCACGCCGCGTTTCACCTCCTCGATGGGGCGAGCGATGCGCCGCGACACCCACAGGCTGATCGCGGCGGCCGCCAGCGCGATGATGATCCCCGCAAACGCAATCCTCAGCTCGAGATCGCGAATCGCCCCGCTGATGTGACTCAGCGGCCTCGCGGCCCGAATGACCAGCCGGTTCCCCTCTCTATCCGTGGTGGAGACCGCCACGTACATCATGGGAACCTGCAAGGTCGGGCTCTCGCGGACATGCCGGCCCACCTTTCCGGCAAGCGCCTCCTGCACCTCAAACCGGTCGCCGTGATTTTCCATGGTGGCCGGGTCGTGATCGGAGTCGCCAATGACCTTGCCGGTAGGCAGGATGATCGTGATGCGGTCGCCGGTCGCCTTCTCCATCTCCTTGCACAGGGCGTCGGCCCGGGCCGGATCGGACGCCGGGGCGTCCGTTGCAACGTACCATTGCAGCGACTTCGCCCTGGTTTCAAGCGCCTCGGAGGTCTGGTCCCAGAAGAACTGCCGTGCGGTGTTGGAAGCGTACCATGTCGCCGCCACCAGCGACAGGAGAATGACCACCAGGTAAGATGGGAACAACTGCCAGAGCAGGCGCTTCCGCCGCATGCGGCTACTCCTTGAAACGGTACCCGACTCCCCGCACGGTCTCGATGAAATCTCCGCACGGGGCAATTTTCTTGCGCAGGCTCACGATGTGCACATCCACGGAACGATCCGTCACGGGGGCATCGCCGCGCGCCGCGTCAATGATCTGTTGCCGCGTGAAGACCCAGCCGGGACGCCGCGCCAGCAAGCGCAGAATCACGAACTCCGTATGCGTCAGTTCGGCCGCCTTGCCGCGCACCAGCACCTCATGCCGTCCAGGATTGATCACGATGCCGTGAATCGAAACCGTCGCCTCGTCGTCGGGTTGCTCCCCCGAATGACGCCTCAGAACCGCTTTCACGCGGGCCAGCAGCACGCGCGGGCTGAACGGCTTGGTGACGTAATCATCGGCGCCGAGCTCCAGGCCGGTCACCACGTCGGCCTCCTCGCCGCGCGCCGTCAACATCATAATCGGCACATGCGCAGTCTTCGCATCCAGCTTGAGCGCCTTGCAGACCTCCAGGCCGTCCATTCCCGGCAACATCAAATCCAGCACCGCCAGGTCCGGCGGCTTGGCGCGCGCCAGCTTCAGCGCCTCTTCGCCGCTGACGGCGCGCGTGACCTTGTAGCCGACCTTCGTCAAAGTGTACGCCACCAATTCCAGGATGTCCTGCTCATCATCCACGACCAGGATCGTTTCTCGCGCCACGCTATTCCCTCCAACTAAATGCTCCCCTAGCGCGAGTCTAATACCTCCACGTTAACGTTCTGTTAGGAAAATGCAAGTTCGGAGCGAAGGAATCCCGCGCGCGGTCTGAACGGGCGCCCTGCCGTCACCGTGGAACATGCCGAAATCAACTGCCCGGGGGCTTGACTCGATGGCCCTCAGTGCGTAAAATTACCGACGCTCGCCAGCCCAACAATAGCTTTTGCCCACATACATGACTCTTGGCGTCCAGGAACGAACCTATCGGCCTGCGAGGCGGAGTGGATTCCCTGATAAAGGTTGTACCGTTGTCGCCGCAGTATCTGGAGGCGCTGCAAAGTCGGCCTCGTTGACTGCGGCAGCCGTTTTCGAGGGTCCTATCGCGAAGGAGCACGGATATGGCGCATAAAAGGACGCATGCCTTTTGGGCTGCGGTTGCGGCGGTGCTGTTTGTCGTCATGTGTGCGATGCCCTGGGCTTTTGCCGAAGTGCCCGTGAGCAGCGCGTTCTTCTATACCGGCATCATACCAAGCTCCAACTTCGCGAGCGGGCAATATGACATGCAGTTCAGCTTGTGGGATTCGGCCACGGGCGGAACCAAGCTCGGCTCGACCGTATCGGTGAGCAATGTGACCGTCGACGACGGCCTGATGTTCGGGGTGACTTTGGACTTTGGCGTCTCCCCGTTCGTCGGCAAAGCGCGCTGGCTTGACATCAGCGCCAGCCGGCGCGGCCGGCTCAGCGGCGACAGGAACAACTGCGGCGGCGGGGTGATCTCCATTGGCCCGCGCCAGCCGATTCTCGCGGTCCCCTACGCACTGTATGCTCTTAGCGGCCCCTTGGGAGCCTCAGGTCCCGTCGGCGACAAGGGTGCGACTGGCGCTACGGGCGCAACCGGCGCTACAGGAGCAACCGGCGCTACGGGTGCGACTGGCGATAAAGGCGCGACTGGTGACGCTGGCGCCAGGGGTGCGACTGGCGCAACCGGCGCTGCGGGAGCTACCGGCGTTTCAGGCGCGACTGGCGCTGCGGGTGCTACAGGTGCTGCCGGCCCTGCGGGCGCTACCGGCGCTACCGGTGCGACTGGCGATAAAGGCGTGACTGGCGACGCTGGCGCCAGGGGTGCGACTGGCGCAACCGGCGCTGCGGGAGCTACTGGTGCTACCGGTCCTGCGGGAGCAACCGGCGTTACAGGTGCAACTGGCGCTACAGGTCTTGCGGGAGCTACCGGCGCGACCGGCGCAACGGGCGCTGCGGGTGCTACTGGTGCTACCGGTCCTGCGGGAGCTACCGGCGCTGCGGGTGCTACCGGCGCTGCGGGAGCTACCGGCGCAACGGGCGTTGCGGGTGCTACCGGTGCTACGGGTGCGACCGGCGCTGCGGGTGCAACCGGCGCTACAGGTGCGACCGGCGATAAAGGCGTGTCTGGCGACGCTGGCGCTAAGGGTCCGACTGGTGCAACGGGCGCAACAGGTGCTGCGGGTGCTACCGGCGTTACAGGTGCAACCGGCGCTACCGGCCTTGCGGGAGCTACCGGCGCTGTGGGTGCAACCGGCGCCACCGGCCTTGCGGGCGCAGCCGGTGCGACCGGCCCTACGGGAGCAACTGGTCCTACCGGTGCGACCGGCGATAGAGGCCCGGTCGGCGACAAGGGTCCCACTGGCAACCAGGGTCTTGCGGGTCCGGAAGGCTCCCAAGGTCCTGCGGGCATTCCGGGCGACAAGGGACCCAACGGCGACAAGGGGTTACTCGGTGATCAAGGCCCGGCGGGTCCGGCCGGCCCGATCAGCGCGACCAACGTGGGTAATGAGACCCTCGGAACAACGACTTCCACTATCTACACCGCCACGCTCACCGGCGGCGGCACAGGCCCTTCCGTGACGGTCACAACCGGCGCGCGAGCGCTCGTTATTCTGACGGCCTATGTCGAGTCCACGACCGGCGGCATCGCATATATGGGCTTCGCGGTGTCGGGGGCCACGACCATCGCCGCCGGCGATACCACTGCACTTCGCCGCACGATGGGCACGAGCACCAGCACAGGCGGTGTTCAAGACAGCGCGATCTTTGTTGTCTCGTCGCTCAACGCCGGATCCAACACCTTCACGCTGCAATACAAGACCAACGGCGACCACACGGCGACGTTCGCCAACAGAAGCATTATCGTAATTCCGCTGAATTAGTCGACGGTTCAAGACGTTGTTGCGAGAGACGGAATAAGACGGGAAGCCCTCGGGCTTCCCGTCTTGCTTTTGAGGAGAGTGCGCCGCCCGCCCTGTCGCCGGGAATCATCCGCCCTCTGCGGCGCCTTCGGAAATGAAGAAGCCGCGCATTCCGTGGAATGCGCGGCTTCTCTGTCAGACAGGCCATACTTGCCGTCATACTTCGTGCGGCATTGAGCCTTCACGATCCGGAAAACGCTGCGCGCGCTCAGGGTGCCGGGTGCCTCGCCGCCTTCCGGGCGAACTTCCAGGCCAGTCGAAACTCAAGAACGGCGTCGCAACAGGCGCCTGCGTTGTGCGCCGCAACGCCACTGGTGTAGTGCTGCTGAGCCATGGGGATCATCGACTTCGCCTGGCCGCCACTTCCGCCCGCTTCCTGAATTGCCGTCAGCGCCAAGGCATCATCGGCGTTGACCAGGTCATTCTCGGCCCCCTGCAGAATGCCGGCGATATCCGACTCAGGAGGCAGGGACTTGAGTACTTGGACAAGATGTTCGATAGCCTCACGTTCTCTGGAGAAGACCCACTCCCCTGAGTCGGTCAGGTGATTGTCGTCCACCCAGCGTTTGTCCACGAGGCTGTCTCGGACGGCCCTGATAGCCTGGGAGATGCGGTTGTCGGTCCACCTGCCTTCGTGGAAAAAGGCCGTCGTCAGGTTCAGCACGACTTGCCGCTTGAGTTCACGGGGCGTGAGGGTCTGTGGCGGAGCGGCGCCGAACCCGTCGAGGTAGACATAGCCGCCGTGACCGCCCTGGGCGCAATCGGAGGCAAGGAGCGTCAGCGTCAGAGTATGTCCCACGGCCCCCGCCGCCTCAATGTCGAGATCCACCACCTGCCAGCCCGAGTACTTCCAATCGTTCACCATTTGGAAGATTTCCGGCGTGGTGTCCGAGGCGATCAGAATGCTGTACAGGTCAACGTCCGCCGTATCATCGTGCAAGCTGATAAGAAAGTGTGGTTCCTCATCGTGCACGTGACCGGGTTCCTGAAGGACCGCCGACCAGGCGAAATACATGTGCGGTCTGGTCCAGACGGTGGCTTGTGAGATCGTAGAGAAATGGTTGCCTCCGCCGTAATCGTTGACCCTTGCGGCATAGTTCCCGCTGTAAACCATCGGCACGTTGACGCTCATCTCGGCAAGAAGGGGGTCATTTCCCACCCCGACAATGGCGGACGTGCCCGGGTCGCCCGAGTAGGTGTAGGTTCCGATGGAACCGTACCAGTATCCCCCGTCCTGCGTCCAGCCGCCGAAGGTGCCATCCTCAAAGCCGCCGTTGATGAAATCGGCGCCGGCCGCCGTGGCGGCCAGGCAGGCCACCAAACACAGCACTCCCATCCGCGATACCGTTCTCATTAGCCGCTCCCTTTTGGAGATGATGACCCGCAGGTCATGCGCCGACGCCGCCCCATAGCAGAGATTTTCAGGATGTCCGGCGGTTCGCGATCGTCGCGAATTCAACGGACAGTATTATACTTCCTCCAGACTCATAATCAAGACAAACTCATTCAGCGGCCTTGCAGCCCCACTGTTTGTGCAAAGCGCAGTGCGCGTGTATCATTGACGGTTCAAAGCTCACAAGCCGCGCGATGCGTTGAAATGACAGGTTGATGCCAGGCATGACGACCGAAAACGAACTCAAAGCCGCGGAAAGCAGCTTCGACGCCCTGCAGAAGTATATCCGCGATTATTTCGCGCAACGCCAGATCGACCCGAACCAGCTCCCGGACATCATGGTCAAGCACATCTACACGGGGGCGATGGGCAACGTCTGGGGCACGATCATCACCGGCCCCTTTCTCGTCTTCTTCGGCAATTACATCGGCATGACCCCCTTCGAATGGGGCGTCATGGGCGCCATCGGCACGTGGGTGCTGCTGACGGAACTGGTCGCGGCGGCCATCACCCAGCGCATGGGCCACCGTAAGTTTCTCTGGTTCGTTTGCGCCCTCGCCGACCGCGGCTTGCGCTTCGTCGGAATACTGCTCGCCCTTCTGCTTTGGCATCTTGGCTGGACGCACGCGGGGCTTGTCCTGATCCTGGCGATCAGCGTCGCCACCTGCCTGGGCGCCATGGCCAACCCCCCGTGGCTTTCCTGGCTGGCCGACATTATTCCCGAGAAGCAGCAGGGCACGTTCTGGGGCCGGCGGCTGATGTGGATTTCGCTGGCGGTGGTGGCCACGCTGATCCCCGCCGCCATCTTCATCGACAAAGCGCCGGAGCCATGGAAGATCCGCGCCACCCTGCTCGTCTTTCTGGTCGGCACCCTCATCGGCCTGAGCGACATCGTCATTCACGGAACCATCCCCGAACCGGCCATCGCCACCCCCAAGGAACGGGACTTTTTCAAACAACTGATGGAAGCGCTGCGCGACAAGGGGTTCCGCCCATGGCTGACGTTCGTCTTCTGCTGGCAATTCTCGCTGATGCTGGGCGCCACGCTGCTCCTGATCTACATCATGGATGACCTCGGCATGAGCCGCAACATGCTCGGGGTCACCATCGCCACCACGGTGGCCTATCTGTGCGGCAGCATTCTCTCCGCGAAGCACTCCGGCGCGCTGGTGGACCGATGGGGCGCCAAGCGCGTCATGTTCTGGGGATATCTGTTCTGGGCGCTGCTTCCCATTTCCTGGCTGTTCCTGACGCCCACGAACGTCGGCTGGATCATCGGGGGCGTCAACGTGGTGGCGGGCGTCTTCCTGACGGGCGGCACCAACGCTTCGCTGAAGATACAGACTCGCTTCCCCCCGGACGATCGACGGCTCATGTACATCGCCGTCTCCAACTCCACCAACTACATCGCTTCCGGGCTGGCCGCGCTGACGGCGGGGTTCATTGTGAAGTGGCTCGAAGGCTGGCACTGGAGCATCGGGGAACACTCCTTCGGACGGTACGACTGCATCGGCGTCCTTTCCCTCGTCTTGCGCGTGGCCACGGTGCTCTTCCTCCTCCGCAGCATCCGCGAATCCTCGGATCAAGCATCAGACCGCACGTCACTGCTTCGGTGAACCTCTCCCTTTCTTTCCCGCGCGCGGTTTTTTGCTTGCCTCGTCTCCCAGCGCGGGTAGAATAAAATTGTCGAGACACGCAGCGCTGCGCGCCCGCTTGCCGGGGGAGGATGAATGTTCGACAAGGCATTTCAACCGGTTGCCTGCGAGTTGAAGGAGGCGAAGAGAATTCTTCGCTCCGCTCAGCAGTTTGACGGATGGGCGGCTTCTGCGGCATTCGACGGGCCGTTCGATTCCGCCGCCGGGGAGTCGCGGAACGGTCCGCCGGTCTTCCAGGAGATGGCGGCGGAGATCGCCGGCCGGCCGGGCAAGTGGATGAGGCCGGGGCTCTATCTCCTGGCTGCGCGCGCGGCGCGGGAGGGGGCTCTGCCGCGGCAACACCTCTTGATCGCAGCCGCGCTGGAGATGATCCAGAACGCCTCGCTGCTGCATGATGACGTGCTGGACGAGGCGGCGCTGAGGCGTCATCGGCCGACGGCGAACGCGCGATGGGGTAACCGGGCGGCCGTCCTCTTCGGCGATTACCTGATCGCGACGGCATTCCAGTTGGTGGCGGAAGCGGAGATGCCCGCCGCCCACCCCTGTCTGGCCAACATCCTTTCCTCCCTGTGCACGGGAGAAATCCTGCAGGGTGCGCTCGGGGAACATCCCGCGCGGATCACCCCGCGGGAGGCCGTGGGCGTGGCAACGCGCAAGACGGCCTCCTTCGTGGCCGAAGTGTGCGGACTTGGATTTGCCGCGGGCGGGGGTTCAGCCGCGGCGAGCGAAGCGTTGCGTTCATACGGGCTGCATCTCGGCCTGGCCTACCAGATCCTGGATGACGTCGTGGACATCGTGGGGAATGAGGAGGAAGAGGGCAAGACGCTGCGCACGGACCTCCTGCTGGGCCGGCCGACGCTGGCGCTCGCCTACCTGATGCAATTGGCGCCGGAGGAGGCGCAGCGCCTGCTTCCGCCGGACAACGGCTCCACGGTGGAGGAGTTGGCGGCGCTCATGGTGCGGTCGGGAGCGGTCACGCGAGCGATGGCCGATGCCGAAATCCATCTTGCCGGCGCGGGAGGCGCGCTGGCCGAGGCTGCTGCGCTCGCCCCGCGCAATCTCAATGGCCTGGGCGGTTCCTTCAACGCATTGCTGGCCGCGCTCGCGGCGCGGCACAGCGCCCTCGCGGCCATTGCCTCTCCGGATGCCGAACGAGTCCAGGTGACGCTGGCGGAGTTCTAGGCGGAACAGCGCAACGCCGGGGGTCTCAAGGAGTCCAATCGAGAGCGGACAGGTCGCCCCTCCCCCGCCCCGACTACAACCGCCTGACGCGCAGGTAGCGCGCAAGCTGAGGCAGAGAGATTACGGCGCCGTGACAGCCATCCCGCCTCCCCCCTGCCGACCGTACGACTTCTGCGCCGGCCCCCTTCTCGCTTGACGAGCGGCGGCGTCCGGGAATATACTTGCATAAGCTAAGCATTAGAAAGGACAACCATGTTCCCTTCGTCCGAGGAATGCGCCAGCCGAGTCCTGGAGGTCGTGCCGCTCGTGATCCGCGCGATCCGGGCGGAGATGCGCCGGCATCGCACGCCGGATATCTCCGTCTCTCAGTTCCGCACGCTGGCCTTCATCAATCAGTACCCGGGGGCGTCGCTTTCGGAGGTTGCCGAGTTCATCGGCCTCACGCTGCCCTCGATGTCCAGAATGGTGGAGGGGCTCGTGGCGCGCGACCTGGTCAGGCGCGAGACGCACCCGCGCGACCGCCGCCGCCTGACGCTGTCGCTCACGCAGCAGGGACTTGCGATGCTGAAGACGGCGCGCGCGGCCACCCAGCGTTTTCTGGCGGAACGCCTGGCAGCGTCGAGCGCGTCGGAGCGCGCCGTG
Organism: uncultured Planctomycetota bacterium; assembly: GCA_903901045.1. Taxonomy (GTDB): domain Bacteria; phylum Planctomycetota; class Brocadiia; order CAIUPP01; family CAIUPP01; genus CAIUPP01. Next base: position 31,746 of record CAIUPP010000001.1, read on the forward strand.
GTGGCGCAGGCGATGCTCCTCCTGAAGCCGCTCTTCGCGTGCGACAATGGGGAGCCGGCGCGCCCCTCTCCGGCCGGGACAAGGCGCGTGAGGCCGTGATTCGACTTTTTCACAAGAGCGTTGCGCGTCGCAACGCCGGCAAGAAGCGAGGCAACGTCGAGCAGCCATGAGCACAACGGAACAGACTCCCGGATCGAGCAAGTCAGAACCGCAGCCGGCGGACCAAACCGCCGCGGCGCCCGCAGCGGCTCGCCCGGGAATCCGGGGAGGGAAAATATACCTGGCCCTTGGAATCCTGGCGTTTTGCGCCGCCGCGCTGGCCGGCTATTGGTTCTTCTTCATGCGGAACATCGTCTTCAGCGACGACGCGCGCCTCGCGGGGCACATGGTGGACCTGGCGCCGGAGATCAACGACCGGCTGGTGGACGTCCTGGTGAGCGAGGGGCAGTTCGTTCGCCGCGGCGACGAAATCTTCCGCCTGGATTCCAGCGCGCAGGAAGCCGCGCTGGCGCAAGTGGAAGCGGCGGCCACCTCCGCCGCCGCGAACGCCGCCGTCAGCGAGGCCGGGTACCAGAAGACCGTCAACGGCTGCCGCCCGGAGGAGATTCGGGCCGCCGAGGCCACGGTGAAGCGCCTGCAGAATGAGGAGGAGCTCGCCCGAGTCGAGCAGGAACGGGCGGAGAAGCTTCAAGCCGACGGCGCTTCCACTCGGGACTCCCTGGACCGCGCGCGGTCGGCTTTTGCCTCCGCCCAGCACAGCCGGGAGAACGCCTCCGAGACGCTGGCGATGCTCCAGAAGGGTTCGCGCTGCGAGGACATCGACGCGGCGAAAGCGGACCTGGATATGGCTCGGAGCCGGGTGATCGAAGCGAAAGCCGCCATCACCCACGCTCGAAGCGACCTGGATCGCTGCCTCGTGAAGGCCCCCTTCGACGGGTGGGTCGTCCGCCGCTGGCTCGATCCCGGCGCCATGCCGCTGCCCGGCCAGCCGGTGGTGAGCTTGTTCGACCCGTCGACGCTCCGCGTGGATGCCAATATCGAAGAAAAGTACCTCCACCGGATCCACGTCGGCGACGAAGCGTCCATCCGGATTGACGCATACCCCGGCCTGACGCTCGCGGGCCGGGTGACGCAGATTCTGCGCGCCACCAATTCCCAATTCAGCCTCATCCCTTCCGAGGGGGTCTCCGGCACGTTCATCAAAGTCACCCAGCGGGTGGCGCTGCGCCTCTCGGTTGAAGCGCCTCCGGAACTTCCGCTGGGCCCCGGGCTCTCCGCAGAGGTCAGCATCCATGCCGGATCGTCGCGCGACCACTGAGGCCGAGGCCCCCCTGTGAACGAAAACCATCCCGCCCACAGCTACCGATGGGGCATGCTGATCATCATCATGATGGGCACGTTCATGGCGATCCTGGACAGCAGCATCGTCAACGTGGCCCTGCCGCACATGATGAGCGCCTTCGGCGTGACGCGGGACCGGATCGAATGGGTCGCCACCGGCTACATGCTGACCTCCGCGGCCGTCATGCCGCTGGTCGGCTGGCTCGCGACCCGGATAAACTACAAAACGCTGTACCTGGGTTGCCTGGTGATCTTCACGGTGGCCAGCGCCTTGTGCGCGATGGCCTGGAGCTACGAATCTCTGCTCGCGGCGCGGGTGCTGCAGGCCCTGGGCGGCGGCGCCATCCTGCCGATCGGCATGGCCATCGTGGCGGAACTGTTCGAGCCGCACGAGCGCGGCCGCGCGCTGGGAGTCTGGGGAACGGGCATCATGGTCGGCCCCGCCCTCGGCCCGACCCTGGGCGGCTACCTGACCGACGCGTTCAGTTGGCGGACCATCTTCTCCGTCAACCTCCCCATCGGCGCGGCGACGTTGCTGGCGGGGATGATCGTCATGCGCCCGATTCGCGCGCACGGCGACAAGAACCGCTTCGACCTGGCCGGCTACTGCTTCCTGGCCATCGCGCTGATCGCGGGGCTGACGGCACTCTCCAACGGGCAGGAGAAGGGCTGGGATTCCGACTACATTCGTCTGTGCGAGGCGGTCGCCGCCGTCTGCGCGGTGATGTTCATTGCGGTCGAATTGACGGTCGAGCACCCGGTGCTGGACCTGAAGCTGTTCCTCATCCGCAACTACACCTTGAGCATCCTGCTGGCGGTGTTCCGCGCGGTCGGGCTGTTCGGGAGCGTCTTCCTGCTGCCGATCTTCCTCCAGCAGGTGATGGGATACACCGCCGTCCAGGCCGGTCTCTGGATGATTCCCGGCGCGGTGGCCGTCGGCGCGACGATGCCGATTGCGGGACGGTTGGCGGACCGCTATTCGCCGCGCGCGCTCACCTCCGTGGGGTGCGTCCTGACCGGCGTGTCGCTGATCATGTTCGGAGAATTGGACCCCCTTGCGGACTGGAAGATGCTCGTCATTCCCCAGCTGGTGCGCGGAGTGGGATTGGGCTTGATGATGGCGCCGCTGCTGGCGGCGGCATTGAACTCGATCCCGCGAAGCCAGTTGCCCATGGCATCCAGTTTCCTGAACGTCTCGCAGAACGTCGGCGGGTCGCTGGGCATCGCGCTGCTGAATACGTTCGTCACCAATGCGATACATACCCACGCCGTGCGCCTGGGGGAAGTCTTTGCGGTGCAATCCCAATCGTACCTCCGGTTCAGCCTCCACGTCACCGGCATGGTCGTGTACAAAAGTCCCGGGGTGCTGGCCAGCCCGCTGGTGAAGGCGGAATTTGCCGCCGCCGAGAGCATCCTTCGGCGCGCTCAGGTGCTGGGGTTCGACAATGGATTCGTCCTGGCGGGCGTCATCATTCTGGCGGGAATCCCGCTGTGCCTCCTGCTGGAACCCTCCGCCCACCATTCGCAGAAGGTGGAGCTGGAGGAGGGAAGCCGGGAGCCGACGGCCCTGGCGGAGTGATCTTGGATTTCCACCCAGCCGGGGAACTGCTTGACAGTGGCTGCGTCGAGCGTACAATCTAGTTCAGGGGCGGACAGTTCATCGGAGCGTCGTCGAATGCGAACCCGGGCGTTAGCAGGCTGGCGCGTTGTTCTGCTCCTGGCAGCGTGCCCCCTCGTGGCCGACGCGCAAGCCCCCCCCGCGCCTCCCCCCTCCGGCCTCCCTGCCGCACCAGCGGCCATCGTGAAAGTGAAGCCCGCCTTTGCCGCGGGCGAAACGCTCTATTATGAAGTCGGGTGGAATGGCATCACGGCCGCCGAGGCGAAGGTGTGGGTGGAGAAGGGGTTGCTGGAAGAGGAAGAGATTTACACCTTCCGTGTGACGGCGCGCACCACCAGTTTCGTGGATAAGCTCTATGAACTCCGCGCGAACGCCTGGTCCAAGGCCTCCGCAGACACGCTCCTCCCGCTGCAGAACCGTCTGAGCCAAACGGAGAACGGGCGCAGGACCACCGAAACCATCCTGTTCGATCCCGAGAAAAAGACGGCCGCGTACACGCGCGAGAAGCAAGAGGATGCCGGCAAGGCGCCGACCATCCAGAACGCAACGATCCCATGCGCAACGCCGGGCGACGCCTTCGCCCTCGCTTATCTCCTGCGCAGCCAGAGCCTGAAGGTCGGCGATGTCAAAAGCACCGAAATCGTCGTGGGAAGGCACCTCTACGCGTTTTCCGTGAAGGTGGAGGCGCGGGAGAGGATAAAGGTGAAGGCAGGAACCTTCGATGCGTTGCGCCTGATTCCGGTTTATCACCAGGTGGGGAAGGCGCCGGACAAGAAGAAGGTGCGCGAGATGGTGCTCTGGATCTCGGATGACGAAAAGCACCTGCCGCTCAAGGTCACGGCGGAAGCCTTCGTCGGCCACATGTATGGGGAACTGACGCGGGTGGAGGCGGACCCCGCGCCCAAGCCGCTGGCCACAGCGCCGAAACCATAGCCGGCCGAAGTTTCGTGTGACGCTGGAAGCTGTTTCAAAACATGGCCTGCGAACGGACTTCTCAGCCGAGGGCTCAGGTGCCAGAGTACTGCCACCGCACTGAGCCACATGGTTTTTCGGCCAAATACGGAGGTCGGTGTGGCACAGGCGCCCTCGCCTGTGGGTTTTGAAACGGCTTTGCTCTGTTGAAACCATCCTGTTCCGTCCGTCAGGCCGCGAAGCGGCCGTCGGACTTTAGCCCACG
>CAIUPP010000002.1 GCA_903901045.1 uncultured Planctomycetota bacterium
CGTCTCCTGCAACTTCCTCCGGAGGATTGAACGGATGCCCACTTTCTCGGAATTGGAGACGCCCTTCGTCTGTCCCTATCGCCACGGGTGTCCCTATTTGGAGGGCTTGCCGCCCCAGACGGTCTGGCGCCGTGCTCAAGATGCCGCGGGCACCGAGTGCCACTACGAACACGTCCTCCAACAACTGCAGCAGGAACTGGACCAGGAACGCCGCCGCCGCCAGGAAGTCGAACAGGAAAACCAACAACTCCAGGCGCAGCTTCAGGCCCTGCACCGGCGCCAGTTCAAAGGCCGCAAACCCGCCCCGCCACCCCCGGCGCCCGCCGCGCCGCCCGGCCCGCCCAAGAAGCGCGGGGCACCCAAAGGTCACCCCGCCTGGCAACGGCCCAAGCCGGACCACGTGGATCTGATCGTGCCCGTGCCGGCTCCCGCCGCCTGCCCGTGCTGTCACGGGACCGAGCTGTCCCCGGTGGCCGAAGCGCACCAGCACCTCCAGGAAGACATCGTCTTGGAACCGCGGGTGGTGGTGACCTGCTTCCTGCATGAACAAGTCCATTGCGCCACCTGCGATCGGCACGTCCACGCCCCCGGCCCAGGCGAACTGCCCGGCTCCTACATTGGCCCGGCCGCCAAAGCCACCGCCCTCTACCTGCGCCACGAACTCCACGCCTCGGACCGCAAAATCAGCCGTTTCTTCGCCGACTTCTTCGGCTTGAAGTTCGTGCCGGCCAGCGCCTTTGGCTTTGAGCGCCAGGCGGTGCGCCGCGGGCGGCCCCTCTACGCGGACTTGTTGGAGAAAGTGCGCGCCCTGGCCGTGGTGCATGGCGACGAAACGCACTGGCGCCACGACGGCCAGAATTACTGGGTCTGGTATGCCGGGGATGACGACTTGGCTTTCTTTCGCTGGGACGCCCACCGCTCCACCGAGGCGGCCCAAGCCCTGCTGGGCGAGCACTTTGACGGCATCTTGGTGGCCGATGCCTATGCCGCCTACAACGGCGTCCACCCCAAAGATCGCCAATCCTGCTTGGCGCACATCAAGACCAAGGCCAAAGAACTCGAACAGGAAGTGGCCTTGCTGCACGGCTCGGCCGCCGACCCCCAAGCCCGTCAGTTCTGCCAAAAGATCCAGGGCCTGATGCATGATGCCTGCCAAGCCCACCGGCCACTGGCGCGCGGACGCTGGCGGGCCAAACGGGCCAAAAAGCAGGAGCGCCGCCTGCGCGGCCAACTCAGGCAAATCTGCCGGCACCCGTTGCGCCATCCCCGCACGGAAAGCTTTCGCCAACGCCTCTTGGGCCCGGAACAAAAACTCCTCTTCACCTGCTTTCGCCGCCCCAACGTCCCGCCGACCAATAACCAAGCGGAGCGCAGTTTGCGTCCGGTGGTGATCCTGCGCCATGTCATCCTGGGAACCCGTTCCGACAAGGGTCTGGAAAACCACAGCGTCCTGCGCAGTCTCCTGGAAACCGCCCGGCGCCAGGGCAAGAAGCTGCACCTGTTCCTCCACGATCTCTTCACCAAAGAAACCCCCGAGGCCCAGGCCGCCCTTTACCGGAATCCACCGGATCAGAAATCCGAACCCTCAGAAGACTCACGGAACGCGAAGGAGCCGCCGTGAATACCCGCTAAACTGTTACGGACGAAAGACCCAGCCAATCCCGTTTTGCAAAGGGGCACCGGCGACGAATGGGATCGCGATGGCACATGGGATCCCTTCGTCCTGTACGAGGATGGCGTTTGCAAAATGTGGTACGGCGGCGGCAATGCGCATTGCGACTGGGGGTATGCGGGTTCAGCCGATGGCGTGCATTTTATGAAAAAGGGCCAGTTCAGCCACCTCGGCAAAGTAGAGGACGACCACGTCTGTCACGACAAGGCCTTGGGCCGCTACTTCATGTCTTACTGGGACCGGGCACACAATTGTCGTGAATCCCTGTTGGCGAGGGCAGCCGCCGCGGCCGCGATGGCGCTTCCTGGTCGCAGCCGAATCATTGCGGCTGAGGCGGATCGGCCGATGGCCAAAATGAAGCTTCCGATTCCGAAAGGTCCTACCCATGCGTAAGTGCAACTTGTTTTCCGATCACTTCAGCCTATCCGTGATCGGCGCGTTAGCCGCGTTGCTGGCAGCGTACTATTGTCCGGCGGCCGAGAACGGGCGGGAGAAGCCAGCGGTCGCTGGCACGCGGCCGACGCAGACCGAGCAGGCGTTCGTCCCGCCGATTTTGCCGCCCTCGGGACATCCCCGGTTGCTGCTGCGATCCGCCGATCTTGCCGAGATGAAACGACGGCTGGGTGACCCGGCTTTTGCGCGCTTCGCCCAGCGGGCGAAGTCTCTCAGCGAATCGGGCTGGAACGGCCAACTGCCGGTGCCCGAGCCGTTTGACCGAGCCTACCGGAACTGGATGGAATGGGGACGCAGCAGCCGGGGAATCGCCCCGAGCGAGGCGCAGAATTATGATCCCCGCCTCCACGATCTGATTGAATGCTGCGCCCTGCGCTACCTGCTTGAGACAAATGAAGCCATGGGCCAGCGCGCGATCAAGTTGCTTACAACGGTCCTCGACACCGTCACCTTCCCCAGCAAGAAAGAGGCGCAGGACATTACGCGCGGCAAGGGCGCGACCATCACCACCGCCGCCATCGTCTATGACTGGTGTTATCCCCTGCTGAGCCCTTCGCAAGAGACAGCCATCATCGCCCATCTCCGGCGAATCGGCGCGATGACGGAGGTAGGCTTCCCGCCGGTGCGGGCGGGCGCGGTCGTGGGCCATGGCGGCGAGGCGAACATCTTCCGCGACCTGCTCGCGGCCGGCGTGGCGGTGTACGACGAAGATCCCGAGGTTTACCGGGTCACGGCCAGGCGGCTCTTCGAGGAACACATCCCCGCCCGAAACTTCTTCTATCCTTCCCACTGGCACAACCAGGGCGGTTATGGCCATGTCCGCGGCAAGTGGGAGATGTGGTGCGCCTGCATTTTCCAACGCATGAGCGGCTCCCGCGTCTTCGTTGACGGCCAGGAAAAGTTGCTTTATGGCACCTATTACTCGCTGCGCCCCGATCACGTGCAGATGACCGATGGCGACAGCTCGTCTATTCCGAAGAAATGGGGCAGCCGCCCCACGGCGGACACGGACAGCGAACCGTTGAGCGTATTCCTGTCCCGCGACCCCGTCATCGCGGGGATGCTCCAGAAGCACATCGCGATGAAGGATGACATCACCGACACGCTTCCCTGGTTCCTTTTCGCCCAACCGCAGCTTTCGACCAAGTCGCTCGAGACGCTGCCCCTGAGCCGGCACTTCAAGGACCCATCCGGCGTGATGCTGGCCCGCACGGGATGGCAGGAGGGCAAGGAATCTCCGGCGGTGGTCGCCATGATGAAGATCGCGCCGTGGATGTTTAACAACCACCAGCACCTCGACGCCGGCCACTTTCAACTCTGGTACAAGGGCATGCTGGCGGTGGATTCGGGCTCCTATGCCGGCTACGGCAGCGCGCACTGGGCAAATTACTATCAGCGGAGCATCGCCCACAACACCGTGACGGTGAAGGACCCGCAGGAGCAGTTTGTCTATCTGAAGACGCCCGTGGCCAATGATGGGGGGCAGCACTGGCCGCGAGACGGACAGGAACCGGCCACACTCGATGAGCTTCTGAAGAAAGGTTATCAGGCCGGCGAGGTCCTGGCCCATCAGTTTGGCCCCGATCCAGTCCGGCCGCTCTACAGCCATCTTTGCGGCAGGATTCAGAGCTACGGGCCCAAGGTTGAAAGCTTCACGCGTTCCTTTGTCTTCCTGAACCTCGGCCAGAAGGACCATCCAGCGGTGCTGGCAGTGTATGATCGCGTCCGCGCCGCCAATCCATCCTTCGCGAAGAGCTGGCTGCTGCACACCGTGGAAAAGCCCCGCGTTGAAGCGGACGGATTTGTCGTGACCAGCCTCTGGGGCGGACGCATGGATGCATCCGCGCTTCTGCCGGCCAAGGGAAGCTATACGCTCAAGGTGCTGGGCGGTCCCGGTGCCGAGTATATGGTTGATGACAAGAACTATCCGACTGGCCAGTCCGGCAGCGGAGATGAAGGGGCCGGCTGGCGTCTGGAACTCTCCCCGACCGTTCCGCAGAAACAAGACCGGTTCCTGGTGGTCATGCAGGTGCATGACAACCAGCCATCCTCGCATCCCTTGCCGGTGATTGCCCTGGAAACCCGCGATTGCCTGGGGTTCCAGATCGCCGATCACGCGGTCCTTTTCCCCAAGGCCGACGCCCTGCTGGAAAACACCGTCCCGCTCGATCTCCCCGGCGGCAGGCCAATGAACGTGATCGTAACTGGACTCGCCGCGGGAACCTGGTCCGCCGAAGGTCAGAACCACCCGCGGCCGGCGTCCGTCACCGACGCCGGCCACCTGGCGCACTTCGACGCTCTTTCTGGCAAAGTCGAAATCAAACAGCAGGTGCCGCATTAAACCGGCTGGCCGATCAATCGGGTGGCCGAATTGACCCCGACTGCCTGGAAAGTTGCGCAATCTGCAAAAGCCTGACACCCTCGAAGCTTACCCGACTTCTCCGTGTGGGCCAAAACGGGGTTAGCAACACGGATACGCGTGAAGTGCGGGTCGAAACAGTCCCGGCGCCACGAGAGCTCACCGGCCCCGGGGAGGTCCGTTTCGCTAAAGACCGCGGCGCTCCAGACTCAAAGTGGGCATCTGCTGGACGTCCCCCTGGCGCCTGGAAATGACGGACCTGCTCCGGCCTGGCGCCAACACGCTGGTCGTCGCGGTCGCGAACCTCTGGGCGAACCGAATGATAGGCGATGGGAAGCTGCCGCCCGAAAAGCGCATCTGTCGAAGCTCCCTGCCGCCCCTGGGCGGTCCACTGCTGGAATCAGGCCTGCTTGGCCCCGTGCGACTGCTGAACGCTCGGCGCATTATTGGAGGTTTGACGCAAGCGGCCTGGGTGCAGTGATTTATCGAAATCCGGGACGTTCAAAAAAGGGTCAAACTAGAGTTTGTCCATATGCGATAGCCTGTTGCCAATCTAAGAAAGCTCCCCTGCCGACCTGTTCACGCCGGCACAATGAAACGATCGGCGGTACTTCCGTAAAGGGGTCCCGGCTATTGGCCAATTCCCATCGCCAAAACCAACCAGTTGGCGATGCGACCCCTGCTATGGCGCGCAAGCTGCGAATTCAGCATGCCGGAGCCATGTGTCATGTCATGAACCGTGGCGGCCGGCGCGTGGCCATCTTCCGCGACCATCGTGATCGTTGTTGTTTCCAGGAAACCCTGGGCGAGGCGTGCGCCAAGACGGGTTGGCAGGTCCATGCTTACCGCCAAGACAATGACGATGGCGTGGATCGCGCGCCGGTTGCAGATGGGGAGCGTGCATACGCTCAAAAACACGCTCCGGCTAACCAAGAGTCGGAACCAATGTCCATCGCGGGCGGGGAGCGTTTGATCGGGCTGGCGACGCAGAAGTTGACAAAGAGGTCAATGGTATTGCCGGCCAGGTTGCGCTGCGGCCAGCGCCAATAGGAGTTCTTGAGGATCAGGCCCGGATACTGTCGAGAATTATGCCCACGGATTCTTGAGAGGTTTAACGGCCTTGCGGCCCTTCCGCAACGTGGTCGCCAAGGCCCGCCTGTCTTCGCTGCTCAAATTGGCCTCGGCCAGGTCATCCGCCAGTTCGTGGCTGGTGCAGCAGGATGTCGGTGCCGGGACCAGCAGGGCATAGGGAACGCCAAGCTTGAGGATGGCAAAGGATTCTTTCCGGGAATAGACCCGGTTGACCCACCCACCGAAGCTTTTCGAAGCTTCCGTCACACTCAACGTTTTCATCACCCCACTCTAAACCAGGCTCCCGGCCCGTCAAGGAAATGAGCCTGTGTTCGGACTAGGAGGGCTGAGTGCGGGATCGGAAGCAGGGTTCTTGAGGGAAATAGGAACCGCCCCTCGCCATTCGTGAAAGCGAGCGGGTGATTTGAAGCAGGACCCCCCGTAAAGGCTTGCCTTCACGGGGGTCGTCTCTGCTTTGTAAGGTGTGAGCCATACGAAGTCAGAGAACTGGTGCCAGTGCTACCTGGCGGATCAAGTGTTAGCGGAGTTGCTCCGGAAAGTCGATGCGGATGTCGCCGAAAAGGTGCGACAGGCCGGATATCTTCATTGTCCCGGGAAGCTGCACCGGGCTGATTACGAGCGCAAGCCCCGCAGTGACGTAACAGTTTAGCGGGTAGTCACGGCGGCTCCTTGGCGCTCCGTGAGGATTTTGACGGCTCGGATGTCTGGTCCGGTGGATTCCGGTACAGGGCGGCCTGCGCCTCGGGGGTCTCCTTGGTGAAGAGATCGTGGAGGAACAGGTGCAGCTTCTTGCCCTGGCGCCGGGCGGTTTCCA
>CAIUPP010000003.1 GCA_903901045.1 uncultured Planctomycetota bacterium
GGGACGGCAAGATAATAGCCCGGCACTTCAGTGCCGGGTACTGGAAGTAACCCCCACCCCCTTCCCCTCCCCCACATTGTTGTGGGGGAGGGGAAGGGGGTGCCCTCCTCTACCCGCCAGTGAACTGGCGGGCTATTTTCATTCTGTCCCTCCGGGACGAACGGCCAAGAACGACAATGGTTTCAACCACGTACCGGTCATTTGTTTTCTTGTTTCGTCCTGCCAAGGGGCATAGTGCCGCGCCAAGTTGCGTCCATCCTCTTGTCGACAGGGAAGATGACGAGGAAACCACAAGTGAAGTATGTGATTAGAGCTTGTGGCAGAGTTGCTCCAAGCCACAGCGCGAGAAAGAATGGCACGAGTCCGAATATGAACCAGAGGCAAAGCACCGCGCCATAGTACCGAAAAGAATGCTTCATCCGGAAACGACGGCCGCATTCTGGGCACGTATGCCTGCCAAGGGGAGCTTTCCAGTAGCGGCGCCAAGTGAGATCAACGGTGCTGTCGCAGTATGGACACTTCATGCTTGGTTCCACTAAATAGCACAAGGACGGCGTCGGCTAAGCCGGCCACGCGCCCTACTTGATCCCCATCTTTTCTTCCAGCAGGTCCCAATCCACGTTTTTGTCGAGCACTTCGTACGCGCGGGCGATTTTGCGCTCGCTGTGCAGGCTGGTCTGCCCGTGGAGGCGTTCGCAGACCTCCACCGTGGCGCTGGTCTCCTGCGAGACGAGCAGGACGGGCACCCCCAATTCCTCCGCGCGGGCGAGGATGCGGCCGTTGGGATAGAGGCCGCCGGTGAGCACCAGACAGCGCGTGGAGGTTTGCAGCGCGGCGAGATGGAGGTCCGCGCGGTCGCCCCCGGTGATCACCGCCTTGTTGGCGACTCCCTGGAAGAAATGCAGGGCGGCATCGGGGTTCATGGCGCCGATGCTGAAGTTCTCGATGAGGCCGTCCAGCCGGTCGCCGCCGCAGAGCACCTTGCCGCCGAGCGCGGCGACGAGGTCGCCGATGGGGACGGCGTTCAGCACCACGTCGTCGGGCACCGCGCCGAATATCTCCACCCCCTGCGCCTTGAGGAAGGGGCGGACGGAGCGGTTGATCTGCGTGAGGGTGGAGGGCTGAAGGCGGTTGAAGATGACGCCGCCGAATTGCTCCGGCATGTGCGATTTCATCTGGAGAATGCCGTCGAGCGTCTCAGCCGGCCAGCGGTAGCGCTCGACCACCAGCAGGCGGGCCTGCACGTCGCGGATGAATTGCTCCATGGAGTAACCGCAGGCCAACCCCGCGCTGAGCCTTCCCATCCCCACCACGACAACGCAGTCCTTCCCGTCGGAGACGCGCTTGAAAGCCTCCAGCACGCGCTCGCGCGCGTCCGTCAGGCGGCCGCGGAGCATCTGGGCGACGGTTTCGTCGCTCATCACCAGCGGACAGATCGTGTCGACCGGTTCGGCCAGTTTGAGGACGTTGCGAAAGAAGAGCGCGTCCTCGTCCACCACGCTCCCTTCGTGGCGCGTCGCCAGCGGGCCGATGGGCTTGAAGTAGCCGACCTTCAGCTTCAGCCGCCGCAGCCGCTCGAAGAGGCCTATGGCGACGACGTTCTTTCCGACGTATGGCGTGACCGAAGCGAGGAAAATCGTTTTCATTGAGGTTCTCCCTCCTGGATAGCTCCTTCCCTGTGTTGCCGAACGGATTTTACCACAAGGGGAAGGGGTAAGTAAGATTGATATTTGCGAATGCGATGCTTGCCGGTCGAAGCCGCGCCCCTCAAGAAAAAGCTTGACGGAGACATCCTCAAGAAGGCACAATAATTCGCTACGTATGTAACGGTGCTCGGGAGGGGGCACTATGAGGGATCGGATTGATGTCGCCAACAAATTGTGTGGCGGCTGGGAATCTGACTGGCATCGCCGGCAAACCATCCGGCGGGTCTGAGCAGGTCTCCATCCCGGAAATGCCAAATAGGCATTCCTCCAATCCCCCAAGGGTTCTTCCCGGCGCCTTGTCCTGGCGACGCCGCCCCATGGCAACCGGACGACTCCCGCGTGCGGCAGAGCCGGCGCGATTCGGCTTCACAATGGTTGAAATGCTGGCGGTCATTGCCGTCTGCGGCACGCTCGCGCTCATTGTGATGCCATTCACCTCGAAAGCGCGCTCCAGCGCCCGGACGGTGGTCTGCAGCAACAACCTGCGCGGCCTGGGGCAGGCCTATGTGACCGGCCTGATAGAATCCACCGGCACGATGCCGAACCCCTATTACGACTTCCAGGACAAGGGGGGCGGCTGTTACCGCGTTACGCTTCGCACTACCGATAAGCCGGGTGCCACGAAGGCGGGTGAGGCGGGCAGTGCGATGATCTGCCCGACGGACGACACGCCCCGCGCCATCGCGGCGGGGGCCACCGGCATCATCGGACGCAATGCGCGCTCCAGTTACGCGTACAACGTCAACCTCCCGCTGATCTACAGAAACGTTGCGCGCGTTCCGTTTCCGGTGCACACCGTGACCTTTTTCGACGGCGACATCAATTCCATTCTGGGGGACTGGCAGCACGTCACGGGCTGGCAGGGTCGAGCCATTCGGGACCGTCACTCCGCATTCGCCAATTACCTCTACCTGGACGGGCACGTGGAGCGATTGGAGGCGTTCTCCGAGATATCGTTCAACTGGACACTGATGCCCGGCGCGTCCACGCCGGTTCCTTCGAGCCCGTCAACGGTCACGATCGGCGGCTTCGTTCAGATCGGCCCCAACAACAACCTGAATTCGGAATTTACGCTGGTTCTGCCCGACGGCGTCGTGGTGACGCGCGACAACCTGCACGCCGATACCTGCTTTGCGCCGCACACGGGGTTCAGTTCCACCGGACTTGAGTACACCGGCCCGGCCGATTGCCTTCGCATCAGGCCGAAAGCATGCGGCAACTTGACCGGCTTCATGGTGAACGGCCTGCCCTATACCTTGAAAGCCAACGATCTGTATAGCTTCACCAACTCGGGGGGGCAGATGTCCGTCCATGTATACAACGACAAGCGCAACAAGTCCGGCATGCCGACCGGCCGCTGGTGCGTCGATATCACGGGGGACAAAATCACCATCACCGTGTTGCAGTAGGAAGCCGCCGGGACGGCTTGGAAAACTATTGACTCAGCCCGCATGCGCCCTTACATTGGAATTGATCCGGTTTCCAGAACTTCATTTCCTTGTGGAGGAGCGCTCATGGCGTCGAAATGCGGGATCAACAAGTTGTGCTCGATGACCTGCTGCGGATGCAAGGTGGATGTGAAAGCGCTCAAGCCGCTGGTGAACGCGCCGAAGTACATCTGCAAGTGCTGTGGGCGCGTGGCGAACAAGAAGGCGAACCTCTGCACTCCCGTGTCGCTCAAGTAGCAACAGCCCTCAAGAAAACGGGCCGGCAGGCTTGGTGGCCTGCCGGCTCGTTTCGTTCCGAGCTTTGAAACAGCTTTGCTCTGTTGAAACCATTCCGGTTGGCAGGCTGGGCCGGTGGGGACACAATACTTTCCAAAGGAAAGTTTTGTGTCCCCACCTCGACCCATTTTGGACGCATCGAATGAGAGCGACAGAACGGCGCATCTTCGCAACGAAGCGTTGCCGGGGATTCACCCTGATCGAGCTGCTCGTGGTGATAGCCATCATCGCCATCCTGGCGGCGCTGCTGCTGCCTGCCCTGAGCGCCGCCCGCGAGAAGGCCCGGCGCGTCTCCTGCCTCAGCAATCTCAACCAGACCTCGAAGGGCCTGGAGAGCTATTGCAGCGACTACGGGCAATACTTCCCTTCCTGGGCGGCCTGGGGAAAGCCCATCGGCTGCGTGAACAAAGACCCCGCCAATATCTGGACCTACGGCGCGGGGACTCTCGATTTCGGGATCGTCAGGAATCCGCGCGCGCCCGCCGGCTATGACGAGACATACACCGTGCGCGACAGCAGGCCGTACGGCTCCAACTCCGATGAGTATTACACCAGTTTCCTCCACCCCGCGCTGGCCTTCCGCACGATCTTCGCGGGGATCAATCCCGGCATCGGAATGGGCAATAACCCGATGCCCGGCCTGTACCGCAATGTCAATCCGGTCGGCCTCGGCTATCTGGTCGAAGGCGGCTACATCGGGGACGTGACTCTGTTCTATTGCCCGAGCGCTGAGAACATGCCGGTGGACGTGATTGGCTCGGAGTACTGCTTCGCGGCGACAAGCAAGGGAGACCTCAGGAAGGCTGGGGGGACTTCGGCCACCCGCATGCTGTGCGGTGACTACGGATGGCTTAGGAATTTCTTCATCCGCCGTTGGGATATCAATGAGCCGGTCTATACCGCCGCCAAAGCGGTGCAATCGAACTACGCGTACCGCCTTGTCCCCTCAACGACCTACCCCGACGATGCGGGCCGATTCTACTATGACGCCACGAAGAACCCGCTTCAACTTCTCTACACCAAGCCGAAGCGTTTGTTCATTCCCGGCGAGCCCCTGTTCAAGACGCAAAAACAGCTCTCCGGGCGGGCGATTGTGACCGACACCTGGAGCCGGAACCTGGGGTGGGCTTCTCTTTCTCCCTACTATGATGCCCGGCCCGGCGAGTTGCCGGGATATGGCGCCTACGCCCACCGGGATGGGTACAACGTATTGTATGGAGACTGGAGCGCGAAGTGGGACGGGGACCCGAGCCAGCGCATCATGTGGTGGCCCTCGACCAATCTCTCGCCCGGCTGGCAGGGAACCGCTTTCTACGGCATGGCGACCAACTGCGTCGTTGACTACTACAACCCCAACGATCCCACCCCGTATCGTTGTCCGGCGAGCGGCGAACTCGGCGCCGTCGCCGTCTGGCACCTTTTTGACCTGGACCATCAGATTGACGTAGGGGTGGATGTCGCGCCATAGAAAAAGGGCCGGGCAACTTTTCGAACGACCGAAAAGCAGCCCGACCCTTTTTCCTTTGCGCTTGCGCTTTACGCCGCGTCGTTCAGTGCGCCGACTTCGCCGGGCCGTCGGCCTTGAGGACGATGCGCGCGTCGATGGCCATGGAACCTTCCCCGCGAGCGAAGGCCAGCAGCGGGTTGATATCGAGCTCGACGATTTCAGGGAAGTCCAGGCAGAGTTGGGCGAGGCGCAGGAGTCCTTCGATCACGGCGTCGAGGTCGGCGGGCGCCTGACCGCGCGCCCCCTTCAGCAGAGCGATGGCGCGGATTTCGTTGACCATCGCCTCGGCGTCGGCGCGGGTGATCGGCGCGACGCGGAAGGAGACGTCCTTGAGCACTTCGACGTAGATCCCCCCGAGTCCGAACATCAGCATCGGGCCGAACTGCGGGTCACGGGTCATGCCCAGGATGACTTCTTTGCCGCCGCCGGCCATCTGCTGGACGAGCACGCCGTGGATGTCCGCCTTCGGCATCTTCTTGCGAACGCTCTCCATCATCGCGTTGAAAGCCTCTTCCACTTCCTTCGCGCTCTTCAGGCCGACCTTCACACCGCCGACATCGGATTTGTGGAGGATGTCCGGGGAGCTGATCTTCATCACGACGGGGAAGCCGATGCACTCGGCGGCCTTGACGGCCTCCTGCGCGGTGGGGGCCAGGATGCTCTTGGGCAGGCGGAAGCCGTAGGCGCTGATCACCTCGCGCGATTCGATCTCGCCCAGTTGCGTGCGGCCCGCTGCGCGCACCTGCTTGAACATCTTCGCCACGGCGTCGCGCTTGACGCTGAAGACGGGGGCCTCCCCCTCGGGGGTGTCCAGCCAGAGGCGCTGCCGGTAGAGGGCGTTCATCGCCGAGACGGCGCGCTCGGGGAAGGGGAAGCAGGGGACTTTGTGCTTCATCAGGTAGCGGAACCCCTCGGCGGTGCGCGGTCCGCCCATGAAGGCGGCCAGGACCGGCTTGCCGAACTCGCTGCTGGCCCGCACGAGCGCCTCGGCGGTGGGGAGCGGCTCGGTGCTGGTCTGCGGGGTGAGCACAACGATCACGCCGTCCACATTCGGGTCCTTGAGCGCGGCGCGGATGGCGAAGTCGTAACGGTCGGCCTTGGCGTCGCCGAGGACGTCGATGGGGTTGTAGAAGTTGGCGGCGGGGGGGAGCGCTTTGCGGAGGTCTTCGACGGTTTCCTTGGTGAGGGTGGCCATCTTCAGGCGGCTCTTCTCGATGGCGTCGGTGGCGATGATGCCCGGGCCCCCCGCGTTGGTCACCAGGGCGACGTTCGGCCCCTTGATGCCGCGCTGGTAGCTGAAGGCCAGGCCCCAGTCGAACATGTCCACGACCTGTTCGGCGCGGAGGATGCCGGTCTGGTTGAACGCGGCGACGTACGCCTTGTCGGAGCCGGCCAGCGCGCCGGTGTGGCTGCTGGCGGCCTTGGCTCCGGCGGCGGTGTTGCCGGACTTGAACAGGATCACCGGCTTGCGGCGCGTGGTCTCGCGCGCGATGCGCATGAACTCCGGCCCGTGCTGGACCGATTCGATGTAGCCCAGCAGCACCTTGCTGTCCTTGTCGGAGCCGATCGCTTCCAGCAGGCTGGTCTCATCCACATCCGCTTTGTTGCCGACGCTGACGAACTTGCTGAAGCCGATCTTCTCGCCGATGGCCCAGTCCAGGACGGCGGTGCCGAACGCGCCGGACTGGCTCAGGAAGGCGATGTCGCCGCACTCGGGCATTCCGGCGGCGAAGGAGGCGTTGAGGGCGGTGGCGGTGTTGATGACTCCCAGACAGTTGGGGCCGACGATGCGCATGCCGCTGCCGGCGGCGACTTCGACCACCTGACGTTCCAGCTCGGCCCCTTCGCGCCCCATCTCCTTGAAGCCGGCGGTGATGATGATGACGGCGGGCACCTTCTTCGCGGCGCAGTCGCGCACCGCTTCCAGCGCGAACTTCGCGGGGATGCAGATCACCGCCTGGTCCACCTCACCGGGCACGTCCTTCACCGACTTGTAGCAGGGGAGCCCCATGATTTCGTCCGACTTCGGATTGATCGGGTAGATCTTCCCCTTGAAGCCGTACTGGATGAGGTTGTGCAGGACGTCGTTGCCGATCTTTCCCGCCTCGCGTGAGGCTCCGATTACGGCTACGGAACGCGGCTCGAAAAATTTGTCAAGCATGGGGGGTCGCTGTCTCGTTAAAATGAAGAAAACAATTTCTACGCTCCCGGGTCGCCCCGGGAAAGCCGAATTGTATCAGCTTCTGCGAAACTCGACAACCGGCAAACCGCGCAATTCGTAATGCGTAGGCTGGGTGGCCAGCACTGCGAGGAGCGCAGCATCCCGCGGGGAATCCGCTCGGCCGGCAGGGGGCAGATATGGCTGGAATGACAACGCAGGAGGCCTCAATGACGGGAGAAACGGCAAAGGCGCCGGGGCCGGCGGGGCGCAGTTTTCGGACTGGGCGCCGGGGACATTCCTTCGTCATTTGAGTCCATGAAGACCCCCGCGCGACAGAAAGTTATCTTCCGGGGGCGGCCATCCCATGCGCATTTATACGGTGCTGCGCCCTGCGCCGGAGTGCACGCGGAGCTCCGATCCACAAGTCTTTCCTTATTTCCGCTTGACTAAGGAGAAACGCAGTTCATATAATCCACAGGACATATAGAAGTTCCGGCCGGCATTGTTGACCGTCGCGGCGTTTTCGCAGTGGGAGGAAGGTTCTAATGACGTCCTGGGCCAAAGTGCTGACCGTGATCGCGTTCGTTCTGAGTCTCGTCTTTGCCGGAATGTCGGCGGTCGTTTATGCCAAGCGGCAGGCGTACAAGAAGATGTACGAGATGGAGCAGCGGCAGCACGCGGACGATAAGGCCGCGGACGCCAAGAAGCTCGAAACCAAAGAGGGTCAGATCAACGACCTCACCGCCGTGCGCGATCTCCTGACCACGAAGGTGGCGGAGCGGGACAAGGATATCGCCACTCTCAAGGGGCAGATCGACAAGCTGACCTCCGACCTGGCCGACGTGAAGCTGAACCTGGACAAGGAGCAGGCGCAGGTCACCATCGTGACCGCCACCAACGCCGAGCTCACCAAGCGCTACGATGAATTCGTCGCGGCGAACGACAAGCTGCGCGCGGAGAATAAAGACCTCATCGCGAAGCTCTCCGCCGAGCAGGATACCACGCGCAAACTGCAGGTGGCGGTGACGGAGCTGGAGAAGCTCCGCGACTCGCTGCAGACGCAGCTGGCCCAGGCGAAGGACACCATCGCCCTGAACGAAGAGGTGTTCGCCGAGTTGTCCAAGCATGGGATCGAGGCGCGCACGGTGATCGCGGGCCTGCAGAACGTTCCGCCGATCGACGGGCTGGTGATCGCGGTGCTGCCGGACACGCACACTGTGGCGCTGAACGTGGGCAGCAAGCAGGGGGTGCGCAAGAACTTCAACTTCACTATCTTCCGCGGCCCGGATTTCATCGCGAAGGTGAACGTGTTCGACGTGGAAGAGAAGCGGTGCGCGGCGCAGATAATCACCAGCAGCGGGCCGGTGAAGGTGGGCGATGCGGCCCAGACCCGGCTGCACTTCTAAGCGGCGCGAGACAGAGGGATGCTTGAGATGACGATCCGACATGGTTCGCGCGGCCGGTTAGGCCAGGCGATCTATCAAATCATGCTGATCCTGGCCTGCGCGGCGATGGCCATTGCGGCGACGTTCCCCATCCTCGACTACCTTCAGAATTACCGCGGCGAGGTGCAGGAGAGCCGGCAGAGTGCGGCGCCTCCGGCGGCGGGCCGCGAGCCTTCGGGCGCAAGCACGACGACCACGCTGGCGCCGGCTGCGGCGGCCCCGGCGGCGACTCCGACTCCGACAACGACGACCGTCCCTGCGACGCCGGCCCCCGCTCCTGCCGAGAAGAAGGCGGGCGGGTAGCGGGAGAGTGGGCGCGTTCGACTGCGTGTGCGGGATGCCTTCGCAACTTAAGTCCAATGTCATGCCGGGCGCCGGAGGAAACGGCGGCCGGCTCTGCTTGATACGGCGGCCAAGCGGCGCCGGGGATCTTTCAAGGTGAGCAATCCATGATGTTTCTGAGCCGACTCGCGGGCCTCTTCTCGCGCGATATGGGAATTGACCTGGGCACGGCCAACACGCTGGTGTGTCTGGTCGGCGAGGGGATCGTCCTGTCCGAGCCTTCCGTGGTGGCCGTCAAGCGCGGCACCAGCGAGGTGCTGGCCATCGGCTCCATGGCCAAGGAGATGCTGGGCAAGACCCCCGGCTCCATCCAGACCATCCGCCCGATGCGCGACGGGGTGATCACCGACTTCGAAATCACGCGCGCCATGCTGGAATATTTCATTCACAAGGTGCACGGCGGGCGGCGGCTGGTCAGCCCGCGCGTGGTCATCGCCGTCCCCTCCGGCATCACGCAGGTCGAGAAGCAGGCGGTCATCGATTCCGCCCGCCGCGCGGGAGCGCGCCGGGTGTTCCTCATCGAGGAGCCGAAGGCGGCGGGCATTGGCGTGGGGATGCCCATCATGGAGCCGATCGGGAACATGATCGTGGATATCGGCGGCGGCACCACGGAAGTGGCGGTCATCTCGCTGGGCGACCTGGTCACACGCCAGTCCGTCCGCGTGGCCGGCGATGACTTCGACGCCGCGATTGTGAACTACATGAAGCGCACCTACAACCTGCTCATCGGCGAGCGCACCGCGGAAGCGATCAAGATCGAGATCGGCTCCGCTGCGCCGCTGGAGAAGGAACTGACCCGCGTGGTCAAGGGGCGCGACCTGATCGCGGGCATGCCGCGTCAGACCACCATCACCTCTGAAGAGGTGCGCGAGGCGCTGAGCGAGCCGATTCAGGTGATCATCGACGCCATCAAGCGCTGCCTGGAGACCACCGAGCCGGAACTTTCAGCCGACCTGATCGACCGCGGCATGGTGCTGGCCGGCGGCGGGGCGCTGCTGCGCGGGGTGGACCGCGTGATCGCCAAGGAGACCGGGTTGACGGTGCGCATCGCGGAAGACCCGCTCACCGCCGTGGCGCGCGGCACCGGCGCGGTGCTGGAAGAGCTCGATTTCGTCAAGCGCAGCCTGGACGGTTCCGACGAAGAGTAACCCGGCGCCGACCGGCACGCGCGGCTGAGGGCAGTGCCCGTTTGTCACCCTGAGCGAAGCGAAGGGTCTCTGTCAAGACTGGCGCCAGTCGCGTGAGAGATTCTTCGTCCCGCTCCGGGGGACTCAGAATGACATCCGCGCTGTGGTTGCCCTGAGAAATCGTAAATGAAGCTGCTCTCCTCAAAGCCCGGCGCGCTGTTGCTCAAGACGCTCTGGGTCTATCTGGGCTTATCCCTCCTTCTCCTGATCCTCCCGATCCACTGGCTCGCTCCCGCGCGCGGCGCGGCGCTCTGGCCGTTCAGCCTGGCGCAGAGGGTGCTGTTCGAGGGGACGGCGCCGATCGAGGAGTTCCCCGACCGCCTGACGCGGCTCTGGGGCCGGGCGGGGCGCGAGCAGGAACTTCAGAATGAGGTGGCGAAGCTGCGCGCGCAACTGGCCGCGGAGGGGGAGCGCCGGCGCTCCGCCGAGATGCGGCTGGCGCAGATGGACTGCCTGACCCCCGAGCTGCAGAAACGCACGGTCCTGTCCCGCGTCATCGGCTACGACGCTTCCCCGGTGCGCAGCAGCATTCTGCTGGACCGCGGCGCCGGCCAGGGGGTCTCCCGCGGAGCCGCGGTGCTGTGCAGCGGTGCGCTGGCCGGCATGGTCGCCAGCGTCACTCCCTTGAGCGCGCGCGCCCTGCTGCTGGATGACCCGGCGTGCAAGGTGATGGTGCGCTGCGAACGCTCCCGCGTGATGGGGGTTCTGGAAGGGGGCGGCGGGGGGAGCTGCCTGGTCAAGTATATCGCCAGCAACGCCGACTTGCTCCCGGGGGACCTCTTCGTCACCAGCGGCATGGACAGCCTGCCCGACGGGGTTCTGGTCGGGGTTTGCACCGAGGCGGGAGGGGATTCCGGCGAGCCGCTGAAATGGGTGACGGTCCGGCCCAGCGTGGATGCCTCGCAGTTGGAGCACGTGGCGGTGGTCATTAAACCGCCTGCGCGTGAGGGGGGGAATTGATGCGCTGGGCAACCTGGGCGCTTCTGCTGGCGGCCGCACTGCTGGCGCAGGCCGGGCCGCTGGCGCGGCATCTGCCGCCGGAGGTGCGTCCCGACCCGGTGCTGCTGCTGGCGCTGTTCGCCGCGGCGCGGGCGGAGCCGGCGGAGGCGCTGGGGTTCTGCTGGCTGGCGGGGCTGGGGCGCGACCTGTTCAGCGCCGGACCGTTCGGCGAGTACGCGCTGCTCTATCTGGCGGCGGGGGCGGGAATGATTCAAATCCGGCGGCTCCTGGAGCCGCGCCTGCCGGTGGTGCAGGCGGCCTCGGCGTTCCTCGCGTATTCCTTCATCGAGGGAATCTGCCTGGGCACCACGCTGCTGGCCAGCGGGAACCGGCACCTTGCGTCGCAGGCGGGAGCACTGATCAGCGGCGCGCTGGTGACCGCCGCCGCCGCGCCGCTGTTCTGCTGGGGGGTGGGGCTGTTTGCGCGCCCGCTCGGGCTTAATCGCCGCCGCTGGGCGCAGGCGGGGTAGCCATGAGCGACCGGCGGATTTCCACGCTTGTTACGATCATCGGCGCGGTGCTGGCGCTGCTGGTGGCGCGCCTCTTCGTCCTGCAGGTCCTGAAGGGGGATGAAGAGGACCCCAATGCGCTGATGCGCGATGCCGCGCGCTTCACGACGCTCCCGGCCTGGCGCGGCCCCATCATGGACCGGCGCGGCGAGATGCTCGCCGGCGACCGCCCCACGCTGGACCTGGCGATCCAATACCCCGAGGCGCTGCTGCTGCTGCGCGCATCGGGGGAGACGCTTTCCCGGCAGGAGAACGCGCTGCTGAAGTCGGGCGCTTACGCGCGGCGACGTCTGCGCGAGGTGAAGGCCGATTCCTCCGCCGATCCGGCCGAATTGCTGCTGCTCACCGAGGCGCTTCGCGGGCCGCTGGATGCCGCGGGGGAGGAGTCGCTCCGGCGATACCTGGACCGCCGCCTGACCGACCTGGCCCACGCCAGCGGCGCGGGGGCGCAGGAGCTCTACGCCGGCCTGCAACGGACCGTCCGCACGGTGCGGCAGATTCATGCCGGCCTGCCGAAGATCCCGGTCATTCGCGATGAGGTCATCGCGCATGTCCTGGAGGGGGACATCACGGTGGAAGCGGCCGGGCGGATTGAGACGCAGCCGGGGCGATTCCCGGGGATGTCCGTCAAGAGCGGCACGGCGCGCTGCTATCCGGCGGGAGGCCTCGCGCGGTACGTCGTCGGCATTCTGCGCCCGGCCCAGCCATCCCAGGCGGGGGAAGCGGCCGGGGAGGATTCCGTCGAGCCGGGCGACCTGGTGGGAATTAACGGTGTGGAGAAGCAGTACGACCGGCTCCTTCGCGGAAGGCCCGGGATGATGACCCTGGAGCGCGACGCCAAGGGCGGGGAACCCGCGCGCCGAGTCCTCTTCAGCGCGCGACCCGGCTGCGGGATTTACCTCTCGCTCGACGCCGCGGCGCAGCGCGCGGCTGAGGAGGCGCTGGGGGAGTCCACCGGCGGCGTAGTCGTGATGGACCTGCGCACCGGCGAGTTGCTGGTCGCCGCGAGCGCGCCGCTGAACCAGGAGCTGTCGCGCGTGACGCAGGACAGCGTCGCCTCCGGCTCGATCATCAAGCCGATCGTCGCGCTGGCCGCGGCGGACAAAGGGATCGGCCCGGAGACCACCTTCGACTGCCGCCACGTATTCATGCTCAATGGCGTCCCGCACGGCGCTTGCTCGGGCACGCATGGGGTCATCGATATGCGCGGGGCCATCGCGCAGTCCTGCAACATCTACTTCTGGGAGCTCGGGCGCAAGATCGGGGCCGAACCGGTGCTGCAATGGGCGCGCGCGATGGGGTGGGGGGAGCGCACGGGAGTGGACCTGCCCGAATGGAAGGGGCGGCTGCCCGGCCCCGGGTGCGACGTCTTGAATCTCTGCGTGGGGCAGGAGAACCTGAGCGTAACGCCGCTGCAGGTGGCGGTGTCGATGGGGTGCATCGCGACGGGGGGCAAGGTGCTGCGCCCGACCATCCTGCACCAGATCAAGCCCGAACCTGACCCGGAGCTTTACGCTCCGCCGGGCGACCCGGTTCTGCGCACGCTGCACCTGCCGCCGGAGGCGCTTCGGGCCGTCCGCGCCGGGATGCGCGATGCCGTGGAGTCTCCCTCGGGCACGGCCTCCAACCTCGTCGGGCTGAAGGAGTTGAAGGCGGCGGTGAAGACCGGCACCGCCGAGACGCGCGCAGACACTATTAACCAGGCCTGGGTGGCCGGCTACTTTCCGTACGACGCGCCGCGCTACGCTTTCGCGGTGGTGCTGCACCACGTGGCCGGGCACGGCGCCTCGGCGGCCGGGCCGATCGCGGAGAAGGTGCTGAAGATTATCGCGCAAGAAGAGGCGGCTCCGTAGGGCGTTCCTGCGCCCCGCGCGGCTTCAGCGGTTATCTGATTTGCACCGACGGACGATATGGAGTATCTATATTCGGCGTCGGACGGCATCATCGGCGGACGGCCTTGCCGTCGTTCAATTCTGGAGGAGAGTACCATGTCCCAGGTTCCCGAGATCAGCGCGGTGCTGCCCGCGTACAACGAGAAGGAATCCATCACCGACTGCCTGCTGGAACTGCATGGCGTGCTCTCGCGGCTCGGGAGGCCGTTCGAGATCGTGGTGGTGGATGACGGCAGTCGCGACGGCACCTTCGAACTGCTGCGCGGGCTGAAGGGGCGCATGCCGGAACTGCGCGCCGCCTCCTTCAAGCAGAACCGGGGGCAGACCGCCGCGATGGCGGCAGGATTCCAACTGGCGCGCGGGGAGATCGTGGTGACGCTGGACTCCGATATGCAGAACGACCCGGCGGACATCCCGCGGATGCTGGAACTGATGGACCGGTACGATGTCGTCTGCGGCGTGCGCGCCAAGCGCAACGACAACGCCATCCGCCGCCTCTCCAGCAGAATTGGCAACGGCGTGCGCAACTGGCTGACGAATGACACGATTACCGATACCGGCTGCACGCTGAAACTCTTCCGGCGCAAGTTCCTCCTGCAGGTGAAGCTCTACGAGGGAATGCACCGCTTCCTGCCGACGCTGCTGAAGCTGGTGGGCGCGCGCGTGACGGAAATCCCCGTCAACCACCGCCCGCGCACGCGCGGCACCGCCAAGTACGGCATCGGCAACCGCGCGCTCAAAGGGCTGCGCGACTGCCTCGCCGTGCGCTGGATGCAGCGGAGGTGGATACGGTACGAGATCGGGCAGGAGATGGATTGAGGGACGGCCTTCACCGCAGAGACGCTGAGGACGCGGAGGACGGCGAGAACTGAGAACTGAAGACTGAGAACTGAGAGATGAAAAGGTGGAGCGCGCTGTCCCAGGTGCGCCGTGCGCGCCGCCCAGCGCGCTATAGCGTCTCAATTTCCCATTGCTACGATGTGCGATAAGGCTGGCCCCGTCGGCCCAGCCGTGTAGGGGCGCAGCATGCTGCGCCCTGCGCGGCGACTTAGGCGTGGAAAGCCAAAACACTCCAGTTGGCGGAGGCTGCAACGCGGAAGAGGGAAGATTGAGACTCGACAGACCGGAAAGGGCGCGTAGGGGCGCGGGTATTCAACGCGGTGGGAAGTCAGCAGTTTCAAGAACTCTCCGAAGTCGGCTGGTGGCCGGATCATATCCGAATGCAACCTGCCGCATCTGTTCAAGGGCCTCAAGGCGTTCCAGCGGCGTTTTGCTGAGCCAGAATGTTTTCTCGCCGGATTCGCCAGTAACGCTTCCTGCGATAACGACGGAGCGGTCTACACGATCGTTGCTGGTGGGACGTTCAGGCGGCATAGACCACCTTGTCCTCCCGCAGGGCGGGTTCGATTACCATGTGGGGGACGTGGCC
Organism: uncultured Planctomycetota bacterium; assembly: GCA_903901045.1. Lineage (GTDB taxonomy): Bacteria > Planctomycetota > Brocadiia > CAIUPP01 > CAIUPP01 > CAIUPP01. Next base: position 14,902 of record CAIUPP010000003.1, read on the forward strand.
GTATCGCGCGATGTCTTCCGGCGTCACGACAATGACATCCACCGGGCACCCCACGCCAGCGAGTTGGCGATAGATGGCCATTGCCAGCGTCCGTCGATGCGGGGTGAATTTTATTACCAAAAGGTCCACGGCGCTGTCGGGTCGTGTGCTACCCCGGGCGCGGGAACCGAAGAGGATGATCTTCTCTGGTTGCGCGACTTCGACTGCGCGGCGGATGATCTCAATTAGCAGGTCGTCAGGAATGGCGCTGCTTGCCTCCCCCATGATAAGCGCGTCTTATGTGCCGCTGGGACGGTGCTGGCCCTGAAATTGGCTGTCATTGCGGAAGGGCGTCCCGGAAACTTGTTCAATGATAAGTTGACATATGGGCATCCGTGGATAGAGGGCTATTTTGAAAGGGCCAAAATTGATTAGTTCCAACGTAATTGTTCCAGCAAACCCGGCATGAATGGTCGGTGCCGTGAAATGCACCATCAGGCCGCAACGCGCATAGGAACTCTTGCCCTCAACGCGTGCAGCAAGACAGGGCGAAACGCCTAATGGAAGCGACACCATCTCATAGGTCTTTGCCAAGACTAGCGTCCCAGGCATCAGGACATACGGCTGTTCCTCTGTTATTGTGAAATCGCGAGAGTGAGGCGTGAACAGGTCCTTGAACTTCCCTTCTCTCAGGTCAATGACAACCGGTGGCTTGTGCTCCAAGTCGAAGCGGGAAACCTCATCACCCAGCGTCAAGTCCACGGAACTCGTTTGATACGGACACTCCCTTCCGGGACATAACTCTCGCGGCTGCGGTTCTGGTTTGATGACCAGCTTGCCGTCATCCAAGGCCTGATGGATTTCCTGGTTGGAGAGGATCATGCGTTGACCGGCTCCAACTCATCTCGTGACACCTCCAGTACAGTTGAATCTTCAGTTGGAAGGACAGCCCACAAACCGTCGGCTTTCTCAAATAAGCGAACCTTCACACGTCCATTTGTGTTTAGCTCACCCTCAACCAGGCTGCTATGCACACAGAAGAGGAACCCTTTGTGTATAGTCTTCACCAGCCGCTCATCGCTGAACATCCCCTTTTGCACTACACACCTTAGCCAGTACTCAGGCATCGGCCTTCCTCTCATGTTATCGTCCATGTGATATAACTCCCGGAATTGTAATGTCTTCATCTGTGATTGACAAGGGGTACGATCCCCATCTGGACAAGACATTTATACACCATATCTCTGACAATGTCGCATCCTAATCCGCGGAGACCAATGATAATACCGCCATTATCCTCCATAAGCTCTTACAAAACATTAGGAATTTCACCCCTTCTTCTTCGCCCCCGGCGTAACAACCTTCTTCAACTCCTCCAGCTTATTCAGCGCCTCGATGGGCGTTAGCGTGCTGGTGTCGAGGCGGCGCAGGGTGTCGGCGAGGATGTCGGACTCGGCGCCGAACATGGTCAGTTGAAGCTCGCCGGTATCGCGCGCGCGCCCGCGGCGTTTGCCGTTGGCGGCGAATTTGGGGCGGTTCTGCGCGTCGAGGCTGCCGGATTCGAGGTTGCCCAGGATGGTCTTGGCGCGCTCGACCACCTCGCGCGGCACCCCCGCCAGCCGCGCGACGTGAATGCCGTAGCTCTTGTCGGTGCCCCCCTCCACGATCCGCCGGATGAAGATGATCTCCTCCTGCCACTCGCGCACGGCGATGTTGTAGTTGCGGATGTTGTCGAAGAGGGTGGCCAGTTCGGTGAGTTCGTGGTAATGCGTGGCGAAGAGGGTGCGGCTGTGCAGGCGCTGGGCGATGTACTCCGCGACGGCCCAGGCGATGCTGACGCCGTCGAAGGTGCTGGTGCCGCGCCCGACTTCGTCCAGGATGATGAGGCTGCGGTCGGTGGCGTTGTTGAGGATGTTGGCGGTCTCGACCATCTCGACCATGAAGGTGCTCTGGCCGCGGCTGAGTTCGTCGGAGGCGCCGACGCGGGTGAAGATGCGATCCACCACGCCGATGTGCGCGCTGGCGGCGGGGACGAAGCTGCCCATGTGCGCCATGAGGGCGATGAGCGCCACCTGCCGGATGTAGGTGCTCTTGCCGGCCATGTTCGGGCCGGTGATGACCATGATCTGCGCTTTCTCGCCGTCCAGGTCAGTATCGTTGGGGACGAACGCCTCGGTGAGAGTGCGCTCGAGGACGGGGTGGCGGCCGTCGCGGATGACGATCTCATGCCCCTCGGTGATCTGCGGCCGCGCGTAACGGTGCTCGATGGCGACTTCGGCCAGCGAGGCGAGCGTGTCGATCTCCGCCAGGAGGCGGGCGGTCTGTTGCAAACGCGCGGCCTGCTCGGCGACGGCGGTGCGCGCGGCGACGAAGAGGTCGTACTCCAGGTTGCAGGCGCGCTCGTCGGCGGTGAGCACGCGCGCTTCGTACTCCTTCAGTTCCGGGGTGATGTAGCGCTCGGCGTTCTTGAGCGTCTGCTTGCGGACGTAGTCGGCGGGGACCTTCTGCTGGTGCGTGTGCGTCACTTCGATGTAGTAGCCGAAGACCTGGTTGTAGCCGACCTTGAGCGAGGGAATCTGCGCGCGCTGAATCTCCTGGGCCTGAAAGCGGGCGATCCAGCTCTTGCCGTCGCGCTGGATGGAGCGGAGTTCGTCCAGTTCGGGGGAGTGGCCGTCGCGGATGAGGCCGCCCTCCTTGAGGCCGACGGGGGGCTCGGGGGAGATGGCGGCGGCGATGAGCGTCTGCGCCTCGGGAACCGGGTCGATTTGCTCTCCGAGGGCGCGGAGGCGCGCCGTGTTGGCCGTGGCGAGGCGCTCCTTGAGCGCGGGGAGCGGTCCGAGCGAGCGGCCCAGGGCCAGCAGGTCGCGCGCGTTGGCGCGGGCGGTGGCGACGCGCGCGGTGAGGCGCTCGATGTCGTACACCTCCGCCAGCCGGGCGCGCAATTCCGCGCGCAGCGCGCGCTGTTTGACCAGTTCCTCCACGCAATCCTGCCGCTCGACGATCTTCTCGGCGGAGCGTAGCGGGCTGAGGACCCACTCCTTCAGGAGGCGCGCCCCCATGGGGGTCTGCGTGCGGTCCAGCAGCCAGAGGAGCGAGCCGCGGCGTTGCCCGTCGCGCAGGGTGCGCACCAGTTCCAGGCTGCCCTGGGTGGCGCGGTCGAGCACCACGCGGTCGGCGGCGCTGCGGGGGGAGAGCCGGCGGATGTGGCCGAGCGAAATCTTCTGCGTTTCCTGAAGATATTGCAGGGTGGCGCCGGCGGCGCAAAGGGAGTTCCCCAGCCCGCCGCAGCCGAAGCCTTCGAGCGACTTGACGCGGAAATGTTCCAGCAGCAGTTTCTCGGCGGCCTCGCGCCCGAAGGCCCAGTCGGGGCGCGTGGTGATCATGGCGCCGGTCTCGCGGCGAAGGCGTTCAAGAAGCGCTTCATCGCCCTGGGCGCGGCTTTCGGGGAGGAGGATTTCCGTGGGGTTCAGGCGGGCCAGCTCGTCGAAGAGCTTGGCCGGGGGGCAGTCCTCCACGTCGAATTGCCCGGTGCTCAGGTCCACCCAGGCGAGGCCGGCCTCGGACTCGCTGTAGAGCAGTGCGGCGAGGAAGTTGTGCTCCTTGCTCTCCAGGAGGGTGTCTTCGGTGACGGTGCCGGGGGTGATGACGCGGGTGACGTCGCGTTCGACGAGCCCCTTGGCTTCGCGCGGGTCCTGCGTCTGGTCGCAGACGGCCACTTTGTGCCCGGCCTGGATGAGGCGCTTGATGTAGCTGTGGACGCTGTGGTGCGGGACGCCGGCCATGGGGATGGCTTTCTCCCCTTTGCTGCGGGAGGTGAGGGTGAGGCCGAGGATTTTGGCGGCGACCTGCGCGTCCTCGAAGAACATCTCGTAGAAATCCCCCATGCGGAACAGCAGGATCATGCCCGGGTACAGGGCTTTGACCTGCATGTACTGGCGCATCATGGGAGTTTGCGTCATGGTATCTTTCATTTGTGGCGTGGAGAACGGAGCACGATTTCTGATTTCTGAACGGCGCTGGCGCGCCGCGCAAGTCCCGTTTACAGGGGCCGTTCAATTCGCAAATCAGTAATCAGAAATCAGTAATCGCAAATCGTCCGTCCCCTCACCGTCCCGCAATGGCGGCATCTACGGAATGGTAGAGGCCGAACAGCTTGACCAGCTTGGTGATCTCCAGAATCTGGCGGACCAGCGGCTGGGGGCGGACGATGCGCACGTACCCTTGCTTGGGCTTGACGCGCTTGTGGGCGACCATGAGCGCGCCCAGCGCGGTGCTGGTGATGAAGGAGACGTCGGAGAGGTTCATCACCAGCTTGACGGAGCCCTGCTCGATGAGGCTGAGCAGTTCGCGCTCGAGGTGGTGAGCTTCGAGCTCCGCAATTCGGCCGTGCGGGGTGACGATGAGCACGTCATCGCGCCGCTCGACTTCATGCGTCATGGTTGACAGATCGCCGGACATGATCGGTCCGCCTATTCCACCAGCCAGGGGGCGATTTTCCGCATGGTGATGCGGTTCCCCTTCTTGTTGAACTTCACATCGTCCATGTAGGCGCGGATCAGCACCAGTCCGCGCCCATGGGTCAACTCCAGATTTTCGTCGGCCGTCGGGTCGGGCACGGAGGAGGGGTCGAAACCCTGCCCCTCATCCTCGACGCTGATGGCGCATTCGCGCTCGTCGACGGAGTAGGTGATGATGACGCGCTTGGCTTTGTCCATGCGGTTGCCGTGCTTGATGGCGTTGATGACCGCTTCCTCGATGGCGAGGCGCACGCCGAAGACGGCGCGCTCGCCGTAGCTGAGGGATTCCAGGCGCGCGAGGATGAGCGATTCGACGCGGTTGAGCTGCATCGGTTCGCTGGGGATGACGATGCGCTCCTCGGTGCTCTTGCGCGCGGCGACTTCGAGGCCGACGAGGGTGAGGTCTTCGAGCTGCTCGGCGCCGGCCATGTGGCGGTTGAACTCATCCGCCAGCTTTTCGACGAGGGCGGACATCTCCAGTTCCGAGTTGGCCTGGAGCAGGGCGTGGAGGCGTTTGCGGTCGTACGCCTCCCCGGCGGTGTTGATCATCTCGACCAGTCCGCGGGTGCAGAGCAGCAGCTTGTCCCCCGGGCGCAACTGGGTTTCGCGCTCTTCGTACTTCGGATCGTCGAACATCCCGCAGCAGAGTCCTTCGGTGTCGAGCTCCTCGAAGCGCCCCTTGCCGTAGATGACGGGGCAGGGATGCGCGGCGTTGACGTACTTCATGCGCATCGTTTCCAGGTCCACCACGGCCAGGAAGGCGGTGAGGAACTGGTTCTCCAGGGTGTTCTGAAGCACCTGGCGGTTGACCTGCTCCATGATGCGCTTGGGGGAGTACTCTCCCTGGCGGAAGGTGTCCAGCGCCATCTTGGCCACGGCGACGACGAGGGTGGCGGTCAGGCCGTAGCCGGAGGCGTCGGCCGCGAAGATGCCGAGGCTGCTGTTGCCCATGTCGAAGATGTCGTACAGGTCGCCTCCCACGCGCGGGGAGGGCTGGTATTTGACGGCGAGGCGCACGCGGGGGTTTCGGGGGAGCGCCGGGGGCATGAAGAGGCGCTGGAACTGGCGCGCGACGGCCAGTTGCTGCTCCATGCGCAGGGTGCGGCTCTGGAGTTCGCGGCTGAGTTCGGCCACGGTGCTGCGGGCGTTTTCCCCTTCGCGCGCGCGGGAACGGAGTTCCTCGATTTCTTCGCGGAGCTGGCCGATGGCGAGGTTGGCTTTGGCGAGGCTTTTTTGGAGCGCGCACACCTCCCGCGGTGAGCCGGCGGCAGTTCCCGCGGATGCGGGTGCCCGTTTGGATGTGCGCCGCTTTTCGGCCATACGACGAATACTCCGCTTCGACGCGCAGGGCGCCGCTGCTGGTTCAAAGTCGTCAAACGACGAGCGTGTGTAGTATAGTCCTCGGTGACTTTGCAAGTCAATTGCATTCCACGTTGCGGGCGTCTACCATAGCGGGCGTATATGATGAAATGACGAATGACGAAGCGCTTGGAAATGACGAAGCCCGAATGACGAATGACGAAATAAACGACCAGCGAGCCAAACGACCACGAGGGGCCGCCATGTGGACAAAGTCCACTGTTAAGCAAGCCATTTGGCCTTTTTGGCGTTTCCTTCGTCATTCGGATTTCGTCATTCGTCATTTGCGCACATTGTCATAGGCAACTGAGATCATGAAACAGAACAAGACTTATGGCCTGCGCAGTCTCCTTGCCCTGGCTGCCATCCTGCTGTCGCTGGGGGCGGTGGGGCTCTTCATGACGCAGGAATGGCAGCAGCCGTACATGGCGGCGGTGGTGGAACGCGTGTCGTTGCTGCTGTGGACGGGGCTGGTGCTGCTGTCGGCGGTGGCGGTCGGGAGCGCGCTGCTGCGCGTGACGCGGCTGGCGCCGGCCGAGCCGCTGGCGCTGGGGCTGTTCGGCCTGGGCACGGGTCTGGCGCTGATCAGCGCCATGACGCTGCTGCTGGGGGCGACGGGGTTCCTGAATAATGTCCGCATGGTGGTTCTGCTGCTGATGCTGCTGGCGGTGGGGCGGCGCGAGGTGGGGGGGCTGCTGCGGTCGCTGCCCGGGGTGATGAAGCGGCGCCGCAAGGAGAAGCTGAGTTGGTTCCGCGTGACGCTCTGGTGCGTGCTGGGGCTCTTCCTGCTGCTGAACCTGACGCGCGCCTTCGAGCCGCAGTGGGCGTACGATGTGCTGGAGTACCATCTGGCCGCGCCCGCCGATTACCTGGCGGCAGGGAAGATTTTCTTCCCCGCGCACAACGTCTACGCCAACTTCCCGCAGAACATGGAGATGCTTTACCTGCTGGGGATGGGGCTGACCGGCTCGCCCGAGCGCGGCGTGATTGTGGGAAACCTGATCGGCGCGACGCTGGGGTTCTGCGCGGCGCTGGCGCTGCGCGGGATGCTGCGGCGTCTGATCAGCCGCGAGGGGGCCGATGCGGCGGCGGTGATTTTCTACACCTGGGCGGGGGTGACGGTGTACAGCGGGATGTCGTACGTCGAGCTGCCGCTGACTTTCTACATGACGCTGGCGCTCTGGGGGCTGGTCTGGAGTTGGCGGCGCAAGCTGACGCGTCCGGGCGCGACGGGCTGGTTGTTCCTGGCGGCCATCGCCTGCGGCGCGGCGATGGGAGTGAAGTACACGGCGGCGCTGCTCTGCTTCGTGCCGATCCTGGGATGGCTGATTTTCCTCGGGCTGGCGCGGCGCGTGCCGACCCGGGAATTGACCTGGCGGGTGGCGGGATTCGTTCTGCTGAGCCTGCTGCTGTTCGGCCCCTGGCTGATCCGCAACGCGGCGGATACCGGCAACCCGGTCTATCCGCTGCTCTACAAGGCCTTCGGCGGGCGCGACTGGGACGCGCAGAAGGATGCGCGCTGGACGTGGGCGCATTCGCCGCGCGACCTTAGCCTCACGAACCTGGTTGCGCAGGGGCGCGAGGTGCTGACGTTCGACGAACGCATGGCGTCGCTTGCGCTGCTCGTGTTCCTGCCGCTGGCGCTGCTGGCGCCGCGGCGGGTGCGGACGCTGGCGCTGATGCTGGCGGGCTATTTCCTGCTGCTGTTCCTGCTCTGGTTCTTCTTCACGCAGCAGATCGCGCGCTTCCTCGAACCGAGTTTTGTCATCCTGGCGGCGCTGGGGGGAATCGGGCTGGCCTCGGCGCTGCGGTATCGCCAGGCGGCGGGGCTGCGCGGGGTGGCGCTGGCGGTGCTGCTGCTGTCGCCGACCTGCTGGGTGAATGTCACGTACTGGGCCAGTTCGTTCAGGTCCGCGGCGGGGGTGGAGTCGCAGGAGGAGTTCTTCAGAAGGAACGAGGTGCCGAACTATTTCGCGATGCAGTTCCTCAATGATGAGAAGAACCTGCCGGCCGGGTCGAAGGTGCTCTTCCTGGGTGAGGCGCGGACATTCTACTGCCGCCGCGATTTCCTGGCGGCGACGGTGTTCAATACGAACCCGCTGGGGGAGATGGTGGCGCAATCCAGGACCCCGGAGGATCTCCTCAGCGCGCTGCGCCAGCAGGGGATTACTCATTTGTACGTGGATGCCGGCGAGTTGATGCGTCTGCAGGAGAGCTACCGCTATCCGTACCAGGGAAGCACGCACCTGGGGATGCTGGAGGGGTTCGACTGGGCGCTGTTCGGGAGGTTTGCGAAAGGGCACTTGAGGCCGATCTGGTCGCTGCCGCCGAAGGGGGTGGAGCAGTTCGACTGGGCGGCATGGCCGCAGTTGCTGGAGCAGTACATCAACGGAAAGAAGCCGGGGCAGTTTATTGCGGTGTATGAGGTGGTTCAGCAGTAAGACGGGCACGGACGAAACACGGACAAGACACGGACCGGCCATGACTGAGAAAGAGCCGTTGATTGCGAAGCATGGGGGGTATCGGCGGCTGAAGAGCTTCCAGTTGGCGCAGTTGGCGTATGACCTTACGGCGCGGTTCTGTGACCTCTACATCGAACGAAGCAGCCGAACGCGCGACCAGATGGTTCAGGCGGCGCGCAGCGGCGTGCAGAATATTGCCGAGGGGAGCCAGGCTTCGGGGACGTCCAGGAAGATGGAGCTGAAGCTGACCAACGTGGCGCGGGCCAGCCTGGAGGAGTTGCGGCTCGACTATGAGGACTTTCTGCGCCAGCGCGGGCTGCCGATGTGGGGGCCGGAACACCCGGCGCTGAGGCGGTTCAAGGCGAAGCGCTGCCGCAGCCTGCAGGAGGTGCGCGCCTGGATGCAGGGGGAACTCGAGCTGGTGCGCGGCGGCGCGGAACACGAACGAACACGGACAACGACACGGACGGACACGGACGGAAGAACGGCGTCCGTGCCTGTCCGTGTCCGTCCGTGTTTGTCCAGCGGACTCCCGCCATACTCTTCAGTCCTGGCCGCCAACGCGGCGCTTTCGCTGCTGAACCTCAGCTGCTACCTGCTGGACCGCCAGTTGTCGGCGCAGGCGGCCTCCTTTGAAAAAGAGGGGGGCTTCACCGAGCGCCTGTACCGGGTGCGAAGCGCCGCTCGGAGGAGTGAGGTATGACCGGGAATTCCGGGCAGCGCCCCCGCATTCATGTCGTGGAAATCCTCGAAGCGGCGGACGGCGGCACGTGGACGCACCTGATGCAGTTGCTCCAGGGGCTCGACCCTGCACGCTTCAAGTTGACGGCCATCCTCTCCGCGCGGCGCAACCCGGCCATCCGGGATGAGTACGCCGCGCTGCGCCAGCGGGGTGTGAACATCATCGAAGTGCCCATGGCGCGGGTCATCTCACCCCGGCATGATTCCATGGCGCTCTATTATCTGACAAGGCTTCTGTGTGAATTGAGGCCGCAAGTGGTGCACACGCACGCGTCGAAGGCGGGGTATGTGGGGCGCTTCGCCGCGCGAGCGGCGAGGGGGATTCCGGTGATCCACACGCCGCACACCTTCGCTTTCCAGGGGTACCGCGGGAGCCGGCGCTGGTTCTACCGGATGCTCGAACGGCGCGTAGCCCCTTTCATTGCGCGGCTGGTGCTGCTGAGCGAGGGGCAGCGCTTGCTGGTCGAGCGCGAGTTGCCCGCGCTGGCCGGCCGCGCGGTGGTGATCGAAAATGCCGTGGACGGCGAGCGGTTCCGTCCGCGGGGGGAGCGCTTGGAGGCGCGCGCGGCGCTGGGCTTGCCGCAGGATGCGCCGGTGGTCGGTACGATTACGCGGTTCGCCCCGCAGAAGGGGTGCGATGTTCTCCTTGAAGCGCTGGCGCGGGTGATGAGGCAGGTGGGGGCGTGCCGCGCGGTGATCGTGGGTGATGGTCCGCTGCGCGGCGAAATGATGCGCTGGGCGGCGCGTGAAGGGATGATGGACAAGATCCTCTGGCTCAGTCACACCGACCGGCCCGAGGAAGTATACGAGGCGCTGGACCTGTTCGTTCTCTCTTCGCGCTACGAGGGGATGCCCTGCACGCTGCTGGAGGCGATGGCATCGGGGCTGCCGGCGCTGGCGACGCGCATCAGCGGTTGCGAGGAGGTGGTGCAGGAAGGGGCGACCGGGCGGCTGGTTCCCCCGGACGACCCGACGGCGCTGGCGGAAGGGATGATTTCGCTGCTGAGCGACGCGCCGTCCGCGCGTCGGATGGGGGAGGCGGGGCGCTGCTTGGCGCTGGAGCGGTTCGCGCTTTCGCGGTTCATCGAGCGCACCTCGGCGCTGTATGAGGCGGAGGCAGAACGCCCGCGCGCGGAGTAGGGGCAAGGCATGCCTTGCCCATGCGAGGGTTTGCGCGCCACGCGCGACGGCCACGCGGGCTGAAGCCCGCGCTACACACCACGCGGGCTAAAGCCCGCGCTACGCACCACGCGGGCTAAAGCCCGCGCTACACACGGCGTGCCCGCGCGGCACACGGTGCGCCTGCGCTACACATTCCGCCGCCAAACTGGTATATTCGAATGCATTCCTGAGTCACGGCACAGGAGCCCCTATGAGCGAACAAACTGCGCAGTCCCCGCTGCTTTCGGTCGTAATTCCCGTCTACAACGAGCGCGAGACGATCGAGGAGGTCGTCCGGCGCGTGCGCGCCACCCCCTGGCGCAAGGAAATCATCGTCGTGGACGATGCTTCCACCGACGGCACGCGCGAGGTGCTGGCGGGGATGAAGGGGGAGGATTTGCGCATCCTGTACCATGAGCGCAACCAGGGGAAGGGGGCCGCGCTGCGCACCGGTTTCGCCCAGACCCGCGGAGATTACGTGCTGGTTCAGGACGCGGACTTCGAGTACGATCCGCGCGACTACCCCCGCCTGCTGGAGCCGCTCCTGGACGGACGCGCCGACGCGGTCTACGGCTCGCGCTTCCTGGGAGGGCCGCACCGCGTTTTGTTCTTCTGGCACAGGCTGGGAAACGCGGCCATGACGACGCTGAGCAATATGATGACCAACCTGGACCTGAGCGATATGGAGACCGGCTACAAGGTGTTCAAGGGGGAGCTCATCCGCAGCATCCGGATCAAGAGCGAACGGTTCGGCGTGGAGCCGGAGTTGACCGCGAAGCTGGCGCGCCGCCATGCGCGCATTTACGAGACCCCCATCTCCTACAGCGGGCGCGACTACAGCGAGGGGAAAAAGATCACCTGGCGCGACGGCGTCGCCGCGCTCTGGCATATTTTCCGGTTCAGGTTCTTTGATTAGTGTAGCGCGGGCTTCAGCCCGCGAAATATGGAGTGCGGCGGCCATGACGCCGCTTTGGCTTGCCAAGGGACCATTTTGTGGGAGTGGACTGCTTGTCGCCACGCTGTGACACGATAGACCGCAAGGCCCGCGATGAAATGGCAGAGGCCATTGAGCGCTACCTGCGCGAAGGGACCACCGCCTTCCAGATGGACGACCACCTCTCAGACATTGCCGGACGGACCAAAGATAGTACGGTTCAGGACGTTGCCGACGCCATGTGGTTCCATTACGACGACGTAAAGGACCACAAAGTAGTTGCGTCAAAGGAGGAATGGGACTACTTCCAACGGCTGCTGCTGGTGCTTCGCTCCGAAGGGCGGATGGAACTGACTCGGCGGCGGCGGTGGCGATGGACGATACGCCAGTGCATCGCCCTGGGTTGCCTCCTGCTGTTCCTGGCGGCTGTGCGCCAAAAGGGGATTGGCTGGGAATTGGCGCCTCTGAGCATCCCATTCGGCATTGTCTCAATGGCCTTGGCATATTGGCATAGCCGCGAGTCTCGACGAAGCGCCCTTCATGCTCTGCCGCTTTACCCATTTTCGTCTGTGGCCGAATTATTCAGAGTTCACCGAAGCGCTCCAGCGTTCCGCAAGCTCCGATACCGAGCCACTCTTCAGGGCCGTACCATTCGCAGCAACTCCCTGACCTGGATAATGTGCGTACCCCTTGGAATCGCTTGGCTTCTGTACTCGCCGGTACCGCTGCTTTTTCAGAGCCTCCCCGAAAGGGACTGCACAACGCAAGTTGTCATTCCCTGATCTTTGCCCTTGGAGAAAACGAGCATGTCCATTGTCGCACCCGCCAACAGCAGCCCGCTGATTCGCAATGACCAGGAGATGAAGTACCGTCCGATGGGAAAGACCGGATTCCCGGTGTCCGCGCTCTCCTTCGGCTGCATGCGGCTGGCGGATGATGCGGAATTGAATGCGAGGCTGCTGCCGCGCGCCGTGGAGCTGGGAGTGAATTACTTCGAGACGACGCGCGGCTACCTCGGGGGCGCCTGCCAGCATCGCGTGGCGGGGGGAATCAAGGGGAAGACCGGCGGAGTGATTATCTCCGGCAAGGCGGCGGTCGGACCCGATACGACGGCGTTCTCCTACCGGCAGGAGATCGAGCGGCAACTTGAGATTCTCGGAATCAGCCACTTCAAGTTCTTTCAGGTCGGCTGGCTGCGCTGGGCGAATTTCCCTCACTTGCTCAAGCGAGGGGGGGCGCTGGAGGCGATCCGCCGCGCGCAGGATGAGGGGCTGGTCCAGTATATCGGCTTCACCGGCCACGACCTGCCTGACAATGTGATCCGCATGATTGAGACGGGGCTGTTCGATTCCGTCACGGTCCCCTACAACATGGTGAACCGAGGGTATGAGCGGGCGATTGCGCGCGCCGCGGAGCTGGGGATGGGGGTGGTGGCGATGTGCCCGGTCGCCGGCGGCGTCCTGAGCGATCCCGCCAGGAAGGTACACGAGGCGATGGGGATGGAATTGCCCACGCCGGCCATGGCGCTGCGCTTTGTCCTGTCGAATCCCAACGTCTCCACCGCCTGCTCCGGCATGAGCACGATGGAGATGCTGGAGGAGAACGCGGCGGCGGTGGGGGAATTCGAGGCCGCGGAGGGAACGTTCAAGGAAATGTGCGCGGCGCTGGACCGGCTGATGGCGGAGATGGGGAGCCCCTTCTGCACCGGCTGCAACTACTGCGCCGGCTGTCCGCAGAAGCTGAGCCTCGTCTCCCTGATGGAAACGTGGCAACTGGCCAAGGCGTTTCACCTGGAGGATCTGGCGCGCGCGCGGCTGCGGGCACTGGCGGAAGAGGCGCAGCCCGGCCGCTGCACGCAATGCGGCCTTTGCGAGACGAAGTGCCCGAACGGGCTGCAGATTCGCGAGCGTCTGAAAGAGTTGGCGCGAATGGCGGGGTGAGGGCGCGGGTGGCCGAAAGCAGGCGCCCTACGCAAGTGCCGTATGTGGCGCGGACTATCCAGTCCGCGTCCCGCGCCGCAGGCGCGGGAGGGAAGAAAGCGGAAGGAACGCACGATATCCGCGGGTTGGATAACCCGCGCCACATTGTCCGCTCGTGGCCGCCACGCTGTGTTTGCAGAACGGAGATGAGGATGACGCGAGAGAAGAAGCCGACGATCGTGGCGATTGGAGAGGTCCTGTGGGACTGCTTCCCGGACCGCAAATTGCTCGGGGGCGCGCCGTACAACCTGGCGTACATCGCGCGGCAGATTGGCGCGGAGACGGTGATGGTGAGCCGCGTCGGCGAGGATACGGACGGGCGCGCGATTCTGGAAGCGATGTCGGCCAAGGCGATGGATCGCCGTTTCATCCAGCGCGACCGCGAGCACGCGACCGGGACGGTGCAGGTCAGGCTGTCGGCCGGCGGCATTCCTGATTTCACGATCATGCCGGATGTGGCTTACGATTTCATCGAGTGGTCCGAGCCGATGGCGGAGTTGGCGGGGCGGTGCGACGCCATTTGCTTCGGGTCGCTCTGCCAGCGAAACGCCGTGAGCCGCGCCACGATCCTGCGGATGGTGGAAAGCGCCGGCCATGCGCTGCGCGTGTTCGACATCAACCTGCGCCAGGCCTTCTATTCGAAGGAGATTCTTGCCGCCGGCCTGCAGCGCGCGCAGGTGGTGAAGATGAACGACGGCGAGGTGGAGACGCTGAAGAAGCTTTTCCCGGCGGAATTCCGGGGGGGCGAGGCCGGTTTCATGAAGGCTTTCGACATCGAGTTGCTGGCCATTACCCGCGGGGCCGATGGCTGCACGCTGTGCCGCGGCGCGGAGCGCGTGGATGTTTCGGGGGTCAAGGTGGACGTCTGCGACACCGTCGGTTCCGGGGATGCGTTCACGGCGAGCCTGGTGCTCTCCTGCCTGCGGAAGATGCCGCTGCACGAGATCGGGGCGGAGGCCAATTTGTGGGGGGCCTATGTGGCGACGCAATGCGGCGGCACGCCGACGGTGGATCCCAGGGCGATTGAGGCATTGCGGGCAAGGATGTAGGAGGGGGAGACGATTACTGAAGACTGATTAGAACTGGTTTTGCTCTGTTGAAATCATTCTGCGAACCCCCGCAGGGGGTGACGGATAGTAGCCCACGGCGAGCGAAGCGAGTCGTGGGGGACCCAGATGTTTTCGGGCGTTAAGAGCCCCCAAAGGGGGCGACGGAACCTTGGCGGGAGGCTCCGTCGCCCC
>CAIUPP010000004.1 GCA_903901045.1 uncultured Planctomycetota bacterium
GGCCCCTGCACCGACCTGTTCCCGCATGTGTTCACGCCGTTCGTCAGCGCCATTGGCCTCAAGTTCCCGTCGCGCGTCGTGGCCTCCGGCGGCATCTTCAAATACACGACCTACGACCGGGAGGTGCCTGATACCTTCAACATGTGCCTGGACTACCCGGAGAAGCTCTCCATTGTGCTGCCCTGCTCGCTGGCCAACGATTATCCCCCGGAGGCGGCCATTCGCGGCGACGAGGGCACGCTCACGCTGCAGAATCCCGGCGAATGGAATGCCGGGTTCGACAGCATCACCATCGTGCCGCCGAAGGGCGAGTCGCGCGTTTACCCGGCGGGCAAGATGGATCCGACGCCCAAGCATTGGCAGAACTTCCTGAGTTGCGTGCGGAGTCGGGAAAAACCGGTGAGCGACGTGGAGTTTGGCCTTCATGTGACGGCCGCCCTGAATATGGCGATGCTGAGCTTGCTCAAGGAGAAGGTGGCCAAGTTCGATTTCGCTAAGACGAAGATCGTGATCTAACTTGCGGCAGGCATGTTAGCCGCCGACAACATCCGCAAGAAGCTCGGCACACTACCGCACAAGCCGGGCATTTACCTGATGCGTGACCGCTTCGGGACGGTGATCTATGTGGGTAAGGCGCGGGATTTGCGCAAGCGCGTCAGCCAGTATTTCCAGCCCTCCCGGCGGCTGGGCTGGGACCTGAAGTTCAAGGCCCTGATCGAGGCCATCCACGATTTCGATTTCCACGTCGTGCGGAGCGAGCCGGAGGCGTTGCTGCTGGAAAGCAAGCTCATCAAGGAATTCCACCCGCGCTACAACGTCAGCTTCCGCGATGACAAGCAGTTCATGATGCTGAAGGTGAACCTGAACGACCCGATCCCGCGGTTCACGCTCACGCGCCTGAAGCAGGACGACGGCGCGCGCTACTTCGGGCCGTTCCCGAACTCGGGCGCGCTGCGCAGCACGCTGGCCCTGGTGCGACGCCAGTATCACTTGCGCGGGTGCCGGCCACTGACACCGACCGACCGCGATTACAAGCATTGCCTTTATGCGCACCTGAAATACTGCACCGCGCCGTGCATCGGCAACGTGACGCGCGAGGAGTATCTGGTGCAGGTGACGGCGGCGTGTGACTTCCTTTCCGGCCAGTGCGCGGAGATGCAGGAGCAACTGGGGGAGGAGATGAAGAAGGCCTCGGCGGCCCAGGACTACGAGCGCGCGGCGCAGTTGCGCGACCTGATGGCCGATTTGCGGCACACGACCAAGAAGGTGAGCCGCTTCGAGCGCATGCCCTACAGCCTGCCGCTCGCCACCGCCCCGGACAAAGACCTGGAAGAACTGGCGAAGGTCCTTGGCTTGGCCGCGCCGCCGCTGCGGATCGAGGGGATTGATATTTCGAACATCAGCGGGACGTTCAAGGTGGCGTCGCTGGTGAGCTTCCGCAACGGCCGGCCCGACCGGGCGAATTATCGCCGGTTCAAGATCAAGACTGTCGGTGGGCAGAATGATTTTGCGTCGGTGGCGGAGGTGGTGAGGCGCCGCTATACGCGCGTGTTGCGAGAGGCGACAGGGGACGACCTGGCGGTCGAAATCCGAAAGCCGAAAGCCGAAAACCGAAGGAAATCCGAAGCTCGAAACCCGAAGGCCGAAGTACCGGAAGGTGTTGGCGAGGGCGAGAGACCTGTGGAGGGTCAAGACTCTGCGGCGCCGGAAGTCGCGCCCGCGTCACCCGCCGCGGAGTCCGCATCACGTTTCACGTTTCACGTTTCACGCCCCACGCCCTCCCTGCCTGCCCTCCCCGACCTCCTTCTCATTGACGGCGGCAAGGGGCAGCTAAGCGCGGCGCGCGAGGAGTTGGAGAAGCTGGGGCTGGGGCATATCCCGACCATCGGGCTGGCCAAGGAGTTCGAGGAGATTTACC
>CAIUPP010000005.1 GCA_903901045.1 uncultured Planctomycetota bacterium
CCATGCCTACATCGCTGTGTAGGGGCGCAGCATGCTGCGCCCATCGGGCGACCGGCCTGCCGAGGCTAGCGCTCCTCGCCACTATCACACACCGTAGCCATGAAAGCCTAAAGTGCTCTAACAACGGCGTGGGGCTTGTACGGGCGCGGCATGCTGCGCCCATTGCAGCGGCATCGAAACAAAGAGGGCGGCCTGTGGGAACAGGCCGCCCTCGCGCATTCCTTCGGGGAAACTTATTCGGCGACAGGGAACTGGATCTCCGTCACGAATTCGCTCGGGTCCGTCTTTCCCTTCACATCGGGCCGCCTGAGGTAAACCTCGCGCGGCGCGCCGGCGATTTCGAGGCCTTGAGCGTCGATCCACGCGAGCATCTCGGCGTAGTGGGCCGGAATCTGGGAATACGGCCCCTTCACCCGGCTGAACGCGACCGTGCAGGCGGGGAAGCTCTTCACCTTCAGCTTGCCGTCCACCTTCGGCGCCGCGGCCACCGGCAGGCACACCTCGAACCGGCCCGAGTTCGGATCGAACTCGTTGGGCGGATCCAGGAACACCGTGAACGCCGCGCTCGACCCCTTCACACTGTTCTTCTTCGCCCAGGCATTCAACTCGTGGTACACCAGGCCGATCTGACCGTGCGTCCCCATGTGTTCGAGACAAATCACCGTCTGCGCCGGAATCTTCTTCTGTTCGAGCTGATCCACAATCTCTCTCCTAATCAATGCCGTTACACCGGCGAGAACTCCGATTTCGGCGCTCCGCACTCCGGGCAGCCCCAGGTATCCGGAAGCTTTTCGAACGGCGTTCCGGGAGGGATATCATTCTCCGGGTCCCCCTTGGCGGGATCGTAAATGTAACCGCACACATCGCAAAGATATTTCTGCATGCCGTCCTCCCAACTATTTCTCGCAGGCCATTGCAGTTGAGGCCATCAGCATAACCGGAGAGAGTGTGCGCCGCAAGACCTCTTCCTGCCGGATCGGAAAAGGGAAAAGGGGTCAGGCTGCTTTTCGCCGTTGCGAAAAGATGCCTGACCCTCTTTTCCTTTCTCCTTCATCCTTGCCCCAGCATCGCCTTCAAGTCCGCCTCCGGCGTCGTGATCGGCGTCAACTGGTAATTATCCACCAGCACCTTGAGCGCCGCGGGCGTGATGAACGCCGGCAGGCTCGGCCCGATGCGCATATTGCGCAGCCCCAGGTGCAGCAGCGTGAGCAGGATCACGCACGCCTTCTGCTCGTACCAGCTCAGCACCAGGGAGAGCGGGAGGTCGTTCACCGGCAGGTTGAACGCCTTGCTCAGCGCCAGCGCAATCTGGATCGCGGAATAGCTGTCGTTGCACTGCCCGACATCCAGCAGGCGCGGGATTCCGCCGATATCTCCGAACTCCAGCTTGTTGAAGCGGTACTTCCCGCAGGCCAGCGTCAGGATCACGCAATCCTTCGGAACGGCCTGGGCGAACTGCGTGTAGTAATTGCGTCCCGGCTTGGCGCCATCGCAGCCGCCGATCAGGAAGAAGCGCTTGATCGCTCCCTTCTTCACCGCGTCGATCACCGGCCCGGCCACCTTCATCACCGCGTCATGTCCGAAGCCGACGAGAATCTTCTGCTCCGGCGCATCCTCCTTGAATCCCTCCGCCGCCAGCGCCGCATCGATCACCGGCTTGAAATTGCCGTCGCTGATGTGCTTCATCCCCGGCCAGCCGACCAGCCCCGTGGTGAAAATCCGCCCCTCGTAGGACTTCATCGGCCGCTGGAGACAGTTCGTCGTCATCAGGATAGCGCCCGGAAATGCGCTGAACTCCTTCTGCTGCTCCTGCCACGCGCCGCCGTAATTGCCCACGAGGTGCTTGTACTTCTTCAGCGCGGGGTAGCCGTGGCACGGCAGCATCTCGCCGTGGGTGTAGACGTTGATCCCTTTTCCTTCCGTCTGCTTGAGCAATTCCTCCAGGTCTTTCAGGTCGTGACCGGAGACGACAATCGCCTTCCCCTTCACCGGCGTCACGCGCACCGCGGTGGGGGTGGGGTGGCCGTACGCGCCGGTGTTGGCGGCGTCCAGGAGCCCCATGACCGTCAGATTCACCTCGCCCACCTTCAGCGCCTTGCCCAGCAATTGGCCGATATCCCTGGGGCCGCCGGCCAGGAAATCCAGCGTCTCGTGGAAGAAGGCCCACACCGCCGGGTCCTCCTTGCCGAGAATCTGCGCATGGTCCGCGTAGGCGGCCATCCCCTTGAGCCCGTACATGATGAGTTCCTGCAGGCCGGTCACGTCATCCCCCTGCGCCGCCTTGCGCTGGGCGACTCCCACCTCCGCCGCCTGCTGGAGCATTCCGGCCTGGTCCCTGGCCGGGACGAACAGCGCCGGGCCCGTGAATTTCTCCGGCTGGCGTCCCGCCTTCTTGCAGGCCGCCGCGTACATCCCCTGCGCCCTGGACTTCAGCGCGTCGGCTTTGAGTATCAGCGCCGCCAGCGCCGCGACGTCGAAATTGACGTTCGTCAGCGTGCTGAACAGCGCCTTCGCAACGAAGACGTCGACCTCGCGGTCGCGCGCCCCCAGCTGCCCCGCGCGATGCGCGACCATGGACAGCCCCTTCACCGAATGGATCAGCAGGTCCTGCATCGCCGCCACAGTGGGTTCCTTCCCGCAGACCCCCTGAATCGTGCACCCCGTTCCCTTCGCCGTCTGCTCGCACTGATAACAAAACATGGCCATAAGAGTCCTCTCCTTTCAATTCACTTCAGATCGATCAACTCCTGCGTCAGCGTCGTCACGTGTCCCATCTCCTGCCGGATAATCTCATCCACCTGCGCGCGGCCCAGGTCGGCCGGCACCAGTTCCTTGAGCCCGCTGTAGAAGACGATGGACTCCTTCTCCATCGCCAGCGCCCGGATCATGATCTCCCGCAGACTCTCGCGCCCGGTGAAGCGCTGCGACGGATCCTCATCCGGGTGAAACACCTTGCGCTCGGACAGCGCGCGAAGGTACTGCGCCGCCTCCCCCTCCGGGTCCCACACCTCCGGCAGCCGCACCGCGCGCTTGACCTGTTCGCGCACCGCGCCGAACTGCTTGAAATGCTCCTCCTCCATCCGCGCGAGCATCGTCAGCATGTGCGCTCGTGGATGATCGGGGAACAGGGATGCCGCGTCGCGGTAATACTTCGCCCCCGCGACCTCCATATCCTGCGCCATCTGGAAGACCTCATCCGCGTTGAAAATCCCGCCCATCCCCTCCTCCTTTCGTAAATGGGGACACAATACTTTCGTCCGGCCGGAAAGTTGGCACAAGGAACGCGCCTCCTCTCGGACGAAAGTTTTGTGTCCCCATTTGTCTGTCCCCTAATTGGCCTTGAACATCGTCAGCAGCATCTTGAAGCGCCCCGGCGCCTTCAGCGCATGCGGAACGTTCGCGGGCATCAGCACCGCCTGCCCCGCGCGCGCCGTCACCTTCCTGCCCCCGATGGTCAACTGCGCCTCCCCGTCCAGCGCCTGCACGAAGGCGTCGTACGGGGCGGAATGCTCGCTCAACCCCTGCCCCGCGTCGAAAGCGAACAGCGTGAGCGTCCCCGCGGCGCTCTCCGCCAGCGTGCGGCTCACAATCGACCCGGGCGCATACTGCACCAACTCCGCCAACTCCAGCGCCTGCGCCACCGGGCATTTCCCCGTGCCGCCGGCCTCATGATGCGCTTTTTCCGGCATGTTCTGTCTCCTGTATGGTCACCCGCACCCGACCCCACCTTGCGAAGGTTCGTTTGACTTTCGCAAGGTTCTCGCGAACGGTCACCCGCGCCCGACCCCACCTTGCGAAGGTTCGTTTGACCTTCGCAAGGTTCTCGCGAACGGTCATCCGCACCCCGCGCCGCCTTGCGAACGTTTGTTCGGTCTTCGCGAGGTCCGGCCCCGCTGCGCGCCCGGCTCAGAAGATGTCTCCCGAACGCCGCACGATTCAAGAAATTCGTTGAGTCCCGCCTCCCGCAGTATGCCCAGCCGGCTGATAGCGAAGTCGTACTTGATCGGGTCCCCCGGCGCGATGGCGCGGAAAGACTCCGTAATGTCCAGCGCCGCGCGAAGGTTCGCCTGGTTGCGCTGAGTCAGCCCCAGCGCCCGGCAGATCCGGAACAAGTGCGTATCCAGCGGGATCACCAACCGGTGCGCCCCCGCCTCCTCCCATCCGCCCGGGTCCACCGCATCCTTGCGCACCATCCAGCGCAGGAACAGATTCATCCGCTTGCAGGCGCTTCCGTCGGCGGGGCTGGTCAGCAGAAACGCCGCCTGCCGCTTGGCGCTGACGGGCCCGTTTTGAGCCCCCTCCGTTGCAGGGGCAAGGCATGCCTTGCCCCCGCTCAAAGAAGGGACGCTCGCTCTATCCACATCAGCCAGTTCCTCGACAAACCGTTCCAGCGCCGGCAGCACGGTCTTGTCCTCCGCGCGCAGCCCCGCCAGGAAACAGTTCTTCAGCGAGCCGTGCCGTTCGTTGACTCGCTTGATTCCCATCAGCAGCGCCGTCAACTCCCGGCCTCCGGTGAAGCGGTGCCGGAACTCGCGGTACCTTTCCGACAAATCCGCCTTCGACGCCTTTTGCAGAAAAAGCGCCGGCCGGCCCATCGGCTGAAGCACCCACTCGACGTTCTTTCTTATCAAAGCCACTCTACCATAGGCCAGAGACGAAGCAACCAGCCCGGCGATTTCCCGGTCGGCGGGGTCGTCGTAACGGTAGAGGAACCCCAGCGGGTCCGTATCCACCAGGTCGCGGCGGTTGTACCGCGCATAGAGCGACTCCAGCCGCTGCTTCAGCCGTTGCACGGGCGTTTCAAGTTTCACGCAGCACCTTGCCTTCAATACTGATCGTCACGTCATGCGCCGGGACTGCCTTCCCGCTGCGCTCCAGCGCCGCCTGCGCGATGCGCGTCAGCCCGGAGCAGCAGGGGACTTCCATATGCACCACGGTGAGGCTGCGGACGTCGGACTGAATCAGAATCTGCGTCAGCTTCTCGACGTAATAGGGGGCGTCATCCAGTTTCGGGCAGCCGATCAGCAGCGCCTTGCCGCGCAGAAAACGGGCGTGGAAATCCGGGAACGCGAACGGGACGCAATCCGCCGCCAGCAGCAGATCCGCCCCCCGGAGCGCCGGAGCGTTCGGCGCGACCAATTTCAGTTGCACAGGCCAATGCGTCAACTCCGACTCCATCTCGCCGGAAGCCGATGTGGCACAGCCGCCCTCGGCTGTGCCTGACAAGCGCGGGACGCCGACGCCGCACTCCTTCACGGGCCCGCGCTCCCTCGCCATCCTCCGCGCCATCGTCCCGGGGCACACATGCCCGGCGTGCGCCATCGCCCCCTTCTCGTCGAACTCCGGCGCATCGCGCTCCTCAACCGTTATGGCATCCGCCGGGCAATGTCCCAGGCAGGCGCCCAGCCCGTCGCAGTAGGAATCGCTCACCAGCCGCGCCTTCCCGTTGACCAGTTGAATCGCCCCCTCCACGCAGGCCGTCACGCACTCGCCGCAGCCGTTGCACTTGTCGGCGTCGATCCTCACAATCTTCCTGAGCATATCAGCCCCCTCTCGCGGCGGAGAACGTCGAGAGGTCCGTCAGGCGCGTCTTGGCCAGGTACTCGCGCACCTGAGCGTTCACCTTCGCCAGCAATCCCCCCAGAATGCAATTCTTCCCGCCGCACAAGCGCGTATGCAACAGGCAGGTGCTCGACGAAAGGGGGCCTTCGATCGTCTCATACACCTGCAGCAGCGTAATCTGCCTGCCCGGCCGCGCCAGCGTGAACCCGCCGCCGGGGCCGCGCTCGGAGCGCAGAAGCCCCGCATGCGCCAGCCGCTGGAGCACCTTGGCCAGGTGCGCCTTGCTCGCCTTCAGCGTCGAGGCGATCTCCTGCGCCGTCATCGAGCGCTCCTTGCGCGTCGCCAGCAGCGTCATCGTATGTATCGCCAGCGACGCCGCGTCGGATACTCTTATAGCCGTAGCCATCCCATCTCCTCTCGAATAACTAACGTATTCAAGTACTACTATACCACAATAGGGGACCCAGTCAAGAGGGATCTGCTCCGGTTCTCATCCCGCCGTGGAAAGAGCCGCCTGTTGCTCAGCACCGAGAAAGCTGCGCGTAGCCACGTTCGTTGTAGGGGCAAGGCATGCCTTGCCCTGGCGCAAGAAGGGATGCTTGGTTTGATTTGCCCGCATGCGCTTCCGCCGGGGGGACGGATCAGCAGAAACGTCGCCTGTCCCTCGGCACCGGGAAACCCGCGCAGGACTCCCTCCGTCGTAAGGGCAAGGCATGCCTTGCCCCTACAAGATCAGGCTTGCTCTGTTGCAGTCATCCAGCGAACCCCCGCAGGGGGTGATGGAGTGTAGCCCACGGCGAGCGAAGCGAGTCGTGGGGAACAACACGACCTGGCGGTGAAGAGAGCCCCCGAAGGGGGCGACGGAACATTGGCGGGAGGCTCCGTCGCC
>CAIUPP010000006.1 GCA_903901045.1 uncultured Planctomycetota bacterium
CGTGGCGAGTCGGGGGAGAAAGAGGCGGAGAGAACCAGCCGAGCCCCCGCAGGGGGCGACGGAACATCCCGTCACGGGTCCGTCGCCCCCTGCGGGGGCTCTTGACGTCAAGAACCGATTGGTCCCCCACGACTCGCTTCGCTCGCCGTGGGCTAGAATCCATCACCCCCTGCGGGGGTTCGCGGGATGGTTTCAACAGAGCAAACCGAGAGCTGAAAGAGCGCTTTGCGCTGCATATTCTGTATCCGCGTTTATCGGCATCCACCACTCGGCGTGACTCGCGGTCCTGAGCCTGTCGAAGGATCGGCGGTTCCCCCTATTCCGCCGTTCTCCGTGGTCCTCCGTGGCGCTCCGTGGTGAACTCCCCTCCCCCCTCTTCGCAACTTCCCCTGCCGACTGCTAAAATACCCTCCGTCCATTGGAGGAGTCCGCGTGCCGGTTTCATCGAAGAACTACGCCGAAGTCGCGCTGAACGTCCCGCTCGAAACGACGTTCCACTACCGCGTCCCGGAGTTGCTGCGCGACTCCCTGGAGGCGGGCATGCGCGTGCGCGTCCCTTTCGGGGCGCGCGAGATGATCGGCGTCTGCGTCGGACTTTCTGACAAGCCCGCGATAGCTGAGTCGCGAATGAAGGACGTTCGGAACGTCATTGATGATCGGCCCATATACGAAGAGCGAATCCTTAAACTAACGCGTTGGATGGCCGACTACTATTGTTGCACTTGGGCAAAGGCGCTTGATACGGTCCTGCCTACCGCCGTGAAGTCGCCGAAGGCCGCGCGAACGGTCCTCATGGTTGCTGCTGCAAAGCCGCCGGGCGAGTTGTTGGCCGCCGCCGAGGAAGCCGAAGTGCGTGCGCCTCGGCAAGCCCGCGCTTTGCGCGCGCTTGCCGGGGTTGTCGGAGAGATCAGCGCAACTGATTTGCTTCAACAGGCTGAAGTTGACCACGCAGTGCTCAAGCCACTGACACGCGCCGGGTGGCTGACAACACGCAAGGAGAAGTTACCGGACAGTCCCTTGCTACAGTTCGAGGTCGCGCCTGGAAGCGCACCCGAGCTGGATGTGAATCAAGTTGCCGTCATGACGCGAATCCACTCCGCATTGAAGGCAGATAAGTTCCACGTCGCCCTGTTGCATGGTGTCACGGGTAGCGGCAAGACGGAAATCTACCTGCAAGCCTTGCGACGCGTCGCAGATGCTGGACGGCAGGGGATTGTCCTGGTACCGGAGATCGCGCTGACACCGCAGACTGTGGCGAGATTTAAGGCGCGGTTTCGGCACGTTTGTGTTATCCACGGCGATTTGGGGGAAAAGCAACGGCGAGAGCAATGGACAGCGATTCGCGAAGGAAGGGCCGACGTTGTTATCGGCGCGCGTTCGGCCATCTTCGCGCCGGTACCGAAGTTAGGATTGGTGGTCGTCGACGAGGAGCATGAGAGTTCTTATAAAGCCATTGGCACGCCGCGCTACCATGCCCGCGATGTCGCTGTCTGGCGCGCGCGCCAGGAGCAGGCGCTGGTGATCCTCGGCTCGGCCACGCCATCGCTGGAAAGCTTTCATAACGCTCAAACGGGCAGATATGAACTTCTGGAACTGCCCCAACGTGTCGAAGGCCGTCCCATGCCGCCGGTGGAGATACTCGATTTGGGGACGGAGTCCGCCAAGGGGAAAGCGCCGCTGCTCTCGCGCCGCCTGAAACAGGGGATCGAAGGCTCCTTGAAAAAGGGAGAGCAAGTCATCCTCTTCCTCAACCGTCGTGGCTTCAACACGTATTTGTCCTGCCCCAGGTGCAAGCTTGTCCTGAAATGCCACCGTTGTGAGGTCAGCATGACCTATCATCGAGAGCATGAGAGTCTGCACTGTCACTATTGCGGATACAAGACTCCGGCACCGAATGTCTGCCCCGGTTGCCACTCTTCCGAAATTCGGCGATGGGGCGCCGGAACCGAGCGCATTGAAGAGGAATTGCAGCGTCTGTTTGGCTCGGAGCCCGTAATGCGAATGGATCAAGACTCCATGCGCAAGGCTGGCGCATACGAGAGAACTCTAGCGGATTTTCGTGATGGCAAGACGAAAATCCTGTTGGGAACCCAGATGTTGGCCAAGGGGCTGGACTTCCCGAACGTGACGCTCGTGGGGGTGATCAACGCGGACATCATCCTGAACCTGCCGGATTTCCGCGCCGCGGAAAGAACGTTTCAATTGCTCGCGCAGGTGGCGGGGCGCGCCGGGCGCGGTGAACGCGGCGGGCGCGTGATCATTCAAACCTTCAGCCCCGACCACCCCTGCATCCGCGACGCGCGCACGCACGATTACCATTCCTTCGCCAAACGCGAACTGGCCGCGCGCCGGGAGTGCAACTATCCCCCCTTCAGCCGGTTGGCTCGCCTGCTCTTCGAAGGGAAGGATGCCGCCGCCGTCGAAGCGCGTTGCGCCGAGGCGGTCGAGGCGATCCGCCGCGTGATGGCCGGACCCGCTGCCTCTTCCAGGGGCAAGGCATGCCTTGCCCCCACGCCGGGGAATGTCGCCGTTGTAAGGGCGCAGCATGCTGCGCCCCTGCATGCGGGCCATGATGCCTCCCCCGTGGGGCAGCAGCGCGTGGAGATTCTCGGTCCCGCCCCCGCCCCCATCGAGCGACTCAAGGGGCTCTGGCGCTGGCACGCGCTGATCAAAGCCCCCGACTCCGCCCTCCTCCACCGCGCCCTCGCCGCCGTCGACCGCAGGAAAGGGACGGTGCAGCTTTCCATTGATGTTGACCCCGTTGCAATGATGTGAGGCTTTCCTCCCCACTTGAAGGGACCCTTCCGCGAGAGCGCTTGCACCACGCGTCAGCGTCACTCGGAGATCAGTATGCTCTGTAGAAACCATCCCGTGAACCCCCGCAGGGGGTGATGGATTTTAGCCCACGGCGAGCGAAGCGAGTCGTGGGGGACCGATCTGTTCTTGACGACAAGAGCCCCCGAAGGGGGCGACGGAACGTCCCGCCAGGGTCCGTCGCC
>CAIUPP010000007.1 GCA_903901045.1 uncultured Planctomycetota bacterium
GGCGACGGAACCTTGGCGGGCGTCTCCGTCGCCCCCTGCGGGGGCTCGGGGGTTGGGTACGACTTGCCCCTGAGCAACGGACGATTACTGATTTGCGATTACTGATTACTGATTTCTGAATGACGCTGTCGCGACAGTCGCCCCTCCACCGCAAGGGGCCGTTCAAATCGCAAATCGGTATTCAGTAATCGCAAATCAGTAATCGTCCGTATGTTCGTACTCTGTGGTTAAGGTTCCCCGCAATGTACGAAGCGCGCGCGTATAGGGACTGGGTCTCGGCTTCCGGGCTGGTGAGTTTCCAGGTGGCGATTCGGGAGAGCGATCTGCTGATCCGCGCCCGGCGCGATCTGCGCCACCAGGCGGAGGACCTTCTGCGCGATGTGCGCGCCGACATCGAGGAGGAAATCCGCCGCGGCCCGGAGTTCCTGGAGAGCCTCAGCCCGCTGCCGCTGCGGCCGGGCGTCCCACCGGTGATCGACCTGATGCTGCGCGCGGCAAAAGCGTACGACGTCGGGCCGATGGCCGCGGTCGCCGGGGCGGTTGCGCAACTCGTGGGGGAGGGGCTGCTGCGCTGGACGCCGGAGGTCATCATCGAGAACGGCGGCGATATCTGGATGAAGATGGACCGCCCGGTGGAGATGGGGCTGTACTCCGGCGAGAATTCTCCGTTCACCGGCGCGCTCCGGCTGCGCGTGGACCCGGCGGGCAAGCCGCTGGGCGTCTGCACCTCCAGCGGCACCGTGGGGCACAGCCTCAGCTTCGGCAAAGCGGACGCGGTGGTGATCGTGGCCGACGATGCCGCGCTGGCCGACGCGGCGGCCACGGCGGTGTGCAATCGCATCCAGGGGCCGAACGATATCGAGAAGCTGCTTGCGCAGGAGCAGCAGCGCGGCACGCTCAAGGGGCTGCTCATTACGCTGGCGGGGCGGATGGGGGCGTACGGGGAGATTGAAATCCTGCAGTGAGGCGCGGCGCGGATAGATCGTCGTCATCGCGAGCCATTCGACGTTGCTCATGGCCCTGAGTTCATCGAAGGGAGAGCGCCGCTTCAGACGGCGTTTGCGCGCTAACGGTTCTCGGCGCGAGCGTGGCGATCTTCCTTTTTTTGCACCCGCTTTGAGCGGGACCTCGGCGAGGTTGCGAAAAGTGGAAGATTGCCACGGCCGACCGAAGGGCAGTGCTCCCGCAAATAACCTCCATCATCGGTCGGCCTCGCAATGACTTATCATCGACGAACCCGCGCCAAAACAAAATCCGAATGACTCCCCCCGATCGCGCCGGGGTTCGTCATTCGGATTTCGTCATTCGTCATTCAACAGGCGTTAGCGTCCGTAGCGTGCGGCGGCGCCGAGTTCCTCTTCGATGCGCAGGAGCTGGTTGTACTTGGCGACGCGCTCGGAGCGGCAGGCGGAGCCGGTCTTGATCTGCCCGGCGTTCATCGCCACGGCGAGGTCGGCGATGGTCGTGTCCTCGGTCTCGCCGCTGCGGTGGCTCACCACGGCGGTCCAGCCGTTGTACTGCGCCATCTCGATGGCGTCGATGGTCTCCGACAGCGTACCGATCTGGTTGACCTTGATGAGGATGGAGTTGGCCGAACCCTCCTCGATGCCGCGCGCGAGGCGCTTGACGTTGGTGACGAAGAGGTCGTCGCCGACCAGCTGAATCCGGTCGCCCAGGCGCTCGGTGAGCAGCTTCCAGCCGTCCCAGTCCTCTTCGGCCAGGCCGTCTTCGATGGAGCGGATGGGGTACTTGTCGCACCAGGCGGCGTAGAACTCGACCATCTCGGCGCTGGTGAGCTGGCGCTTTTCGCTGGCCAGGATGTACTTGCCGGGGGCCTTGATCCCCTTCCCCTTGGCGTCTTCGCCGTAGAAGGAACTGCTGGCCGGGTCGAGCGCAAGGGAGACATCCTCGCCGGGGTTGAAGCCGGCCTTGGTGATGGCTTCGAGGATCACCTCGATCGCCTCCTCGTTGCTCTTGAGGTCGGGCGCGAAGCCGCCTTCGTCGCCGACGGCGGTGTTGTACCCCTTCTTCTTGAGGACGCCCTTGAGCGCGTGGAACACCTCGGCGCCCATGCGCAGCCCCTCGGCGAAGCACTCCGCGCCGTACGGCATGATCATGAACTCCTGGAGGTCGACGCTGTTGTCGGCGTGCTTGCCGCCGTTGAGGATGTTCATCATGGGCACCGGGAGGGTGCGGGCGTTGACGCCGCCGAGGTAGCGGTAGAGCGGCAGGTTCATGGAGGCGGCCGCGGCGCGCGCGCAGGCCATGCTGACGCCGAGGATGGCGTTCGCGCCGAGCTGCGCCTTGTTCTCGGTCCCGTCCAGCTCGATCATGGTCAGGTCGATGGCCCGCTGGTCGCGCGCGTCGGCGCTCTCCAGCGCGGGGGCGATGGTCTCGTTCACGTTCTTCACCGCGGTCAGCGTTCCCTTGCCGCCGTAGCGGGTCTTGTCGCCGTCGCGCAGCTCAACCGCTTCGAACTCCCCCGTGGAAGCGCCGGAGGGCACGGCGGCCAGGCCGATCGCGCCGCCTTCGAGGCGCACTTCCACCTCAAGCGTCGGATTCCCGCGCGAGTCCAGAATCTCCCGGGCGTGGATTTCCACGATCTCCGTCTGCGTCATGTCGCTGTTCTTCATAACGGCTCTCCTAATGATGTTCTTGGTTCACGCAAAGACTATTGCAGGGCTGCGGCAACGGCAACGACAGGCTCACGCAAAGACGCAAAGGCGCAAAGAACGGCCACGACAGGCTTATTTCAACGACATCCCCAAGGCGTCGAATTATACCAGATGGGGCGGGCGGATGCATCTGAGGCGGACGTGAACACGATGGGGCGTTCGGGTGCGCCGGTTCGTCAACGGAAAATCGGAAGATTGCCGCAGTCGGCGCGACGGCGGCGCAGAGCACGGGGGGGGGTGTTGGCGCGCCTCCTTCGCAATGACCATTTGTTGGATGCCGCCGCCCCACCTAACGCGCCTGCGCATCAAATAAGCGCCGTCACTGCGAAGGAGGCGCGCCGAGAACGATGCCTCGCGCGCAAACCGTTCCCGCGCCGACTGTGGCAGTCTTCCGCTTAGACACCCCCTCCGCCTGGTATTCCCACCCTCTTCCTGTCGTCGTTCTTTGCGTCTTTGCGCCTTTGCGCGAGCCCCGTTGTTGCCGTTGTCTGACGTGCCGTTACCCCTGCCGCCGTTCTTCGCAGTGAAAGCCGTTGCTGCTCACTTCCGCTTGAACTGCTTCTCGATCTCATCCAGCCGGAAGCGCAGGGTGGTGGGGCGGCCGTGGGGGCAGGTGGGTTCGGGGCCGATGCGGTTGCGCTGTTCGAGGAGCGCCTGGATGCGCGCGGGGGAGAGGCGCTCGCCCGCTTTGATCGCCGCTTTGCAGGCGATGCTGCGAAGGAGCAACTCCTCGCGTTCCACCGGCCGGCCGGCGGCGCGCTCCTCCTTGTCGCGCAAGAGCTGCATCAGCAGTTCGCGCGGGTCCACCCCCGTCGCCATGTGCGGCACCGCCTGGATCGCCACCGTGCGCTCGCCGAACTCCTCGACTTCCAGCCCCATCTTCAGGAGGGAGGCGCGCCACTCCATCACCTGCAGGAATTCCGCGGCGCGCAGTTCCACCACCTCCGGCGCGAGAAGCCGCTGGCGCGGGACGGAGGCCTGGCTGACGCGGCGGCGCAATTCCTCGTACAGAATGCGCTCGTGCAGGGCGTGCTGGTCGATTAGGAGGAAGCCGTCCGGGGTCTCCTCGACGATGTAGGAATCATGCACCTGGAAGAACGCGCCGATGCTGGCGGGGGAGGTGTGGGTTGCGAGGGACGGTTGCCCCGGCTGTAGGGGCGCAGCATGCTGTGCCCTTCCGCCGGTCAACGGAGGTGCGATAGCCGCTTGCGCTGTCTGCGCGTCGTTCTGCGGTGGTGGGACGTCCGAGGGCGCAGCCTCCGCCTTCGCCGGGGCTTCGGCGGACAAGTGCTGCGCCCCTACAACGGAGGAAAGCGCACCCGCTCCCCCCTCGGGGCGCGGCGAAACGGCGGCGGTGCGCTCGAAGAACTCGATCACCGCTTTGCGGACGTTCTCCTTGCGCTGGGATTCGGGGACCGGCTCGCGCCGCTCCGCTTCGGCGGGGGCGGGGGAGATCCCGGCGACGCCCCCGGCGGAGGCGAGCGTCTTCTCCAGCGCGCTGAGCAGTTGCGCGAAGACCGCGCCGGAGTCGCGGAAGCGCACCTCGATCTTGGTGGGGTGGACATTCACATCCACGCGGGCGGGGTCCATCTGCAGGTCGAGGAAGAGAGCGGGGAACTTCCCGCGCATCATGCGGCTGCGGTACGCCTCGGCGATGGCGCGCTGGATCGCGCGGTCGCGGATGTAGCGCCCGTTCAGGAAGATGTATTGCAGCGACTGCGTCTCCCCCGCGCCCGGAGGAGAGATGAAGCCGTGAATCTCCATCGCCGAACTGCGCGATTCCAGCGGCAGCAGCGACTCCGCCAGCTTCGGGCTGAACAGCGCCGCCATGCGTTCCCGCGCGCCCGCCGCCGGCTCCAGCCGCAACACCGGCTTCTGGTTATGCGTCAGTTGAAACGCCACCTGGGGATGGGGCAGCGCGAGGCGGGTGAGCATTTCGACGACGTGCCGCAATTCCGTGGCGCTGGTGCGGAGGAACTTGAGGCGCGCGGGGGTGTTGAAGAAGAGGTCGCGCGCTTCGATGAGCGTCCCCTCCGGCGCGCCCGAGGCGCGGACGGCGCCCATGCGCCCGCCGTCGCACTCGATGGAGGCCCCCTCGCGGGCTCCTCGCTCGCGCGAGACCGCCCGGCAATGGCTGATTGAGGCCACGCTGGCCAGCGCCTCGCCGCGGAAGCCCAGGGTGCGGATGTCGAACAGGTCGTCCGGCTTCAAGAGCTTGCTGGTGGCATGCGGCTCGAAGGCGAGCGCGAGGTCCGCAGGGGACATCCCCGCGCCGTCGTCGCTGACGCGGATCAGCCGTTTGCCCCCATCCTCCAGGGCCACGTCGATGCGCGTCGCGCCGGCGTCCAGCGAGTTCTCCACCAGTTCCTTGACCACCGAGGCCGGGCGCTCGACCACCTCGCCGGCGGCGATCTTGTTCACCAGGTCCACGGAGAGCTTGTGGATGCGAAGCGCGCTCATGTTGTCTCCGTTGTAGGGGCAAGGCAATGCTTTGCCCATTCTGCTTTCACGGACTTCAGTCCGGTCAGCGCGTGTCGTAAGTGGCGCGGACTATCCAGTCCGCGTCGCGGGGCAAAGCCCCGCGAAAGCAAGCGGAAGAAACGAACGATGATCGCGGGTTGGATAACCCGCGCCACCTACGGATCCCGGTATGAGCGACGCACCGGATTCCGGAAGGGTGTCCCGCGCCACTTTGGTCTCTACCGCCCGTTGGCCTGTCTCCCAAAAGTGGCGCGGACTTTCGGCCTCCGGCGGACAGGTTCAGTCCGCGTCGCGAGGCGCAGCCTCGCGATGAGTTCGTCACGCAGGTTGCCATCGCCACTTGTAGTCTTCCGCCCGGGCGACTAAGCCCTTGCGCACCGGGTTCTGCAATACATAATCCGCTTTACTCTCGGCAGATTCAAGCCTGCGCAGGCGGTGGTCAAAGGATTCCGGTTGCCAGACGGGCCCTTTGCGCTTCAGCAGTTCGCTGATTCTACGCGCTGATGTGCCCTTGAGCCCCTTCAGGATATTGTGCAGCAGAGCCGGTGTATCACCTTCGCCGGCGCGCGGCGTCAGGATCAGATGCACATGGTCCGGCATGACCACAACGCAATGCACGAAGGCGGAGCGGCTATGCACGTACTTGCAGCAATCGATGACCGTATCGCGAACGGCTTCCGGCAGTATCATGCCTCGGCAGGTGCAGGACGTGACAAAATAGCTTCCGTCCAAGTTCTGAATGTGCGGCAAGTCGCGTCGGTAAATGTGTGCCGGTCTTTCCATTGACGCCATTCCAAGACAATCCCGGTGTGGCGCGGACGATCCCCTCGGCCAGCTCGGGGCCGCTTGTCGAGAGCCTCCAAGTCGAGCGATGAGCGCAGTTAAACGGCCAGTTCTCGTCCCGCGCCGCAGGCGCGGGGTGAGCGGAAGAACGCACAATGATCGCGGGTTGGATAACCCGCGCCACCTACGGCCCCCGGCGTGAGCGGCGCGCCGGATTCCGGGCGGGCGTCCCGCGGCACTCTTAAACAAAACTGCACCGAGGCGAGTTCTTCGCCCCGGTGCAGTTGGCTGCGGACGCTACGGGATTACTTCACCGAGGCCATGTGGACGATCAGGTCCACGACTTTGTTCGAATAGCCCCACTCGTTGTCGTACCAGGCCACCAACTTGACGAAGGTGTCGCTGAGCTGGATGCCCGCCTTGACGTCGAAGACGCAGGTGTTGGTCTCGCCGACGAAATCGGTGGAGACGACTTCTTCGTCGGTGTAGCCCATGATTCCCTTCATCGGGCCTTCGGAGGCGGCCTTCATGGCGGCGCAGATCTCCTCGTACTTGGCCGGCTTGGCCAGGCGGACGGTGAGGTCCACCACCGAGACGTCGAGGGTGGGCACGCGGAAGGACATGCCGGTGAGCTTGCCGTTCAACTCCGGGATCACCTTGCCAACGGCCTTCGCCGCGCCGGTGCTGGAGGGGATGATGTTGTTCCCCGCCGCGCGCCCGCCGCGCCAGTCCTTCTTGGAGGGGCCGTCCACCGTCTTCTGGGTCGCGGTGGTCGCGTGAATCGTCGTCATCAAACCTTCCAGAACTCCCCACTTGTCGTTCACCACCTTGGCCAGCGGGGCCAGGCAGTTCGTGGTGCAGGAGGCGTTGCTGACGATGTTCATGGAGGACTTGTACGTCTTCTCATTGACGCCCATGACGAACATGGGGGCATCTTTGGAGGGGGCGCTGATGACGACTTTCTTCGCGCCCGCCTTGATGTGCGCTTCGGCCTTGGCCACTTCGGTGAAGACGCCGGTGGACTCGACGACGTACTCGGCGCCGCACTCTTTCCAGGGGATCTGGGTGGGGTCCATGGCGGCGTACACCTTGCTCGCCTTGCCGTTGACGATGAGCTGGCCATCCTTGAACGAGGCGGTTCCCTTGAACCGGCCATGGATGCTGTCGTACTTGAGCATGTAGACCATGTACTCGCCGTCGATGAAGGGGTCGTTGATGCCGACGACTTCGACCTTGGGGTTGTTCATCGCGGCGCGGAAGACGAGGCGGCCGATGCGCCCGAAGCCATTGATTCCAATGCGGATAGCCATGTTCTCCTCCTGACTGTTGCAGAAACCCACGAGGGGCAAGAAGTGATAGTTAGTTTGGTCATTTTATCGGTGTGGCGGGGCGGTGTCAAACGAATGGGTAGCAAACGGGCGTGGCGTCCATTCGCAACGGCGAAAAGCAGCCCGACCCCGTTCCCCTCCGGCGCTGGACTTCCCATTCCCTGCGCGGGATAATGAGCGCGTCGCGGGAACATCTTATAACGAGGAGTCCTCCAATGCTGGGCAATCTGAAACGTGGAATCGCGGCGGCCATCTTCATTTCCCTCGCCGGCTGCGTGCCGTCGGTGCATCCGCTCTATACCGATGAGGATTGCATCTTCAAGCCGGAACTGGTGGGCGTCTGGCAGAAGGAGGACGCCAGGGATACCTGGGCTTTCGCGAAGAGGGATGAGGAGAGCTATGACCTGGTGTACACCGACGAGAACGGCCTGAAGGGGAATTTCATCGCGCACCTGGTCGAACTGCAGGGGGTCACTTTCCTGGACCTTTTCCCTGGGGAGGCGGAGCCGGAGATCAAGGTCAACGGACTTTATATGCTTCATTTCGTCCCGTGCCACTTCTTCGCGCGGGTGGGGGAGATCGGGCCGACGCTGCAATTGGCCTTCACCGATGCGGAGTGGACGAAGGACTTCCTGGTCGCGAACCCCGGCGCCCTGAAGCACGAGATTTTCAAGACCGGCGACGATGAGGAGCGGCTCCTGGTGACGGCGCCCACCGCGGAGCTTCAGAAGTTCTGGGCGGAGCATGCCCGGACGGTCGGGGCGTTCACGGACCCGCTGGAATTGAAGCGTCAGGCACAGCCGGCTGCGCCGAAGGACGCGCCGGAGTGAGCGGCGGGCGGCCTGAAGTTTCCGCTTAAAGAACCGCGCGGAAAGCGTAAAATGCCTGCGACGCGGCTCCGCAGGTAACGGGGCCTTCGAGCAATTCCAGCGAAGGAGTCTGACATGAGCGGGCATAAGGCTTGGGTGGTCGGCATGGTTGCGGCGGCGTGGGTGGTCCTGTGCGCGCCAGCGAGTTTCGCGCCCCCCTTCTTCTTCGAGAGCTTCGACGGCGTCGAAGCGCCCGCGCTGCCGGATGGCTGGGCGCAGATGCAAATCACCGGGGCCGGCGGCGAGTGGAGCACCAGTACCTCAGCGGGTGACGGAGACGATCCGTATAGCGGATCGAATTGCGGCCGGTTCAATTCCGCGTCCGTTGCGCCGGGGGTTCAATGGCGTCTTTATCGCACGGCCGGCGCCGACCTCAGCTCGATTCCATCCACCGTGGCGCTGCGGTTCTGGATGTACCACAGCCCGACCGTGAACGAGTATAACGACCTCTTGCAGCCTATCGCTTCGTTCGACGGGGGCTCCACATGGTACGCCGTGTCGGATTGGGTCTCGCGCTGGAGCCCGACAACCGGCTGGAAGCAGCACATCATCAATGCGGACTTCCTGTCCGGCTACTCCGATGTGCGCCTGGGATTCACGGGCCTGGCGGGTGGCTCCGCGGACATATTCATTGACGACATCGAGTTGGCGAACGCCCTTGCGGGCTGTTCCCCGAACGTGGGCACCATCGGCACCAAGGTCGCGCTGGTGGGCACGGGCTTCGGAGATGTCCCGGGCAAGCTGGCTTTCTACGGCACCAAGACGAAGCCTCCTTTCACGGTCACCTCCTGGACCAACACGCGGATCGAGTTCGTGATGGCCAAGAAGTGCGTCGCGACCGAGTACGAAGTGGTTGTCCACCCGAAGGTCGGCCCCTCGGTCTCCATGAGCGCCTACTTCACGGTTCAGCCCCCGATGTTCTTCACCATCGATCCGGACACCGCCTCCATCGGCGATACGATTACGGTCAACGGCATTTACTTCGGCACGAAGGCGGGCAAGATTTCCCTGGTAAGCAACGCCGGCCCCAAGCCGGTGCGCAAGAGCTGCAAGCCTGTGACCTGGGTGATGGATAACGCGACGAACACCGGCAGCGCCACCTTCCTCGTGCCGAAGGGGGTTCTTCCCGGAGCGTACGACCTGGTGATCAGCAATGATATCGGAACGGCCACATCCGTCGGCGGCTTGACCGTGGAGTGAGGCGCGGGCGTCACTCCCGGCCCATGATGCTGACGAGGCAATGCAGGCTGCCGAAGCGGGTGTAGGTGGAGGTGCAGTCCACGGGGCGCACCGTTGCGCCGCATTCGCGCCAGAGCTTCTCCGCCGCGTCATTCAACTCCTCCGCGCCGCGATAGACGGGCATGTAGACCAGGGTGCGCCCGTCGCGGTTGTCGATGACTACGTTGCCGTAGCTCAGCCAAGTGCGCGAATCGAGACCGGGAAGGACCGGCAGGCGCGTGACGCGATAGCCGGCGGCAAGGCATTCCTGCGCGACCGAGTCGAACATCCGCTGCGTCTCCGCGCTTTCGTCCGCCCCGCCCGCGCCCGCCAGAAGCGCGGAGGCGGCGGGGTGGTTCTTCGCCAGGCGCAGCCCCTCGGCCGGGTCGCCCACCACCGCCCGCTTTCCCGGCAGCAGCGTCATGAACATCTCCGTGTGGTGCGCGGGGGCGTCGCGCAGGAGGATGATCCTGCGCTTGAGCAGCCGCGCGAGTTCCTCCGTCAATTCCTTTTCGTCGCGGACCATGCTGGGGATGTTGCGCTGGATGACGGCGGGATTCACGAAGGCGGTCTCCGAGTCGCAGACGAAGTCACCTCCGTCGAACAGCAGGCGGCTGCGGAAGGCGACGGAGCGTTTTGGAGTCGACGCGGCGATCTCCTCCGCCACGCGGGCATCGCCCCGGCGGGCGGGCCATGCCTCCTGCGCGCTTTCGGAGGTGGGGTAAAGCAGCGTGGCCGGGCCGCCCCGCTCCAGCGGGGTCAGCGCCAGCCAGCGGTCGCGCGACCAGCAGGTCATCGCGTGTCCGGTGAAGATGGGGAGCATCCGGCAACTCACCGGGCCGATCCTTTTCAGCAGGTCGTCGAAGTCCGCCTGCGCGGGGCAGGCGACGCGCACGGTGACGTCCGCTGGGAGGAGCGGGAGGAAGGCGCGGTAGGCGGGGGCGCAGATGTCGGCGCTGGGGGAGAGGTACTGAATCACCAACTCCGTCATCCTCCCGTCGCAATCTGAGAGGAGGGGGCCCGCCTCCGGCCAGCGCGGCGGCGGGGTGCGGCCGCGCTCCAGCGCGAGCAGAATCGCGACGCCCAGGACCAGGCCGATGAACACTCCGGGCCATACGCTGCGCGCGGGGCTCATGGGGTCCTGGTCGTTCCAGCGCTCACGCGCTGCGCCTGTTGCGGGGCGTTGTTGGCGGAGCCGGCTGTCCCAGCCGGCTGATTCCCCTGGGGGCGGCTCGACGCCGGTTCCAGCGCGCTGAGGACAGCGCGCTCCACCGACGGCGGGCCGAGGAGCAGCCGGAAGCGCAGGGATTGGTTCTGCGGCGTTGCGAGGTCCACCGGCAGGGTGAACTCCTTTGTTTCGCCCGCGGGGACGCTCCACTTGCCGAAGTGCTTCCAGAGGGTGCTGGGCGCCGCGATTGCAATGCGGGAGAGTGGCGATGCAACGCCTATTCCCTCGATGAGGATGGTGGCCTCTATCTCCGCCGACTCGCTGGCGTTGTTGATGAGCTTCAACATGAGTTCCGGCTTCTCCCCCGCCTTGTAGGCGGGCTTTCCGGCGATCAGTTCCACCGCGCAGTTGTCCTTGCTCGCTTTCGCGACCGTAACGGCCTGCGGCGCGGGCGCATCGGCGGAGACGATCAGCGGCGAGCCCGCCGCAACCGTCAGCGCCGCCGTCGCCGCCGCGATCGCCATCGTCTGCCCTGCCCATTTCCAATTCATGGACGACTCCCTTCCTCAGTGAGGCCACTGGCTGCCGCGCGTTTGGCGTTGCGCGCCTGATGATGAGACGCGCGGCGGGGGGGAGCGGTTCTTCCGATTCCTTGTGAAAATGGCGGGAAAAGGTACAATGCACCCGTCCTCGCACAGAGGCGTCGGGGTTCGCCGGCGGTCCCTCATCCGGCAAGGAATCTTCCATGAGAATACGCTTCACGTGGCGGGCCGCGCTGGCGGTGGCGGTGTGGACCCTGGCACCGGTTTCCTTCGCATTCGGGTCGCCGCTTTTCAGCGAGAGCTTCGATAGCGCCACTGCGCCCGCGCTGCCGGCGGGTTGGTCGGTGGCGGATACCGTTGGCACGAGCGGCAATTGGACCACGGCCGCCACGGTCGAGGGGAGCGCTCTTCCCCACAGCGGGCAGAGCTGCGCGGTCTTCAATGGCGCGGCGGCCAATGGCCAGGACGCATGCCGCCTGTACCGCACCGTGGGGGTGAATACCAGTTCCAGTACGGTCCTGGCGCTGCACTTCTGGTCCTTCAACAGCTCCATTGCCGGAAACCCTGCCTACGTGAAGCCGGTGGCTTCATTCGATGGCGGGGGGACATGGACGGAAGTCGTGACCTACTGGAGTATCTACCGGGGCGGGACGCCGGGAGAATGGCAGGAGAATATCCTCAACGCCGACTCACTCATCGGCCACGCCAGCGTGCGCCTCGGATTCGAGGGTATTTCCGGCAACGGTTCCTCCGATCTTTACATTGACGACGTCCAATTGACGCCTACCGTTTGCGGCTGCACGCCGAACGAGGGGAGCGTCGGCACCGCGGTGCGGTACCTGGGCGCCGGCTTTGGAAGCACCCCGGGGCAGGTCATGGTCGGGACGTTCAAAGGGCCCTTCAAGATCACCTCATGGTCCGATCAGGAGATTGATTTTGTTGTGACCAAACCGTTCACCGCCGGTCGTTGGTCGGTGGAGCCTGTTACGAAAGCGAGGGGACAGATATAC
This sequence comes from uncultured Planctomycetota bacterium, assembly GCA_903901045.1. GTDB lineage: Bacteria > Planctomycetota > Brocadiia > CAIUPP01 > CAIUPP01 > CAIUPP01. Next base: position 12,075 of record CAIUPP010000007.1, read on the forward strand.
ACAGGCTCCACTTTCACGTTCAAAGACCCGGCGGCGGGAGCCGTTACGCCCAGCACCGCGTCGATTGGCGCAACGGTCCAACTGAGCGGCAAATATTTCGGTCCGAAGGCCGGCAAGATCACTCTGGTGAATAACACCGGAGTGAAATTGGTGAAGAAATCCTGCAAGGCGCTGACGTGGACGATGGATGCGACGACCGGCGATTGCCTGACCACGTTCGTCGTGCCCAAGGGGCTTGCCGCGGGGGTCTACGAAGTCCATGTCGGCACAGCCGCAGGGGATGTTGAGTTTGCCCAAATGCTGACGGTCAATTGAGGCGCGGCCGCTTTCCCGCGGGCTATTGACCTGCCTCCGGCGCGAACCTATGATGACCATAGGACGCGCCGGAGCACCGGTCTATTGGAGAGCGCATCATGATCAGGTCCAATCGCTTGCCCGCCGGGGAAATCAAGGGGCGCGCGCGCGCCTTCACGCTGGTCGAGATGCTCATCGTCATCGCCATCATCGGCCTGCTGGCGGCGCTGCTGCTTCCGGCGCTCGCCTCCGCCCGCGAGAAGGGGCGCCGCACCGCCTGCCTGAACAATCTGACCCAGATCAATATGTCCCTCACGATCTACTGCAACTCCAGCGGCGACTACCTGCCGAGCTGGGGCGGATACGGCTTGACCACCTGCACCGTGCGCCAGGGGCCCGGCAATGCGGCGCTGCTGACCTACGCCGGCCACCATGCGCCGAGCCGGCATATGGTATACGCTTACGGTTTCGAGTACCCCGTCACCCCCTCGTGGGGCGGCGGGATGATTTCGGAACTGGCCCCCGGGCAGGCCAACTTCACGCCCATCGGGCTCGGAATCCTGATATCGCGGGGGGTGCTTTCGGATTTGCGCTCGCTGTATTGCCCCTCGGGCGGCAATGCGACCACCTATTACGGCGGCCAGCCCTACGATATCCAGCCGAGCGCTTTTAAGAAATTGGGCACGACGGAGACCGGATCGGCGCAACTGATTGCCGGTGACGGGCGCGGGTTGACGCAGACACCGGCCGGCGCCAACACGGTGGTCAACGGACTCATTTCCAGTTACTCCTATCGCTGCACGCCGTACTATAGTTTGCTCAAGCCGTCGAACGCGGCGGCTTATCCGTTCAGCCCCGCGCCCGACTGGGACCGCGCTCCGGGCAACCAGGCCAATTGGCCGGTCGAGGCGAACATGAGCAACTGCGACGCCGGCGGAAACTGGCAGGCGGAGTGGGACCTGAAGTTCACCAAGCCGCTGGTGAAGGCGCAGTTCATGACGCCCGTCTTCAAGACGTCGCGCGTCCTGCACGATCGCGCCATTCTCAGCGACAGCTTCGATTACGGCCCGCCGGACAGCACCCCCTTCAAGAGCGGCGGGCTCGTCAATTACTGCCATCGCGACGGCTACAACGTGGAGTACGGCGACGGGCATGGCCGCTGGTTCGGCGACCCGGGGCAGAAGATCGGCTACTGGAACGACTGGGCGGATTCGGAGCATCCCGACACCGACAACCTGACCATCAGTTCGGCATCGAGCCAACTGGTGTGGAACCAGTTCGATCAGGCGACGGGGATTGATGTGCCGTAGGGGCGCGACGTATGCCATTTGTCGTCATCGCGAGCGAGCGCCGCGACAAATCACGTTTACGCCAGGGGTGCGCGGCCTCGGGGCGGACGGGGAAAGAGGAAGATCGCCACGGCCGACCGAAGTCGCCCCTTTCTGCCAATTGCATCCGCGATCGGTCGGCCTCGCGATGACGCTTTATTGATGGGTGCGGTCGCGCCCCTGCGTTAACAAAAAACCTTGCGAAGGTTTGTTTGACCTTCGCAAGGTTTTCTTCTTTCGCCCGCGCTGCGCGTTCAGCCGGCGATGGCCTCGGCGAAACGTTTGGCCGTGCCGGGCCAGTCGATGACCTTCATGAACGCATCCACGTAGTCGGCGCGGCGGTTCTGGTATTGCAGGTAGTACGCATGCTCCCAGACGTCGCAGACCATGAGCGGGACGATCCCCCAGATGGTCAGGTTCTGATGCTTCTCGGACTGCAGGACCAGCAGGCGGCGCCCCAGCGGCTCGTATCCCAGCACCGCCCAGCCGCTCGCCTCAACCGACTTGGAGGCGTTGGAGAACTGAGCCGCGAAGGACTTGAAGGAGCCGAAGTCGCGGTCGATCGCCTGGCCGAGCGGCCCGGCGGGGGCGGCGGACCCGCCCGGCGTCATGCTGTTCCAGTAGAGCGTGTGCAGGACGTGGCCGGAGCCATGGAAGGCCAGGTCGCGGCTCAGCGCGGTGATCTGCGCGGCATCCTCGCGCGCGGCCTGGAGCTTCTCCAGCGTCTTGTTCAGCCCGGCGACGTACCCGGCGTGATGCTTGTCATGGTGAAGCTTGAGGATCTCCTCGCTGAGGACCGGCTGCAGCGCGTTGTAGGCGTACGGCAGCGGGGGGAGCGCATACGGAACGGGCGCGGGCAACGCCCCGCCGCCGGTCTGACCCATCGCGCCTCCGCCGACCAATTCGCCCGCCGCCAGCCCCATCGCGCAAACTCCGAGAGTTTTCATCATATCCCTCCTCGTAACACTGCACTCCATGGCCCATCCTCCCCCGATAATGTGTCAGGCGCGGCAGGCGCTTCGCTCTGCGCGACTGACTTCATCCCCCGAAGGGCCTTTGTGCCCTTCTCCCCGCGGGGGCAAGGCATGCCTTGCCCCTACAACGCGACGCAACGCAACTTACGTTATTTCAGCGCGCATACTGCGGCGGGCTGCTGCAGGCGCAGCGCCACCGTTTCGGAGACCGTGAACTCGTAATCCGTCCCCTGCGGCCCGACGAAGCCCGCCGCCAGGTCCTGCCCGACGACGATGGAGGCGAACTGCTTGCCGGTGGCGATCAGGACGCCGCCGGTCAGCCCGGGCGCCTTCACCACGCCATCGGTCACGATCTGCTTGAGATGCTCCAGCTCGGTCAGCCGCCCTTCGGGGTAGAGCCGGAAGAGCAGGTTGAACCGGTCGGGCGCCAGCGCCAGCGCGTACGGCCCGTGGAGGCCGGCGGCGTCCAGCTTGCTGACCGCTTCGATCACGTCCAGAGCGGCTTTGCCGGGCTGATCCCACGCCTTGAGCGCGGAGTGCAGCGCCCCTTTGGCGCTCAGCAGTCCCTGTATGCTGAGCGCCTTCACTCCGTTGAACAGCAGCGCATCCTCCTGTCGCGCGCAGTTGATGGCGGCCTGGGCCGCGTCGCCGAGGTTCAGAGGCAAGCCCGCCTCCTCGAACGCCGCGATGTCCCGTCCGCTCAGGCGGAAGCCGGCCTGGATGGCCACCAGCGGCACCGCGCCGGCCGCCGAGAGGCAGACCTGCTCGCTGACGGCCTTCTCCTGCACGCTTTCCTCGTTGCCGGGGATGAGCTTGAGCCCGAGGCCGAAGGGGCCTTCCACGGCCAGAACCCGGCGCGCGCTCATCTGCATCTTCGCCGCGCCCACCACCGTTGCGTCAATCGCCTCCCACACCTTCGCGCTGATCGGCGCCTCGCTGCGGTTCAGGAATTTCACGCTCATGGTTGTCACCTCCTGGGTATTAGCTCTTCAGGTTGCCGACGGTCGGAATTGCCGCGGGCGCGGCGGGAGCGGCGGGAGCGGCCGCGCCGCCCTTCACCTTCTCAGCCATCTCGTTCACCTCCATTGCGCCGGCCTGCAGGAACCCCTCCTCGTCCGCCAGCAGGACGTTCAGGAGCCGCTGAAGCTCCCCGACGTGCACCTTCTCTTCGTCGGAGATATCCTGCAGAACGGCCTTGGCGAGCGGATCATCCGTCGCATCGGCGATGGCTTCATAGAGGTGAATGGCCTCCTCCTCGCCCGCCAGCGCCAGCCGGAGCGCACGCGTCAATTCCCGCTTGGTGATTTTTCGCCCCGGAACGACCCCGCTGAACGGATTGACGAATTCCGGCATGGTGATTCTCCTTCCTCAAAGGCCTGGCAGAAAACATCCCTCGCACGCTGCAAATCATTGGCATTCTCCACTATAGGCGAGGTGGCGGGGCGAGTCAATATGCGGGAGAGGAGGATTTGCGAATGGCAATAAGAGGCTTTGGGCGGGTCACGGAGAACCTTGCGAAGGGCTAAATCCCTCGACCCTGAGGCCGGGACCGAACGGGCGAGCCTCCTTGTTCCTCACCGCCCGGAACGGGTGTGTTCGGCCCAGGTGCGGACGGGGAAAGCGGAAGATCGCCACGGCCGACCGAGTGGGCCGGGTTCCGCCAATGGCGTTTGCCGTCGGTCGGCCTCGCGATGACGATTGATTGGATGTCGCCTACTGCGCGAATTCGTTGAGGGCCAGACGCACGGCGATGTCTTCGCGCGAGAGGATGGCGACGCGCAGACGCTCGATGGGGAGGGCGGGGGCGCTGGAGTAGCCGTAGCAGTAGTCCACGTAGCGGATCGCTTCGAGCACGTCGGAGCCATCCGGTTGCTCCGCGCCGCGCGCCACGGCGTGCGCGCGCGCGTACCACATCACCGCCCCGGCGGCGAGCATCCAGAATCCCAGGCCGTGCGAGAGAGTGTATCCGTAGAACAGCTTCCCGAAATGCTGCTTGCCGTAGATTTTGGCCGCGAGGAAGCGCGAGATGGCCAGTTCCTCGGCGGGGCCGAGGGGCTGGCGCTCCATGCGGGCGATGCGCCGAAGCGGCGTGCGCCCCGGCAGCGCGGGGAGTTGCGGCGATCCCATGTTGAAGGCGAATTGCACGCCGATCCAGAAGTTCTTCAGCCGCACCCCCAGCCGCCCCGGAAGCGAGAGTTCGCGATACGACCCGCCCTGACGCCGCTGGAAGAGGAAGTGGAATTGCCGGTACATCATCCGCGGCAGCCAGCCCGGCGGACCGGGCAGCGGCTCGGTCGCGGCCTCCCCCATCAGCCCCGCCTCAAGGATGGCGACGAGTTGGCGGAATTTCTCCCCGCGCACGTTCTCCAGTTTCGCCTGGCCGAGCACTTCGAGGAATTTGTGCGCCAGGAACAGGCGGCGCGACAGCGGGAGGTCGTCGCGCAGGACCACGCGCAGCAGCGCCTCCTCCAGCGCCATGTAGTCCGACCAGGCCAGAAGGGTGCGGGCGTTGAGCCGCACCACGTCGGGATAGACCGGGAGGTGGCCGGAGCGTTCGCACAGGTCGAGCTGTTTCTGCATCAAATCGCGGCGGCGCACCACCGGCTCCCCCAGCCCGTGCGCGACCGCCTGGCAACTGAAGCGCATGCCGACGTACACCCCCGAGGGGGTGGCGGCGAAGGTGAAGGGATAGACGCTGCAGCCGAAGGTCTTCCCCAACTCCCCGACGTGTGTGTGCATGCGACAGAGGTTCTTCTCGTTCAGGAAGATGCAGGCGCCTTCGGGGGTGTAGCGCAGGCGGAACTTGTCCGGGTTGCGCCGTTCGTTCAGCGGGGCGTACCACTCCTTGCCCGCGAGCGCGGGCTCCAGCTTGCCCCAGTCGATTTTGGAGAGGCGCTCCTGGTCGGCTTTGGAGAAGGTGATGTCGTACTGGCGGCAGCACCAGCCGCAGGTCTGGCAGGAGTAGTTGACGAAGGGGGGGGCGTGGATCGTGCGGTTCACGTTCCCTTCCCGGCCGCGGCTGGCCCATTCATGGCGTGTTCACCACGGAGGCACGGAGATACAGAGGACGGCATTTCAAGGTAACGGCGCGAGACGAAAGGAAACCTCGGATGCGCACGGATACACGCGGATGAAGGAGAGAGGCAACGGCGGCTCCGTGTGGGATAAAGTGAAGCCGTCTCTAAATCGCTTTTTCTCTTTTGTATTTTATCCGTGTTCATCTGTGTACATCCGTGGTTCGCCCATTCGCCGCTCTCCGCGCCTCCGTGGTGAATCCCCCGCCCTATTCCTTTGCGAGGGTTGGCTTTGCGGCTGCCGGCGCGTAATGGAGTTTGCGGCAGATTTTGGTTGCGCCCTTCATGTCCGGCTTGAGCTCGAAGGCGATGCCGAGGTGGCGGCGCGCGTTCTCATCGTCCCCCATCTCCAGACAGCACTCCGCCAGCTTTTTGTGGAGGAAGGCGCGGCGCGGCTTGGCGAGGTTCAGCGCGAGCGCGCGCAGGTAGCAGGCGGCGGCCTGGTCGGGCGCGACGCCCGCGCCCAGGTCGCGGCAGCAGATCTGGAGGATGCGGTCGGCCAACTCGTTCATGAAGTAGCTGTGGCGGCAGCGCGTCTCCTCGGAGTGGTACAACTCCTCGTACATCGCCAGCGCCTTGTCGAATTGCTTGCGGTGGGCGTATTGCTCGGCCAGCAGGAACCAGCAGTCGATCCAGTCGCGCAGTTCGAGATGGTCGCGGAGACGGAAGGAGCCGAGCCGCACCAGCCGCTCGAAATCCTCCACCGCCTGCGCCCCCTTGCCGGAGACGAGGTCGTAGAGGATGCGCTCGGACTGCGAGGGGAGGCTGTCCCCTTCGCGCCGGTGCTTCAGCCGCGAGGCCGCGCGCATGGGCTCGACGCCGAGGCCGTGGCGGCGGTCGTACAGCGCGCGCGTGGAGGCGTTGGCGAGCACGCGGTTGGCCTCGATCACGCGCTTCATCTGCGCGGTGGCCCACTGCGTATGCTCGGAGTTGCGGTCCGGGTGGAACTGCTTGGTGAGGGCCCGGAACGCCTTCTTGATCTCCTCCTGCGTCGCGTCGCAGGAGACGCCGAGGGTTTTGTAATGGTCCAGCAAAGCTGCCATCCGAAAATCGAGATAGAGCGTAACTACTCCACTCTATATTTTGCGGGGAGGAACGTCAACAATGGAATGCAGAAGGCAGAGTGCAGAATGCAGAATGCGGAACGGGACGACGCTGTCTAACTGGAGGTCATTGCGAGGCCGAGCGCAGCGACGGCCGTGGCAATCTTCATCTCTTCCGTCGTCCTTGGCTGGCGGCGCGCACGGCGGAGGGGTCCTGTCGAATAACGGCCGACGGAAAACATGAAGATTGCCGCGTCGTTCCGCCCGCAAGCGGGCGGAACTCCTCGCAATGACCGCTTGATTTGTCACGGGGACGTGCCTTTTCGCGCAGGGCGGTTGCTCAATAAGTTGTCATTGCGAGGCCGACCCTGAGCGCAGGCGAAGGGGAAGGCCGTGGCAATCTTCATCTCTTCCGTCGTCTTTGGCTGGCGGCGCGCCTGGCGGAGCGTCCCTGTCGGATAACGGCTGACGGAAAAGCGGAAGATTGCCACGTCGTCCATCCCGCAAGCGGGCGGAACTCCTCGCAATGACCGCTTGATTTGTCACGGGGACGTGCCTTTTCGCGCAGGGCGGTTGCTCAATAGGTTGTCATTGCGAGGCCGACCCTGAGCGCAGGCGAAAGGGAAGGCAGTGGCAATCTTCATCTCTTTCGCTGTCTTTGGCTGGCGGCGCGCTTGGTGGAGCGTCCCTGTCGAATAACGGCCGACGGAAAAGCGGAAGATTGCCACGTCGTCCATCCCGCAAGCGGGATGGAACTCCTCGCAATGACCACGGTTGATTGGCGCGCCTCCTCAGTGTGCCTGCGGCACACTGAAGGAGCTTGTCCATTCCGGCAGCGGTGGCGGGGATTTGCGGAGCAGCGCTTTCCACGCTTCGTCGGTGAGGCGGTCGGACATGGGCTGCTTGAATTCGTAGTAACTGAAGACGGGGCCGAAGCCGATGACCAGCGTCCCGTCCGGCATGGGATAGGCGACGGCCATCCCGCGCATCGGGCCGGTGCCTTCCTCCAGAACCTTCCCGCTGTTGGCGTCGGTGTGGACGTCGGCGATGATCGTCGTCTCCAGCCCCTCGGCGGAGACGTCGGCCACGGCGTATTTGAGCCGGTCGCCGAAGGAGCGGATGAACTCGTAGTCATCCTCCGAGAGCGTCTTGTTGGCCAACTCGTTTGCGCTGATCTTGTAGAGGCGCTCGATGATCTCCTCCAGGGCGGTCAGCCGCATGCGCGAAGAATCGTCGAGCGCCTTCATCTCGTCAAGCCCTTTGCGGCTCAGGCGCGCCAGGCCCAGCAGGCGGCGGTAGAGTTCCGGGACCGGCTCGACGTACCCCTGCACCGGCTTGGGGCGTATGGGCATCCCGGTCGCCATCATCGTGTTGCTCTGCTTGGCGTAGAGGATCGTGTCGTGCCGCAACTGCGACCAAGAGCCGAGGAAGGTGTTGAGCTGCTTGTCCATCCAGGCGGAGGCGGACATAAATGAGGGGGTGCCTGGAAACGGGTGGTTTTCAAGCCCTTGTAGAGCGTAGAGCCAGCCGCCATACAGATTCTTGCTCCAGGATTTCTGGGCCAGGGCGTCGACCTCGGCGAAAGTCATCCGGAGAGAGACGGACTTCCGGTCGCTTGGGGCAACATGAATCATCTGAAACTTCGTCTTCAGATTTTCTTGTTGCTGCTGGTAGCGCTCATAGGCGTTATCCCCCGCAGCCCTAAGAATCGCGTCCGTGCGATCCGCGATGTTTGGAAACTCCGGTGGAGCCTGCTTTCCATCCAGTCTTATCTGAACTGGGCCACTAATGGCTGCAACCACATCCAGCCCTCTTGGGAAGCCGCGGATGATCCCCGCCTGCGTCTGCACGGCGGTGAAGGGGAGCGACTTGGCCGCGTCGCCAGTGAACTTGCCGACGGACGGGTAGACGAGCCTCCCCATGATGTACGAATCCGGGATGAAGCGCTGGCCCATCAGCCGCATTCCCTGGGTGTTCGCGTGCGCTTTGATGAGGTCTGCTTCCGTGGCGTTCGCCCCGGCGGCTTGGTTGCCCGTGCCACCGTAGATTTCGGGCGGGCGGAGCCTGGCCAGCGCGGCCTGCAATTCGGTCCAGCGAGTATCTACGACAGTTGTTTGAGACACGAGTTTGTCCATCGGTAGCATGGCATATGCCTGGCCATAGTCCTGCGGTGTCAGATCATCAGCGAACCCGACGTAGAACGCGGTGACGGAGTAGATGCGCTCCCAGATTTCCTGCGCGGTCATTTTCGGCGTGGTGTTGCAGGTCACGCGCGGGAACATCTCCGCGATGTGCAGGGCGGCGACTGTCTGGGTCTTGGCGACTTCCTCGCTGACCAGCGCGTCCTTGATGGTGTCGTTGTTCCCTTTGAGGAGGAAGGCCATGCGGCCATACCACATCATCGCTTTGAAGTAGCGCTTGAGCGGCTCGCTGCGGGTGTAGTGGCCGCGTGGGACATACTGCGAGTAGTCCTCCTTGTAGCCGAAGAGGGGGCTTGGCGCGAAGCCGGCGTGGGCTTCGATGAGGGCCAGTTCGGCTTTGACCTCCGGCAAGAGGCGCGCCGTCTCCACAATATTCGGGTCCGCCAGCAGCCGATCCGCTACGGTGAAATGGTCGCGGCAGAGGCCCCATGCGTTCGCGTCGCGCGGCTGCGCCCCTGTGCGTTTGCCGAGGACTTCGATGGCGTATTGCTTGGCACTCTCCGCGCGCATGGCCGCACTGAACGCCGCCAACTGGGGAATGAACTGTCGCTCCTCGATTCCCTTGAGCGTCTCGTCGAACTGGATGTGATAGAGGTGCAGGAGGGAGTCGGAGGTGATGAAGACCGGCAGGCCGGAGTCCTTGACGTTCTTGTAGAACGCCTCCACGCGGTCGTTCGAGAAGGCGTCGCTGACGGCGAAGCCGTTCCTGGCCAGCAACGCGCGCGCCGGTTCCGAGAGCCGCCCCTGCGCCTGCTGCCAGTCGGCGGCTTTGGTCAGGTCGAGCGGCAGGGGGGTGGCGGGGACGGAGGGGGTCACCTCAATCGCCGGGACCGGCTCGTACCAGGAGGCGAATTTCTCCGCGAGTTTCTTCTCAGACGCCGGCTGCGCGAAGGCACTGACGGCGAGGGCGAGGAGCGGAAGAATTAGCCAGGTGCGCATGGGGGCCTCCTTACTTGCAGGACTTTGGCTCATTCACAAACGGCCGACGGAAAACATGAAGATTGCCGCGTCGTTCCGCCCGCAAGCGGGCGGAACTCCTCGCAATGACCTTTCAATGGTTGCGGCGGCTTGCCCGTCCGCGCGGAGCCGTCGTCCAATTGAGCGGTCATTGCGAGGTCCCGCCTTCGGCGGGGCCGTGGCAATCTTCATGTTTTCCGTTGACGTTCAGTGCCACGGGCCTACTCGTCGCCTTCAAGCGAGGCGGCCAGATCTACCCACAATGGATTGGACTGCACTATCAATTCTTCCTTCCTCGCCCGCGACCAGGACTTGATCTGCTTCTCCCGCGCGATGGCTGATCTCGGGTCCGGAATCTCTTCGTAGTGGAGCAGCAGCGTGATGTTGTAGCGCTTTGTGAACCCTTCAGCCAACTTGGTGCGGTGTTCCAGCACGCGGCGCCGAAGGTCGTTTGTGACGCCTGTATAAAGGACGGTTTTCAGCGCGTTGGTCATGATGTAGACGTACATCGGTTGTCCCCGCCCAACGGCCTAACGGAAAAGTGGAAGATTGCCACGTCGTCCCGCCCGCCAGCGGGCGGAACTCCTCGCAATGACCGCCAATGATAACCGCTGCGGCTCGACTTTTCGTGAGGGAGTGAACGGGCTACTCCCGGCGAACGACCTGACGGAAAGCCGGAAGATTGCCACGTCGTTTCCCCGCCTTCGCGGGGGAACTCCTCGCAATGACTTCGACTACTTTCCTGCGAACGAGTACCCCGCGATGAGGTCCTTCAATTCCTTCGTCTTGGAATCGATCTGTCCCTTCAGGGTGTCCTGCTTGCCCGAGGCCTCCTTGAACTTATTCTCCTGATCCTCGAAGTCCTTGACGTAGCGGGCGCGGAGGGTGCGTTCCTGCTCGGTGGCGCCGAGGGCCTGCATGTTCTGGCGGACGCGGTCCTGGACGCGGGAGATCTCCGTCTTCTGCCGCTCCAATTCCTGCGACTGGCGGTTCAGGTCGGCGATTTCGCTCTGAAGCTTCGCCACGCTCTCCAGGAACTTCTTCGTGTCGGCGGTCACGTACTTCTGGCGCGAGTAGAAGAGGAGGGTGTCCGGGTTCGCGTTGCTGATGGCGATGGTGGAGCTGCCGGGGTTCTCCTCGGTCACGCTGAAGGCGACCTGCTTGTGCGCGGCGAGGGGAACTTCAAAGCGGTAGAACTGCGCGGTCTGCTCCATCGGCTTGGCGGTCGGCTCCACCAGTTTCCAATCCGCGCGGAAGGGGTGCTGAACGATGATGGTCTTGTCCTTGCTCTCGACGTTGTTGAGGTTGTAGACGGTGGCCTGGCGCTGGCGGAAGTCGGCGTACATCATGCCGTTGATCACGCGCAGTTGCCAGAAGTCCTGCGAATAGCCGCCGGCGACGGGGTTGACGCGCGTGCCGAGGTCCACGGCGAAGGAGATCAGCCGCTGGTCCTTGCTCTGCGCCTCCGGCTCCTTGGGGTCGGGCTTGCCGGCGGGGGTGAAGGTCTCAATCAGCGCTTCGCCGGCGTAGGTGTCCTGCTCGTACACCGTGATGGGGCCCCCTTCGAGGGTGAGGCCGGTGGTGTTGCGCAGGAGAAGGCCGTCCATGGGGTTGTCGCGGCGGACGGACTGGTCGTAGATGGAGACGCGGCGTCCTTCGATGCGGCTGTTGACGATGGGGAGCATGGCGGAGCGGTCGCTGGCGATGGTGACCGGTTCCTTGATGTCGTAGCGGAAGAGCGCGCCCATGGTCTGTGCGGCGGCGGCGCTGACCTGCTGCTGCATCCCCCGCATCATGTTCGGCGCGGGCGCTGCGGCGGGGGCGGCGAAGGCCATCATTCCCGCGGCCCCGCCGAGCGCGGCATCTTTGCGGGCCACCGCCTTCTCGGCGCGGACCATCTTGTCGGCGGCGACCTGCGGCTCCGCGTCCGCCAATTCCTCTCCCGCCGCATACGTGACCGGCGCGGCGACGCCCATCCCCGTCAGCGCCAGGGTGGGCCGCGTGACGTACCAGGGGTCGTACAGGTCCTGGATGAAGGAGACGGGAAGGCCGCTGACCAGCGCGAGTTCCACGTCCTTCCATTCCTCGCCGCTGACGTTGTCCACAATCGCCCAGCCCTGAAGCAGCGGGGCTTCGCCCTTCTTATCCCCCAGGACGATGCGGTAGCTGACCTTCCAGACCGGCTGCTCCTGGATATACGAGGCGAAGAGGTCGCGCTTCCCCTTCCCGGCCGCGTGGATCACCACCTGCTTCTCGTCGCGGTGGTGGCGGCTGAAGAGGGTTTGCAGGTACTTCTGCATCTCGGCCTGGAGGCGCGGGTCCTTGAATTCGATCTGCGCGACCTCGCTCAGGTCGAACGACTTCACGGAGCCATCCGCCAGGAGGATGGAGAGGCGATTCTCTTCGGTTACGGTGTCCCCCTTGCGGACCTCATGCTTCTCGATGGCCAGGACGCGGCCCGGGACGGGGCCGGCGGGCACCTGGAGGGCCACTTCGGCCCCTTTCATCTGCTCCAGGATGGCGGGCAGGCCGCTGGCGCCCTGGAGGTTGAAGGTGTACTCCGCGAGTTGCTGCGCCACGGTCTTGGTGGATTCGTAGCCGATGGACTGGATCGTGCCGCCGCCCAGGTCCAGGACGGTGAGGCTCTTGAGCAGATCGTTCATCTGGTCGGTCTTGAAGCGGAGCGCCACGTCGGTGGTTCCTTCCACCGATCCCTCGCGCTCGAAGTAGCCCACGCCGTGCTTGTACAGCACCACGCGCTTGATCGGCAGCGGCTGCGGCGCGGCCTGCTGCGCCCGCGCGTCGAGCGCGGCACAGGACAGAATCAGCGAAACGGACAGGATCGTCAGGAACGCGCGAACCATGGCGGCACCTCCTCAATGAAAGACCCTTTTGGACGCCTTAGCCCCACTCTCTTGTACACCAACCTCTTTTGACGCGCAAGGAGTTTGGCGGTTCCATCATTGCGAACGCTCCCACCCGCGAGGGCGCAGCATGCTGCGCCCCTACAACGGGCGCGGGGCGCTGCCCCGCGACGCGGACTTGATAGTCCGCGCTACACAAGTTTCGACGCGCAAGGAGTTTGGCGGTTCCAGGAATAACGGATTCAACGTTCAACGCGGTGCGCAGCACGCACCTGATCCGACGTTCAACGTCCAACGTTCAAGTAACGGCGACAACGGAGTTACCCGCCAGCGTCTCCGCGTCGTTCATTGAATGTTGGGCGTTGAACGTCGGATCAGGTGCGTGCTGCGCACCGCGTTGAACGTTGAATCCGTTCCGCCTTTGACGCCTCCCCCGCCGGCGCGGTATCATGATTCCCTTGCTATGCCCATTCACAGGAGGAAATACATGGAGTGCCTCATCCAGAACGCTCGGGTCGTCGAGCCGGACCGCGTGCGCGTCACGGACCTGCTGATTCAGGATGGCGTGATCACCAAAATCGGGCGGGTGAAGGCCCCGAAGGGGGCGCGGGTCATTCGCGGCGAGAAATTGCTGGCGCTGCCGGGATTCATTGACATCCACACCCATGGCGCGATGGGGTTCGACCTGACCAGCGGTGAATTCGACGCCAAGCGGGGCGCGTTCGTCGCCACCGAAGCCGCGTGGCGCAAGGGAATTCCCGCGGTGATGAAGCGCTACGCGCAGGAGGGCGTCACGCGGGCGCTGCTGGCCACCGCCGCCGCGCCGATGGAGCGGCTGGAGATGGCGCTGTCGCTCGCCGCGGACTACGTTGAGAGCGAGCGCAACGGCGTGGAGGGGACGCGGCTGGAGGGGACGCAACTGGAAGGCACTTTCCTGAGCAACCCGAAGAATGCCGGGGCGCAGAACCCGAAGGACTTCATGGTTCCAAGCTGCGCCACCTACGACCGCCTCCAGCGCGCCGCGCGCGGCACGATGCGGTACGTCAACTGCGTCCCCGAGTACGGAAAGGCCGCAGTGGATCTGACGCGCCACATGACGCGCCAGGGAGTGCTGGTGGGGGCCGGACATACCAGTTGCGTGGCGGAGGAGGCGGACAAGTGCCGCAAGGCGGGGCTGCGCGTCTGCGTCCATATGCTCAACGGCCCCACGGGGAACTCTTTCAAGCCGTTCTTCGGCGGGAACATGGTAGAGTTCTTCCTCACCCGCCCGGACCTGTACGTCGAGTTGATCTGCGATGGCTACCACATCAACCCGTCGTACGTGCTGGATGTGATCGAGCGCAAGGGATTGGACCGCGTGGTCCTGGTCACCGACGCCATGTTCGCCAAGGGGGCGCCGGGGGTGACGGAGTTTGCGTTCGGCGGGCTCTATGGTCAACTGGCCCCCGGCGGAGAGTACCTGCGCGTCAAGGATGACCCGAATTTCACCCTCTTTGGGAGCGTGCTGGCGATGCCGCGCGCTTTCTCCAACGTCCTGAGCTGGCTCACGAGCGACCGGCCGGGGGTGTGGCACGGCGACCGCCTGGCGATGGCGACCGACGAGGCGTTGGTGGGCCTCGCCCGCGCCGCCTCGGCCAATCCCGCTCATCTGCTCGGGCTGGACCGCAAGGTCTCCAGCCGGATCGGCGAGGGAACCGGCGCGCTGGTGGAAGGGAAATGCGCGGACCTGGTTCTGGCTGCGCTTTCCGGCAAGCCGGGGGCGTACCGACTCAAGGTGAAGCACACGATGGTTGAGGGGCGAGAGGTCGCTTGAATGACGAATGACGAAATCCGAATGACGAATAAAGCGCCAATGACGAAATGCCCGGATGGCGATCTCGCGCGCTGCGCGCGAACGGGCGTTTTCGGATTTGCTGCTTCGGACATTCCTTCGTCATTTGAAACTGGCAGGAGCGTAGGACTATGACATCCTCTTTCCTCCAATGCAGGCTTGATACGGTTTCTCTGCCGAAGTTCCCCGACGCCCTTCGCGTCACGCTGACCGACCAGAAGCGGGGCATCCGCATCGGCGTCATTCCCGCGGCGGGGGGGGAGATCGGGAGCTTTCAGATCAGGGATGGCGCGCGGTGGCGGGAGATACTGTACCGCGCGATGAAGTACGGCGCGGCGGGCGGCGACGGCTGGAGCGGGCGCGCGCCCACGCTCTGGCCGGCGGTGGGGCGCAGCTTCAGCGAAAAACAAATTGCGGCGTGGCGGCGCACGGGCAAGATTCCGGGGCATTGCGCCTACGTCGTCAACGGCAGGGAAAGGCGCATCGGCGGCCACGGCTTCGCGCGCAACTTCCCCTGGAGCTTCGAGAATTACGGCTACGGGCGGGAGGAGGCCTGGGTCACCTGCGCGCTGCGCAGCAGTGCGGCGACGCGCCGCTGGTACCCGTTCGATTTCGAGATGCGCGTGACGTACACGCTCGACCGCGGCAGCTTGCGGATGCGCTATGAGGTGGCCGCCGGGCGCGCCAACCGCGGGCCGATGCCCTTCTGCCTGGGCAACCATATCTCTTTCAAGCTTCCCTTCTTCGGGCGCGGGCGCTTCGGCGACTGCACGCTGCGCACGAATGCGACGCGCCTCCTCGAACTGAGCCCGCTCAACCTGCTCTCCGGGCGGAGCGAGCGGGTGGACCTCTCGCGGCCCGTGAGCGTTGGGGACGAGCAGTGGCAGAATACCGTGCTGGGGGGGCTGCGCGCCGATGCCGCGCGGATGGAGTTGAACGATCCCAAGGGGCTGAAGATGGTGGTGACGCAGGGGGAGATTCCCGTCGGACGCCGCCGTCTGGCGGAGCGGAACATCCTCTTCGTGCTCTGGGCCTCGCCCCAATTGGGCTATTACTGCCCCGAGCCGTGGGCGGGCAAGCCCAACGGCCTCAACGACGCCGCCGGGCGGGTGAGCCTGTCCAGGGGAGAGCGGTTCGCCTGGGAGGCGAAGTTTCAGCCGGTGAGGCGCGCGCGCTGCGGCTGAGGCCTGGGCGCAGCATGCTGCGCCCCTACCCGGGACGCGTTCTCCCGCAAGAAAGACGAAGTTTCAGCCGGTGAGGCGCGCCGGCCGCAAATGAGTGGCAGGGCAAGGCATGCCTTGCCCCTACGAAGCATGGCATGCTGATGAAGTTCTGGCCTCGCCGTTGCATTCCGGCGGCGCGATGATAGAATAACCGCGCCCCTGATGGCCGTTTCTTATCGAGGTGACAGGATGGACAAGTTCACAATGCCGTTCGAGGAGCCGATCCGCGAGGTCGAGCACCAGATCGACGTGATCCGCGCCGATACAAAGATGAAGAACTCGGAGCGCGAGAAGGCGATCCAGGAGCTCGAGGCCCAGCGGCTGACGCTCATCAAGGAGATCTTCTCCAAGCTGACCCCCTGGGACCGGGTGCGCATCAGCCGGCACCCCAGCCGCCCCACCAGCGCCGAGTACATCCCGCTGGTCTTCGAGGAGTTCCTCGACCTGCACGGCGACCGGCGCTTCGGCGAGGACAAGGCGCTCGTCGCCGCGTTCGCGCGCGTGGGAGACCAGCGCGTGATGTTCCTGGGGCAGCAGAAGGGGCGCACGACGAAGGAGAAGCTCGCCTGCAATTTCGGCATGCCGCACCCGGAGGGATACCGCAAGGCGCTGCGCGCGATGAAGCTGGCCGAGAAGTTCCACCTGCCGGTGGTGACCTTCATCGACACGATGGGGGCGTACCCGGGAATCGGCTCGGAAGAGCGCGGCGTGGCGGAAGCGATCGCGGTGAACCTGATGGAAATGTCCCGCCTGCGCACTCCGCTCATCAGCATCATCATCGGCGAAGGGGGCAGCGGCGGGGCGCTGGGACTCGGGACGGGCGACCGCCTGATCATTCTCGAATACGCCTACTACTCCGTGATCTCCCCGGATGGTTGCGCGGCGATCCTCTGGCGCTCCGGCGATCAGGCGCCGCGCGCGGCCGAAGCGCTGAAGCTCACCGCCCCGGACCTCGTGAGCCTGGGGGTGATGGATGAGATCATCCCCGAGCCCCCCGGCGGCGCGCACAACGACCCCGAGTCGATGGCCGCGTCGCTCAAGAAGGTGATCCTTCGGAACCTCGAAGAGTTGCGCAGCCTGCCGATGGAGAAGCTGCTGGAGATGCGCTACGACAAGTACCGCCGTCTGGCTTACTATATGGAAGGGCGCGAGGAGCGCAGCCCGGTGGCGCTGCTGAGCCAGCGCGCCGCCGCCGCCGAACGGCGCAAGGCCCGCCGCAGCGAGAAGACCGCAACGGGAAATTGCTGAGAGAGGATTTGCGATATGAACAACGTTTGCTCTGTTGAAACCACCGTGACAGCGTGTCGTTCCTCGCGTGGTCGAGGTGGGGACACAAAACTTTCCCTTGGAAAGTATTGTGTCCCCACCGGCCCAAGCGCGCGGGTTCCGGCCATTGCGTAATCAGTAATCGTCATCCCTCCTCTTGACATGTCTCCTCCGGCTGAACTATACTTCGGTTCGGGTGTTTGCCTTTTAGCGACGCGAGGGAGTGCCATGCGCAAGATCGTTATGGCGGGTCTGATGCTGGCTGTCTGCGTGGCGATGACCGGCTGCTTCACGTTCGATGCCCAGCACAATCGCGACCAGAAGAAGATCATCCTGACGGACCTGGGGTTGATCCACACGGACGTGGATTTCCTGCTGGACCTCGAAAAGCCCACCATCCTGGATGGCGGGATTTACTGGTAAGCTTCCGGCAAGAGCTTCGCGCCGGCGCTACATAAAGTTCAAGGCCGCGCGTCACCCGACGCGCGGCCTTTTCGTTTCCCCCCATCCGCTCCGCCAGACCGGGGCTCACTGCAGCGTGAAGGTCACCTGGACGCTGGCGCGAATGGCGATTTTCCCGAGGGCGATCGTCTCCCCGGCCTCGCCGACGTCTCCGCGCACATCCTGTATGACGTTCTGCGCCATGCCGTTGATCTGGCCGCCCCAGCGCGAGGCCCAGGGATAGGCGCTTCCGCTGTAGTTCTCGTTGATCTGGATCGCCGCGTCCACGGTCTGGTCCAGCACCGCGGCCATCTTGTCCGCCTTCTCCTTGGCCGCCTTGAGCGCCATCTCGCGCGCCTGGTCGCGCAACTGCTTGAGCGCCGTCGTCTGGAAGTCCACGCCGAAGATGTGATTGACCCCGGATTGCAGCGCGCTGGTAATCACCCCTTCCACCCGGCTCACGTCCGTGATGGTGACCGCCAGGGTGTTGCGCACGAAGTAGCCGATGAACTCCTCCTGGCGGTAGTCGTCGCGCCAGCGCGGCTCGATGGAGAGCTGGTCGGTCTGGATATCCTTGTCCTGCACCCCGGCTTCCTTGACGGCGGCGAGGGTCTTCTTCAGGATTTCGTTGTTCTTCTGCTTGGCCACCAGGATGTCCTTGTCCATCGTCTCGATGCCCAGGCTGATGACGATCTTGTCCGGTTTCGCATAGACCACCGCCTCGCCGGTGACGTTGATCTTCGAGCGGTCATCATACCCCAACTGCGCAAACGCCCCTGCGGCCAGACAGGCCGTCAACAGAAGAGCCGCCGCCATGGTTTTCATCCGGGTTTCTCCTTGCCGTTGAACTCAAAAGGCCATTTCGATTGCCACAGACCAGCACGATAATCCCTGCGGAGGTCCGCGTCAACTCTAATGGCCGCGTTGAGTGCAAGGAGAACCGTGTAGCGCGGGTTTGCGATCCGCGAACTTCCGTTCGGAACGCGGCATGAACGCCGGCCTCACGCGCAATGGGCGCAGCATGCTGCGCCCCTACACGTCGGCCTGCCGCACGGAACTCACCTTGCGAAGGCGTGTCTGGCGACGGTCTTGCTCTGTTGAAATCATCCTGCGAACCCCCGCAGGGGGTGACGGATAATAGCCCACGGCGAGCGAAGCGAGTCGTGGGGAACGACACGACCTGGGAAGTGATGAGAGCCCCCGAAGGGGGCGACGGAACCTTGGCGGGAGGCTCCGTCGCCCCCTGCGGGGGCTCGGGGGGTGAGTGCGACTTAACC
>CAIUPP010000008.1 GCA_903901045.1 uncultured Planctomycetota bacterium
CGGCGTTTTGTCGTTGTTTGTTGTTCGTTGGACGTTGAATGTTGAACGTCGGATGTTGAACGTTGAGTCCGTTCCCCACCGCTCAGTGTGAGTTGGATGAATTGCACCTCGGCGCGCTCCGTGATATACTTTTCGACAAGTACGCAACCAAGCCAGCGTGGCTCAACGGTAGAGCGCCGCTTTCGTAAAGCGGATGTTGTGGGTTCAAATCCCACCGCTGGCTCCACTCTTTTTCAGGCCCTCCCGCATGGTGCCTTGCACCGGCACAGTTTTTCGATAGAATCTCCATTAGATACATCGCGAGAACTCTCGCTGAGGATACAGACGGATGATGTCAGCATCGGCGCGGTCGCAACTTCTCCAGCAGCAGTTGCCTCAGGAATTGGACGCCCTGCTCCGGCGCGAAGGCGTCGACGTTTCAAGCGCCTGGATGGTCACCAGCACGGACCTGAACCTCTCGGGCAATTACGAGAAGGTCTTCCTGATCGCTCAGGCGGATTGCCTTCTGACGGCGGGCAAGCCCGACGCCCACCACCCCACCGCAACGCGCATCAAGCTCGAACGCGGCGCCATCAAGGAAGTCCGCGCGCGCCAGGGGATCGGCGGCGGTTTCCTGGAGGCGCAGGTGAACGGCGTCTACGTGGAGGTGCTGGCCTACTCCAATGCGCGAGCGGATGATTTCCACAAGGTGACGGCCAAGCTGAAGCGCTGGTTCAAGGGGGAGCCGGTCGAGGTGACCCCCGAGGATGATCTGGACCCGCGCAAGTGCAGCAAGTGCGGAATGACGCTGGAGTTCAAAGGGGAAATCTGCCGGCGCTGCGTCAATCGCGGCGCGGTGCTCAGCCGCGTGATGGAGTTGATGAGGCCGTACCGGGGGTGGGCGGTCGCCATGTTCGTTGTGTTGCTGGTCGTCACCGGCCTGCAGATGATCCCCCCCCGCCTGACCAAAGTGCTGGTGGACCGCGTAATCGCGCCGGAGCAGGCAAGCGCGCCCGTCCTGCCGGAGTCCCAACGGTTGGCGCTGCTGGGATACCTGGTCCTCGCGCTTTTCGGAGTGCTGCTGCTCAAGACGCTGGGCGACATGATCAACGGCCGCATCAACAGCTATGTCGGCACGCGGGTCACGTACGACCTGCGCAACCGGCTCTTCCAGCGCTTCACGCAGTTGAGCGTGGACTATTACGACCGCCACAGCGTGGGAAACCTCGTCAGCCGCATGGGGAACGACACCAACGCCCTGCGCGACTTCGTCCGGCAGGCGACACAGGGCTTCCTGGCGCAAATCCTGATGGTGGTGGTGACCGGTGCGATGCTGTTCAGCATCTCCTGGAAACTCGCGCTCTGGACGCTGCTGCCGACCCCGCTGGTGATCGCGGCGAGCATCTTCTACTGGCGCCGCCTCTACCCCCGCTACTTCAAAGTCTGGGACGCCTGGAGCCGCATGATGGGGTCGTTCGGCTCGATTCTCTCGGGCATCCGCGTGGTCAAGGCGTTCAGCCAGGAGGGACGCGAGAACGACCGCTTCGCGCACTCGACGGAATACCTGCGCGATTCCGGCCGGCGCGTCGAGTATGCCACGAGCATCTTCAACCCGATGATGGGGCTGATCTTCAGCCTCGGCGGGTTGATCGTCTGGCTGGTCGGCGGCCGCGACGTAGTGGACAAGCACTTGACGCTGGGCGACCTGATGGCCTTCTTCGCCTATCTGGCGATGTTCTACGCGCCGCTGACCTACATGACCCAGTTGACCGACTGGTTCACGCAGTTCCTGACGGCGGCGCAGCGGACCTTCGAGATTCTGGATACCCCCCCGCAGGTGGACGAGAAGCCCAACGCTCTGAGCCTGGTCGATCCCAAGGGGGAAGTGACGCTGGAGAATGTGACGTTCGGCTACAACCGCCATGAACCGGTGCTCAAGAACATCTCCTTCAAGATCAAGCCGGGGGAGCGCATCGGGATCGTCGGCAAAAGCGGTTCCGGGAAGACCACCATCACCAACCTGCTGGCGCGCCTCTACGACGTGGATGAGGGGCGCGTCCTGCTGGATGGAAAGGACGTGCGCGACCTGCGCACATCCGAGGTGCACCGCTGCGTCGGAATCGTCCTGCAGGAGCCCTTCCTCTTCCGCGGCACGATCTACGAGAACCTTGTCTACGGCCGGAACGATGCTTCGCCCGAGCAGGTGCTCGCGGCGGCCAAGGCGGCGAACGCGCACGACTTCATCATCCGCCATCCGCTGGGGTATGACACGTACATCGGGGAGCGCGGCGCGGGGCTGTCGGGGGGCGAGAAGCAGCGCGTGAGCATTGCCCGCGCCTTGCTGTATAACCCGAAGATCCTGGTGCTGGACGAGGCGACCAGTAGCGTGGACACGGAGAGCGAGCAGTTGATCCAGGAGGCGCTGCTGCGGGTGACCGCGGGGCGCACAACGATCGCCATCGCCCACCGCCTGAGCACTCTTAAGAACTCCGACCGCATCTTCGTGATGGAAGAGGGGAAAATCGTTGAGGAAGGAAGCCACGAGCAATTGCTGGCGCTCGGGGGGCTGTATCACCGGCTGGTGAAGATTCAGACCGAACTGACGCGCGAGCCCAGCGTGGATGCGCTGAACGCGCAGAAGCCGAAATAGAGGTTAGATGACATGGACGACACGGTCGTAACGAAAGAGCAGGAGGCCGCCGCGCGGTTGCTCGCCACGCAGGTGCGCTACCTCACGCCTGATATGTGCCGTATTCACCTGGGCAGCCTGAACACCCTGCACGTAACCGTCGTCAACGAAGCGATTTACGGCGGGGTGTACGCCGCCTGCGCCTTCCCCGTGGCGCACCCGTCGCGCTATATCTCGCTGATCCAATCGACGGGGAAGAAGGACGTCGAGGTCGGCATCATCCGCGACCTCGATGAGTTCCCGCCCGAGGCCGCTACGTTGGTCCGCGAGGCGCTGGAGCGGCGGTACTTCGTCCACACGATTACCCGGATCCGCCGTGTGGAGAGCAAGTACAACAACTCGATTCTGGCTTTTGATGTGGATACCGACAAGGGAACGCTCAGCTTTTTCATGCGCTGGCAGTTGGACCGCGCCGTGGATTACGGCCAGCGCGGGAAGGTGCTGATCGACTTGGACAACAACCGCTACCTCATACCGGACACCGAGAAGCTTTCCCCCGCCGAACGAGGGGACTTCACGCGGTACGTATACTGGTAAGCCGGTCGCTGTGTAGCGCAGCCCCCCCGCCCTTAAAACGACGCGAGCCGGTTCCGCAGAAGCGGAACCGGCTCGGTTTGTTCTCGGAGCGTATTACTTAGCGGGCGCCGGAGCGGGAGCAGGAGCCGGAGCGCGCGGGGCGACCGGGGCGACCTTCTTGGCCTCATCAAGCTGATGGGTCAGGTCGTCAATGCTCTTCTTGGCAGCGGCCTGGGCGTCGGCGAGCTGCTTGGTGAGCGCCTGAACCTGGGCTTCAGCCTTGGTCGCGCGGTCGGCAGCCTGCTTCTGGGCGGCTTCGGCCTTGGCGATCTGAGCCTTCATCGCGTCGGCGGCGGTCTTGGCATCCGCGTCAGCCTTCTTGGCGGCGGCCTTCTCGTCGGCGACCTGCTTGGTGAGCGCCTGAATATCCTTGCTCTTCGCTTCCAAAGCGGCATCGGAAGCCTTCTTGTCGGCAGCGGCCTTGTCCGAAGCCTGCTGCGTCAACGCCTTCTGAGCCTTGATGTCCTTGTTGTACGTAGCCGTGGAGACGCAACCACACACCGCCACGAGAGCCAACGCCGCCGCGAGACCAGCCAACTTGCGTACCATGCGAGCGACCTCCAATCAGAGAACCGGTAGTAACCGAAGGGGCGTCACGTTCGCCCCGAAAATGCAACGATCGCGATATGGTATCACCGCAGGGCTGAACATGCAAGTAATAGAGCCTCCCGCGGCGCGTGTTCAACCCACGGAATGCCAGAAAACCCATATAAACAGGTATCCGGCCAGTGTGGCCAGCAGCGTGAAAGGCAGGCCGATCTTCGCGAAGCGCCAGAAGCTCACGGTGTGCCCCTCGCGGCGAAGAATCCCGCAAGCCACGACGTTGCAGGCCGCGCCGATGGGGGTGATGTTCCCTCCAAGGCAGGCCCCCACCAGAAGACCGCCGGCGTACAGCATGGGGCTCCCGCCCACTCCCTCTGCCAGCACTTTCGTCACCGGCAACATGACGGCCACATAGGCGATGTTATCCACAAACCCGCTGACCAGCACGCTGAACCAGACAATGACGGTGTACGCCACGAAGGGATTGCGCCCCACCAGCGTCGTGATCCCGTCGCCGATCGCCTTCACCCAGCCGAACTCGTTCATGGCGTAGCCCAGGACGAAGATGCCGGAAAGGAAGAAAATCGTGGGGTATTCGTAGCGTTTCACCATCTCGCGCGCCGCCGCCGCATCGCGCCGGAACGTCCAGAGCAGCGCAAAGGCTCCCAGGATCAAAGCGCCTGTTCCGGCCAGCCAGCGGAAACCCGGGTCGTAGTAGGAACTGCAAACCAGGAAAGCCACCAGCGTGCCGATGAAGCCCACGGGGATCCAACTCTTCACTTTCGTCACCGGCTCGGGCATCATGCGCTTGCGATGGATGCGGAAGATCAGCCAGAGGAACGCCAGCCCCAGGACGGCGCCGCACTGGATGGCGAAGAAGATGAACGGGCGGCCATGGAGAACGAAGAAGTCGGCGAAGCCGAGCCGGTAGTAGCCGGCCAGCAGCATGCTGGGTGGGTCGCCGATGAGCGTGGCGGCCCCTTCCAGATTGGACATGATCGCAATGCCGATGATCAGCGGCACGGGGCTCATTTCCGCGCGCCTGGCGACCGCCAGCGCCACCGGGCTGACCAGCAGGACCGTGGTGACATTGTCGGCGAAGGAACTGATGGCCGCCGACAGGGCGCATACCCCCAGCATGGCCATGTGGGTGGAGCTGGTTTTGTCGACGATCAGGTTCGCCAGCAGCACCGGAACGCGCGATTCGATGAACAGGTCCGCGATGAGCATGGCGCCGGCCAGCACGCCGATCACGTTCCAGATGATGGCGTCCTCGACGAGGGCGCGGAGTGAGAGGCGCGCGTCCCCGAAGGCATACCCGGCCACGACCAGCACCGCGACCCCGAGCCAGATGGCCCTGGCGCGATGGCGCGTGCTGAGGCATAGATAGAGATAGACTCCCGCCACGATGGCCAAGACAATCCATCGCAATTCCAACGCGCCCCCTTTCTTTCCGGGTGAAGAAGCAGGCCGGAGCGAAGGAACCGAATTTATCCGCTGCGCGCGGGAGCGTCACGTGTGCGGCAAGAACGTCCGGGAG
Organism: uncultured Planctomycetota bacterium; assembly: GCA_903901045.1. Classification (GTDB taxonomy): domain Bacteria; phylum Planctomycetota; class Brocadiia; order CAIUPP01; family CAIUPP01; genus CAIUPP01. Next base: position 5,328 of record CAIUPP010000008.1, read on the forward strand.
CAGTTGCCCGGCCCGGACTGGGGCTGCATTCAGCCCTCTCGCTTCGCCAGTTTCCTGCGGACCAGCGACCAGATCTCCGTGGCGGTGAATGGCACCAGCGAGAAGAGCAGCGCGCAGGCCCATTCTTTTCCGGTCAACTCCGCGTTGCCGAACACGTTACGCAGCGGCGCGATCAGCACCGTCGCGCAGACAATCGCCATGGAGGAGAGGCATGCCCAGACCAGGTACATGTTTGAGAAGGGGCTGAGTTGCCACACATTCTTCGTGAAGGAACGGAAGCTGAACGCGCGCCACAATTCGGCCATGCACAGCGTGACGAAAGCCATGGTCATGCCGGTGGAGGTGACTTGAACGTTCCAGCCGAAGAGGTTGGCGGACGCGAGCGTCTTGGAGCCTTCCCCAAGCCCCAGTTGACTCCCGATGACGAAGGAGAGGATCACCCCCGACATGATGAAGAAGGCGTTGTACATGATGTAGATGATATCCGTTCGCCCGACGATGCCGACCGCCGTCTGGCGGGGGCTGCGCTTCATGATCTCCTCTTCCGGTGTGTCCATGCCCAGCGACAGGGCGACGACGCCGTCGGTCACCAGGTTGACCAGCAGGATTTGCACGGGGCGCAGCGGGGAACTCAGTCCCATGAGGATGGGAACGAAAATGGCGAATATTTCGCCGACGTTGCATGCCAGCAGGTACATGACGAACTTGCGGATGTTGTCGAAAATAACGCGTCCCTCGCGGATGGCGTGAACGATCGTCGCGAAATTGTCGTCGGCGAGGACGACGTCCGAGGTCTCCTTGGCGACCTCCGTGCCGGTGATCCCCATCGCCACGCCGATATCCGCCTGGCGCAGCGCGGGGGCGTCGTTCACGCCGTCGCCGGTCATGGCGACGACTTCGCCGTTCTCCTGCAACGCATTGACAATCCGCAGCTTCTGCTCCGGCCAGACGCGCGCGAAGACGCGTATCCTGCGGACGCGGAGTTTGAGCTCCTCGTCGGAGAGCTTCTCCAGTTCCTGGCCCGTGATCACCTCGTCGCCGGGCCGCAGCATGCCGATGTCGGCAGCCACGGCGCGCGCGGTCGTGGGGTTATCCCCGGTGATCATGGCGCAGTGAATGCCGGCATCGGTCGCTTCGCGCAGCGCATCGCGCACTTCGTCCCTCGCGGGGTCCATCATCCCCATGATGCCGGCGAAAACCAGCCCCTGCTCATCGCCCTGCGTAATCTGATCGCGCCCCTCGGCCACCTTCCAGGCGAAGGCGAGGACGCGCAGCGCCTTGGCCGCCATCTGCTCGACGGCTGCGAGCGCGCGCTCCTTATCGGCGGCGGACATCGGGAGGGCTTTGCCCTCCACCTCGCAGGAGGCGCACCGGTCCAGCACCGCGCCGGGGGCCCCTTTCACCATCATCAGCCTGCGCCCTTCCACCAGATGCAGCGTGGACATCAGCTTGCGGTTGGAGTCGAAGGGCACCTCGTGGATGCGGGGCTGGTCGACGCGCAGTTGAGCCACGTCAATCTGCCGCTTCTCGGCCAGATCGACGAAGGCCAGTTCGGTGGGGTCGCCATAGCGCTTGACGTCGGGGCCGCGACGGTCGATGTGCGCGTCATTGCACAGGACCGAGACGTTCATCAGATTGCGCGCCGCGACGGCGTCTTCGGCAGCGCCCGGAACGAGGATTTCGCGCGGGGTCAGCGTCGCCAGGACGGTCATGCGGTTCTGTGTGAGCGTCCCGGTCTTATCGGTGCAGATATACGTGGCGCAGCCGAGGGTTTCGACGGCGGGCAGCTTGCGGACGATGGCCTGCTGCTTGCTCATGCGGTAGACGCCGATGGCCAGGACGATGGTCACGATGGCTGGAAGCCCTTCCGGGATCGCGGCGACGGCCAGGCTCACGGCGGTCAGGAACATGTTCACGACGGATTCTCTGGTGAAGGGTCCGGCTTCCAGCACGCCGACGACGAACACCAGGGCGCAGATGATGAGCGCGCCGATGCCGAGCATCTTGCCCAGGCCGGCCAAGTTGCGTTGCAGCGGCGTCTCCGTCCGCTGCTGTTGCTGCATCATCTGGGCGATGCGGCCGATCTCCCGGCGCATACCGGTGGCCACGACGAGGCCCCGCCCGCGGCCGTACACGGCGCAGGTTCCGGCGTAGGCCATGCAGCCGCGGTCGGCCAGGGAGGCGGATTCGGCGGCTGCGGCGATCTCTTTCTCCACCGGGGCCGATTCGCCCGTCAGGCTGGCTTCGTCGATCCGCAGGTTGTAGGACTCCGTCAACCGCAGGTCTGCAGGAATGTAGTCCCCTTCCCGGATGACCACGAGATCTCCCGGGACAACCTCCTCGGAGGAAATCTTCTCGATGGCCCCGTCGCGAATCACCTCGCACTGAGGAACCGTCATTTTCTTGAGCGCCTCAAGCGCGTGGTCCGCCTTGCGCTCCTGGATCACCCCGAGAATGGCGTTGACCACCAGGATCGCGAGGATGACCAGGGCGTCCGTGTATTCCCCCATCGCCAGCGAAACGACCGTCGCCGCAATGAGGATGATGACCAGGAGGTCCTTGAACTGGTCAAGGAACATGGCGAGAAGCGAACGCTGCTTTCCTTCCGGAAAGGCGTTGCGGCCCGCAGCGAGGAGGCGTTCGGCGGCCACGCTCTGAGGCAGACCGGTTCGCGGATCGCTTTCCAAACGCTGAGCCGCCTGCTCGGGGGTCAGCGCATGCCATTCAACGGGGGATTCGGGCATCACCGGTACGAGTCTCCCTTCACAAAAGAAGATTGAAATGGCGAGGGCTGGTCAGTTTACAGAATAGGTTGGAACGGGTCAACGGGCGATGGATTGGATTACTGTTCCGCCGGCTTACGCCTTGCAGGCGCGCGCGCCGTTCCGGCTGATTCCCAGTGAGAGGATTTCCGAGCCGATGCCGTGGGCGGCGAAGGCGCGCATCATGGCTTTGCCGATGGTTTCCTGCGAAATTGCGCGGTCGGTTACCGCCATCACCGTGGGCCCGGAGCCGCTGAAGCAAGCGCCCAGCGCGCCGGCTTTCTCGGCCTCAGTGACGGCCTCGGCAAGGCCGGGGACGAGCTTGCCGCGATAGGGCTGGTGGATGCGGTCCTGCATGGCAAGCCGCAGCAAGCGGGTGCTGCCCCCGTGCAGAAGCGCGGTGAGCATGATGGCGCGGGAGAGGGAGAAGACGACGTCCTCGCGCGTGTAGCTCTTCGGCAGGATCTTCCGCGCGCGCTGGGTGGGGAGCGCGGCGGCCGGGATGCAGAAGACGAACTGCAAGTCGGTCCGCACGCGAGGCTGCACTACCTGCACCTCCCCCGCTTCATCCACGACGCAGATGGTCAATCCTCCCAGCAGCGCCGGGGCGGCGTTGTCGGGGTGCCCTTCCAGGTCGGTGGCCATCTTGAGCAGTTGCTCGGTGGAAAACGGTTCTTCGCAGATGGCGTTGGCCGCGACCAGGCCGGCGACGGCGGCGGCGGCCGAACTGCCCAGCCCGCTGCAGAGCGGAACGCGGTTGATGAGGCGGAAGTTCAGCCGTTCGGGGACATGCTGTGCGGCCCGGAAAACGATGTTCGCCGCTTTCACGACGAGATTGCGCGCATTGGTCGGAAGCTCGGCGACGCCCCGCCCTTCCACGGTCATGCAGACCGCGCTCTCCCCCGCAGGCCGATTCTTCCCCGTGGCCTGCAGAAAGAGTTCGTTGCGCAGGTTCAGCGCCAGGCCCAGCGTATCGAAACCTGGCCCGAGATTAGCGGAGGTGGCCGGGACGGTCACTCGGACGCTCTGGCTCATATCAATCCCGCCCCTCTGGCCACGGCGTCGAGCGTGGCCGGCACGGTGATGATTTCGCCGAAGGTCTTGATGGCGCGCTCGGGATCCTTCAGGCCGTGCCCGGTGAGGATGCAGACGGCCGTGGTCTCCTTATTCCGGTCAAGGAGGCCGCTGCGCAGATATTTCGCCATCCCCGCGACGCCCGCGGCCGAGGCGGGCTCGACAAAAACCCCCTCCAGGCGGCTGAGCATCTTATAAGCTTCGATAATCTCATCGTCCGTGACCATATCGATCCGCCCGCCGGACTCGTCGCGCGCGGCTTCGGCGGATTTCCAGCTTGCGGGGTTGCCGATCTTGATGGCCGTGGCGAGTGTGTGGGGATCGGCCACGGGATGCCCCAGGACGATGGGGGCGGCCCCCTCGGCCTGGAAACCCATCATGCGCGGCAGGCCGCTCTCCTTCTCCGCGTGGTACTCCTTGTATCCCTTCCAGTACGCCGTGATGTTGCCGGCGTTGCCGACGGGGATGAAGTGCAGGTCCGGCGCGCGGCCCAGATCGTCGCATATCTCAAAGGAGCCGGTCTTCTGCCCTTCGATGCGGAAGGGGTTGAGGGAATTGACGAGCGTGACGGGGTACTGATCGCAGGCGCGCAGCACCAGTTCGAGCGCGGCGTCGAAGTTGCCCTCCACGGCCAGGACGGTTGCGCCATAGGCGAGGGCCTGGGAGACCTTGCCCAGCGCCACGCTGCCGGCGGGCAGAAGCACAACGGGGCGCATTCCCGCGCGCGCGGCGTATGCGGCGGCGGAGGCGGCGGTGTTTCCGGTGGAGGCGCAAATGACCGCCTTGGCGCCGGCCTCGGCCGCTTTCGAGACGGCCATCGTCATCCCGCGGTCTTTGAAGGAGCCGGTGGGGTTCATTCCTTCGTACTTGAGGAATATTTTCCAGCGGCAGCCCAGCGCGCGGGCCAGAGCGGGCGCGGGAATGAGCGGCGTGCTCCCCTCGCAGAGCGTGACAATGGGGGTGCGCTCCGTGACGGGCAGATAACGGCGATACCGTTCGATCAGGCCGACTCGCATGGCGATTATCACTCCTCGATGCGCACCGCGACCGTCTTGCGTTTGACGATCCGGTGCGAAGCGTCAATTCCGGACAGGGCGCGGCGAATGGCCCCCTCGCGGGTGAGATGGGTGACCATGATGAGCGGCACCGCGCCGCGCTCGGATCGCCCGAGCTGATGGCAGGTGGCGATGGACACTCCGTGGCGTCCCAGCGCGCCTGAGATGAACGCCAGGACTTTGGGGCGGTCCACGACGGAGAAACGCAGGTAGAATTTGCTCTGCACTTCTTCGATCGGAGCGATGCGCGCGTTGCCCGCGGCGGGCGCGGCGGGAACCAGCGTCCCTGCGCCATCCCCCTTGCGAATGGCGCGCGCGACTTCCACGATGTCGCTGATCACCCCGCTGGCGGCGGGCTTCTCCCCCGCTCCCTTGCCGGAAAGGGTGATCGGGCCGGCGGTATCGGTGTTGATCAGCAGCGCGTTGAACTCATTCTCGATGGCGGCCAGCGGATGGTGCGTGGGAATGAAGGTGGGATGCACTCGGGCCTCCACCTGCGCCCCCCGCTTGAGCACGGCCAGCGGACGGAGGACATAGTCGAACTGGCTGCGCGCCTCCTCGATGTCGAAGCGCTCGATCTGTCCGATCCCCTCGCGATAAATCGAGGCGGCCGGAACGCGCCGTCCGAGGGAGAGGGTGCCGAGGATTGCGAGCTTCTGGGCGGCGTCGTAGCCGTCGATGTCCAGCGAGGCGTCCGCTTCGCACAGGCCGCGCTTGCGCGCCTCCTGCAGCGCCTGGTCGAACTCCAGCCCCTGCGCCATGCGGGTAAGAATGAAATTCGTCGTCCCGTTCAATATCCCGAAGAGGGATTGTATGCGGTTGCCCGCAAGACCTGCCTCGATGCTGCGAATGACCGGCACGCCGGCCATGACCGAGGCCTCGTATCCCACCGCGACCTTCTTCCGGTGCGCCAGCGAGAGAATTCCCTGCCACTCCGACGCCAGGAGGGCCTTGTTGGCTGTGACAACGTGCTTGCCGGCCTTGAGCGCTTTCGTGACCAACTCTTTCGCCGCGCCGGTGCCGCCGATGACCTCGACGACAATCTCGATGGAGGGGTCATCCAGAATCGCCTGAAAGCTTCCGGAGCACTTCGCCGGCGGCAGGCCGCAGGCGCGCAGACGCGCCGCATCGCGATCGGCCACGCGCGCCACCTCCACGTTCGTCCCGCAGCGCGCGCGCACCACGGCGGCGTTCTTTCGCAGGGTGCGCAGGACGCCCATCCCCACCGTGCCAAGCCCGACCAGCCCGATCTTTATTGTATTGCCAGCCAAGTCAATCTCGCTCCCATAACAGACCCGGTGCGCGGAGTTGCGTCGCAGCCACCCTCGGCTGCGACAACATTCCGCGTCACGCATGCGCAGGCGAGGGCACCTCTGCCGGACGTTTCACTTCACCAGCCGAACCAGCCGCGCTTGCTGAGCTTCTGTATTTCCACCTGGCTGGTGGTGACGTCGCCGGTGTCCACTTTAACCATCTTCAGCGTGAAGAGGAAATACTGCCCCTTCTTCCCGCCCACCTGAGTGGTCATGTTCGCCAATTGGCCGCTGACGTAATACTTGACGCCGATGAGCTTGCCGATCTTCTGAGCGGTGGAAGGATCGACAAACGCGTCCTGTTGGCGCTCGAGTTCATCGATGGCCTCCTTGCGTTCCGCGGGGGTGACGACGAGCCTCACCTTGTTGGTTTCGTCGAGCTTGTTGGCGATGTATTCCTGGATGATCGAGGTGTTGACGTGCTCATCCGTCATGTTCTTGATCGGGGCGACGTACAGGGGAAGCTTCTCCTCGGCATCCTTGAAAACGTCCCGCGCCAGCATCTTCTGCACCGCCTGCTTGCCAATGAGCTGCAGGTCCGTCGGGTTGAAATCGTGCGAGGCAACGGCCTCCACGCCGGGGTCGATGCGCTCACCCTGGCTGGCGCAGCCGACGAGGACAAGGGCCAGCGAAACGGCTGTAATCAGGGCGGCTGTACGCATGGTGCGCTCCTTTCAAAATGGCGAATGCCGAATGGCCAATAGCAAATTACTAAGGCGACTTCTTTCCGCCAAAACTGGCATGATAAGCAGTACCATGAACTCCGGTAGAACGCAAGACGATGAAGCTGATCCCCCCTTCCGGCACCTGCACCCCATTCACCGGCACGCTATCGAGGACCGCGCCGCCGGGGGAAACCAGGTCCATCACGAAGTCGTGCGAGCCAGAGGGAACCGAGAGTCGCAGCGCCTGGAAGTCCTGGGGCAAGTTCCGCCAGGAGCGCACGTCCGCCTGCTCGCTGAGATCGGTGGCGATGATCATGAGGATGAAACCGATGGGTCCGTAGTTCTTCCGGGCCTGTTCCTGAAGAACGACTTTGCCCGCGGCGCGAATCAGTTGGCGGATGGCGATAGCCGGGGCCTGTTCCCAGAGGTTCCGCTCGGCGGTCGCCTCGACGCTCATCAGCGGCTGCGTGACGCCCAGCACGGCGCAGTTCTCGCCGAGGCGGAGCGTGGCAACGGGGTCATGGCGCGCGACGAATCGCGGAAAGGCAATGGGCACAAGGTCGATGCGCTTCTCCAGCGGAAGCGGCAGGAGGATTTTGATCTGCTCCTTCACCGGGGCGAGGCCGCGCGCGAACAACAACACCACCTCGCCGCTTCCCTTCGGAAGGGACTCCTCCGTTCCTTCGCCGAACTCCGACTTCCACTTGTCATAATCCTCTCGCGCGCCGAGTTGTTTTGAATAGCGCAGGAGATCGCGCCGCACGGGGAGGAAATTTGGGTTCAACGCGTGCACCGTCTTGGCGTCGATGTAGGCGTCGGAGATTTCGCCGTTCATCTCGTAGACGATGCTGGAGAGATAGTACATGAAGGCGTTCTGATAGACGTTGCCCGCGGATTGGATGGTCTGCATCTGGCCGGCATAGGCCTTGCCGATTTCGGAATTGATGCGCGAGGTGTCCCAGGAGCGCTTCGCCGCTTCCGACTTGCTTTTGGCGATGGCCTCATCATTCTGTTCGCGCATCTCCTTCTGGACCTGATAGCCCTGGAGGATTTCCACGCGGGCGTTCTCCGGGTCGCGCAGGAGCAGGTAGTTCATGGCCAGGGTTGTGTGCAGCAGAACGCGCTCGTAAGGCTCGCCCCGATACGGCAGCATGTTGTCGTTGACCGTCAGCGCGGCGAGGAAAGAAGCGGCGTCGCGCAGGCTGACCCGGGCGCGCTCGTCGTAGCCCCGGGCGACGGCGACGGCGCTCAGCAGCCGGGCGTTGCTCGTGGCGAAGTCCCCCGCGCATTGATAGCACGTGCCGAGTTCCAGAAGGTGGAGGAGCTGGTCGCGATCCGGGGGAGAGGCTTCTTCGAGCGTGGCGGCGGCTCCGGCGTAGTCGCCACGGGCGAACGCCACATCGGCCTGGCGCGCCGCGCGGTTGTACGCGCAGCCGGAGGCCAGGAGGATGTAAAGCAGCCCCGCGGCTAAGGATAACGCTTTGTGACGCAGGAGTCTCATTCCGGCATGTTAGCACCGGTGCGCGGGAAGCGTCAAGCGCGGGGCGATAGCAAGGCGATTGGGGCTGCTGAAAAAGTGTAGCGCGGGTTACTTGCCCTGAGCGAAGCCGAAGGGGCACACCCGCGTGCGCAGACGGAGAAGCCCCATTCGTCAATTACCGGGAATACGGCGCAGCCGCATCTCAGGCCAAAAAGTAAGGGCGCAGCATGCTGCGCCCTTACCCTCGCGAAACAGCGCACGACGCTTCTCAATCGCCGGAAACGTGGACGGTGAACTCCTGGTACACCCAAAGGACGTTCAGGTACTCGTAGTCCGCCGCCTTCACGACACTGATGTCACCATCTTTGGCAGCCGCACGGATTCCACTGTCCCCCCAGGCGACGTCCCCGAAAGGCCAGCACAAGATGCCGATACTGCTGCACTTCGCCGTCCCCTTCTTCGCGCCCAGGTCAGTCCCCTCATAATGAATCTTGAGCGGCGCTTTGAATTGGGTGTAGAGTGCCGCGCGAGGCGGCACTACCGGCGCGATAACCCCGCAGCCTGTCAGGCCGCCCACGATCAGGAGGGCCGACAAGATCAACAATGCTCTAGGCATGATCCATTCCCTCAAGTCGCGCCGGGTTATTGACCGTAGACTATGGTTGTGTACTTCGAGTAGACGAAGAGTACGCACATGAACTCATAATCCACGTGGTCGATCTTGGTGATGGCGCCGTCATCCGCGGCCGCTTTGACGCTCGCGTCGCCGACCGACACGAGACCGAGCACATTGATGCAGCTCGCCATGCCGGGCTTCTTCGTGGTGGCTCCACCGATGACCGTGTTGTTTGCGTCAACATCGAGCGGCGCCTTCACGTCGGAGTAAATGACGCCCAGAGGAGGAATCACCGGAGCCCGCAGGCAGCCGGTCATCGTGAGGAGAGCGACGCACAGCACGGCCGTCAACACAAGGTACTTCATGGTCCAACCTCCAAAAGAGTTCCGCAGAATGAGTAATCCGCAATGTGGCTAGCTCGGCAGCGCAGTCCCGTCAGGCTCCTCCGGGCGAGGGGGAGGAACGGGGGTCAGGTCGGAAGGAACGTCGGGAATCAGCAGGATTGGAAAACACAAGGGAGTGAAAGTTCTGTGTCGAATTTCGCGGACGTTGGCAATGGGTTGAATGCGCAAGAGCTTGCCATCCGCGAATTCCATTCCCGGAGTGATGACGATGTACAGGCCGTCCGGCATGCGTTCGAGGTCCAAAGGCGGAACGAGTTTGAAAAGTTCCTGCCCCTTCTCGTTGACATACCGCTGCTCGAAGCCGATGAACGGAATCGGCTTGCCCTCGTCCGTCCGCGCTAGCACTTCCCATCGCGCGTCCGCCGCGCCGGTGGCTCCGGGGGGCGCCCAGACGCGAAGTCGAATGGTCGCGCTCTGGCGTCCCCAGTAGGTGAATATGACGCGCTGAGCGCCCTGCCAGGAAAAGACGGGGGTGGAGTCTTGCGGAATGGTTTGCGCCCGCGACTGGACGTACGTGTTCCGAATGGTCGGCAGTTTCTCCGCGCAACCGGCAACGCCCACGAGAAGCGCCACCGCCAGCACCATGCAGCCGCACCGCACTCCAAGCAGTTTCACGGGATCGCCCTCAGATGAAAAGCCGCTGGCACAGGGAGGGGCGGAACGGACCTTGCGAAGGTTCGCAGGAACCTTCGCAAGGCGCTCCGCGCACGGATCAAACTTGCGAAGGGATGACCGCGCCTTCACAAGCTTCAGGGGACGACATCAGTCGCCGTAAACGATGGTCTCGTACCGGGCGTAAATTCCCAGGACGTTCAACACTTCGCAATCCACGTGATGGATGCGGGTGATTCCCGCGTCCTTCATCGCAGTGCCGATCGAGGCATCGCCCCAAGCCACGAGGATGACGCCGGCGGCCTTCGAGCGGCCTTCCTTAAGGCTCTTGACGCTGAACTCGCCCATGGACACCGGGCCCTTCTGGTCAATCATGAGTCCGCTCACGACCGGCCCCTGCGGGAAGCAGCAGCCGCCCATCGCCACCATCATGCCGACCACCGCCAGTGCGCACAGAAGCAGTCTCATATCCCGACCTCCTTGGAATAAACCCGGTCCACGAACCGCCAGCCCTCCCATGAGCCGACCTACAAGCTCGGGACTGACCATCAACTCTCGACGCCGATACATCTTACACGAGTGTCCACGCGTGTCAAGCAGGACAGCGCGAAGATTATTCGACGCCCCTGTGCCGAAGCCGTGCGTACGCAAGGCCATGCCGCGCACGGGCCAATTCCCACGACGGCATCTCCGGCGCGCTCCGGCAGTCCCGGGGCGGCATACAATATGTTGTGGCGGGAGGCAAAAATAACACTTGACGTTGCGGTTTATCGGTTGTATAATTCGTAACGTCAGTTGCGGGTTACGGCTCTTGGCGCTCTCCACACCCATGGCTTGGCGCCCCGGAGCTTGCAGCTGGCTACGGCGTGCGGACGCTGGGCATCTCTCCCACGATCTCCCGGCTTGCGGAGAAAGTGTTCCATGAATTCCTTTGCCGGGGATTCCATGCCCGGTGTGGCCGGTTCAAGGTCTCAATGAAGGGAGAGCTGAATTAATGCTGCTCAAGAAGCTGGAGATGTGCGGCTTCAAGTCGTTTGCCGATAAGACCGAGTTCGATTTCCAGAGCGGCGTCACTGCGTTTGTCGGCCCGAACGGGTGCGGCAAGAGCAACGTGGTGGACGCGGTTCGCTGGATCCTTGGCGAGCAAAGCGCCAAGGCGGTCCGCGGCACGCAGATGGCCGACGTCATCTTCAACGGGACCGCCAGCCGGCGTTCGCTCGGCTTTGCGGAAGCCTCCCTCACCTTCCTGAACGACCGCGGCATCCTCCCGGTGGAATACACCGAAGTGTGCGTCACGCGCCGCCTCTACCGCAGCGGCGAGTCCGAGTACTTCCTCAACCGCCAGCCCTGCCGTCTCCGCGACATCCGCACGCTCTTCATGGATACCGGCGTCGGGTTGGACACGTACAGCATCATCGAACAGGGGAAGGTGGACAAGTTCATCCAATCCAACTCCAAGGAGCGTCGCGCGATCTTCGAGGAGGCCGCGGGGGTCAGCAAGTACAAGGCGCAGCGGCGCGAGGCGCAGAGCCGGCTGGAACGCACGCGCCTGAATCTGCAGAAGGTGGACGTGCGCCTGGAAGAGCAGCGCAAGCAACTGCGCTCCATCAAGTACCAGGCGGCCAAGGCGCGGCGGTTCCGTGAGCATAGCGCGCGCCTGCGCGACCTGGTGCTGAGCCTCTCGATCAAGAACTACCGGGAGTGGGATGCCCGCCGCAGCGCGCTCGAGCTGGAGATCGCCGGGCTCGACCGTCAACAGGCCGAGATCAACGGGCAACTTTCTCAGATTGAACAGGTTACGACAACGCTGGATGCCCGGATCAACGAGCTTGAGAAGGAGCATCTGCGCAAGCGCGAGAATCTGCATACCGTCCAATCCGGCATGGAGGCCGCCGAGGCGACGATCACGCACAACGGCGAGCGCATCCGCGAATTCCAGGACGAAACCGAGCGCTGCACCCGCAGCATCTGGTCGCTCGCGGAAAAGCTGCGCCAGACGCAGGAGGAGATGGCGGAGTCGGAACGCAACCTGCAATCCATCCGCGAGACGATCGCGCGGCAGGCGGAGTCCATCGCCGCCGAGACGCAGAAAGCGGACGCCGCGGGCAGCGAGTGTTCGCGGTTGGCCGGCGCCATCGAGGAGTGGAAGAACCACACCATCCAGATCATCGAGCGCGCCACCACCCTGCGCAACGAACTGAACCACATGGACTCCAGCCGGCGTCAGCAACTCGCGCGCCGGGCGCGGCTGCAGGGGCAGCTTGCCGAGAAGAGCGCCGAAGTGGAGCGCATCGACCAGGAAATCCGCGCGCTGGCGGGGGAACGGGATGAGATCAGCGGGCGTCTGGCGGATCGCAGCCTCATGCTGCACGAGAAGGAGCATGAACTCGTCCGCCTCGACACGGAAGCGCAGGAACTGGAGTCGAAGCTGCGCGAACAGCGCCACCGCGAGGCACAGTGCATTTCGCGGCGCGAGATATTGCAGGACCTGGAAGTGCGCGGCGAGGACATCGAGTCCGGCGTCAAGCGCCTGCTGCGCAGCGACGGTCAGGGTCCCGACCTTCACGTGCGCGGGATGGTGGCCAACCTCGTGCGCGCGGACCTGCGCTATGCGTTGGCGATCGAAGCGGCGCTCGGCGCCGCGGCGCAGCACATCATCACCACGGACGAGACCGAGGCCGGCGCCGCTGTCGCGCTGCTCAGGCTGGACCGTTCCGGCCGCGCGGGGCTGATCCCGCTCAACCGCGCGCGCGGGCCGGAAGGCGAAGAGATGCACCTGGCGGGCGAGGAAGGCGTGCTGGGCCGCGCGGCCGATCTGGTCCGCTACAGCCCGGAGTTGGAGCCGATCATCCGGCATCTGCTCGGGGGAACGTGGGTCGTCAAGGACCTCCCCACCGCCCTGCGCCTCTCCGGCAACGGCGGCGCGCGCGCCCGCTTTGTGACGCTCGACGGCGACCGGGTGGATCCCTCCGGCGCTATCCTCGGCGGCGAGCCCCTGCCCCGCGCGGGCATCATTTCCCGCAAGAGCGAGTTGGAAGAGATCGAGCGGGAGTTGCGCACCCTTTCCGAAACGCTGGCCATCCTGGAGGGGCAGCGTGGGCGGGTGGCCGAGCAGGTGGAATCGCTCCGCGGCGACGTCACGACGCTGCGCAAGGAGATCGAACGCGGCAACCTGGAAAAGCTCTCCAACGAAAACGAAATCCTAAACCGCCGCAAGCGCCAGAAACTTCTGGGCGACGAGTCCGCCACGATCCGCTCGGAACTGGATGAGATCGAAGCGGCGGTCAAGGCGTTCGACGAGCGCGAGCGCGTGATCGAACAGGAATTGGGCGAGACGCTTGCCCAGCGCGACCGGCTGCAGGCGGAGATGGAGACGGCGCACCGCAACCTCGCCGACCAGCAGGCCGTCGTGGATCGCCTGCGCCAGGAACTGACGCGGCTGAAAGTCGAGCTCGCGGAGAAAGAAGTCCGCCGGGGCGGCTTCGAAAAGGGAATCGTCACCGCGAAGCAGACGATGGCCGAAGTCGAAGCGCAGATCGCCGCCATCCGCCAGCGGATGGAAGAACTGCGGCTCAAGCAGGAGCAGGCGGAGAAGGAAATCGAGCAGGCGCGCGTGGAATTGGCGCGGCTGGCGGAAGAGAAACTGCGCGTCACCGCCGAGATCGAAGCGGTGCATGCCGAGCAGCAGCGCTCGCAGACGCAGCGCGCCGAACTGGCCGAGAACGCGCGCGTGCTGCGCGCCGAACTGGAACGGCTGAGGCAGCAACTCCAGAAGATGCGCATCGAGGAACAGGAGTTCCGGGTGCGCATGGAGGCGCTGGTCGAGCGCGTCTTTGGTGAACACGGTGTGCGGCTGACTGATGTCATTGCACAGCGCGCTGCTGCGGCCGAAGCGCCCGCGCCTGTTGCGGCACCCCCCGCCCCCGAACCGGAGCCGGACTGGAATGCCGTGGCGCTGGAGATCGAGGAACTGCGCGAGAAGATACGCCGCATGGGCGGCGTGAACGAGGAGTCCATCGACGAAGAGAACAGCCTCGAAATCAGCATCGCCGAGACCGAGGCCCAGCGCAACGACCTGGTTAAGGCGACGGAGGACCTCCAGGAGGTGATCCGGAAACTGAACAAGGTCAGCCGCGAGAAGTTCATGCAGACCTTCGAGGAGGTGCGCAAGAACTTCCAGGAGACCTTCCGTCGCCTCTTCGGCGGCGGACGTTGCGACGTGATGCTCGACCCGGAGGAGCCGGACGTGCTGGAGGCGGGCATCGAAGTGCTGGCCTGCCCGCCCGGGAAGGAACTGCGCTCCATCACGCTCCTGTCCGGCGGCGAGAAGACCATGACCACCATCGCCCTGCTCTTCGCCGTGTTCCGCTCCAAGCCCTCCCCCTTCTGCATCCTCGACGAGGTGGATGCGGCATTGGACGAAGCGAATATCGACCGCTTCACGCAGTTGCTGGTGGATGAGTTCGTCAAGGACTCGCAGTTCATCATCATCACGCACTCGAAGCGGACGGTGGGGATCGCCGAGATACTCTACGGCATCACGATGCAGGAGAAGGGCGTCTCGAAGAAGGTGGCCGTGAAGGTCGAGGATGTGACTAATATGCTCAACTGACGGAGCGACCAACCCTCCGAAAGATTCTTCCTCCCGCGCGCTGGACGCACAACCGGTTTACCTGGCGCCAGCCGCGCCCGGCTGGCGCTCCCACAAGGAGGCTTGACCTTGCAGGCGGTAGTTTATCTCGGTCCGGGCAAGATTGAGATCAAGGAACGGCCGGAACCGAAGGCCGAAGCGGATAACCTGGTGGTCGAGGTGGCGTGTTGCGCCATCTGCGGCTCGGATTTGAAGCTGGCGACCATCGGCCATCCCCGCTGGAAGCCCCCCGTCATCATCGGCCACGAAATGAGCGGCCGCGTCCGCCACGTCGGAGCCCGCGTTGAAGGGTTCAAGGCCGGCGACCGCGTGACCCTGGCGACCACGCTGGCCTGTAATGCCTGCCCTATCTGTTCCCGCGGCCTCCAGAACCTCTGTCCCAACAGCCGCCCGATCAGCCAGCAGTTTGACGGCGCCTTCGCCCCCCTGCTCGCAATCCCCCCGCTGGCGCTCGCCGGCGGGAACGTCATCAAGGTGCCCGCGTCGGTCAGCGACGAAGCGGCGGCGCTGGCCGAGCCGATGAGCTGCGCCATCAATGCGCAGGAACTGGCCGGGGTGAAGTTGGGCGACCGCGTGCTGATCGTCGGAGGCGGCCCGCTGGGGGCGATTCACGCCGAAATCGCCAAGGCGCTCGGCGCAAGCAAGGTGATGATTGTCCAGCGCTCGGAGCCGCGCCTTTCTCTCTTGAAGAGGCTGGCCGGGTTGATCGTGATCGACGGGGCGAAGGAAGACGTCAAAGCGCGCGTCCTGGCGGAGACGGACGGCCTCGGGGCGGACGCGGTGATCGTCTGCGCGCCGGAGCGCATCGCGCAGGAGCAGTCGCTGAACTACGCGCGCAAGGGAGCGGGCGTCAGCCTGTTCGCCAGCCTCCCCAGCGGCGCGTCGGAGATCCTGCTGGACAGCCGCCTGATTCACTACAGCGAATTGCGCATCGTGGGCGCGTCCGACTCGCGCCCGGAGCATGTGCAGAAGGCGGTGGATCTCCTGGCGCAGGAGAAGATCGACGTGCGGGGGATCATCACGCACAGCCTGCCGTTGTCGCGATTCCACGATGGGATCGAGTTGATGAAGCTCAAGCAGTCCTTGAAGGTGCTGCTCTGGCCGGGGAGGCTCCAGTGAAACTCAAAGGGGAAGTGGCGGCGGTCACCGGCGCAGGGAGCGGCATCGGCGCGGCCATCGCGCGGGAGTTCGCGCTGGAGGGGGCGGCGGTGGTGCTCCTGGACGCCAAACTGGACGCAGCGCAGGGCGTCGTGGCGGAGATCACAAAGGCGGGCGGCCGGGCGCAGTGCTGGGCGATGAACGTCACCCGGCAGGCGGAGGTGGAAGCCGCGGCGACCGCCGCCGAAGCCGCCATGGGGCCCCTCTCCATCTGGGTCAACTGCGCCGGAGTCTCCCGCATCCTCCCCTTCCTGGAATGCACCGAAGCGACGTGGGACCTGATGCTGGACGTCAACCTGAAGGGGGCGTTCTTCTGCTGTCAGGCGGCCGTGCGGCGGATGCTGCCGCGCAAGCGCGGAGCGATCATCAACCTCTCAAGCCAGTCGGGAAAAGTGGGCGCGTCAGCCTATGCCGCGTACTGTGCCAGCAAATTCGGGGTGATCGGCCTGACGCAGTCCCTCGCTCAGGAATTCGCCGCGCAGGGGATCCGCGTCAATGCCATCTGCCCGGGAATCGTCCCCACGCCGATGTGGGAGCAGCAGACCGTGGATTACGCGCGCAAACGCGGCATGAAGCCCGAGGAGGTGCGCCCGTACCTCTTGAGCAAGATTCCTCTGGGGCGAGTCTGCGAGCCGCGCGAGGTGGCGCGCATGGCGGTGTTCCTGGCGGGAGACGGCGCGGCGTACGTCACGGGGCAGGCGATCAATCTCACGGGCGGAGCGGTGATGGACTGAGCAAGGGGCGATCCTAGTCGAGCGCTTTCACCGATTCCGGAATTCCTATAGTGTCCCCCTCGTTCACCTTGTTCTTGTCGAACCATCCCAGCGGCATTTCCAGCGCGTACATGGCCGGGAGGCGCGAGGAATGCGTTGTGAGCGTCAGCGGCTCCATGTGGGTGATCTTCACGATGCGTCCCCCCGGCGCGATGAACGCGATGCTCAGCGCCGAGTAGGTGTTCTTCATGTAGAAGTACCTCTCCTGCGCATCCGGGAAAACGAAGAGCATCCCCTCATCCGGCGCGAGATGCCGCCGGTACATCATGCCGAACTGCCTCTGCGCGTTGGCCGAGGCGATCTCCACCTCCAGCGAACGC
The DNA here is from genome assembly GCA_903901045.1 of uncultured Planctomycetota bacterium. GTDB lineage: Bacteria > Planctomycetota > Brocadiia > CAIUPP01 > CAIUPP01 > CAIUPP01. Next base: position 22,211 of record CAIUPP010000008.1, read on the forward strand.
CCCCCGATGCTGATCGGCGCTTTCGGGAGGCGCTGCGGCTGCTCCCCGGAGCGCGCGCAGCCGGAGGCGAACAGGCAGGCAATCACCACGGCACTGAACAAGCAGCGCACTGATGCGCCGAAGGCGACGCCGTCATTGCGAGGAGCATTGCGACGAAGCAATCTTTCGGAGAGTATGTTGCCAACGAAGACACGCGCCGCATTGGCACGCGTGGCTCCGAAAGATTGCTTCGTCCTCTTCCCGTCCCTTCGACTTCGCTCAAGGCGGGAAGAGTCCTCGCAATGACGCCGCACGCGTTGCCCTCGCAATGGCAAGTTCCCCACACAACTGGCGCATGATGCTTGACGCATGGTCAATTCCCCTGCACCGCGTCGTGGAGGATGACATCCACGGTCTTGTCCGGCGTGAACTCGAAAAGTTTGTCGGAGAGCAAGACGTTCGTCTGGATGTTCGTGAAGGTGTGGGTCTCCACAATCTCATCGTCGCTCTTATACTCGCGCAACTGAACGGGCAGCCAGTTCACGGCGCTGACCCAGAAGATGACCTTCCCCTCGGCATAGGTCCCCTGCTTGGGGGTCAGTTCCATGGGGGTCGTCTCCACGCCGCCGATCTTCTCGTCCGGCAGGAGGCGGATGTTGTAGGCGTCGAGGAGGCCGTGGATGTCGCGCGCCAGACCATACTCCAGCGGATTGCCGCTTTTCTTCTTATCCGCCTCGCCCAGGTCGACAAGCCTGCTGCGCTCGGCCTGCTTGTCCGTCACGCGGTAGAGCCATGCATACTCCTTGCCGACGAAGATGATCGTTTCCTTCTTTGTCCTTGCGTTTGTGAGGTCCAGGCGCAACAGGCGCGGCGTCTTGAACTCGATACGGCCCGCATCTTCCTGTGTCTCATCCAGCGCGGCGACGAAACGGGTCTTCGTGACATCCGCCTTGAACGTCTTGAGCTCCTTCCGGGTCGCCTCCATGTGATCGAGCAGGGCCGCCACGGTAAGCGTTCCGGCGGAGGGTTCGACCGGAGCGGCCGGCTGGGCGAAGGCGGCGCAGCCGAGCGCCAGAATGCAGAGCAGAGTCGGTATCACAGTGAGCGGGTGCAGCTTCATCAACTACCCTCCGTTCTCAGAATTTTCGCAATGATCTCGCGGGCCTCGCGCAAATCTCCTACTTCATAATCCGGCTCGGCGGTGAACTTTGCGCGGTGCGGGCCATTCACCAGCATCGTGCGCGCGCCGGCGGCCTGCCCGCACTGGATGTCATAGAGAAAATCCCCCACCATGAGCGCCTCTTCCGGCGCGATGCCCAGCTTCCGGCAGATCAGAAGGATCGGCTCGGGCGACGGCTTGGGGGCGGAATCCTCGCGGGTGAGGACGCAGTCGAATTGCATCGAGTGCCGGCGCATGACGGTCTCCGCGGAGATGCGGGAGTTGCGCGTGACCAGCGCCGTGCGCACACCCTTCTTCGACAGGAGCGCGAGCAACTCCTCCGCCCCGGCGCAGAGCGAGCAGCTTTCCGCTGCGCGTTCCTCGTGGCGGGAAAGAATCTCGTCAATCCGGCGCTGCTCCTTCTCGTTCCGCGTGGCGCGATACTCGAGTATCGGCTCGTCGGACCCGATCTCCGCTTTGATCGCGGCGAAATCCAGGTCCGAATCCACCAACGTGTTGTCCAGGTCGAAGATGACGCATTTGAGCATATCATTCACTCCTTCCCGCAGTATAGCCCAAGGGGCGGCGGGTTGCCAAGCCAACCGGGACCTAGCGGAGGTTTGTATAACCTTCGCAAGGTCCGGTGGTTAAGGCGGCGGCCATAGGCAGCGCGAACCTTTCGAGTCGCCAGACAGGCCCTCGCAAGGCCCTATGGGCTATTTGCCGAATTGGCGGCGGAAGCGTAGTATGGAGTGTAGAGGGCATCGCGAGGAGACTAAGATGGGCGCGAATGTCTATTCGAAGGTCTGGCACAATTGCAGCACGTGCGACTTCTGGAACGGCGTGCGCAAGCTCCATACGCCTGACAGCGTTCAGGTGGATAGCTCCGCAGTCGGCCAGTGCGGCGGATTCTGGAAGGGCAGCCGCAAGTACGGCAACACGAAGTGCACGGAATGGAAGGTGTGGGCCAAGCTGAGCGCCGGTCCGGGCCAGACGGACATCGGCATAGACATATAATAGAAGCTGTTTTGCTTTGTTGAAACCATCCTGTTCCGTTCGTTAGGCCGCGAAGCGGCCGTCGGACTTTAGCCCACGGCGAGCGATGCGAGTCGTGGGGGCAAGTCACACTCAACCCCCGAGCCCCCGAAGGGGGCGACGGAGCCTCCCGCCAAGGTTCCGTCGCCCCCTACGGGGGCTCTTAACGCCCGAAAAGCAGGTTGGCCCCCCACGACTCGCTTCGCTCGCCGTGGGCTACAATCCGTCACCCCCTGCGGGGGTTCGCA
>CAIUPP010000009.1 GCA_903901045.1 uncultured Planctomycetota bacterium
GCCAAGGCGCTGGAGAGCTACTGCAGCGACTATGCCGGTTACTTCCCCTCGTGGGCCGGTTCGGGCACGAATTTCACCTGGTGCAAGAACAGCGGGGGAGCCTGGACCTATGGCAACAATTGCTCCGGCGTGGCGCACAATGCCACGGACTATACCGATCTTCCGATGACCGCCAACAAGAACGATTTGGCAGTGGTTAACGTCTATTCGCCGGCCAACAGCAGTGTGCCAGCCGGCGAAAGTCCCACCGGCGGGGCCACTCGGTGGATCGATGCTCGCCTGGGCGGATATGCCGGGGGCGATCAGGGCTTTTCCTCGCGCTCCATCGGGCACGGCTTTCCGTGCAAGGACACGGTTGTGGCGGCGGATGCCTGGGGCGTCGTCAGCCATCACGTGTCGGTGCCCAAGACGCCCAAGGGAACCTTCAACTGTGCGCCGGACCAGTTGGGTTACCTGCTTGCGGGAGGTTACATAGGGGACGCGGGTGTGTACTACTGTCCCAGCGCATCGAGCATGCCAGGAGACGCGTCCTCCGGCGCGAGCGGCAGCACCGGTGGAGGCGGCACCGCTTCCGAGGACAGCTACCGGCCCGCCGCCAGCCTGCGCGACTGGCAGACCCTGGGTGGGCGCGACAAGAACGCCCTTCTCTACGGGTACTATGGGCCGGGCACGCCGTATACGGGCAAGACCAACTTCGTCTGCTACGAAGGAATATCGACGGAAGGGGCCGGCGTGGAGACGATGGTGCAGTCCACATACCACTATCGCAACACGCCTCTGGGTATTACGAACCCGTGGCATCGCTACCAGGACGGCGCTCGCAACGCGTACGCGCTGTCGGGAACCGTGCCGTACATCATCCCGCGCCTTGCCCAGCCGCTCTTCCCGACGCAGAAGATACTCGGCAGCCGCTCTCTTGTTGCGGACACCTTCAGCAAAGGGGGCAAGTATGACGCCACCGGCAAGGCCTACGTCGCCGGCACCGATGGCACACTGGTCGCAGGATTCGGCCTGCTGCACCACCGCGATGGGTACAACGTCCTTTATGGCGACTGGAGCGCCAAGTGGTTTGGCGACCCGCAGCAGAAGATCATCTGGCACTCCCAGGGCAATGCACTTGGAACCGTGGCGGGGAACTGGGTTGCCAGCATCCTGGCGGCCAACTACTACCCGTACTCAGCGTTCAATTGCAATAGCGTGAATGACGCCGGGTTCAGCCGGACGCAGCTTGCCATCTGGCACGATTTCGACATCTCCGCCGGCGTGGACGTCACCGCGCCGTAATTCGTTTGAATGCGCATGCCTATGCAAAACAAGGGAGCATGGCACGGTTCGTCATGCTCCCTTGTTCTTGACCACGGATGCCAACGGGTGTTCTCTGCGTGCGCGACTGTGCAGAGTATGACCATCCAGTGAGGAATGCGATGAGATCAGGGCCGATTCGGATTGGGATTGCGGGGGCGGGCTTTATGGGGCAGACCCACGCCACCTGCTACAAGATGATGCCGGGCACCCAGGTGGTGGGCATCTCCGATTAGAAAAGGACAGGAATAATGTACATGAAATCGTTGCGTTGCGCACTTGCGGCGGCGCTGGTGGCCGGAGGGACGGCGATGGTCTGCGGACAATCCCTCCTGGCGGCCACGGTGCATGTTTCCCCCTCGGGAAGTGACGCGAATCCCGGGACGCTGGAGCAGCCGGTGGTTACGGTTTCCAAGGCGCTGGGCCTTGTGTTGGGGAAGGAGGAGCCATGCGAGGTGATCCTTCACAAGGGCGTTTACCCCGGCGGGGTTACGGTGGGCCAGCAGCTTGAGCGAAACAAAGGGCCGCTGCCATTGCTGCTGATTACCGCCGCCAAGAACGCGGACGGGAGTTTCGAGGATGTGCTGTTCGACGGCGGGCGGAAGATTTCCGAATCCGAGCCGGTGGCGGGCAAGCCGGGAGTCTTCAAGGCGCCCGGCGCGTACGACCTGAACGTCACGAAGGTGAATATGTGGGAAGCGGACGCGCGCATCCGGTACACGCTGGTGGCCGACCTCACGTCGGTCCAACAATTCCCCGCGAGCTTCTGGTGCGACGGGAGTTCGCTGTTCGTTCATACTTCCGACGGACGCGCCCCCGCGACGCATGAGATTGGGATCACCGGTATCCACCGCGATGGGATCACGGTCTGGAGGCAGAACACAACCATCCGCGGCTTGCACTTTCGCAGTTTTCTGGTGTGGGGATGGTCCGCCGGCGTCACCTTGCGCGCGGCGAATTCCGCCGTGGAGGACTGCCAGGCCTGGAATTGCGAGAAAGGGTTCCAGTCGCTGGACGAGGGGGTGGCTGATATGCGGATCATCCGCTGCCGTAGCGACGACTGCTTCGTCGGCGCGTACCTGGGCAGCCACCGCGGCGTGGTGGAAGATTGCCGCTTCATCAAGATTCGCGACCGCTTCATGATCCGGGGGTATCCGCAGGAGGACTGCGGCATCAAGTTCTATTACCCCGGCTCCGAGGGGACGGCGCGGCGCAATCTCTGCGTCGGCTTCGACAACGGCATCTTCGTCAAGCGCAAGGTCAGCACGTTCACCTGTGAGAACAACACCTCCATCGACTGCGCCACCTACGGCATCGGAGGCAGCGGCTATATTCCGCAAAGCCTCTGGCGGCTTAACATCGTTGTCGGCTCCGTCTGGGTGTTCCCGATCCCCGAGAATCTCAATGCGGGAACCGTGATGGACTACAACTGCTATTGGCGCAACAGCGAGAAAGCGTCGTTTGAGACTTGCGTCGCCGCCATGCGCAAAGCCGGAACGGGGGAACACAATCTCGTGGCGAACCCGCGTTTTGCCGGGCCGGCGACGGGGGATTACCGGCTGCTTCCGGGCAGCCCGTGCCTGAAGATGGGGCCTGGCGGCGAGAATTGCGGGGCATTTGGCGTGGTGGGGCCGGACTTCAAGGACGTGGAGCCGCCGGTGGTGGCCGTCACCCTGGCCCCGCCGGCGAAACGCTCCGGGGGCGCGGGCGAACTCTATTTCGAGCGCGACCCGTGGATCGGCGGGGGACGCAACTTGGTGCGGGAACTCTCCGGCGATGAACACGCCGAAGAGTGGCTCACGAGTGAACCATTCCTGGGATTGATGATCGGCGCTGAAGATGCCGTCAGCAAACCGGCGCAGATGAAGCTGCGTGTCGGCAATGGCGAGTGGAGCAAGCCGGAGCCGTATGCCACGTGGAAGGAAGTTCCGTTCCCCGCCGGGGCGGCTCTGGCCTCCGTCAGCCTGTCGGTCTCGGATGCCGAAGGCAACTGGAGCGCGCCCAAGACGATCATGGCCAGGCTTCTCAACAAAAGGCCGGCGCTCAAGGGGAAGCCGGCCATTTACGCCAACAACTCTGGCGTGGTGATCGCCTTCGAGACCGACTCTGCCTGCCTGGCCAGGATCGAATACGGCCCGGACAGGAAATATGGCTCCGTGCTGGAGCAGCCCAAAGACGTGCAGCATTCCTGGATCTCCAGCGATGGCGGGGATTACGTGGCAACACGCTCGAACCCCCGCGTCACAAACCATCTGGTGCTGGTGACGCCGGCCGTCGTTACGGGCAAGACCTATCACTACCGGCTGGCGCTGGAAGATGAACTCGGCAACAAGAGCGTCACCGAGGATGCCACCTTCACCGTCGGCGGCGAGGGCAAGTCCTATTTCGTTTCCCCCCAGGGCGAAGACGCGGACGCGCCGCCGACGCGTGAGAAGCCCTGGCGGACGATCCAGTTCGCGGTGGACCGCGCTCTGCCGGGGGACCGGGTCATCCTGCTGCCGGGGTTCTACGCGGGCGAGACGAAGTTGACCCACGGCGGCATGAAAGATGCGCCGATCACCATCGAAAGCGACCAGCCCGATACGGTGATACTGGACGCCCGGCACGAGTCCCAGTCCTGCCTGCAATTGGAGAGGGCGCCCGAGATGGTGATCAAAGGGTTGGAGATTCGCTGGTTCGCGCACTCCGGGGTCTATGTGGTGGACTCCCCGAACGTATCGGTGCTGAACTGCCGGATTTGGAATGACTTCTGGGGCTCGGTCTGGCTGGAAGGCTACGGCATCTTCGCGCACCGTTCCCCCGGCATGACCGTGGACCATAACGTCATCTATGGGTTCGAGTTCGGGATACTCCTTGTGCAAAGCGCGCACTCGCGGGTCACTTTCAACACCATCCTCCAGAACTTGTACGGTGCCGTCGGCTACGCCTACTCTGTCGAGGGCACCGTCGCGCGGAACAACTCCTTCGCGTACAGCGGCAACGATCAGTACATCGTGCAGTACGGCGATCGCAAGGAGATGGCGACGTTTGACAGCGACTACAACAACATCGGCACCCGCATCGGGGAGAGTTATCGTCCGGGGGCCACGTATGACCAGGGGGCCGTGGGCGCGCCCGAGGAATTCGTCGCCAAGGACGCCTTCATCAACGCGCACCACAACTCCAAGGCGCTCCTGGCGGAGAACGGCAAACGCTACCAGAGCCTGAAGGCGTGGCAGGAGGCGACCGGCAAGGACAAGCACACGATCTTTGCCGACCCGACCTATGCGGACGCCGAGCACTTCGACTTCCGCCTCAAGCCGGGCAGTCCGAACATCGGGGCTGGGGAGAACGGCGCGACGATCGGCGCTCTGGGCGTGAAGGAGAACTGAACCTCCAGCAGGGGAGAATGAATGCAGGGAGAGTCTGTCTGTTCTTTGCCGTCGGGCAGTCATCCGAAGATTGGTTTGGCGCGTCATGTGTATCCGCAGGAGTTGCCGGAGAGCAGGCGACAAGGTGAGCGCGTCGGGTGTGGGTGTCGAAAAGGGCTTATCCACTAACTCGGAGGACAGGATGAAGACCACAGGACAGGTGACGGCGCTGGGCATGGCGATGACGATCGTGCGCGGAAGCTGCTGCATGGACAGGGCGGCGCGAGTGGCTGCGGGCCTCGTGCTGGTTCTGTACGCGGGGTTGCTGTTCATCTCAGGTGACGCGCAGGCGCGCGGGCAGACGACCAAGCCCGATGAACTGCGCGTGACGCGCACCGTGCGCCTGACGCACCCGGATTTCACTTATATCCCGTCGCACCTGTGCCTCATTCAGCCGTTCAGCCAGGATAGCAAGCGCATCCTGTTGTACAACGGCTCCACGGGCGTCACGGAATGGGGATTCCTGAGCGACCTGGCCGCCTGGGCAACCAAAGCGGAATTCCTGTGCGTCCGGCATGACTTGCCCAAGGCCCCTGACCAGTCCACCGTCCGCCTGCCCATCTGGAGCGTAATCCCCGGCGAGAACGCCATCCTGTACGGACTCAACGAAATCACCAACTACATCGTGAGGATTGACCTCGACGCGGGCACCTGCACGAATTGGATCCACCTTGATCCGAATGATTTCACCAAGGTCGGCGACCAGGAGTTCTCGTACGGGTTCTCGGACGGCGTCGTTACCGACGGCAAGAGGCTCATCGTCTGCGAATACACCGATGACCCGGCCAAGCACGTCTGCGAGGTGGATGTTACGAAACAGTCGGCTCCTCCGTACTACACTGTGCAGTCCTCCTACCCGGCGTACTGGTCTCCTCGGTGGAAGGATTATCCCTCGATTGGGCACGGCCACGGCTGCAACAGCCCGGATGGAACGATGTCGATGACCTCATGCCCGGGCTTGCCGTACGGGATGGGGTGGACCACATACCTCAATCGCGAAGACGGGTCGCTGACCGGCATCAGCGTGTCGCCGGCCGCCGCCGACCACGTCAGCTGGTTCTACCAGAACAACTACGCCATCTATGGCAGTAACATAGACAATAGCATCTTCCAGGCGTGGCCGGACGGGACCTACGTGCAATTGCTGAACCTCCTGCTAAGTATGCCCTTTGACCCGAACGATCAGCGAACTCATGACCGCGGCGACTCCTGGCCGTTTCTCAGCCCCGACGGCAAGAGCATCCTGTACCATTCCGACAACGGCAACCCGGACGCCACGATTGGCGCATTTCTGGCCTTCGTGGAGAATGCCAACGGGGAAAACCCCGTGGGAGTCACCTACTTCCGGAGCAACCCGGTGGCGGTCTTCTCGGGCAATAACGCAACGCTCTCCTGGTCCACGGTCAACGCCACGGCCGTCAGCATAGATCAGGGCATCGGGACGGTCAGCGCGACCGGCACTTGCACCGTTTCGCCCGCCGCAACCACCACCTATACTCTCACAGCCACAGGCACGGGCGGGCCCGTCAGCGCCCAGGTCACCGTCGAGGTAGGCACCGACACCGACTCGCTGATCGTCAACGGCGGCATGGAAAGAGGGACCCTCGGCGTCTGTCCGGATAATTGGAGTCTCATCTCCGGTCCCTGTCTTCAGAGCGCCGCGGACCACGCCGACTTCAGCCGTGTGATGGAGGTATGGAACGACCCGGCCGTTCCCCTGATGGCCAAGACGGCGCAGGCCTTGACGCCCGCCAACGCCGCCCTGGCGGCGGGTCATCAACTCACTTTGACGTATTGGATGAAGTCCCCCGGTCTGCCCGGGCACGCAACGAACTCGGCCATATACTCCTACCGGATCAACGGCGTATGGACCAATTGCACCGTACACATGGACTGCGACTACTCTCAGAACTTCATCCCCGGCTACTGGAAGAAGTACACCGTTAACTCCATTGTTATTCCGGGCAATATCAACCCGCAGACCGACCTTGTGTCCATAAGCATCAATCCCTTCAACGACTGGATAGGGAGCCAGAGCGCCTGCGTTTACCTCGACCGCGTGAAGTTGGTGGTGGACGACACGCCGCGGAGCGTGTCCATCGACTCATTCAGCGTCACCCCCAGCACGATCGGCCCGGGGGATGCATGCCTGATGACGTGGCGGATGAGCAATGCCACCTCCGCCGGCATAGACCACGGCATTGGCGCTGTGGACGCGAACAGCCTGTCTGCCGGCCAGCTCACCGCCGGCGGCGTCTTCCCGGGGCCCGCCACCGACACGACGTACACCTTGACCGCGCAGGGCCTCAACGGGCCGGTGACCGCCACTGCGTCGGTGACGATCCGCTGCAACTTGACGATGGCCGCCGACCCCGATGCGGGAGGAACTACTACACCCGCAAAGAACGGCACAACGTCCGTGCTGCCCAACACGGCCCAGAATATCAGCGCCACGGCCAACAGCGGTTACACCTTTGTCCGCTGGCACGCCGTTCCGGCCCGGTGCGCGACCTTCGGCAACATCAATCTGGCGTCAACTACCGTCAGCCTGACAGGCCACTGCACGGTCACTGCCGAGTTCATGGCTAACGGCAGCGAAAGCATCGTCTCCTTGACCACGGCGGCCAATCCCCCCTCCTGCGGCGTAGAAGTTCCCGCCGCCGGGACGTACAACGTCGTCAGCGGCACGCCCATAACGATCATGACGGGCCCCGCCGCCGACGACCACATGTTCGACGGCTGGACGGCCCACCCGGCGGGCAATGTGACCTTCGGCGACTGGCGTTTGCCGACAACCACGGCCACGCTGACCGGAAGCGCCACCGTGACGGCGCGGTACGCGCCGAACTATTTGTACAACGGCAGCCTGGAATATCCCGGGACCGGCTTCCCCGAGGGGTGGTGCGGCGGCGGCAACATCTTCTTCACCCAGGACCTCGATAGCGCGCATCTGAAGTACTCCTCCAAAGTCGTGGACAACGACACGCTCGCTGCCGGGAAGATCACGGAGACTCTGACCACCCGCCTGGATGAATTCCGGGGCAAGAGCGTTGTGCTCAGCGCGTGGGTCAAAGGGGATGGCGTGACCACCACCGGCGGGTACATGCAGGTCTATACCGATCTCGGGGCTCGAGGGAGTGACTTTGACACGCCGACCCCCACGACCTGGACACAGTTCCATACGTTGCCGCTCACGATCGGCGCCAACGACTCGACCCTGTACGTTCAGATCTACCCCGTCGGATATCCTGAAACCGGCACGGGCTGGATTGATGACGTCCGCCTGGTCGACGCCGACACCATATGCTCTCTGGCAGTGTCCGCCGCTCCGGCAGGCGCAGGGGAAGCGGATCCCGAAGGGACCGTATCTCTTGATAAGGCCGTGCCGTTCTCCCTCTGGTGCGCCCCTGCCGATGACGGCCACATGTTCGACGGCTGGACGACGACGGGCAATGTGACCCTGGCTGACGCGTGTGTGGAGGCGACCACCGCGACTCTAACGGGAGACGCCACCGCGACGGCCCAGTTCGCGTCAAACTATTTGTGCAACGGCAGCCTGGAGAACAACGGAAGCGGCACGCCCGACGGATGGATTAGTTCCGGCGGGAGCGTGGCCCTCACGAGAGACACCAACAGCAAACATCTGAAGTACTCCTGCAAGGTTGTGGACAACGACACCTCCGCTGCCGGGAAGCTCACCCAAATCCTGACCTCCCGCCTGTCGGAATTCCGGGGCAAGCAGGTTGTGCTCAGCGCGTGGATCAAGGGGGACGGGTCGACTAACAGCAACGGGGCCGTTCATGTCTACAGCGACCGCGGTGGACCGTGGGCCATGCTTCCCGCCACGAATCCCACGACCTGGACGCAGTACACGACAGCGCCCCTCGTGGTGACCGGCGAGGACGCCGCCCTGTACGTCCAGGTCTATCCCACCGGATATGCCGAGACCGGAGGCGGCTGGATCGATGATGTGCGGCTGACAGTCAGTGACGCCACGGTCAGTCTTACGATGGCTGCTTCTCCGGGAGGCGGCGGGACGACGAACCCCGCAGGGACAACGCCGCAGATTGCGAACACGCCGGTCTCCATCTCCGCCGCACCCAATGCCGGATATCAATTCCTCAATTGGTCGGCTTCTCCCGCCTGCAACGCCGGCTTCGGCAATGCCAATGCCGCATCCACGACCGTGACCTTGACGGGGGACTGTACGGTCACGGCCAATTTCAATGACGTGCCGGTCCCGGCCATCACCGCTCCCTCCGCGGGCCAGATGTACAACGCGCCGGTCACGCTGACCGAGACGGTGAGCAATACCATCGGTTCGATCAGCAAGGTGCAGTTCTTCGAGGGCGGCACGCAGATCGGGCCGGACCTGACGGCTTCTCCCTACACGTATAGCTGGGCCAATCCCGCGACAGGCAGTCATACGATCGTCGCCAAGGCGACCGATAGCTATAGCGCGGTGGGGACTTCCAGCAGCGTGACCTTCACTGTCAACGACGTGCCATCCGTCACCTTGGGCGTTACTCCCACTTCTCCGGCTACGGCCCCGGCCACGCTCAACCTGACCGCCACTGTGACCGACAGTATCGGCTGGCCCGGCCGGGTGGACTTCTACAACAACGGCATGCTCATCGGCTCCGACACGAACAGCGCCGGGGGCTGGACGTACAGTTGGGCGAACGCCGAAGCCAGCGGCACGAACGGCCTGAGCCTGACCGCCAAGGCCACCGACAGCTACAACGCCGCCGGCACGTCCAGCGCCGTGGCGTACACCGTCAACGACAGTACATACCTGAAGTGCTACTGGAAGTTCGACGAGAACACTGGAGGCACCGCAGGCGATTCTTCTGGCGCAGGCAATGCCGGCACAATCACCGGTGCGACCTGGCAGAGCGGCGCCAATGCCAAAGTGATCAACTGCCTCTCCTTCAACGGCAGCAGCAACTACGTGCAGAAGAGCAGCGGCAGCGGCCTCCCGGCGGCCAACGCCACGCAAACGGAGTGCTTCTGGTTCTATATCCCCACGAGCAATCCGACCGTCACGAAGACCGCGTTGGCCGTTTCGGGGACCAGTGTGGCCACGAAGATTGGCTTTATCAGCAGCGGCGGGATGAAGTTCGGCGTGTGGAAGTACAACAACACGGTACTGGTCTCCACTAGCACGCTGCCGGCCTATAACACGTGGCATTTCGTGGCCTACGTCAAGAACGGCAGCACGAACTACCTGTACATTGACAACAATGCGGCGATCACCTCCACGACCGCCACCGATGGCAGCACCAGCCGTACGGTGATCAATGCCGGCCGCACGGCCAGCGGCTCGGACTACTGGCCCGGCAAGCTGGATGAAATCCGGATCTATAGCCGAGCTCTATCGGCAACGGAGATCGGTGCGTTGTATAATGGCGGCAATCCGCGGCAGTAGGGCGAGTATGTCATGTTTGGCAACAGGGATCGCGCAGGCTGGGGCCCTGCGGCATCCGACACAAAGGAGGACGGCAATGGTGCGCATATGGGTCGCGATGTTGATGATGACGGCTGTTACGACGATGGCGGCTCCGGCGAACTGGAGCAATGCCGACTGGGCGTACCGGGCTCAAGTGTCGGCTTGTTCCCTGGAGCAGCGTGAGAACGCGATGGTGGAATGGGACGTGGATTTCGCCGACCTGTTGAATCGCGCCGGGGCGCAGGGAGCGTTCGACCCGAATTCCCCGCGGGTGATGCTCCTTCAGGACGGGCAGGAAAAAGAGGTGCCCTGCCGCTTCTTTGCCGAGAAGGACAGCCCGGCCAAGGGAACGCTCTGCTGGCTGCGCATGGGGACCATGCCGGCCAATGCCCTGGAAAGCTATAGCGTCTATTTTGACGCGGGCGCCGCGAAAGCGGCGAAAGCTTATCCGGAGCTGGCCCGCGCCAAGCCGGCCCTGGCGAAGAACCTGGCGGTCAACGGCGCGCTGATTCTTGCCGACAAGGCCGATCCGGCCAAACCGGCGGGATGGACCTACTTCCTATCCGATGCCGACAAGACCCGGGGGGAGTGGGTCAAAGAAGGCACCGCCGACCCCTACTTCAAGCTGACCGATACGGTCGCAGAAGGCTCCATGGCGTGCGCCATCCAGCCCGGCGTTGCGGTCGAGCCGCTCAAGCGCTATGCCGCAAGCTGCTGGGTGAAGGCGGGGAAGGAGACCACGAACGGCTTTGTGATCCTGACGAACTGGTTCAGCGGTTCGGAGGGGCAGCCGGTCGCCAGCCCCGATGGCAACTACGGCAACTATAAGATGCAGGGAGCGCTGACGATCACCCCCAACGCCGAGACCCCCTGGACCTACAAGGCCTTCACGGCGATCAACTTCTATGATCCCAAGAGCAAGGACAATGGCCCAACTCCCGAGCAGAAGACCCTACCGGGCACGGCGCAGGTGCGGTTGGAAGTGGGGGCGATCTACGGCACCGCCGTCGCGTGCTTCTCGGACATTGCGTTCCGCGAGATGCCGGATGGAACCCCCATCGGCCTGCGCGTGACGGAGGTGCAGAAGAAGCCGTAGGTCCCGGCGGAAGGGACCTTCTGAATGTCCCTCTCGGCGTCCGGTAAGACGGGTGACCGGACCCCGTTGGATTTCCACGCACATGGAGGCGCCGCTGACAATCGTGTGGAAGAAATCGCTGAGTTGCGTATTTGTTCTGGCCCTGGTGCTCGGAGGCATCGGGATTAGCACGCACTCGCTTCTTGCGGCCACGGTGCATGTTTCCCCCTCGGGAGATGACGCGAACCCCGGGACGCCGGAGCAGCCGGTGGGGACGGTTTCCAAGGCGCTGGGCCTTGTGGCGGGGAAGGAAGAGCCGTGCGAGATCATCCTTCACAAGGGTGTCTATCCCGGCGGGGTCACGGTGGGCCGGCAGCTTGAGCGGAACAAAGGGCCGTTGCCGGCGTTGCTGATTACTGCCGCGGAGAATGCCGACGGAAGCTTCGAGGAGGTGGTATTTGACGGTGGGCGGACGATCTCCGAATCCGAGCCGGTGGCGGGCAAGCCGGGGGTCTTCAAGGCGCCTGGCGCGTATGACCTGAGCGTCACGAAGCTGAATATGTGGGAAGCGGACGCGCGCATCCGGTACACGCTGGCGGCCGACCGCGCGGCGGTCGAGCAGTTCCCGGCCAGCTTCTGGTGCGACGGGGGTTCGCTGTTCGTTCATACCTCCGACGGGCGCGCCCCCGCCGCGCACGAGATCGGCATCACCGGCATTCCTTGCGAGGGGATCATGGTCTGGCGGCAAAATACGACGGTGCGCGGCCTGCGCTTCCGCAACTTCCTGGCTTGGTGGTGGTCCGGCGGCGTCATATTGCGCGCGGCGAACTCCGCTGTCGAGGATTGTCAGGCCTGGAATTGCGATAAGGGGTTCGAGGCGCTGGACGAGGGGGTGGCCGGTATGCGGATCATCCGCTGCCGTAGCGACGACTGCTTCGTCGGCGCGTATCTGAGCGGCAGCGGCATGGTGGAAGATTGCCGCTTCATCAAGGTCCGCGACCGCTTCATGATCCGGCGGTATCCGCAGGAGGACTGCGGCATCAAGTTCTGCCACCCCGGCCTCGATGGGGCGGCGCGGCGCAATCTCTGCGCCGGCTTCGCCAACGGCATCTTCGTCATGCGCAAGGCCAGCGCGTTCACCTGTGAGAACAACAGCTGCATCGATTGCGCCGCCTGCGGCATCGGCGGCAACGGCTATATTCCGCAAAGCGTCTGGCGGCTTAACATCGTCGCCGGCTCCACCTGGCCGGTTCCGTCGCCCGAGAATCTCACCGCGGGGACCGTGATGGACTACAACTGCTATTGGCGCAACCGCGAGAAAGCGTCGTTTGCTGCCTGCGTCGCCGGCATGCGCAAAGCCGCCACGGGGGAACACAATCTTGTGGCGGACCCGCGCTTTGCCGGGCCGGCGACGGGGGACTACCGGCTGCTTCCAGAGAGTCCCTGCCTGAAGATAGGGCCTGGTGGCGAGAACTGTGGCGCGTTCGGCGCGGTGGGGCCGGACTTCAAGGATGTCGAGCCGCCGGTCGTGGCTGTTACCTTGGCGCCGCCTGCAAAACGCGCGGGGGGCGCGGGCGAACTCTACTTCGAGCGCGACCCGTGGATCGGTGGGGGACGCAATCTGGTGCGGGAACTCTCCGGCGACGAACACGCCGAGGAGTGGCTCACGAGTGAACCGTTTCTCGGATTGATGATCGGTGTTGAAGACGCCGTCAGCAAGCCCGTTGAGATGAAGCTGCGCATCGGCAACGGCGAATGGAGCAAGCCGGAACCCTATGCCGTTCGGAAGGAAATCGCCTTCCCCGCCGGCGCGGCCACGGCCTCGGTCAGCCTGACGGTCTCCGACGCCGCAGGCAACTGGAGCGCGCCCAGGACGGTCATGGCAAGGCTCCTCAATAAAGGCCCCGCGCTCAAGGGGAAGCCGGTCAGCTATGCCAACAACTCCGGCGTGGTGGTCGCCTTTGAGACGGACACTCCCTGTCTGGCCAGGATCGAATACGGCCCGGACAAGAAATACGGGCCCGTGCTGGAACAGCCCAAAGACGTGCATCACTCCTGGACCTCCAGCGATGGCGGGGATTACGTAGCGATACGTTCGAACCCCCGTGTCACGCACCATCTGGTGCTGCTGACGCCCGCCGTCGTTGCGGGCAAGACTTATCACTATCGGCTGGCGCTGGAAGACGAGCTCGGTAACAAGAGCGCCACTGCCGATGCCACCTTCACCGTCGGCGGCGAGGGCAAGTCTTATTTCGTTTCCCCCCAGGGCGAAGACACGGATACGCCGTCGACGCGGGAGAAGCCCTGGCGGACGATCCAGTTCGCCGTGGACCGCGCTCTGCCGGGAGACCGGGTCGTCCTGCTGCCGGGGGTCTATGCGGGCGAGACGAAGTTGACCCACGGCGGGGTGAAGGGCACGCCGATTAGCATCGAGGCCGATCGGGCGGGCACAGCGATCCTCGACGGGCGGCGTGAGGTCCAGTCTTGCCTGCAGTTGGAGAGGGCGCCCGAGGTGGCGATCAAAGGATTGGAGATCCGCTGGTTCGAGCACTCGGGCGTGTACGTGGTCGATTCCCCGAATGTGTCGGTGCTGAACTGCCGGATCTGGAATGACTTCTGGGGCGCGGTCTGGCTGGAAGGTTACGGCATCTTCGCGCATCGTTCCCCCGGCATGACCGTGGACCATAACGTCATCTACGGGTTCGAGTACGGGATATTCCTTGTGCAGAGCGCGCAGTCGCGGGTCACTTTCAACACCGTCCTTTACAACCTGTACAGCGCGGCCGGCTACGCCTACTCCGCCGAGGGCACCGTCTCCCGGAACAACTCCTTTGCGTACAGCGGCAACGACCAGTACATCGTCCAATATGCCGACCGAAAAGAGATGGCGACGTTTGACAGCGACTACAACAACATCGGCACTAACATTGAGGAGAGTTTTCGTCTGGGAGCCGCGTATGGCCAGGGGGCCGTGGGCGCGCCCGAGGAATTCGTCGTCAAGGACGCCTTCATCAACGCGCACCACAACTCCGCGGCTCTCGTTGCGGAGAACGGCAAGCGTTACCAGAGTCTGAAGGTCTGGCAGGCGGCGACCGGCCAGGACAAGCACACGATCTTTGCCGACCCGATGTACGCGGATGCCGAGCATTTCGACTTCCGCCTCAAGCCCGGCAGCCCGAACATCGGCGCGGGGGAGAATGGCGCGACGATTGGCGCGCTGGGGGTCAAGGCGCAGTGAGTATTGCGCGGCGATAGCGAATTACTCTTCCTGGCATTGCGGCGGGCGTGCCGTCCGAATAATCATCTGCGCATGTTTTCTGCACTGATGCGAAGCTGATGACTACGTGGTATCCTTGCACTCCTTCGGGACATTGCACATTGAGGAGGCAACGACGTGGACAAGGATACGAATACGGGTGTCAACTGGACTGGTTTGTCGGTGATCGCAACAGTGGTACGGCTGCTCTGCAATTAACTCGCGCTCCAGAGCGAATACCTGCGGGCCGAGAACAAGACGCTCAAGTCGAAGATCAAAGGCCGTGTCTGGTTCACGGGTGACGAACGCCGATCTTTGGTGGCTGCCGCGTCTGCCATAGGGTCGGAAGCTGACGCCGCAAGTGGCGAGCATCGTCAGGCCGGAAACGATTCTGGCTTGGCAGCGCTTGAAGCTTGACATCAAACTCTTCAAGGGCCGCATTGCCGACATCTTGCGGCGCAACAGTCTGGCCTGCGTGGCGTTCATTGCGTGCGTCAAGCGCGCCCTGCCACCAGGTGGCCTGGGTCTATGCGGATATCAGGGCGGACGATCCGGTGTGGTCCGCGTCGCATCAACGACGACGGATGCGTTGAACGCTGTCCAACATCGGGACTTCTTCTCAACGTGTGCGGAATTGGTGGTAATGACTCGACGAGTGAGCCCTAGGCGTCTTCGTGACAGACTGATCCTGTTGCAGCGCGACCACGAGGCGATACCTTGTGGCGAACGCCGCGCGTTGGCGCTGGAGTTGGTTCACCTGCTGGCTGAGGATTGTCATCCCCCCGTGGCCGGGGCGCTGGTCCAAATTCTGACACGCGATCCGTCCCCCACCGTGCGCCGCGCGGTAGTCAACCTCCTACCCTTGCTGCCTCAACAGGAATTCCACCAACTCGCTCTCCAACTCCTGGGCGATGAGAGTCCGCGGGTGCGTGGGGCCGTCCAGCGTCTCGTTGACCGACAGTGCCAGAGGCTCTGTCAGTCGCTTGGACGTCAGGACGCGCGCGACCACAATGGCATGGGAAGGCCCAACGTGCCGCAGGGCCCAGACCCGATACAGATCGTGGTGCCCGCCGACAGCCAACTCGACGTATGGATGGGTGCCGTCGTGCGTGACGTGCGGCACATCCTGAGCCCGCTGGAAAAGGGGATCGCCGGGGCTCTTCTGCATGCAGGGAAAGAGCCTCACGGGCGTCAGCTCCTGGGGGCGCAACTGGCCAAGGTGGGAAGGAAGCTCGCGTACTTGCAAAGATTCGTCAGCGGCTTGAGCGATAGCATGTCGGACCTCGATGGCGCTTTGACCGTGGTCAACCGTCGGCTTTTCAAACAGGGTTCTTCGTCGAAGGCCCATGCGCTGGAGGTAACATCCACTATGTCCGAAGACCCTCCCGCGCCCACGTCGACGAAGGCCCCCAGAATCCCCCGCCGTGGCCGTCCCGCTCACACCGACCCAGCTCATGACGCGAAAGTGCTGGCTGCGTGGAGGACGAAGAGTTACCAGACCTATTCCGAGTGCGGTCGAGCCATGCAACTCTCTCGCGAGGCAGTCGCGCGTGCTTTGGACCGGGCGAGAAAGCGTGAAAAAGCCATGCCGGAATAAATCGCCCGAAAAGGGCTGTCAAGGACAGCTATTTATTCCGACGCACATTTCCTTATGACGTAACTCCTTTCAGCACCTTCCACTATGAAACCCTACCGCCGGAATAAATCGTCGGAATAATTCAGCGCCGATGTTTATTCCGACGCGACCCATACAACTCGTCTTCGTTGATGCCCGATGGCGGCGTTTTCGAACTGTTGGTTCGGAGGAAGTAGCGCAGCGCGTGAGAAGACGCGCCTCAAGAGTAGCGGGTTGCACCGCCTTCAGCAGCGAAGGTGAGCCTTTGCAGCGTGGGTGGTCGCACGCTACACGGTGATGGCGTATGACGATGCCGCCGAATCGCCGCCGCAGATGGCTCTGTTGGACCGGACGTTGGGTGCATCGTAAATTCTTGCCGCGAAGGGCAGTCATGCCGAACCGCAACAACGTTACGCTGTCGTCTCTTCCGCCGGAAGGGCGCGGGCTGGTCGCACTCATGCAGTACATGAACTTTGGTCGGATCGAAGAACTGAAGGTCTTGAAAGGACTGCCCGTACTCAATCCCGTGCCGCGGCTGTTCAGGGAGATCAAGCTCGGCGGGGAGAACGGGCCCCACGCCAAAGGAGCGTTGGGAGAGTTCCTCGTCAGGGCCGAAGTCCGAGAACTCCTGGGAGTCCTGACGCAGATGGGCGAGGGGGTCATCCTGCTCATCGAGGTGCGATACGGACTGCCCGTGAAGATGGTTTATGAGGAGTGCGGGATGCCCCAACTGAATTACAACTGACGCTTCGCAAAGACGTTTCACCGACGCTAGATAACTGACTGGCCACACAGTGGAGGCAGTTGTGAGCGCCGCCGAAAGGCGAGCTCGCACTGCCTCCATTTGTTTTCCCGCCATCGGCCGGCGTCCACACGCCTCCCCAACAAGGAGGTTCTCATGGACACCCATCGCACACCGCAGACGCTGGACGCCTATGCCGAGAAACTCGTCTGTTGCACCGTGCGGCAACTGATCAATTGGGGGACATTCCCCGAGTCGGATCGCGAAGACCTTGAGCAGGAGCTCCGGCTCGCCATCCTCACGCGCCTGCCGCAGTTCGATCCCGGCAAGGCCAAGCTGACGACCTTCGTCGCGCGGGTTGTCGAAAACAGGGTCAAAGACCTGCTGCGACACCGGCAGGCGGAAATGCGGGCGGTCAGCCGGGAGGGACGCTCGCTGGGCGATGCGGTCGAGACGAATGATGGCGCCGAGCCCTTCGGAAATATGTTGACCGACGCGGACCGAACCCGACGATTCGGCCAATCTCCCCTTTCGGACGAGGAACGCGCCTGCCTCCTGGTTGACCTGTCGCGAGTCCTGGACACCCTTGCCGGGGAATTGCGGCAGCTTTGCGAAGAACTCAAGACCAGGACGGTCACACAGATCGCCGCAGAGCGGAAAGTCCAGCGGCTCACGGTTTACCAACGCGTCTGGAGGATACGCAAACTGTTCAGGAGGGCATCCCTCGGAGATTACTTGAAAAAGGGGTGATACACACCGGGCTTCCGATACGTAAGTAAGTAATAGGGACACTTCATGTCCTTCGTCCGGGTGGGATGGCGTAGCGCTGCCGGCCACGGCGCTCAGACTCCCCGCGCCCGCCCGGACGTTTTCGGTCATCGGTTCAGAAAGGAGAACACGGCTTGAAACTTATCGGACAGATTCACAGCGGGAAGCAGCCCGCCCCGCGCCGCATCATGCTGTACGGCACGCACGGCATCGGCAAATCCACCTGGGGCTCGATGGCGCCGAAATCCATCTTTGTCCAGACCGAGGATGGCCTGGGCGAGATCGCCTGCGACAAATTCCCCCTGGCGAAATCCTTCAGCCAGGCCATGCAGGGACTATCGGACCTGTACACCGAGGAACACCCGTACCGCACAATCGTTGTTGACTCGCTCGACTGGCTCGAACGGCTCATCTGGGAAGAGGTCTGCCGCCAGAAGACCGTCGAGAGCATCGAGGACATCGGCTATGCCAAGGGATACGCCTTCGCCATCACGCAATGGCGGGAGTTTCTGACCGGCCTGGAGGCGCTGCGCTCGGACCGGGGGATGACTATCATCCTCATCGCCCACGCCAAGATCGAGAAGTTCGAGAACCCCGAGACAGAGAATTACGACCGCTACGTTCCGGGCATCCACAAACTGGCCAGCCACATCGTCCAGGAGTGGTGCGACGAGGTGCTCTTTGCGACCTACCGCGTCCACGTCAAACAGACCAAGGAGGGCTTCGACAAGAAGTCCAACAAGGGCGTCGGCACGGGCGAGCGCATCATTCACACCGCCGAACGGCCGGCGCACGTGGCGAAGAACCGGCTGAACCTCCCCGAGGATCTCCCCCTGGACTGGAACGCCTATGCGCAGTTCCTGGGCGATGGGAGCGCAACGCCGTCGAATTAGTCCCCATTTCAATTCCATTCACTAGGAGAATATCGTGACGAACCTTAACGGCTTTGACGCGAACACCGTCGAACCGACGACCGAATTCGATCCCATCCCCGCGGCGAAGTACCTGGCCGTCATCACCGGAAGCGAAATGAAGCCGACGAAGACCGGCAAGGGGAGTTTCCTCGAGCTTCAGTTCCAGATCATCGAGGGCCCATGCGCCAACCGCTGCATCTGGGCGCGCCTGAACCTGGACAACCCCAACCCCACCGCGGTCCAGATCGCGCGTGGCCAGCTCTCGGCGCTCTGCCGCGCTGTGGGGGTCATGACGCCGAAGGACTCCTGTGAGCTGCACAACCTCCCGCTCGTGATCGACGTGAAGTGCAAGAAGAGGACGGACAACGACGAAATCACGAACGAGATCAAGGGATTCTCAAAGAAGGAATCGCCGACCGCTCCGGCTCGTCCAGCAGCCGCCTCAACCCCGCCCTGGGCGAGACGGTGAGCGACGCGAGCGCCGTGATCGAACTGGCACTGCCGTACCCGCCGAGCCTGAATCACTATTACCGCATCTGGAGGGGCCGCACGCTGATCAGCCGTGAGGGGCGCGCCTACCGCGAGGCGGTTTGCGCGCTCTTGGCCCGGCGCGGCGTGCGGCCCATGCTCGGTCCGCTGGCCATGGCCGTCGAAGCCTATCCCCCGGACAAGCGGCGTCGGGACCTGGACAACCTGCAAAAGAGCCTGTGGGATTCGCTGCAGCATGCCGGAGCGTATGGGGATGACGGCCAGATTGACCTGCACCTCACACGCCGGCATGCGCCGGTCCAGGGCGGTGCGGTCGTGGTCCGAATCGAGGCGCTGCCGCTGCACTGCTGCCCACTGTGCGGCCACAGCCTTACTTAAGAGACATTCGGGGAATCGTGGGATGGAAAGACGCCTGACGCTTGGCAGCCTGTTCCGCGGCATCGGCGGATTCGACCGGGGCTTCGAGGACGCCGGACGACGCATCGTGAAGGCGCTGCGCCGGGAGGAGACCCCGGATTGACGCAGCCGATCTTCTCACCTCCCAAGGCTCCAGCGCTCGTCCTTCGTCCCTATCAGCAGGAAGCCGTCGACGCCGTCTATCGGCACCTGAGGGAACGGGACGACAACCCCTGCATCGTGATCCCGACAGCTGGGGGAAAAACTCCCATAGCAGCGACGATCTGCAAGGACGCGGTCGGTGCGTGGAAGGGGCGCGTCCTGATCCTGGCGCACGTCAAAGAGCTTCTGGAGCAGGCCGCAGAGAAGCTCGACCGCATCGCGCCTGATCTGCGCGTCGGCATCCATTCCGCCGGACTGCGCCGGCGCGATACGGAGCACCCCGTCATCATCGCCGGAATCCAGAGCGTCTACAGACGGGCCTGCGACCTGGGGCCGTTCGATCTCGTGCTGGTGGATGAAGCTCACATGATTGCGCCGGAGGGTGACGGGATGTACCGGCAGTTCCTGGCGGACATGAAAGTGATCAACCCCCGCATGCGTGTCATCGGGCTGACGGCCACGCCGTTCCGGATGAAGTCGGGGATGATCTGCGCGCCGGAGAACTTCCTCAACTCCATCTGCTATGAGGTCGGTGTCCGGGAGCTCATCCGCGACGGCTACCTCTGCAGGCTGATCACGAAATCCGGCTGCCAGAAGCCCGATACGTCGGAATTGCGCCTGCGGGCCGGAGAGTTCGTCGCCAGCGAGACGGAAGCGTTGATGGACCAGGACGCCTTGGTGGAGTCCGCTTGCGCGGAGATCGCCGAATACACCAGGGACCGCAACTCATGCCTTGTATTCGTCAGCGGCGTGAAACACGGCCAGCACGTAACCGACGTCCTGCACCGCAGGACCGGCGTCGAGGTGGGTGAGGTGTATGGAAACACGCTCGCCTTTGAGCGTACTCGGATGCTCGACGATTTCCGCAGCGGGAAGCTGAAGTACCTCGTCAACGTCAACGTGCTCACCACGGGCTTCGACGCCCCCAACATCGACTGCGTCGCCATGCTTCGGCCCACCATGTCGCCTGGGCTTTTCTGTCAGTGCTGCGGGAGGGGATTCCGCCTCCACCCCGGCAAGGAGAACTGTCTCATCCTGGACTTCGGGGGCAACGTCCTTCGCCACGGGCCTGTGGATCAGGTCATGGCGAAAACCTCGCGCGGCGGCAACGGCCCGACGCCGGTGAAAGAATGCCCGGAGTGCCATTCCGTCATCGCCGCCGGCTATGCCAACTGCCCGGATTGCGGGCACGAATTTCCACCGCCGGAGAAGAAGAAACATGAGGCGGAGGCGACCACCGCAGGCGTCCTGTCGGGTGAAGTGACGATGACGGAGTACCCGGTCGAGGCGGTGCTCTACGGCGTCCATGCCAAGCGTGGCGCGCCGGCGGACCATCCCCGGACGTTGCGCGTGGACTACCAGGTGGGGCTGAACGACTTCATCTCGGAATGGGTCTGCCCGGAGCATACCGGCTTTGCGCGATGGAAGTTCGAGAAGTGGTGGAGAGCGCGTTCGGACGTGCCGCCGCCGGTCAGAGTTGAAGAGGCCGCGGCGCTGGCTCAGGAGGGTGCATTGGCCCCCGCGACGGCGATCACCGTCCGGCACGTTGCCGGCGAGAAACATGATCAGGTCGCCGGTTACGTCCTGGGCGGGAAACCGCGCATGGCGGGGTGGGACGAGGCGCCGATCCAGAAGCCTGCCGGCAACTCCCTGGGCGTGGCGGACGAGGAGATTCCGTTTTGACAGACAACGTCAACCACCCCAGCCACTACACCAGCCATCCCAGCGGCATCGAGTGCATTCAGGTAACCGAGTGCATGAACTTCTGCATCGGGAACGCCGTGAAATATTTATGGCGCGCTGGCCTCAAAGGTGACGCTCTGGAAGACCTGAGGAAAGCCCGCTGGTACGTCGACCGTGAAATCAAACGCCTCGAAACCGCCCAATCACGGGAGGCGCGGTGAACGAACTCCTCCAGGCCGCCCAATACTACCTGAGCCGGGGCTGGATGCCCGTCTACGTGCCGCCCGGGGTGAAGGGACCCAGCCGGCATGGCTGGGAGAAGCTGCGCCTGACCGAATCGGAGCTGCCCAGGCACTTCAACCGTCCCGGCAACATTGGGATCATCCTGGGGGATGCCAGCCACAACTTGGTGGACGTGGACCTGGACTGCCCTGAGGCGCTGGAACTGGCCGACCAATACCTCCCGGCCACCCCTGCGGTCACCGGGCGTCCGAGCGCGCCGCGGTCGCACCGCTGGTACGTCTCGGACGTGCCGGCGATAAAGCAGTTCCGGGACCCCAGGACCCGGGAGATGATCATCGAGTTACGCAGCAATGGCGGACAGACCCTTGTAGGCCCCAGCCGCCACGATGAGACCGGCGAACCCTACGACTGCCTTGACGGCGAACCCGCGCACGTGCCGGCGGACGTTCTGGCAGCGGCAGTCCAGGGCATCTATGAAGCAGTCGTTCGCCGCCGGTATGGCGACATTCCCCAGAAATGCTCATCCGCGCCGCCGACAACCCCGACCCACGTGGCGGACGCCGATTCCGTCGAGCGCCGCGCGCTGGCGTACCTCCAGGCCATGCCGGCGGCCGTCAGCGGCCAGGGGGGCCACAGCGCCACGTACTCGGCCGCCACGGTCCTGGTGCATGGCTTTGCTCTATCCACTGGTCAGGCGTTCAGCATGCTCCTGGCGCACTATAACCCCCGCTGCCAGCCGCCCTGGAAGGAGAAGGAACTGCGCCACAAGGTCGAGGACGCCGCGAAGAAGCCGCATGACAAACCCCTGGGCTGGTTGCGCGACCAGACCCCAGCCGCTGAACCGGCAGATGGCATGGACCTGTCAGGAATCATGGCAAAGGCTGTTCCACAAGATGAGCGCCCATTGGCCGCGCCTGAGGATCCCGGTCCTATTCCGGAGTCCATGCTGCGCGTCCCGGGCCTCGTCAGCGAGGTGATGGACTACACACTAGCGACGGCGCCTTATCCGAACGTCGCGATGGCGTTCTGCGGGGCGCTGGCGGTGCAGGCCTATCTGGCCGGGCGCAAGGTGCGCGACAGCGGCGACAACCGCACGAACCTCTATCTCCTGGGCCTGGCCTACTCAGCCGCCGGCAAGGACTGGCCGCGCAAGGTCAACACGCGCATCCTTCACGAGGTCGGTCTCGCCGACGGTCTGGGAGACCGCTTCGCCTCGGGCGAGGGTATCCAGGACGCGCTCTACGTGACGCCGTCAATGCTCTTTCAGACCGACGAGATCGACGGGATGCTCCAGTCGATCAACAAGGCCAAGGACGCGCGGCATGAAAACGTCATGGGGACGGTTCTGACGCTCTATTCCGCGAGCAACACGGTCTATCCCATGCGCCGAAAGGCGGGCAAGGAACCCCCCGGAGCCGTCGACCAGCCCTCGCTAGTGATCTTCGGCACGGCGATCCCCAACCATTACTACGAGTCGCTCTCCGAGCGGATGCTCACCAACGGCTTCTTCGCGCGCATGCTCATCGTCGAGAGCGGCCCCCGGCCCAAGGGACAGGAAGCGCGCGTCGAGGAGCTTCCGCAGCGCATCCTGGCCGCGGCCAAGTGGTGGGCGGACTTCCATCCCGGCACCGGCAACCTGGAGGACTGGCACCCGGTCCCGCGCGTCGTGGAACACACCGAAGAGGGGCGGGACCTGCTGGTCGAAGTGCGCGAAGAA
Organism: uncultured Planctomycetota bacterium; assembly: GCA_903901045.1. Taxonomy (GTDB): domain Bacteria; phylum Planctomycetota; class Brocadiia; order CAIUPP01; family CAIUPP01; genus CAIUPP01. The sequence continues at coordinate 23,222 of CAIUPP010000009.1, forward strand.
GCGGACGCCGAGTATGCCAAAGCGGAACAGCGCAAGGATTCCGTCGGCACGACCGTTTGGGGGCGCGTGAACGAGCAGACGCGCAAGCTGGCGCTGATCCATGCCCTGAGCGAGAACCACGTGGAACCCGTCATCGGCCTGGCGGCCGTGCAATGGGCGCGGGCGTTCGTCATGCACCAGACGCGCCGGATGCTCTTCATGGCCCAGAACCACGTCGCCGACAACCCCTTCCACGCCGCGTGCCTCAAGCTCCAGGAGAAGCTGCGCGAAGCGCCCGGCCGCACCTTACAGCACAGCGTACTGCTGAAACGCATGAAACTGGACGCGAAGACCTTCGCAGAGCTGATCATGACGCTCGATCAGCAGGGGGACATCGAGATTCTCATGGCGCCGCGCGCCGGGACACCCAAACGACTCTACCGGCTGCGTGAAGTGTGAGGGTGAAAAGTGAAACGTGAGGCTGAAATCCGGGTCGCAGGGGGTGAAAGGAGAGAAACGAGGGTGAAAGGTGAAATGCGGTTTAACCTATATAGAATATATATATCTCTTCTCCTTTCTCTCCTTTCACCCCTATCCCCCCTCACGATTTTAAGTGTGCTTTTTTGTGTGTATACGCGAGGGGGGGTGAAAGGTGGAAACGTGGGCTGATGCCAGAGCTGCGGCGGGCCGTTCGGCAGGGCATACCCCCACGCGCGCACAGGGCGCGCGTGTTGAACCGTCAGGCAGGTTCCATCTTGAGGAACTCTTCCGGCGTCACAATGGGGATCGGTTCGTTGGGAAAGTGCCGCGCGTTCCTGGTGAGGATGAAGTCGGCCCCGGCATGGTGCGCGGAGAAGAACTGAATGCCGTCCTCAAAGTCCGAGAACTCCGAGTCAATCGCACGCTGGATGATCTGTTCGTCCAGAGCCACGACGTGAAATATGTCCCGCAGCAACTTCAGCCCGTCGTGGGCCGTCGGGCGGTTTGCGACGCGCCGCAGCACGTAGTGGACGTTGTTGAAGCTGATCGCGGAAATGTATCCGTCGAGCGTCCCATGTTCCACGCGGGACCAGACCTCCGACGCCGCGACGCAGTGAGGCTCGCGCCGGCCCAGCACGTCCAGGAGCACGTTCGTGTCAAGGAACACTTTCATTTCTTGAATCCATACTTCTCAAGCAGGGATTCTTCCAGAAGCTCCCGGTCCGACTTCCCCGGCGGCAGCTTCACCAGGCCGAGCGCCTGGCGCGTGAGCGGGCCGAGTTCAGCAGTGGACTTCGTTTCCGCGCGCTTGGACATCGCCAGGACCAGCCGGCTGAACATGGCCGAGATGCTCGTCTTGTTCTTGCGCGCCAGTTGCCGGGCCTTCCGGACCACTTTCTCGTCGGCGCTGAGCGTGAGTTTTACGGTTGCCATAGAGGCTCCTCCTATACGTATGCCAGCACTAATAGTATACGTATCGTCCGTTTCTTGTCAAGAGCCGGATCGCGTGGGCTGTTCGGCCCCCACGCTCGCACAGGCGCGTTCGGGGCGCAACGGGCGCGTCACTGCGGGCTCAGGCGCGTGTTTGGCAAAAGGACGCGACGTGCGCGCGCTGTGCGCGTCGTGGGCGACGCACCAAGTGCCGTATCTCCGAGCAAATCGCTTAGGTACTACCTTGTCATAAGTCCTTTCAAGGCATCGGGAAGCTGTAGCCAATGAGGAGTGTCTTTCTTTTACGTGTGCATGACCTTGTTTGGAGGAGACGAAGATGCAAATCGAGATGCGCAAAGTCAGTGAAATCAAGCCGTATGAGAAGAACCCGCGCCTGAACGATGGTGCCGTGGACGCGGTCGCGCGCAGCATTCAGGAGTTCGGATTCAGGCAGCCCATCGTGGTGGACGCCGACGGCGTCATCATCTGCGGCCACACCCGTTGGAAGGCAGCGCAGAAACTCGGCCTTGAAGAAGTGCCGGTCCACGTGGCCCGCGACATGGCGCCGGAGAAGGTCCGGGCGTACCGGATCGCTGACAACAAGCTGGCAGAGATGGCGACGTGGGACATGGACCTGCTGCCGATCGAATTGACGGAACTGCAGGGGATGGACGTGGATCTGTCGCTATTGGGATTCGATGCCGATGCCTTGGCGAAGATCCTTAACCCGGACGGGACGGACGGTCAGACCGACCCGGATTCCGTGCCCGAACCAGGGGACGCGGCGGTCTCCAAGACGGGCGAGATTTATCAATTGGGCAACCACCGGCTGATGTGCGGGGACTCCGGAAGTGTGGCCGACCTTGACCTGCTCCTGGGCGGGCAGCCGGTCCATTTGGCAAACACGGACCCGCCGTACAACGTCAAAGTGGAACCGCGCAGCAACAACGCCATCGCGGCGGGGTTGTCGTCGTTTGGTGAAAACGCTTCTGCCAAGCGCCGTCACCTTTTCAAGACGATGCGCGACCCGGAGCATGAGGAGGGCGCTCCAGGACTGCGTCACCACCAGGCATTTGACCTGGCGCGCGGCAAGAGCAAGGCCCACGCCACCACGAAGAAGATGCGGCCCAAGGATCGGCCCCTGGAGAACGACTTCGTCTCCGACGAGCAGTTCGACCGGCTCCTTGATGCGTGGTTCGGCAACATCGCCCGAGTGCTCCTGCCGGGGCGCGGGTTCTACATTTGGGGCGGCTATGCCAACCTCGGCAACTACCCGCCGTTCTTGAAGAAACATGGCCTTTACTTCAGCCAGGGGATCGTCTGGGACAAACTGCACCCGGTCCTCACCCGGAAAGATTTCATGGGCGCTTTTGAGATCTGCTTCTACGGGTGGAAGGAAGGGGCGGGCCACAAGTATTACGGCCCCAACAACGCCACGGACCTCTGGCACGTGAAGAAGGTCAACCCCGCCAGCATGATTCACCTGACCGAGAAGGCTGTGGAACTTGCCGTGCGCGCCATTCAATACTCGTCACTGATCGGCGAGAACGTCCTGGACCTCTTCGGCGGGTCGGGTTCGACCTTAATAGGCTGCGAGCAGACGGGCCGGCATGCGTTCTTGATGGAACTGGACACACTCTACTGCGACGTGATCCGCAAACGATGGGCCGAATTTGCTCATGGAGAAGGCTGCAATTGGCAAGAACTGACGCCGGTCTGTGGCGAGTCACAGGCCGTCGCCGCAGGGAGTGCCGAATGAACACCTGGCGCAAAGGGATAGCATCCTGGAAGTGCGGCGGCACATTGTACCTGAGCGTCCCGTTCACATGGCTGCTGCCGGAAGCGGAAGCGCTGGCCCTGCAGCACAAAGGCAAGGTCATCGCTGGGGGACCGGCGGTGGCCTTGATGGGTGCGCCGTGGGCGGACGAGACCCCGGTGGAATGCCCGTTCGACGTACTTGGGATGCACAACCCCTGTGCCACGTTCACGACGCGCGGCTGTCCCAACCGTTGTGCATTCTGCGCCGTGCCCCGGATCGAGGGAGAGTTCCGGGAGCTGCCGTCATGGAAGCCCGCACCGCTGGTCTGCGACAACAACCTCCTCGCGGCGAGCAAACGGCACTTTCGGCGGGTCATTAAGTCGCTGACGACATTTCCTGAAGTGGACTTCAATCAAGGATTGGACGCTCGGCTGTTCACCTGCTGGCACGCCGACCAGATCGCCCGGCTGCGGCGGGCCAAGGTGCGGTTCAGCCTGGACCACGTAGGCATGATCGGCGTGGTGGACGACGCCATTGCCACGGCGCGGGTGGCGGGGCTGAAACACTTCGGCGTGTATGTCCTGACTGGGTTCCAGGACACGCCGGAGGATGCATTCATGCGGTTGGAGCACGTCCGGTCGCTCGGCATCCGACCCAACCCGATGCGCTACCAGCCGTTGGACACGCTGGAGCGCGATTCCTACGTCGCCCCGGGCTGGACCGACTTCGAGTTGAAGCGGATGACACGCTACTACAGTCGGCTGCGCTGGCTGGAACACATTCCGTACGCGGACTATCAACCTTCTGATCAGCCGCTATTTGCCAGCCTGCGAGGCCCGGCAACAACGGAGGTGCAATGAACTCATTCCTGAGCAATCGAACGCAGGAAGGCAGCCGCGTCGCCCTTTCCGGCCCGTCCCGACGCGACGCGCAACGCGATGTCGACCAGGCCGTCTTCGTCCGCTTCCACCGACACGCCGTTCATCGCCAGGAAGATGATCGCGGCGGCCGCCCCCGTTCGCTTGTTGCCGTCGATGAACGGGTGGTTCTGGACGATGTGGTAGAGATAGGCGGCGGCCATCTCGAACAGATCCGTGTGCAGGAAATGACCGCCGAAGGATGCCTGCGGCATGGCAATGGCGGAATGAAGCATACCGGCATCCCGTATGCCCTCTTCTCCGCCGTACTGCTCAATCATGCTGCGATGAATCCGGAGGACGCGCTCGATGTCGAGAAACAAAGGAGCCATGGCTCACTCCGCCAGTTTCTTCAAGGCGCGTCCGAAACGCGTGTGGACCATCGCCAGCGCGTCCTTGAACTTCTTCTCTTCCCCGGGGTTTCGCACCGGGCTGAGGAGAAGCGACTGGCCGTCGGTCACGACCTCGAATGGGGTCTGCGGAGTGGCGTGGAGAAGCTCCAGGATCGGCTTGTCGATGACCAGAGCGTAACTGTTCCCGTGCTTGCACAGCGTCTTGCGCATGGCTCATTCCTCCAAGAAAGGTTCTACCATAGTATATACGATGATAGACCCGCTGGCAAGAGAGAACGCCCCCGCAACGGCGGGGGCGTCCAGAGGCAGATGGGCGTGATGAGGCTACTTGGACAGTTCAAAATATCCGCGCTGAACTTTCTTGAAGCGCGCCTGGCCCCCTTTCTTCTGAATTTCGCGCAGGATCGAGGCGTACAGCGTGGCCGCCGGCGTCAGGCCCTTCCCGAACTCATAGAGATGCGAACTGCGCATCTCGTTGATGATCTGCGGGCAGTTCATCGGGACCTTCATCTTCGTCAGGACGGCCACGGCGGCGTCCAGAAGGCCCGTCTTCTTGGAAGCGCGTTCCGCCGTCGTTTTGGTGGTCTTGGTCGTCGTGGACTTGGCGGCGGCCGTCGGAGCGATCTCAGCGCCCTTCGCGACTGGTTTGCCTGGGGCCGGGCTGAGGCGCGCCGGGTCGGCGATCTTGATGGTCTTGTTCGTCGCCACCGTCTTCAGGGTGATCGCCCCGACTGCCGGGGCCGAGACCGCCGTCACGCGCACGTCGTTGCGTCCGATCTTGCACAAGTACTCCTGCCCGATCTTGACTTCGCTCTTCTTCACGGCACACTCCTCCTCGTCATTGGGGTTCGCGGGGACCGAGCGCGCCGCCGCCGCTTCTGCGGCAGCCCTTCGAGCGCGCATGGCCATCTCGAACCGATCCGCCGGCAGCGTCGCAAAATACGCCGGCACGTTCAGCAGTGTTTCCACCAGCCTTCGCTCCTTTCAGTTGTTACGACCGTCTACCCACGCCACTACGTATGCTTTGTGCCTGGGGTTAACCGTGCGGTACTCGACTACGTCGCCCCGAGATGGCTGGTCGCCGTCGAGGGACACCACGTTGGAGAGCAGGATGCCGATGCCCGCGTTATGGTCGCCGTCGGCGATGAGCACCCAGACCCCCTCGCTCCCTCCCGCCGTGTCTCCAGGACGTTCGAAGAGCAACACCTTTACGATGCGGTCGAGGCCGAGGTTGTTCATGCGCTTCGCGATCTGCTTCTTCGTCATGTGCGGCCACACTTTCATCGTTCACCTGCCTTTCTTGGCGGGGATCAGTTGACGGACCTCGTAGTAGTGGAAGGGCCTGCCGGTCCTGGTATAGAAGCCCGTGATCTCCACGAGGTTCACCAGCGCGCCCTTGGCGCGCAACCGGCGCAGGCCGGTGAGGGCGTCCTTCTCGCTCTTCCTCTTCAGGACGGTCTTCACCCCGGAGTTGTCCGTTCTGCGCTGCCCATTCCTGACGGCGTTTGCTCTCATGACTTACTTCCTCCCCCGGCGCACTGCCGCCAGGCGCTTCTCGATAAACGCCTCGTCCTGCCGGGCGAGGAAGGCCAGCGTCTCGACAAGACCTTCACGAACGTGCGCCATCGAACCCACGTGCGCCCAGTTCACCCCGTCGTTCCGGGCATGCTCTGCGGCGTGCGTCACCTCCTCACGGAGAAGGTCAAGCAAGCCTTCGATGTCACCCCGGTTCCTCTGATATGCCTCGTTTGCCGTCCGCTTCGCCATCGTCGTTTCCTTTCGGTTGGTCCTTCAAGCGTCCAGCGCGATCGGCTGGCCCTGCTCGTCGCGGACGATGATGCCCTGTCGTTGCGCGAGGCGGATCGAGTCCTCGCTCATCATGTTGCCGAACCCCTCTTCCTCGACCGTGACGGCAACATCCGCCAGGGTGGTCACGTCCACCTTCTTCTCGGCGCTATTGAACGTCGTCTTCGTCCTGTAGTTGTACGGATCGGCGTAACGCGCATCCCTGAATGCCTGCGCCACTCGCTCGGCCGCTTCCGGACTCAGGTAGCGGCCCACGACGCTGGACATGTTGCTCTCGCCGGAGTTGTTGACCACAACCTTCCACGTCTTCACCCAGAGGCGTTCCTTCTTTGCCATAATCCTTCCCTTTCATTCAGGAACCGAAACCCAGACCTCGCGGCCGTCGCGCGTGACGTGCCGGTACGTCACCACCCAGTAGTTGCGCCCGGCCATGTCGGCCAGCGCGTCCATCGTCCTCGCCGTGGCGATCACCCCTTTGAGGGAGCGCATGGCGTAGAGGCTTCTCATCCGCGCCGATCCCCTGGCGATGGGCCTATAGATGCGCACCTCCAGGCCCAGGTATCCCCAAGGCTCCCTCTGGTACTTCCCATCCACGTGCAGGTAGTTCATCGCGGTTTCCTTTCAGAGGCATGCGGTCAGTGTGATCTTGCCCTGGCGCGCCATCGAGTGTTCGCCGTTGGTCGGATGCCAGCCGACGTAGGCATAACGGCGACCCACCTCAGCCAGCCTTCCGCCGCGAAGCGTCAGAAGGTTCTCGTCAACGTACACGGTCACGCGGCCATACCTGCGCGGGAGCCTCGCGCCCACCGGAAGGCTGTAGACCTTCCCATTCTTCCTGCGTTCCAGCCATCGTTTCTGCGCTGCGTTCATTGCGTTGTCCTTTCTGTAACATGCTGTCCAGCAATGCATTACACACATGAGGCCATGATTCCGCAGGAACATCCACTGAATTCCTGGAAATTCCGCATGCCCCATGCTTCGCAGTCATTGGGAGTTATGACTTCGGTGAAAGATTCCCTGAAAGGGGGCCTGCGTCCATGACCGAGAAACTGCAACCCACGTCCCTGAGCATGGAGCATGCGGCGCGGTTATTGAGCGCCGTCGGCGGCAGGACCGTCACGGCGGAGATGATCGCACGCGACACTGACAGCGGCGCGCCCGTTAATTCCGACGGCACGCTCAACCTGGTCCATTACGCCGCATGGCTGGCGAAAGCGCATGCCCATGGCAGTTGACCCCCGGCAACTCAGACCATCGGAACTGGTTCGCCTCCTCAACTCCACCCCGCTGGGCGCGGTGATTGGGGAGCCGCAACTGCGTCGCCACCGCATGGAGGCCGGATTCCGGATCGGGGATGGCAAGACGGTGGACCTGTTCCGGTACGTCGCCTGGCTGGTCTGGGAGCGGCACAGCCCCGCGCCGCAGAAAGCCGTGCGCGACTATGAGGCGATCAAGGAGGCCGCGCGGGCGCGCAGCGACGCGCTCTCCACAGCCGGCCGCGATATCGGTGAACTGCCTGAAGTCGTTGAGCCAGAGCGGAAGCAGAGGGCGTCGCGGGACTTCCGGTTCTTCTGCGAGCAGTATTTCCCGGAGACCTTTCACCTGGAGTGGTCGCCGGATCACCTGCGGGTCATCCACAAGATCGAACTGGCCGTCCTGCACGGCGGGCTGTTTGCGATGGCCATGCCGCGCGGGTCCGGCAAGACCAGCCTGTGCGAGACGGCGTGTCTCTGGGCGATCCTGTACGGGCACCGGGAATTCGTCTGCCTGATCGGGTCGGATGAGAAGTCGGCGCTGGAGATGCTGGAGAGCATCAAGATGGAGTTGGACTCCAACGACCTTCTTCTGTCCGACTTCCCTGAGGCCGTCTACCCCATTCAGAAGCTCGACGGCATCGCGCACCGCGCCAACGGGCAGCTCTACCAGGGGGAGCGCACGCACATCGGCTGGACGGCCAAGGAGGTCGTCCTGCCGACGATCCCCGGCAGCGCCGCGAGTGGTGCCATCATCCGCGTGGCGGGGATCACGGGCCGAATCCGCGGGATGAAGTACAAACGTCCCGATGGGCGTGGCGCGCGGCCGTCACTGGTCGTGATTGATGACCCGCAGACGGACGAGTCCGCGCGCTCACCATCCCAGTGCCAGAACCGCGAGGCGGTCCTCGCCGGTGCGGTCCTTGGCCTGGCGGGCCCGGGTCAGAAGATCGCGGGGGTCATGCCCTGCACGGTGATCTGCCGGCACGACATGGCCGATAACATCCTCGACCGCGACAAGCACCCGGACTGGCAGGGGGAGCGGACGAAGATGCTGTATTCGTTCCCCAGGAACGACCGGCTCTGGTCGGAGTATGAGCAGATACGGTCGGCTGAGCTGAAGGCGGAACACGGCCTGGCGAAGGCCACGGAATTCTACCGCGAGCACCAGGCGCAGATGGACGAGGGGGCCGCAGTCGCCTGGCTGGCCCGGTACAACCCGGACGAAGCCACCGCCATCCAGCATGCCATGAACCTGAAGTTTCAGGACGAGGCGGCGTTCTTCGCCGAGTACCAGAACGAGCCCATGGACACGGTGAACGAGGAAGGGGTTCTGACCGCCGATGAGATCGCTTCCAAGACCAACGGGATGGAGCGGGGCGTTCTGTCCATCGGTTGCACACACCTGACCGCGTTCATCGACGTGCAGCAGAAGCTGCTTTTCTGGGCCGTCGCGGCGTGGGATGAGGAGTTCACGGGGTTCGTGGTGGACTATGGGGCCTATCCGGAGCAGGGGAAGGGGTATTTCACCCTGCGCGACGCCCATCGGACGTTGGAGCGCATGGCACCGCGGGCGGGGATGGAGGGCGCGATCTACGCCGGGCTGGAATCGCTCACGGACCGCGTCCTCGGCAAGGAGTGGCGGCGCGACGACGGCGCGATGATGCGCGTCGAACGCTGCCTCATCGACGCCAACTGGGGCCAGAGTACGGACCTGGTGTATCAGTTCTGCAGGCAGAGTCCGTTCGCCCCGATCCTGCTGCCGAGTCACGGGAAGTATGTCGGCGCGTCGAGCGTTCCCTTCTCAGAGTACACCCGCAAGAAGGGCGAGCACGTCGGCCACAACTGGCGCATCCCCAGCGTGAAGGGGAAACGCGCCGTGCGCCACGTGGTCTATGACACCAACTATTGGAAGTCCTTCATCCACAGCCGGCTGTCGGTGCCGATGGGCGATCCCGGCTGCCTGTCCCTCTTCGGGCACAGCCCGGACACGCATCGCCTCTTCGCGGAGCACCTGGTCGCAGAATACAAGGTCCGCACCGAGGGGCGCGGCCGCGTGGTGGACGAATGGAAGATGAAGCCTAGCCAGATGGACAACCACTGGCTGGATGGCATTGTGGGGTGTGCCGTGGCGGCGTCGATTCAGGGAGTCTCACTGCCTGGCACGGAATCGCGGGAGATGAAGGTCCGGCAGCGGGTCAAGCTCTCTGAACTTCGGAAGGGCGGAAGACGTTAGGCCACTCGTAAGCGTCTTTCTAGCGGGACCGGCATTTGTAATCGTTTTTCTAGAGCCGTAACGGTTTTTCTTGCCGCAGGCCAGGATTGCGCGCAAGAGATGGCGGGGGCAATCGGGCTCTCGATCGGGGGGAGGCTTTCCAATGGCGCCCGGCCTTGACGACGGGTGGCGGTATGATAGAAACCTCAATACTTATGCACAAGTATATAGGATTCTATCATGGCCTCGAAGGCGCCACACATCTTGACGAGCCGCTTCAGGGGGTATGGCTGCCCCGGGCGCAGGAGAAAATCATACGCATGTGCAGTCCGACACCAACAGCAGCACCAGCAGCATGATGACCGCGTCCTACGACTTCTTCTTTCTCTCTTCATGCTGCTTGGCGTTTAGCGCCTTCCACTGAATAAGCGGATGGGTCTTGATACGTTCGACCATCGCCTTGTCGGACGTCAGGGTGGATGGCTCGATCTCCCCGTGGTCCAGGAGGCGGTCGAGGAACTCCCTCTCTCCCGCGGACAAGGGCAGCACGACGTCGAGCTTCCGCCGGCACTCCTCTTGAAGCTGCGCCGCCCATGCCTTCGGCTTGGCGGCCTTTGCGAGGAAGTCCTTCCGCACCACCGGCACGAGCTGGTTCTCGATCTCGCGAAGGTCAAATGCGACATCCTCGGGGCTGACCGTCCTCCAGTCCTTGCGGTTCATCGCGCCGTACAGGACAAACCCCAGCCGAAGCTTCCGAGCGTCCAGCTTCCCCTTCGTCAGGAGCAAGTGCGCGTCAAACAGGTCGCGGCTTGCGTGGCGCGCCAGCAGGGCGGCCAGCTTGCCCGCGGCCAGTTCATGGGCGTCCATGACGGGAATGCCTCTCGCGCTGTAAGAACCGATGGCGTGGGAATCTCGAACCGTCACGGGCCACAGGGGGACGCGGAACATGAAATTGAGGTCCAGTTCCAGATTGCCGCTTTCGCCGATCGCGCTGTCGTAGCGAAGCCGCCACTTGCCTCCGGCGTGGTCGCCCGGCTGCCGAGTGACGTTCAGCCCTTCGCGCGAACAGACCGCCCCTACCGCCTGCTCGACGAGGGGCCGTTCCGCATTCATCTCTTCCAGCCCCGCGGCCCCGACGTAGTTCAGGTCGACGTCGACGGACAACCGAGGCAGGTTGAACAGGAAGAGGTTGAGCGCCGTCCCGCCTTTCAGCGCCAGCCGCCCTTTGAGAAACGGGTGGGACTGGAATCCCTCCAGCAGGTTCAACAGGTGGATGACCTTCTCCAGGACCTCGGGCCGGAAGCCTGTGGCTTCAGCCTCCGCCAGCAACTTCTCGCGAGAGACTTTCACGATGGTTCCTCCCATGAACGCCCGGCCACGTACGCCGGCACGACAAGGTTCCATTCTTTCACCAGGCGTCCCGTCGTTCGTTCCCCGCGGTCGAGGTAATGAGGCTGTTTCGGACGACGCTGCTTGAGCGGCTGGAGATGCTCCTCCTTGACCATCAGCCTCTCGCGATGCTGGTCGAGGAAATACCCCACCTTGGCCGCCGTCGTCGCGTTCTTCAGGAGCAGCGCATATTCCACGACCTGGCCCAGGTCGAAGAACTCCACGGACTCCAAAGAGCGCCAGATTTCTTCCCATCCTCCGCCGAGGAGCGGCCTGTCCATCACGTCAACGAGCGAGCGCTCTAGGGTGGTCACGCGGACCGTCAGACCGGACCGGTCCAGCGTCATGACGCCGAATCCCTCTTTGTGTTTTCTGCGGAGCGCTAGGGGATGTCGGACACTCTCGAAATGATACGAGCGAAAGGTCGAAGGCCTCATCCTCCGGCTGGTCAGGCAGTAGAACCGCTCGAAGATGGAATGGGCTTTGCCGTGCGCCTCCAGCGCCGTGTGATAGGCCAGCACGGCGTCGTCGGTCATCTTCGCGGCCAACAGGTAGGGGTCCACAGGGCAGGTTTCCGGCGAAGCGCCTGCCGGGACCGAAAGATAGAGGCCCCGGCGGACTCGATCCAGGTGTCCCTTGCGCACGTGGTAGGCGAGCAGGGTCTCCCGCGTTCTGGCATTGCGGGAATGCGCCGACGCCAGACTGGCGCGAAGGTCGGCCTGGGTCAACACCGGCCGCCGCAGGAATAGTTGTTGAAGGCCCATGACTGGCTCACTTGACAAAAACGCACGTAACACACCATTAGATTACGTGTATCGCGCTTATATGTCAAGTAACAGCGCTTGTCAAAGCAAAATACTTGACATAGTATGCCAATACACTCAATGACATTACGTGTAGCGCGTTCTTATGTCAAGTGGCGACGTGTGCTCCCGTTAACCCACGCGCTGATCTGGAATGACCTCGGCGCGCGGCAGGAAGTCCCCTCAGGGCAAGAAGGTCTTCTCGCTCCTGACACCACGCTTCAAGACTTCCTGTTGCGCAGATTGAACAATCTGACCGTTCCTGGCTTTTCAAGAGAACACCTACCCTCGCCGTTACGTAAGTAAGAAATAGGGGACGCGAGTCCCGCACATTTCCCAGGCGGCGAGGATGGCACGTGGCGAAGGAACTGAACGACGCGACGATCCGTGAGAGTGCCGCCGGCCCGGCTGAAGTGTCCGGCGATTCCGGGGGCATGAAGCAGCACCCGCTTAAGGACCAGACCGAGGCGGATCGGTATCTGTGCTCCAAAGCCGCCACTCGCCGTCCCAATCGCGGTCTCAACATCTCCAAATTCAGTCCACCGGGGGCGGCCTGATGATCCAGTGGTTGAAAGCGAAGTTCTCGCCGGGCAAAGCGCGTGAAGCGCGCCGGATGCCGGGACGCGTCCGCGTAGTGCGGGGGCGGTACGACGCGGCCCAGACCACCGAGGACAACCGGCGGCACTGGGCGGCCGCCGACGCCTTGAGCGCCGATTCGGCCGCCAGCGCCGACGTGCGCCGGACGTTGCGCATGCGGGCGCGGTACGAAGTGGCCAACAACTCCTATGCGCGCGGGATCGTGTTGACGTTAGCCAACGACACCATCGGCACCGGCCCGCGCCTCCAGATGCTGACGGGTGACGACGCGATCAACAGCGAGGTTGAGCGGGAATTCGAGCTGTGGGCGCAGGAGGTTTCGCTGGCCGAGAAACTGCGCACCATGCGCATGGCGCGTGCGCAGGACGGCGAGTCGTTCGGCGTCCTGGTCAACAACCCCGACCTGGACCACCCCGTGAAACTGGACATGCGGCTGATCGAGGCGGACCAGGTCACCAGCCCGCTGACGGCGTCGCTGGACGATGACGAGGTCGACGGCATTCGGCTGGATTCCTACGGCAACCCCTTCTCCTACAGCATCCTTACGAGCCACCCGGGAGCGGACACCTGGCGTTTCTCGGATGAGTTCATCACCGTGCCTGCCTCGCACATGGTCCACGTCTTCCGGATGGACCGGCCCTGCCAGCACCGGGGCATCCCGGAGATCACTCCGGCGTTGCCGCTCTTCGCACAGTTGCGCCGGTTCACGCTGGCGGTGCTCTCGGCCGCCGAGGCGGCGGCTGATTTTGCCGGAATTCTTTACACCGACGCTCCCGCAAATGGCGAGGCGGACTCCGTCGAGCCGATGGACAGCATCCAGCTCGAACGCAACATGCTCCTGACCATGCCGGGTGGCTGGAAGATGAGCCAGGTCGAGCCGATGCAGCCGGCGACGACCTATGCGGAGTTCAAGAAGGAAATCCTGAACGAGATCGCCCGCTGCCTCAACATGCCCTACAACGTCGCCGCCGGAAATTCCTCGGGCTACAACTACGCCTCGGGGCGGCTCGACCACCAGACCTACTTCAAATCCATCCGCGTGGACCAGACGTTCATGGCGCTCAAGGTGCTGGACCGAATCCTGGCCGCTTGGCTCTGGGAGTACCTGCTCGACCGGGGGCTGGAATTGGACGTTTCGGCTCGGACCATGGGGCGCATTCTTCCCCCTCACCAATGGTTCTGGGACGGGATGGAGCACGTCGATCCGTTGAAGGAAGCCAAGGCGCAGGAGACCCGACTCAACAACCATACCACCACGCTGGCCCACGAACACGCGCGTCAGGGGAAGGACTGGGAGGCCGAACTGCGCCAGCGGGCGCGCGAGCAATCGCTGATGCGCGACCTCGGTCTCTCGACGGCCCTGGCGCTTCCGGCGCCCCCAATAACTGAACAGGACACCCCCGATGAATGACGAATTTCTCCTGATCGAAGCGGCCGCGGGCGACGCGCCGAAGGTCCGTGTCATGGGCCTGGCCTATTCCGGCGGCAAGATGAAGATCCCGGGCTGGAAGTTCCCGGTGGTGGTGGACTTCGCCGGCCTGGGGATTCCGGGGGCGGTCCCGCTCCTGACCAACCACGAGAACCGGACCGGCAGCCGCGTGGGGTTGGTCAAGGCGAACATCGAGCAGCACACCCTGGTCATCGAGGGGGAGATTCTCTCCTCCAGCGCCATGGCGCAGGGGATTGTCCAACAGGCCAAGGCGGGGGCGGACTGGCAGCTCTCCATCGGCGCGGATGTGGTCGAATCCGAACTCGTCCAGGGCCGGCTGATGGTGAACGGCCAGGTACAGAACGGTCCGTTCTATCACGTGAAGAAGTCCGTTCTCAGGGAAGTGTCCGTCGTGGCCGTCGGCGCCGACGACGGCACGCATCTTCGGTTGGCGGCGAGGTTCTTTTTGCATGGAGGTGAAGTGATGGAGTTCGAGAAGTGGCTGGAGTCGCACGAGATTGACGCGACGAAGTTGACCGCCGAACAGGCGGCCTTGCTCAAGTTGGCCTGGGAGAAGGGGGAGGAGCCCCCGGAGCTGGTCGTGAGCGCGCCGGCCCCTGAGCCGAAGCCGGACAAGCCGGGAAAGCCGGTGCAGGCCGCCGCTCCCAAGCCGGAAGAGGCGGGGGAGAGGAAGACCGTCACGGCGGCGGCAGCGCCAGCCGCGCCGCAACCGACGGCTGATGTGAGAGCGGAAGCGGAGAACGCCATCCGCGCCGAGCGTGACCGCGTGTCGGCCATTCAGGAGATCTGCGCGGGGGAGTTCCCCGCCATCGAACGCGACGCCGTCCGTCTGGGCTGGAGCCGCGAGGAGGCCGGGCAGAAGGTGCTCAAGGCCATGCGTGAGGGGCGTCCCCAGGCGGACATCCACCTCTCCGTCAGCCGGGAACGGGGGTTCGACCGCAAGACACTGGAGGCGGCGCTGTGCCTTCGCGCCGGGATCGCCGGCGAGGCGCTGGTCAAGGACTACGGCGAGCAGGTCGTCGACAGCGCCTGGCAGGACCGCGACCTGAGCATCCGCCAACTGCTGCTGGAATGCGCCCGGATGGAGGGGGTGACCGTGCCCCGGACGTTCGGGAATGACACCATCCGCGCGGCGTTCTCCACCCTGTCGCTGCCGGGCATCCTCAACAACGTCGCCAATAAGAAGCTCCTGAAGAGCTTCCAGGCCCAGCCGGTGATCGCCACGAAGCTCTGCTCCGAGGGGGAGCTCAACGACTTCAAGGAGTCCGAGCGCTATCGCCTGACCGACGTGGGGGACCTGGAACCCATCGCCCCCGACGGCGAGCTCAAACACGGCGCTCTCGCGCAGGACAAGGCGACCAACCAGCTCGGCACCTTCGGGAAGATCTTCAGCCTGACCCGGCAGATGATCTACAACGACGACCTGGGGGCGTTCCTGAAAGTCCCCGAGGGGATGGGCGCGCGTGCCGCGCGCAAGATCGACCAGCTCTTCTTCAAGCGCTTGCTGGCCAACCCAGGCAACCTCTTCTCCGAGGCGAACAAGAACTACAAGGAGGGCGCGGAGACGGCCCTCTCCGGCGACAGCCTGTCGCTGGCGGTGCAGTTCTTCATGGACCAGAAGGACGCCGACGGTCAGCCGATCAACGTCAGCGCAAAGTTCCTGCTGGTCTCCACGGCGCTGAAAATGACCGCCCGCGAACTGCTCAACAGCACCTTCTACTTCGCCGCCGGCGCGACGGACAAGCGGCGCATCCCCACGTACAACGCGCTGGCCGACGAGGACCTGGAGGTCGTGAGCAGCCCGTACCTCTCCAACTCCAACTACCCCGGCTTCTCGGCGAAGGCGTGGTACCTGTTCGCCGACCCGGCGGTGACCGACACGTTCGAGATCGGGTACCTCAAGGGGCGCAGGACGCCCACCGTCGAGCGCGGCGAGACGGACTTCGACACGCTGGGGATAAAGTTCCGGGTGTACTTCGACCTCGGCGTGCGGGAGCAGGATTACAGAGGGCTGTTCAAGGCGCGCGGTGAGTAATCGTTCCGGTGTCAGGGCGAGGCTAGGCGAGGCTCGGCAAGGCAAGGGGCATTTTTGACTGAAGGAGTGACGACATGACAGTGAAATACATTCAACGGGGCGACGCTGTCGATCACGTCCCGGAAGCCGATGTGGCAGCGGGCGCGGTGGTGGTCCTGGGCGATCTGGTTGCGGTATCCAAGTTGGACATTCCAGCCGGCAAGCTGGGCGCTCTGGCGGTGACCGGCGTGTTCGACTTCCCGAAGGCGACCGGTGAAGGGACGTCCATCACGGCAGGCGCCAGGCTGTACTGGGACGTGGCTGAGGGCGTTGCCAAGACAGACGCCGAAGCCGGCGCGAACAAGTACATCGGCAAGGCCGTGAAAGCGGCCGCCGCGACCGACGCCGTGGTGCGCGTGATCATCGACCACGCCATCCTCGGCGCGGCGGGTGCGACCGGCGCCGCCGGTCCCCAGGGCGTTGTCGGTCCGGAAGGCCCCGTGGGGCCGGAAGGCGACCCCGGCGAGCAGGGTGAAATCGGGCCGCAGGGTCCGGCTGGCCCGCAAGGTCCCGCCGGCACGGATGCCGAGATTACCCCGGGGGTTGCCGTCCCCGACCTCGATGACGACACCAACGGGGTGGTGGACGCACAGGGCGACATCATCGACGCCGCCGGCGCGGACTACACCGTCGCCGAACTGCGCGCGAATTTCGCCACGCTTGTGGCCGGCCACAACGCCCTCCTGGCATCGTTGCGCACGGCGGGGCTTCTGGCGGAGTAATCCCCGATGCCTGACCTGCTCGAACAGTCCCAGGAGTGGCTGACCTCCATGAACCGTCTTTACCGATCGCGCCGGGTCATCTATGCGCGCGGTGCGCTGGAGAAAGAAATCCCCGCGTCGGTCGGCAAGACGGTCTTCAAGGTGGAGACGGGCTATGGGCTGTTCGAGCGGGTCGAGGCGCGGGACTACCTGATCGAGGTGGCCGACTTGGCTCAGTTCGGCGAACCGGTGCGCGGCGACCGGGTGAAGGACGGGCTGAACGGCCAGGTGGAGATCTTCGAAGTCATGGCCCCCGGCGGCGAGGCGCACTTTCGCTACTCGGACTCGTACAGAAAAGTATTTCGCATCCACGTAAAGCACGTAGGGACACAGGAATCATGACCGGCGAAACCGAACAGTACAAGACGGTCTGTAAGAGCGAGTTTCAGTCCATGCACGGGAAGCTGGACAAACTCGATGAGGCGATCCGCGGCAATGGCAAGCCGGGCATCCAGATTCGCCTGGACCGGCTGGAGCGGTTCCAGCACGTCATATGGTTCCTGTGCGGGGCGGGGATCACGGCAGGGATCGCCGCCGCGTTCCGCTGGATCGGGGGCTGACATGCACACCACCGTTGCAGTAGCGCAGGCCGTGACGGATGCGCTGAACGGTCACACGTTCTCCATGCCATTCACGGCGCAACGCATGGCGCTGCCGCTGTTCACGCTGGAGGAAATGAAGACGCTGCACGTCACCGTCGTGCCGCGCGAGGTCGCCAGCAGCGTCCTCGACCGCTCCAGGGATGAGGAGGAGGTCAAGGTGGACGTGGCCGTGCAGAAGAAGGTCGCCTCCGCGGTCGTGAGTGAAGTGGACCCGCTGTTGGCGCTCGTTCAGGAGATTTCAGACTTCTTGAATCGCAGGGCCATGAACGCCGCGACGTGGAAGCGGACTGAAAGCAAACCGGTCTATGCGCCGGAGCATCTGCACGAGAAACAGCAGTTCACGAGCGTGTTGACGATTACGTACCGGGCGGTCAAACCGCCTGCCAATTCTTAGGAGACTCACCATGGGTGTCAAGACGGGGTTGGAGGCCAAGCTTTACTACAAAGCCGGGGGCGTAGCCGCCGAAGGGGCGTGGGCGGAGCTCACCGACATCAAGGACAACACCCTCAACCTCGAGAAGGGGGAGGCCGACGCCACCACGCGCGGCAACAGCGGCTGGAAGGCGACCGTCGGCACGCTGAAGTCCGGCAGCATCGAGTTCGAGATGGTGTGGGATCCGGAAGACGCGGGGGTGGCGGCGATCAGCGACGCCTATTTCGAAGGCACGGTGATCGGCCTGGCCATCCTCGACGGCGCCAAGGAGACCGGCACCGGTCTGGTCGCCGACTTCGCGATCACCAAGTTCTCCAGGAAGGAAGCGTTGGAGGACGTCCAAAGCTGCAGCGTTACCTGCAAACCCACCTATTCCGCCACGGCGCCGGTCTGGATGGAAGGGGGGCAGCCTCCGCTGGAAGAGCCGGAAGCGCCCGCCGGCGGCGGCGCATGAGCGTACAGCGCCTTTCAGGAGATGAGCTTGTGCTTGACGCCGAAATGTTTCGCCGATGCGGCGAACACCTTGTCGGCGGTCACGACAGCAAGACCATTGGAAAAGGCTATTGCCAGATGGAGCGCATCGAGTGTCCGCAAGGATGTGTGGAACGTGGCGAGCCAATCGCGCGCCAGCACATAGTCGCGCTGCTCAACGGCAATCATGTGGTAATGATTGCCGTCCACGTGAACCTTGAACTGCGACAGCACCTTGACCGCGTCCTCTTTCGTGAGTTCGTTCATGCGGACACGCCGTGCGACGGCGGAATGAAATTCGACCTCCGACAGGCCGCTGATCGCTATTGCGTCGAACCCGGAATAGAGCTTCTGGACCTTCTCGTTCATCGCTTCAGGGAGATAGAAGGCGACGATGACGCTGGTGTCGAGGTAGTGCATCAGTATCGCTCCTCGCGGCGCATCTCGATCACGGTTTCGCTCATCGGCTTGCCCTTGAGTTTGATGGATTTGCGGAATTCCGTCAGATCGGGGAACCGCTTGAGCGGCTTCCGTTCAATCGGTCCGATGCGGGCGGTCTCCTTGCCGCGGAGGGTGATGACCACGGATTCACCGCGTGCGGCCGCGCGCACCAAGGTGCCCAGACGTCTTCGCGCTTCTTTCAGATTGACGGGGCCCATGTGCTTTCCTCCATAAGGGTACATATGAAGTGTACCCTTTCGCCAAGTGCCCGTCAAGAGGAGAAATAGATGTGAACACTTTCACCGGCAACGCTGGTCGCACCTGGACGGTCGTTCTGAAAGGCGTCTTTGCGGTTCTCTGTAATGCTGGCCCGGCAATGGGCAAAGGAAGGGAGAAGATCTCATGAGCAACACGCAGGTCGCATTGGGTTTGGTCTGGTCGGTTCTCAACAGTCCCGCGGGGATCGCCGCGTTGGCCGGCGTCATCCTCTGGGTCCTCAACAAACTCTACGCCGCCAAGCCGACGTGGGCGAAGTACGAGGGGGCGATCATCTCGGCGGTGCGCTTCGCTGAGAAGGAGATTCCTGATAACACGCCCAGCACCGGGATGGCGCGGCTGGACCAGGCGCTGAAGTACGTGCTGGCGACGTTCGAGCAGGTCAACGGTCGGCGCGCGACGGATGCCGAGGCGGCTTCCCTCAAAGAGGGCATCCAGATCGTCCACAACAACCTCGATGTCCAAGGCGCTCTGGCCAAGCCTCCCGCGGAGGCTGCCCAGTGACCTTCTGGGTCGAACTGATCATCAGCGTCCTGCGCATCCTCTTCCCGGCTGTTATCACCGAGGCGACGCCGCGTCAGGAGGATGCGCGGCCGCAACCGGAACTGCGCCGTGGTTTGCAGAACCGCATCCGGCGCACGTGGGGGAACCCGGCAGTCCGGCTTCTGCCGCTCCTCCTGTGCGCCGGACTGCTCTGCGGATGTGCGCGCACGATCTACATCCCCCACGGCGAGCCGGTGCGCCTGCGCGAGACGGTGAAGGACGTGAAGGTCTGGGTCATGGGGGCGGATGGCCAGGCGGTCGCTGGGGTCATGGACCTGCCCGAGGGGTGGTATGCCCTGCCCGCAGAGGAGAACTGAATGAGCGGCAGCAGCACGAAAGTGGACTGGGGCAAGGTCCGGCAGGGCGTCAAGCGCGCCTTGCCGGAAGTCCTGATGCGCCAGGGCGCC
>CAIUPP010000010.1 GCA_903901045.1 uncultured Planctomycetota bacterium
CCCCTTCGGGGGCTCTCTTCATTCCCAGGTCGTCTCGGTCCCCACGACTCGCTTCGCTCGCCGTGGGCTACTATCCATCACCCCCTGCGGGGGTTCGCTGGATGATTTCAACAGAACAAAGCTGTTTCAAGACTATGGCGTGGGTTACTTGCCCTGAGCGTAGTCGAATGGGTCAAACCCGCGAGAAACATAGCGCGGACTCTTTAGTCCGCGTCACCTGCCGAGTTTTGAAACAGCTCCAGGGTTTGTAGGGGCAAGGCATGCCTTGCCCCCGACCGCGTGTCATGCCAATCGCGCGTCGCTCATTGAGGCCGTTGATCACAAATCGTTCCGCCCCCGATGACATACTCTCCGTCGTAGAACACGGCGGCCTGGCCGGGGGTGACGGCGGGTTCGGGGGAGGAAAGCCGGACGCGCGCGGAGGCATCGGGCAGCGCCTCGATTTGCGCGGCGACGCCGATATGCCGGTAGCGGATCTTCACCTCCGCGCCGATGCGTTCCCCATCCGCCACCGGGTAGATCCAGTTGATTCCGCGTACCATGAACTCTGAACGCAGCGTCTCTTCGCGCCGCCCCACCACGACAACCGCCCTCTCCGGCTCCAGCCGCAGAACGAAACGCGGCTCCCCGACGGCGAAGCCCAGCTTCTTGCGCTGCCCGATGGTGAACCGATGGATGCCTTTGTGCCGCGCAAGCACATTCCCCGCTGTGTCCTGAATCTCCCCGGGCCGCGCCGCCCCCGGCGACTGGCGCTCCAGGAAGCCGGGGTAATCGTCGTCGGGGATGAAGCATATCTCCTGGCTGTCCGGACGGTTGTGACTCCTGAGCCCCGTCTCCTGTGCGAGTCCGCGCACGGCGGGTTTCGTGAGTTCCCCCACCGGAAAACGCGCGCGCGCCAGGTGGCGCTGCTCCAGACCGTAGAGCATGTAGGATTGATCCTTCTGCGCGTCGGCCGCGCGGCGCAGGAAATGCCTATTTCCTGGTAGGGGCAAGGCATGCCTTGCCCCAGTCGCCGAGGCCTCCGCAACCCGCGCGTAATGCCCCGTGGCGACCGCCTCTGCGCCCAATTCGTCGGCAAGCTTGAGCAGGGCATTGAACTTGATGAGGGGGTTGCAGCGAACGCAGGGGTTGGGCGTGCGGCCGGCGAAGTAGTCCTGGCAGAACGGCTCGACGACCTGCTTCAGGAACTCATCGCGCAGGGAGAGGACGCGATGGGGAATGCCGAGTTGCGCGGCGACCTGGCGGGCGTCCTCGATCGCAGCCTGGCCGACCTCCGGCCAGAGGTCGAACGTGACTCCAAGCACCTCCCATCCTTCCCGGCGCAGCAACTCCGCGGCCGCCGACGAATCGACTCCGCCGCTCATCGCCAGGAGGATGCGCCTCATATCTCAAATACCAGCGGCAGATCGCAGGCGCCCCCGCTGCCACCCAGGCGGCGAGAGCTATCGGCCAGTTGCTGTAGACTGTGGCTCTGAAGGAAACCGCGCACCAGCCGGGCCATGTCCGCCCAGAGTTGGTGCGCGGCGCACTCCTTCATCTTGCGGCAATGCCCCTTCCGAAGCGGGCGGTCAAGGACGATGTCGTCCACGCAATGGACCGGAGCCACTTCATGTTCGAGGGCAACAACAATGTCCCACAGACTCAGATCCGCTGGCGCGCGCGCGAGCACGAACCCGCCCCGCGGCCCGCGAATGCTCCGCACCAGCCCCGCCTTGCGCAACCGCCGGAGCAGTTGCTCAAGGTAGTCCAGCGATATCTGCTGGCGCTCCGAAATGGCTTTCAAGCTGATCGGCCCATTCTGGCCGTTCAGGGCCAGTTCGAGCATCGCCCGAACGCCGTAGCGGCCGCGTGTGGAAAGCCTCATTGCAGTACTCCCAGGTGAAACCCGCCTTAGAACTGAATCTCCACCGCCGCATAGCCGCAGACGGGGATGCACAACTCGCAACCGATGCACTTATCCTCATCGAACTGCACGACCATTTCCGGCCGCTTCACCGACAGGGCCGAAGTCGGGCAGACCGAGACGCATGCCGTGCAATGGACGCAACGGTCCTGGCGCCAGTGGACATCCTTGGAGAGCGGCTGCCAGGTGACGCCGACGGACTCGATGTACTTGCGCCCCGCCTCCAGTTTGCGCTTATCGCCGCTGATTTCCACCACCATGTGCCCGGCCTCATCCGGACTGATGCTGGCTCTCATGATGTTCACTCGCAGGTCGTAGTCTTTGACCAGACGGTATACAACCGGCTCGCGGACGATGCCGCGCGGAAAGTTCAGGACCAGTTTTTCGCTCGCCATATCACTATCTCCTTTCGGCGGCGGAACCGCCGGGGAATCGGGTTCAGAGGATCGGTTTCTCCACGAAGGGCTTGCACTTCTGCCCGCTCTCCGGGGTCGGGATGGAGGCCACCGGCTCGCTCAGGAGGAACTCTCCCTTGCGAATCCATTCCTTGAGGATCGTGGCGATCTCCTTCGCCTTCTTGTAGCTGGAGAGGCCCGCGGTCGGCACCTTCTTCCCGTTGATCGTAATGGAGCCGCTCTTGAGCTCCTTGTACGAGACGTAACCCAGGTTCCCGGGGATGCAATTCGGGTAATCGGTCGAATAGTCCACGATCGGGGCGACCAGATCGGCATCCGAGACGGCGCAATGCTTGATCACATCCTCATCGAGGACGGGCATGGGGATGCCGATACCCACCCCGAGGCTGACGCCGTAGCCCACGAGGGAAACGCCCCGGAGCCACTGGGTGTTCATCTGCTTCAGGTCGCCGCAGACGGCCAGCGTCCCCGCGGGCACCTGCGGAGCGCCGTTGGGCAGGCGCTGCACCGCCGGGGCATGTTGCGTCCCTTCCCACCAGACGTAGCCGACGCCTCCTCCCAGGAAGATGCGCGTCCCGATGCCGATGGTGCGGTAGAGCGGGTCGTTCAGCAGCGGGCTGAGCTGCCCGGCGGAGCAGTAATTCGCATTGGCGATGCCCGGCTGCAGGACCCCCATGTAGGTGTAGATCACCCGTTTCCCGTCGCGATTCACCGCCACGTTGTAATTCTGGTAGGCGTTGCGCGGGTTGGTCAGGACGGCCTGATTCAGGTTCGCCAGCGTGATCCAGGAGCGGACCT
The DNA here is from genome assembly GCA_903901045.1 of uncultured Planctomycetota bacterium. GTDB lineage: Bacteria > Planctomycetota > Brocadiia > CAIUPP01 > CAIUPP01 > CAIUPP01. The sequence continues at coordinate 3,118 of CAIUPP010000010.1, forward strand.
CCTTGCGGGGATAGCAATCCGTGCCGTACGCAGTGGCCTTGAACTCCACCTCCTTGCCGGCGACGAGGTCCTCAATCACGTGCGCCCCGCCGTAGACGAAGCGGCCGGGGAAAACGCTGTTGTCCGGGTCCTTGTCCGGCAACTCGGTCGCGCCGATGTAGAAATCCACCGCCGCCAGCCCGGCGTAGGCGTTCACGTCGTTCAGCCAGACTTTTGAGAACTTCGCGCGCGGTTTCGTATGCCCGCTATTGAGGAACGCGCCCGAGGAGCACATGGGGCCGAACGTCCCGGTGGTGACGACGTCCACCTCCGCGGCCGCCTTCTTCGCCCCCTTCTGCGCGACGAGGTCGATGATCTCTTCGGCATCCACAACGACCGCCTGGCCCTTGCGGATCTTTTCGTTTATTTCCCTGATGGTCTTAGCCACGGAATATTCCTCCGTTTGGATTATGATCGGATGCAATCAAGCGACGCAGGACGGGGCCCCCTATCGGGGGCGAGGCATGATCCATGGGGATGATTCACGGCAATTGATGATTGGCGATTGAAGGGCAGCAACGGCAAGCGCGCTCGGAGAGCCCGCTCCACCAATTGCCGCAGAATATGCCTTGTCCGTCCGCATGGTCAACCTCAATCGTAGTCGAAAAGATCAGTGCTTAGATAACGCTCCCCCGTGTCCGGCAGCAGCACGACGACATCCTTGCCCGCGCCCAACTCGCGCGCCACCCCCAGCGCGGCGAACATGGCCGCGCCCGAGGAAATGCCCACGAAAATCGCCTCCTCGCGCGCCAGCCGGCGCGACGTGGAGCGCGCATCCTCATCGGAGACCGGCACGATGCGATCAATCACCTTGCGGTCCAGCACCTGCGGGACGAAACCCGCCCCGATCCCCTGTATCTTGTGCCGCCCGGCCTTGCCCCCGGAAAGCACCGGGGAGGCCGCCGGCTCGACCGCCACCACCAGCACCTTCTTCAACTCCGCCTTCAGCACCTCGCCGACGCCCGTGATCGTGCCACCCGTGCCGACCCCCGCGACGAAAGCGTCCACCTTGCGGTTCATCTGTTCGAGGATTTCCACGGCCGTCGTCTGGCGATGCACCTCCGGATTCGCCGGATTATTGAACTGCTGCGGCATGAAGTAGTCCGCATGCTCCGCAACCAGTTCCTCCGCCTTCCTGATCGCACCGGACATCCCATCCGCGCCCGGGGTCAGGATAATCTCCGCGCCCAGTGCCCGGAGCAGCTTGCGCCGCTCCACGCTCATCGTTTCAGGCATCGTGACGGCGAACTTGTACCCCTTCACCGCGGCCACCATCGCCAGGCCGATGCCGGTATTGCCGCTGGTCGGCTCGATAATCGTCATACCGGGGCGCAGCTTCTGCTCCTTCTCGGCCCACTCCACCATAGCCTGGCAGATGCGGTCCTTGACGGAAGAGCAGGGATTGAAGAACTCCAGCTTGGCCCACACCGTGGCATCCTGCGGCGTAGTGAGCTTATTGATGCGCACCACGGGGGTGTCGCCGATCAGTTCAAGTATATTCAGAGCGCACTTGGCCACGGTGAACCCTTTCCCAAATCGAGCCCAACAGAATTAACGTAGCATATCCTACCTGCCCAGTCAAGTATAGCTCCTGCATGGCAGGAAATCTTCAATCCCTGTCTACGACTATAGTTCAGCGGCGCGGGAGATGCAACTCATACGGCGCGTCGGTGCCTTGCAACAATCGAGCGTCTCGGTTATCCTAAGCACTCTCGAATCTCTCCTCAAGGCGGCGTAGCCAAGCGGCTAAGGCAACGGTTTGCAAAACCGTCATCCCCGGTTCGAATCCGGGCGCCGCCTCCAATCAGCAAAGGCCCCTTCCAATTCCTCGACTGCGATTTGCCTCGGCGGGACAGAAGTCGCCTCTTTCGGACGCGATTTCAGTCTAATTCCCTGTCAAATGACTTCGCCCGGTTTTCGGCGCTTCGGGGGCTGCTGCCTCGCGAGCGGGTCCCCTCGCGCAGGAGGATGAGGGCGCCGGCAAGGTTTATCGGCAAACTGGCCCCCAGGGCCAGAACAGTAACGGCCACCGATTTGTCCGAAGTCACTCCGGAAAGGGCCAGCAGACCCACCCCCGTCACCTGCGGCAATCCCCATCCCGAGAGCGACAGCGGCACCATGCCGGCCACCTCGATGGCGCAGATAATCCAGAGTATCCGCACAAAATCGATTGCCGGAGCGCCAACGGCATGCAACATCAGGAGCGAGGCTGGAACGGAGATCAGGAGCCGCGCAAGACCGAACCCCAACGCGGCAAGCGCCTCCGCCCGCGCCGACCGATACAGTTCGATCGACTCGAGAATCTTGCGCAGCGCATCATGGAATCGGCGCGGCATCGCCTGCGACAGGTATCGCACATGCAACCCCCTCACCCAGGCGGCCAGCGGAGTGAAGAGCATCAGCAGGTAGAACGTCAACGGAACGGCCGCAATGAGAAGAAGGGGAATAATCCAGGCGCGATACTCCACCGCAAAGCGAGCATCCAGCGCCAGCGCTGCCGCCCCGGCCCCGCTGAGCACCACCGCCTTCAGCAGCGTATTCAGCCCCAGTGCCGTGAATATCTGGGCGCGCAGGTTATCCGGACGCGACAACCGCCACCAGGCCACCGCCCCGCCCCCAATGGTCCCCGGAAGAAAGAGGGACACGAAATTCACCACCAGGTTCGTCTCCAGCACCGACCTCCAACCACCCCGGAAGCCCAGCGGGCGCACCAGGCAGTAGAGCCTCAGCGTATCGAACAGAATCGTGAGGAAGATGATTGGAACTGCCGCGAGGACCAGCAGATAGCGAGTGTTCAGGAGTTCGTTCCAGATGCGCGCCGGCTTGGCAACAAACACCAGCCCCCCAAGCATGCCCAGCACAAGCACCAGTTGAAGGTTCCGCCAAAGCCTCCCGCGGGCCGGTTGTTCCGCGGACGCCTGTTCCGCATGGAGAGAATCTTCCGGGGACGGACCCGTGCGGGAGGACATGCAGTGGCACCTCAAGGCAAGAGACCATGCTCAACAACGGACTTCAACTTCTTTTGGATGGCTGCTCATCTCAGGTACTATATCAACTTGCGCCCCATAGCGCGACGGGGCAGGCTCGTGCTTTTCCCACCACAACCGGAACGCAAGGAACGTCCAGATCGAGCCTGTTCTGGGTGCGTCGGGAGGCTGTGGAGCGGCCGGCACCGCGATCATGGCTCCATTATGACAGAAGCGTTTCTGTTCATCAAGAACTGCACGCCGGGTGCAACTCGACAGTGTGGACGCTATAATGCTCGTCATGCGCCGACGTTGCAGACGCTGAGACCAAAGCGGGCGGATAACTGCCTGCAAGTCAATGGAACCGAACCGATGGCTTTGATCAAGAGACTCCTTCCTGGAGGCCCCCTGCGGGATCGCCTTGAGCGGTGGCATGCCTATTGGAAGTGGGGCTATCGGAGGGAATATGCGCACCTTGATTGGCCTGACGACGGCAGCGGAAGACCCCGCATTCTCCTGCTGGCCGACAGGCCGGGATGGGCGTTTGACACGCAGGCGCAGGCGCTTAAACGACACCTATCAAGCAGATTCGACGCACGAATAGCCTATGCGACATACCGCCCCAATTTGAACCGCATTGCTTTCGATCTCGTCTGTGTTCTCGCAGCCGACGAGTTCTACCACACCCGCTTTGTTCTCAATCGTCTCAAAATCATAAAGGAATTGGCGCATATGCCGGAAGACTTTCAAAGTCGCTACGGCGTGGCGAATATGGCCGAGGCAATTGATCTGCTCACCGCAGACTCGGCAACGGTCTTTGTCATCTCCAAACGCTTTCAGAAGGAGGTCTGTCCCATCAGACCGTGTTTTCTCGTGAATCAGGGTATAGAGCCTGAAATCATGCGATGCATGAAGGAGCGGGTTGGCTCGCTAAAGCTTGGATGGGTCGGGGACTCTCGTGCGCAGCACAAGGGGCTCCACGATATTTTGCTGCCCGCGGCCGAGCCTTTCGAACTTCGAATCGCATCTGGAAAGCTCTCAACTTCAGAACTAGTTGAGTTCTACAATAGTGTTGACATTGTCTGCATCGCGTCCTCGGTGGAGGGGGGCCCGTTGCCACTGCTTGAGGGAATGTCTTGTGGATGCTTTCCAGTAGCAACTGATGTCGGCATCGTTCCCGAAGTCATTAGGCATAATGAAAACGGACTGATCGTTGAACGTAACGTGGAGGCTTTTCGCGCAGCGTTCCGCTGGGGCGCAGAGCATCTCGACTTCGTGCGAGCAGCGGGACTACGCAACAGCGAATCGATTCCGCGCAATTGGTCTTGGGCCAAAACAGTTGCTTCGTGGGAGACAGTCTTCGACCATGCCCTTTCACAATTGTGGGCTTCGGCCAAACGCTAACTTTGGGAGAGAACATGAGTAATGACAAGAACGCGGCGGTCATTAGCGAATTGAAACTCAATTATAGCTCCCACTATTCCGCGATTAACCCGCAAATGATGAGCGAGCATTTTTACCATGATAGTTGCTACTATTTCCGCGGCGAGGTGCTGCCGGCCCTTCCCGAAGACAAGGCGGCTCATATCCTTGAAATAGGATGTGCCGCCGGACATCTGATCCGCTTTCTTGCCAGCATTGGGTACAGTAATGTCGGCGCCATAGAATTGGACGCTCAATTATGCGATGTCGCGCGCAGGTATGTCGGCGAGAGCGCACGTTTCATTGAGTGTGGCGACGCCATGCAGTTTCTTTCCCGGTGCCAGGGCCGTTTCGATATGATCATTGCCACCGACGTCATTGAGCATTTTACGCTTGAGGATGGGGCAGCCCTCTGTAGGCAGGCGCTTGACGCGCTCGCGCCGGGCGGTCGGCTCCTGCTTCGCACACAGAATATGGCGAACATCCTTGGCACCTACATTCGCCACAGTGACTTAACGCATCAGATGGGGTACACAGAAGAGACGCTTAAGCGGCTGGCGCTATCCAGTGGTTTCGCGCGCGCGGAGATTGTCATTCCGAAGTTCGGCCTTCTGCACCTGCAGACGGTGCGGCTGGCCGTCACCAACCTGTTCCACCGACTCCTTTTTGCCATGCAAGGGCAACCCCCGTGCCAGCGCTTTGACCCAAGTATCGTCATGTGCGCGTACAAGAAGTGAGGCGGGGATTGCAGGAGGAGGCGGGCTGCTTGCCGTTCAGGCCGTTGGGCGCGTGCCGCGTCCGACGTAAACATCCGTGTCCGCGAAAGTGAGATGCTCCAGCCCGGCCTGCTCATACCATTCACGAAGCGTGCCCAGCGTCTGAGGTTGGTCATACACCGGCGAGAGCCAATCGTACGTATCGAGAATCGACCAGTCGCGCAGTTCCTGCCAAGACAGCCCCTTGCAGCTCATTTCCGGGTTGTTCACCGGGATGAGCCGAACCAGCTTCCTGCCGAGCAACGGAATTCTGCCAAGCGACAGCGATATCGGCAGCAGCCACGGCACGGCCTTCTGCACGTATTCGTAGAGACGCTTCTTGTCCATGCGTTTGGTCATGCAACGCAGCACATATTTCCAATGCAGCATTTCCCTGAGGCGTCTGGGATACACATCGACGACCAGTTCACCCCCCGGCTTCAGGTACGGAACCATGCTCATGAATGATTGCCGCACGTCCGGGGTATGCTGCAATACGCCAAAACAGATGACCTTGTCGAATGTCCCCTTATGGAAAGGGATCTTGCGGATATCGCCCTGCGCAAGGAGGAGCCGGGGATTCCCGCCATTGTTCTCCCAGTTCGAATCGACCGCGCCGCTGTAGTCGAAGGAGAACACCTGCGCGCCCGCTTCCAACAGGACTTCAGTGAATCTCCCGCTGCCGCTGCCGCACTCCAGGACGCGTTGGCCGGCAAGCCCGGCGGCTTCCCATTGCGTTTCAGCATAGAGGCGGTCGTGGCTGGACCGCGTCCCATTGCGACTGTCAAGCTGCGTCACCGCATGCGCCCGCCACTCCAGTGAGAAGTTGTCGCAATAATCATTCTCCGGAACGAACCGAGGCACGTGTCGTCGCAGGGGGAATTCCTTTTGGCAGCGGGCGCAGGAAAGAGCCGCTTCCGCCACTTCATCGCCGACGATGGAATCGATCTTCCCCCACGCCAGAACGCCGCCGCAATCGGGACAGGCCAATTCACGCGCTTGGTCCAGCTTCATGAATGTTCTCCGGAGAACTTCGGGCGGTGTTCCTCCCACCAGAGCTGGAACGCCAGGAACGACCAGAGCAGGCCGCCGTGGTTGCGCTGGCCGCTTTGGTGCTCGGCCCAGAGGCGACGGATCGGTTCGGGGTTGAACAACCCCTGGGCGCGCAGCGCTTCGGGGGAGCAGGTGCGTTCAAAAGGCTCTCGCAGTCCGCCACGCAGCCATTCGTCCATCGGAATGCCGAAGCCCATCTTGGGGCGGCGCAGGATCTCATGGGGCAGCTTGTCGCGCAGCGCGCGTTTGAGGAACTCCTTCCCGGAACTGCCGCGCAGCTTCATGCGGTCGGGCAGCGAGTTGGCAAAATCCACTATGCGCGAGTCAAGGAACGGCGCCCGCACTTCGAGCGAGTGCATCATGCTGGCTCGGTCCACCTTCGTCAGGATGTCATCGGGCAGGTATTGGTGCTGATACTGGAACTGCACTCGCGCCAGCCGCGAGCGCTTCGGCCCGCATTGATAGAGGTTCGCGGTATCCGCATAGAGCGCGTCCGGGAGGCACGCGTCGCCGCACGGAACGGCCAGCAGGGCCTGCATCAGCGCGGGCTTCACGATCGCGTCGGACCACATCATGACGCGCCAGGGCGCGGGCGCGTCGGCTGCGTCGCCGACGTATCGCGCGCCGTTGCGGGCTCGCGGATGGCCTGTAAGCGCGCCCGCGGCAGCCACGGATTTTTCAACGATCTTCCTTCGGACAAATCGCGGCAGCAGGGCGTACCATGCGGCGAGCCGGTCCAGGTGGAAAGTGCTATACCCGGCAAAAAGCTCGTCGCCGCCGTCGCCGCCAAGGGCAACCGTGACCTTCGTGCGGGCAAACTCGCTGACCAGTCCCGTCGGGCTGATGGAGGGGTCGGAAAACGGTTCGTCCATGTGCGCGATGAGGGCCGGCAGGCGTTCAAGCATGAGCCGCTCGTCGAGGACGCTCTCGTGGTGGTCCGTGCCGAAATGCCGAGCCACCAGCCGCGCATAACGCGACTCGTCGTACTTGGATTCGCGGAACGCGATATTGAATGTCTTGACCTGTCCGGGCGGCATCAATTCGCACATCATCGCCACCACGGCGCTGGAATCTATCCCGCCGGAGAGGAACACCCCCAAGGGCACGTCGCTGACCAGGCGCAGCCGCACGGCGTCGCGGAAGAGGTCGAGAAAGCGCCCCTGCAACTCCGTCTCAGAGCGGCCCGCCAGAGGCAACCGGTCGAATTCGATCTGCCAGTACGGGCGCACGTCGCAGAGACCGTTCTCGAAGATCAGCCGGTGTCCGGGGGGGAGCTTGAACACGTCATGGTAGATCGTATCGGGAGCAGGCAGGTAGCCGAAAGCCATGTAGCGGCCCAGCGTGTGCGGGCTCATCTCCGGCCGCACCAGCGGGTGCTTCAGGAGCGCCTTGATCTCCGAGCCGAAAATCAGGCAGCCGTCGCGCACGGCGTAGTGGAAGGGCTTCTTGCCCATGCGGTCGCGCGCGGCGAAGAGCCGCTTGCGCCGCGCATCCCATAACGCGAGCGCGAACATCCCGTTGAAACGCTGCAAGCAGCTTTCGCCATACTCTTCGTAGGCGTGGAGAATGACTTCGGTGTCCGAGTGCGTGCGGAAGCGGTGCCCCTTCGCCTCCAGTTCCGGCCGCAATTCGCGGAAGTTGTAGATTTCGCCGTTGAAAATCAGAACCAGCGTGCCGTCCTCGTTGGTCATCGGCTGGCCGCCGGTCTCCAAATCGATGATCCGCAGGCGTCGATGCCCCAGCGCCGCCGGGCCTTTGACGTAGTACCCCTCGTCATCCGGGCCGCGATGGCGCAGCGCATCGGTCATTGCCCGCAGGATGGAGGTGGGGTCGCCGAAATGCGATGGGTCTTCCGCGATGAAGCCAGCGATACCACACATGGTTGTGGCTGCTCTTCAATTAAGAAAAGGCGCCGGGACAGTTCTCGAATGCCCGAATCGTCCGCGGGATTCAAGGCCGGAAACGCGGGAGCCTTCACGAGCAGAAATGCGCCGAACGCCGCACGCTTGCTTGACTTAGCAACGGCCTGAGTATATCAGATACGGTGTTCAGTTGTCACCTCCGGCGACCGGTTGCGCGTGGTGCAGCAGCGCCTCAACGGGCCGCTGCAACCCCTTCGATAACGTAGTTGCAGACCCCCATGCAGGCCAGGAGGTCGCCCCCCCGCTCGACGCTGGGACGATAGACCGGGCCCCATCCCGACTCCCCCCCCGCCTCCATCTTCCCCAGCTTGTAGATCGCTTCCAGCGCGGGGCGGTACGCGGCATGGGCCAGGGGGCGGTGCCTGCCTGAGAGCTCACGCCCCTCCGCCAGCTTCCCGCCGGGCAGTTCCACGCGCAGGTTGAAAGTGGGATCGAACCAGGCCCAGCGCCCCTCCACGAAAGCCTCCGCCGTGGTGTGGCCGCAGACCAGGTTGGCATGGAAAAGGAAGCAAAGGCGCGCCGGGACTTCCTGCACTTCGCAAAGCGCTATGAAGACGCGCGCCTGCTCGTTGCACCAGCCTTTGCCCGAGTCGATCAACTGCTCCTCGGTCAGTGCGCGGTCGGGCGCCAGCTTGCCGAACGTGAATGGGTGGCGGACATTTTCATGCACCCACGTCATGGCCTGTTCGGCCCTGGCGCGCGGCGCGTCCGCGGAGAACCCGCGGACGATGGCCTCCAGCCGGGGGCGGCTGCCCGCCCGGTAGCGGATCTTCCGCGCCGAATATCCCCCCTCATACAGGAAGCGCTCAGTTTCGGCGCAGACGCGCACCATGCTATTGGCCTGCTCGTAGTCGATCCCCTTCACCCCCACCTTTGGCAGGAATTCGTCGATCTTCCCGGGGAATCCTTTGGCGATATACGGCGTCAAGTCCATGATCACTCCCCTCCCGAGCGTTCCAGGCGGTAGCCGCGGTACTCATAGCGGTCGAACGCCTCCGCCTCGATCACCCCCTCCGGCGTCATCCCGCACTCCCGCTGCTCGACCCGCCCCTCCTTGCCGGCACTCAGTTCCTCAACGCGATAGCGTCCCAAGAGCCCCAGCGCGGGCATGTCAACTTTCAGCGCCGTTCCCGCCCGCTCGCCGAGGTTGGCCGCCACGAGCAGGAGCAGGCCCGGGTTGACCTTGTAGAGCACGCAGAGGAAATCCCGATTGCTGGAACGAACGACCTGAAGGTTCTCGGTTAGGCCGTTGTAGCAAACAGCCCCTTCAATCGGGACGCTTCCCCACATGTGCCACAGGGATTCCATGGGGTTGTCCATCTTCCCCTGGCCGCACTGCCGGATGTAGTGCGGATGGAATCCCAGCCCGGCGTACAAAGCCAGCGCCTGCGGCAGGTCGAACCTCGGAATGGGATGGGTCCCAATGCATGAGGCGAAGCCATAGTGCAGCGCCTCGCCGGGGGAGTTATGAAGGTTCTCTTTCTGCGTGCGGAACTCGCCGGGAAGATAGGCATCGAATACCGCAAACGCCAGCATCGTGGGAATGGCGCCGCTGTGGGCGATCAAGAAGCCCTCTTCTCCCACCCTTTCGCGCAGCGCCCGCGTGAACAGAAAGTAGTTGAACGCGGAGAAATGCAGTTCCGAGCAGCCCTGGAACCCCGTGCAGCAGGGGGAACTCCAGTCCACGTACAGCCCGTCGAAGTCGCGCTTCAGAAATTGCTCGAAATAGGGCTGGAAGAGCGCATGATTCTCCACGCCGCGCATATACAGGCCGACGCTGATGTTCCGCAGATGGCAGCTCTCCACAAATCGCCTCAGATCGGCGGGGTCCCGGGGAATGTAGTCCGCGGGCGGCTCGCAATTGCTGCCGCCGGAGCGCATCCAGCCCTGGTGCAGGACCATAACGTTCGCCCCCTGTTGGTGCGCTGCCTCCACCTCTTCGTCCGCAGGGAGTCCCCGGTATTGCGCGCGGATCTGGTCCGCGGGGGGCACGTTGTAAGGCCAGCGCTCCTGCATCTCCGGGCCCACGCCCTGCGGAATGCCGACGTGACAGACCCGCGCCCCGATCAGGTTATTCCGGCGCGACGGGAGCGCCCTTCCCGCTCTGCCCTTCCGCGCCGCACCCAGACAAAGGCCCCAGCGGGTGCGGAAGAATCCCATGTCCCACGGCACGAAATAGACATCCCGCAGGTTCCTGCCGGCGAAGGACCATTCCAGCTTGAAGCCCCCCTGCCCGTCCTCGCCGAACCAGGTGGAGGCCCCTTCAGGCGGGGTATCCTCGATGAAGAACTCGATATGATTGGTGAAACCTCCCTCGGCGCGGCGACCGTAGTCGGCCATGAAGATCGGCAGCATCTGCTTCTCATCCAGCACCCGGTCCGTCTGCTTCTTCGATACCTGCGCGGCTCCGCCATGCCGGGGGATGTACCCCCAGGCGAATTTCTGATCGAGGATGCCGCTGTCGAGATGAAGCGCCAGACGGCCGGAGACCTTGTCCAGCAGCGCCTTGTTCGCTTCGGAATCCACCCCCTGCGTCCGCCCCTCGGAGAGTTCGCTTTCCGGCATGCTGAGCTCGCAGAACAGGATCCCTTCGCGAAAGATGATGTAGCGCATTCCAACGCGGATGCCCGCCGCCGTCGCTGATGCGGAGAAGCGCACTTCCTGTGGCGTCTCCTTCTCCATGCGGAAGCGCAGGCCTCTCTCCCGGCGGAGCGCCCACTCCTTCCCGGCTTCGTCCGTCAGGACAAATCCCGGCACGGTCGCAGCGATTTCGGCATTCACCCTGAACCATGAACTCCCGTCGTACTGCCGGATCTCCGCAATCTCGCCGCCCGCATCGCCGTCCCACGTAATCTCGAACGCATCGCCATGCACGGTCAGCCGCGCGCCCTCCGTGGTGACGAAGAGGCCCGCGGGCCGCGTGTGGCACGCCGTTTCCATCCGCGCGATCACACTCCCGTTCGCAGCCATGGCGCTGACGGCGTAGCGGTACTGCGTTGCCGGAATGAGTTCCCTGTCCGAAAAACTCGTTTCCTTCGTAACGGCCAGAGGCTCCATGCTCCCGTGCGCCACCGCGCGGCTCACAGCGTACGTGGAACAACCCGGAACCCGCTCCCAGGAAAGGTCTATTCGGTCTCCCGTGACAGAGATGGAGTTCAACAGATTCATCGCGCGATCTGCCGGCATGTCGCAAAGCTCCGAAGGAACCTCGTTGCCATCATCGGATGGACGTCTCGCTTACCAATCCAACTCGCACTCCCAGAGATACCCCGACCGCGTCGGCACATCGGTCTCGGCGACGTAGAGCGTCCGTTCGCCCATGAGGCACATGTCGTGGACGCGGTAAAGCTTCAGGCCGCTCGCCGAATCGATGATCGGACCGAGGGGATGGAAGGCCCGGGACTCGCGGTCGTAGGCGAAAATATTCCCCCCCTCCTCGTCGCCGGAACATCCCAGCAACAGGCCCCCTTTTCCTTCGACCAGCGCCGGCATGCGCCGCGTGGCCGAGGGCTTGCCCAGGTACTCCACCCCGGCGCTCTTCGGCTCCAGGCGGCAAAGGCTTCCCCCGCACGTGCCGACATACAGGTAGCCATCCCCCCCATTGATCATGCAATCCACCGGACCCGCGCCGGGGTACATGATGTTGGAATCCGCTTTGGCTCCGGGCAAACCGTGCCGGAACCATGTGATCCGGGCGGTTGCCGGGTCGTAACGGAAAAGCCAGTGCTCGGTGGGGTCCCAAGTGCCCCAGAAACCGCCGGCGTCATCCAGGGCGCTGATATGCGTGATGGACCCCATGTAACCGAAGTCCCGACTCTCCCGTGTGCGCAGATCGAAGAGGAAGAACCGGAAGCAGGGATAGGTCTGACCATAGATCAGGCCTCGTTGCTCGTCGAGCGTGATGGTCTGGATGTAGTCGTGCGGGGCCGGGATGCCGAGTTTCTCGACGCACCCCGCGCGCGGGTCTATTCGGAAGACCGCGCCGCCCGGCGACGTGAGACGCTCGTCACAGCGGATCAGCCCCGCCGAGGCGCTGTAAATCGTCCCATCGCCGGCCAGTTCCAGCGAACGATGCACCTTGATCTCATGCGGCTCCGCCACCCCGGCGTAGTGGAGGCTCTCAAACTTCCCCGTGCCCGGGTCGAACCGGTGAAGGATATCGGTATTGAACGCGGTGACCCCGCAATAGAGCTTGCCGTCGGGGTGCGCCAGGAGGCAGGTGAAGGAAACATAGTTGTTGCGAAGCTCGGCGTTGCCTTGGAAATCCGTGGCGTCCGTCAGGCGCTCCGCGCTCCGAATGTCGCGCAAGACGTGATGCCGCACGCGTTTGATTCGCATATTCCTCTCCTGTGTTGATCCGCCCGGGCTTGCGGCATTGTCTGGGCCGGTGGGGGCCGGTGGGGCCGGTGGGGCCGGTGGGGACACAATACTTTCCAAAAGAAAGTTTTGTGTCCCCACCTCGACCTCAACAGAGCAAAATAGCTTCTAGCCAGGATTGCCAATGTTTGTAGGGGCAAGGCATGCCTTGCCCCATCCAGCCGATTACCCGCCGCTCATTAGACCTCTTCCATCTTCACAGTGCGATGCGCGCGGGCGGCTTTGATGGCCGCGAAGGCGACGCGGGTGGCCTGGATCGATTCCTCGACGCCGCAGACGACGGGCCCTTCGCCGCGAATCTGATCCACGAAACGGTTGATCGCGTGGGCATGCCCCTTGTCCGGTTCGGCGGTGAAGCTCAGCAGAGTATCCCCCTTGGCTGCTGCTTCTTCGCAGGCGGCGCGCTTCTTGGCGAGCCAGCCGGAGATGCCCATTTCCTTCCCCACGTTGGGATGGCGGTCGTGCAGGAAGGGGTACGTGATCCGCGCGGGGACGCCTTCGATTCCCGCCGTGCGGACTTCCGCCATGTGGTCCACGACCACCGCCGCGCCGTTGCCGAAGGCCTCGTAAAGCTCCTTGGGGTAGCCGAACGTCCCGTTGGCGCACATGAAGATCGTGGCAATTTCCCCCGCCTTGTACCGGATGACGACGCCGCTGTGGAAGTAACCGTGCTCGATCGCAGCGACTTCGACAGGCTCGTTGTCGATGAACCAGTTGCACATATCGGTGAAATGCGTCATTTCCCAGAGCATGGGCCCCTGCTCCATGATCGCCTTGTCCTGCATGAACAGCACTTTCCAGCTATACCAGTCGTCGTTGATGCGCACGGAGATGCCCGGCACGCCGTCCCCTTCGAGGCGCGGCCGCTCCGCCCCCCCGCGGTCGAAGCGCCAGGGGCAGGGCTTCGGGTTCTTCATGTGGCTGCGGAAGATATCGTGCCCTTCGATCATCGCAGGCGAGCTGCGCCGGTTGTGACCGACGCAGAAGGGAATGCCGGAGGCCTTCACGACCCTGCCGATCTCGTAGATATCCTCAAGGCTGTTGCCGAGCGGCTTTTCGCAGTAGACGGGCTTGTGCACCTCCGCGGCGGCGCGAATGATCGGCAGGCGCAATGTCTGGTGCGTGGCGATGCAGATGGCCTGCACTTCGGGGTCGTTGACGGCGGCGCGGAAGTCCTTGGTGATGTGGAGCGCGCCATGCTTGTCGCGGCACTCGGCCAGGGCCTCGTCGGACAGGTCGCAGCAGGTATGCAGGACCGTCTTGGGAGAGCGGGCGATGTTGGGGATGTGCTGGGCGCGCGCGAGCATGCCGCAGCCGATGACGGCGAAGTTGATGGGCGTGGACATGAGAGGAACGTCCTTATAGCAAGACAACGCGCCGAGATGCCTCCGCGCACAGCGGAGACTGGCATTTCAGCGTCGTTTCGATCGCAGCGTTTCGTCCAGAAAGTCATAGGCGGCCTGTCGCATGGGGAGCGGGAAATCATGCGGCCCCAGGTGGGCGATGAGCCTGAACCCTCCGGGCGCGCCGAGCAGCCCATAGACGCGGTTGATCTGCTCCGCCATCTGCTCCCAGGCCGGGCGCGTGAACGATTCATCTTCGACTCCGTACTGGTACTCCGCCAGCGAGGCAATCGTGAGGAACGGCCGCGGCGCGCTCAGGGTGAGCAGTTCATGGTAGTCGATGGGGGCCGGCTTGCCGCACTGCGCGAACGGGCGCAGCGCGGGCCGGCCGATCCACCATTTCGTGCGGCAGAGACCGAACGGGTTCTTGCTGATGCGCAGGGGCCAGAGGCCGCAGTTGTTGACGCCCGCCTTCACGCGCGCATCGACGGCCATGAGATAGCAGGTGATCCCCCCGCCCTGCGAGTGGCCGATGGAGCCGATGCAGCCGGCAGCGATCTCCGGCATCCCCTGCATCACGTCGAGCGCCCGCTGCATGTCCCAGAGGTCCTTGCCGGTGCCCGACCAGCGGGGGTATTTCGAGTAGAAAGGGACATTGTCAAAAGCGACCCTGCCCGGATAGATGCGCTCGCCGGAGCCGAGGAGGTCCGGCACGAAGGTCACGTAGCCGCGCCGCACGAGGTGGAGCGCGTAGGAGCGGTTCTCCGCTTCCGCCCCCCCCGCCCGCCCGCCGCGGCCGACGAGTTCCTCCTTCCCCCACTCCTGCGTCGGGTGAATGCAAAGCAGCCCCGGCGCGGGACGGGAAAGCCCCTTGGGAATGAGCGCCAGGGAGGCCACGCGCTCGTCGGGGGCGACCATGTAGGAAACGCGGCGCTCGATGTGATCGCCCCGGTCCTTCTCATAATCGACCTGTAAGGACAGGGGGCAGTCGATTCGGGGGTCTTCCCCGAGCGTCTGGCGGAAGATCTCGCGTAGCGCCTGCGCTTTGACCTCCCACTCCGCCGGCGTGACGGCGGGCTCGATGGTGGTTGGCCCGCCCCCCTGCTCCATCTCCGGCCCGCCTTTGCGGATCAGCAGGAGATCGCCGAAAAGATCTTCTTCCGTCGGCATGGATATTCCTCTCAGGCTGCCGGGAACCAGCGCAGCAATTGCCGCGTAACGAGTTCATGGCCGAGGCGGTTGGGATGATTGCTTTGGGAAAGGACGTCGGAAAGGTCGCCGCTCTCCATATAACGCTCGAAGGCGTCGAGGCTGTCGCAGAGGCCCACGCCGTACTGCGCCGCCAGGTCGCGCACTTGCTGCGCATGCTCCTGCAACGGCGCGCGCGCCTCCGCCGTGGCGCCCGGACGCTGAGTGATATCGGAGGTGGGAGTGAGAAGAATCACCCCGATGTTCGCCGCCAGGGCTTTCTCGATCATCGCCGTCCAGGCCGTGCGGGCCTTGGCGAGACCGAGAGGACGGTCGTTAAGGGCGTAGTCGATTGTGAGCACGTCGGGACGATGGTTGAGCACTTCGGACTGGAAGCGCGCCGCGCCCCGCTCGGAATTCTCCCCGCCGATGGCGGTCACGATGACGTTGATCACCGCCAGGGGAAACCGCTGCTTCAGCCCCTGGTGGAGAAGGTGGGGATAGGCGTTGAAGCTGTCCACCACCGGCGTGGCGAAGTAGCCCGAGGGGACGCTATGGCCGTGACAAACGATATTGACCGTGCGGTTCCCCGGCCAGGGTTTCTTCATCAGACCCAACGTCTCGGCCAGGTACGTCTCATGCAGTGCGACAGGCACGGCGCTCTCCTTACGCCTGGACCGCGCGATAGGCGGCCAGAACGTTCTCGACCGGGCATCCCGCCTGCACGTTGTGGATCGGGTTGGCCACGTACCCTCCGCCGGGGGCGAAGATCTTCAGCCGGGAACGGACCTCGTCGGTCACTTCCTGCGGCGTCCCGAACGGGAGGGTTTTCTGCGTGTTGACCAGACCGCCCCCAGAAGCAGACGCGCTGGCCGTACTTGCTCTTCAGGAGTTCCGGCTCCATGTGGGCGGCGGAGCATTGCACGGGGTTGAGTATGTCAAAACCGCCTTCGATCAGGTCCGGAATCAGCGCCTCGATGGACCCGCAGGAGTGGCAGAACGTTTTCCACGACGTGTGGCTGTGCACCCACCCGTTGATGCGCTTGTGGAAGGGCTGAAACAAGTCGCGGTAAGCCGCGGGAGAGATGAACGGCGCATTCTGAGCGCCGAAATCCGTGCCGCTGATGAACACCACCGCGATTTTCTCCCCCACCGCCTGATGAATGAGCGGGAGGTTCTTCAGCGCGATTTCGCACTGCCGGTTGAAAATCTCCCGGACGTGCTCGCGCCGCGTCATGGTGCTGATGTACCACTCCTCCACGTCGCGGATACCCTTGGGGTGTTTGAGGAAAGGGGCCGGGACCAGGGCAATGTCCCCGAACGCAGTGCCGCCGAAGTTGCCGACGAGGGCGCATTGGGAATCGCGGTACTGCGCCTCTGCGGCGGACTGATAGCCCCTCAGCGCCTCGTCGGAAACCGGGGTGAACTCCTCCAGATTGTCCTCCACCCGCAACTTGCTTTCATCGATCGGCGGCTGGCGGATGATCGCATCGAAATAGAAGCCCCCCTTCGGCATGCGCCCGCTGGGCGGGGCCGAGCGGTCTCCCTCGGGGTACATTAGGATGTCCCCCGAGCGCTCCGGCGTCGTGTTGAAGGCTTCCGGCACGAGGACGGGGGTGCCGTCGAACGTGGTCCACGGCCGCCAGCCGCGATTCTCGAACCCGAAAATGGTCTTGCCCGCGCGCAAAGGGACGAAGTCGATCCCCAGGAGGCCGAGAAGGTCATCCCCCACCTCCCCGAGCATCTGGTACGGCTCGACGACTTTGACCGGCGTGCCGGGCGGGTCCAGCTTGAGGCGCTGTCGCAGGGCGTAGATGACGCTGACATGCGCGCCTGTGACCGCCGTCGAGCCCAGGTCAATCGGGGGCCGATCCGGCTCCTGGTGGCTCAAAGCCAGCGCGACCCGTCCGCGAGACGTCATGTGTGCCTTCGTGCTCATGATGTGAGCCTTCGTGCTCATGCGCGTTCCATCCCTTGATTTGTGCTTTCTAATTCAGCCTGAAGCCGTATTATTATGCACAACTCTTCGGCGATTTCCACCCCTCGGGCGACGGGGGAGTGGTTCACGTACGCGCGCGGGGCATGTCCGTTTGTCACCCTGAGCGCAGCGAAGGGTCTTTCGGAGCGCTGACCGTTCGCCTTTCTAAAGATTCTTCGCTACGCTCAGAATGACATCGCGCGTAAGTGAACCACTACCGACGGTGAGGGGAGTGCGACTCAGCGCGCCACAATATCCAGGGCGCGGCGCAACTCCGGGAACTTGCCACCGGCATCCTCTCTGAGGTCGGCGTCGAATGCGTTCGAAATCCCCTCGCGCTCCGCGGCGGCCAGGGTGAACTCGAACGCCTTCACCCCCTCTTCGATCTGCCCGAAGCGGCTGGCGCCGATGATGGGGCAGGTGACGGCCGGAGAGCCCCGCAGCCAGGCCACGGCCACGGCGCTGGGCGACACCCGCTTCTCCCGGGCCAGCGCCAGGAGGAATCGAATCCCCGCATCGTATTTCTTCATCCACTTCTGCACGCGGTCGTCCCATTCCGCGCGCGAGTCGGAGGGCATCGGCTTGTCCGGATCGTACTTGCCGGCCAGAATCCCTTCGAGAAGCGGGCGGTAGACGGTGATGGCCACCCCCGTGGCGAAAGCCTGCGGCAGCACTTCAAGCTCGACGCCGCGCTCGACGGGGTTGTAGGGGATCTGGTTGCAGGCGAGCAGCGCCCAGCCGTTCGCGCGGGCGATGGCGTTGTGATGCTCCAGAAGCCACGCCGGGTAATTGCAGCACCCCACGAAACGCGCCTTGCCCCCCTTCACCACGTCGTTGAGGGCGCGCATGATCTCCAGCGGGTTCATGCCGACCCTGGGCCAGTGGATCATGTAGAGGTCGACGCACTCCGTCCGCAGGCGGCGGAGGCTCTCGTCGAGGCTGCCGCTGATGTCGGCATAGCCGACGCCCCGGTGCACCTTGGTGGCCAGGAAGAACTTATTGCGCCGCCCCGCCAGAAGACGTCCGAGCATCTCCTCGCAGACTCCCTCGCCGTACATGGCGGCGGTGTCCAGGAAAGTGACCCCGTGGTCGAGGGCGTAGGAGAGGATGCGGCCGGCCTCCGCCTCCTCCGTGCGCTTGCCGAACATCATCGTCCCCAGGCACATCTCGGAGACCTTCGCACCTGTGTTGCCGAAGACAACCTGTTTCATCGTTGATGACTTTCTGCTCTGTTGAAACTATCCCCGGTTGGCAGGCCGGGCCGGTGGGGACACAATACTTTCCATAGGAAAGTTTTGTGTCCCCACCTCCCGCCCGGTTACGGCCTGTGCAGCGGGATGAAGAGCACATCCAGCTTCAGCCCCCCTTCGTCGGTGCGTTCGTAGCGGACGAATCGCCAAATGAAGGAGAACTTCCGGAACCGGGTCTCTTTCCGAGCATCGTACGTGATGAAGGGGAACAAGTCGAGCGAACTCTGACCGTTCAACCTCTCGTAATGCATGACCCGCCAGAGGACGCGCGAGCGCACGTAATCCTCCGCGCCGCCCCCCTGCGCCGTCTGTGCGGTCCCCTGCTGCTCCTCCGACTTCTGCTCCCGCGCCGCGCGCTCCCGGCTGCGGTAATCGTACAGCCAGCCGACAATGGAGAAGTCATGGTCGCGCACCCGCTGCCGCTCATCCGCCTTGTAATGCCAGAGAGGCCAGAGGCCGGTATCCACCTTCCGGTGCGCCTTGGGGGCAGCGTCGGGAGGGCCCAGCGGGGTCACCGTCTCCGCCTCCTCCCAGTACCAGAAGGCGGGCAGGCTGAGGAAGCAACTCCGCTCGCCGGAGCGCTCGACCTGCGTTTCTTCATGCATCTGATGACGCCACTTTTCGCTGCCGGAGTAGAAGATCGGGAACATTCCAACCTTTCGATCCTCCGGCTTGAGCGAATACCAGAACAGCGGCCATGCCGCGTAACCGTGCGACTCCCCCGCGGCCTTCTCGCGGTTGTACGAGCCGAGCGGCCAGAACCAAAAGCTCTTCTCCTGCGCCGTGGAGGAGCCGGAAATGAAGGGGAAAAGGAGGAACCAGCGCCCCTCTTGCGAAGCGTTCCACGCGTACACGAAAAGCGGCCCGCCGACATAGGTTGCGCCGGAGCTGTTGCTCCCTCGGCCCGCCCAGCCGAACAGGGGCGTCACGAACGTGCCATCGCTCCTGTTGCGGTAATAAAGTGGGAAGAAATGGCTGCTGGACGTTTCGCCATTTTGGGAGCGGGCATGCGAGAGGCCGCCGAGGATCCACCAATCCCGCCTCTCTCCCTTTGTGACCTCCCATGACAGCAGGGGCGGGACGACGTTCACGCGATGCTCCGGCGTCCGGCTGCGCGCATAGAGCAGGCTTATGAAGAGGGAGCTGTTCGCGTCGCGCGTCGAGAAGAAGAGCGGCGGCACCAGCCTCCATCCGTTGGAGGAATCGCCCGAAGCCATGTACAGCGGCGAGATGAACAGACTCTCCCCGCCGCCCCATCCGGAGTACCAGAACAAGAGCGTCGCCAGGACGCGCTGCGCCCCGCTGTAGTAGTAAATCGGGAAGAAGTGGCTGCTCCCCTCCTCTACACCCCACCGGGCGTGGGCCAGAGGACCGAGGAACCAGAGGTCGCGCTCGGAGCCGGACGCCGTCAGCCAGGAAGCAAGCGGGCTGAGTATCCAGGACTTCGTCTCCCCATTCTGATGAGTCGCCACGAGCGGCGTAACGAAGGTGCGTTCCTCCCCCGATCTCTGCTGATAGAGCAGCGGGAAAAGGAATCGCCACGAATCCTCACCGTTCCATCCCTGCATATAGAGCGGGCCAAGAACGCTGGCGAAACCCTCCTCGCCCTGGACCTTCCGGGAATAGGGTAAGGAGAGGAAAAGTCCTTTGGCTGAATCGCGATAGTAGAAGGGAATGAAGTGGCTGGTCCGCTGCTCTGCGCCCGCTGCATCGGCGCTCTTGCCGGAATGGATCAGCCCCGCTAGGCCCCAGAAGTCGCGCGTGGCGGGCGCCGGGGTAGTCACCGGGGTGGCCTCCGGGCTCGCGGCCTGAGCGGCTGGAGGGGGCGTCTTCGCCGTGTACCAGGAGAGGAAACAGGGCAGCACCCAGAAGTTGGAGTTGGCCGAGGCGGAGCGCCCGAACAGCGGAGTCAGCGTCAGATTCGATTCCGGGCTGTACGTGCGCAGGTAGAGCGGAAGCACAAAGTCCCACCCCTTGTCCCCCTCGCGCCAGCCCAGGTAGAGAGGAAAGAGCAGATTCGTGGTATTTCCCCCCTGCCGCCACTGGTTCAGCAGCGGCCAGAGCGCGAAGCGGTAGGAATCGCTCCCGCTCTGCGAGGCATACTGCCCATAGAAAGGCCAGAGACGCCAGCCGGGCGAACTGCCCGCAGTCTTCACATTGAAGATGGGCCAGAGGATGTGCGTGCTGGAGCCGCCGGGTTCCCTGCTACGAATGTAGAGCGGGAAGAAGGCGACGTAGTCATCCCTGTCGTACCAGAACAGCGGAAAGAAAATCGTCGTATCGAAGACGCTTCCCTGATGGGAACCCCAGCACCAGAACAGCGGGAAAGTCACGAAGTACTTGTTGGAAGAACCGGGCGCGCCGCCCCACCACAGGATCGGGAAGACTCGGTTCTGGTTCGTGTCGGCGTCGAACTGCGCAATAGGCCACAGCACGTTGTACTCGTGGTTCGCCTTGTCCAGCTTGTAGATGGTGAAGAGCGGGCGAATCGCGAAATGGTCCTCCGTGAAACTGCCAAGAGGCCAGAGGAGGCTGAGCGCGGGGTCGTGGTAGTAGGCCAGCGGCCAGAGATTGACGCGGTTCTCGGCTGGCCCCTGCGGCTTGGAATATTCGCCGGTATAGAGCGGCGTTCCCTTCATATACACGGAGGAGCAGCCGGCCATTGCCACAAGGGCGAGCGCCGCAAGGCAGCGCAGAAGCGCCTTCAGCCCCTTGTTCATTGTTCCGCCTGCCATCCCGACGCCCTCCAAACAGATACAGAGCCATCGCCACGCCGCGCCCTATGGTAGCCGCCGGAGTGGATATCCACAAGCCGTCCCGCATCTTGAATGATGGCCCGTTTTCTGCTATCGTTCTAATGTCATTGGACGACCGGCGAACCTGGTTCATGGGAAAGGGCGCTTGATGAGATCTATCGCTTTGGCCACCCTCGTGGTGATCCTTCTCACCGCAACCGGCTGCGCTGCCCTGACGGGCCTTGTCTCGGGCGCGGTCACAGGAGCCGTCGACCTCCCGCACCAGACTCGCATTCAGAACGCAAAGGCATTTGACGACTGCCCGATGCTCTACGGCGCCGACGTGCTGATCATGGGACCGGTCGGCATCGTCACAGGGCCGCTCACCGGATTCATGAAAGGACTTTCGCTGGATGTCCAGTGGATTTCCGGCCAGATCCGCTACGGCGACGTGTTCGGGAGCTACGACCGCGAGAGCGTGTGGCGTCCGCACACGTTCATCTGGCTGAACACGAGGCAGAAGGTGGAGTGGCATCAGCGCCAGATCGAGGCGGGTGAGATGCCGGTAGTGGACCCCGCAGCGCCATGAAGAAACAGCTCCCGATCCTTGCAGCCGTTCTGTTCGCGGCCGGGTTCTCCGGGGGATGTGTGCTCACGAAGGTGGTTACCGTCCCGATGAGGGTGGTCGGCGCGGTGGTCTCGATTGTCCCTGCGGTGGGCAACACGGCCGACGACTCGATCGACACGGTCGCCGACAAGATGGATGAGTTCCCGATTTGACGCTTGTGGCGCGGAGCAAACGCTCCGCGCCACAACGTTCATAACCCCTCATGCCGGCTACAAGGGTTCGTCTCGACCCTCAGAATGCCGCTTCGATCCAGCACCAGACGCGCGGTCTGAACAGCCACCTTCCCCCCCTCTTCGAGCCGCATAACCACATTGACGTGGTAGACCCGCGGCGAAACCGCCGTCTCCGTCATGGCGCTGCCGTCGGGCAACAGCACCAGTTCCTCCCAGGGGTTGTCCATCCGCTCCAGCCACCGCCCCACGTTGAACCGGAAAATATCATCAATCGCCACGGACCGCTGGTGCGCGAGGTACACGGCGTCGGTCTTGACGCGCAGCTCCTTGACGTAATGAATGACGCGGTCGGTGCGTCCACAGACCTCATGTTCGAGATCGTACAGGAAGCGGCGGGCCTCGATGACTTCCCTGGGCAGCGTGTCGCTGTCCCGCCAGCGCATCCGTTCGCGGCTGCTGCCGATCACGCGGCCCGACTTCGGGTCCACCAGCAGCGCGGCGCGGTCGCTGGCCCATCGCGGCAGGAGGCGGTTGCCGTACTCCCTGACGAATTCCTTAAGCCGGTCCTTCAGAATGTAGGCCAGGATCAGGATGATGGAGAAGGCGGCGCTTCCCTGCGGCCAATACTTCCCAGCCACCAGCGCAGCGCCCACGGCAAACGCCATCGCCACACCGGCGGCAACGCTGTAGAGCAACGCCCGCGCGCGGCGGTCCCCCACCCGCTGCTGCACGTTGAGGAACAGGACGTTGGCGCAGAACTTCTTCAGCAGGCTCTCCCGATAGAGGAACTTCTCATTGCGCCGCGCTTCCGACGAGATGCGCATCGCATGCTTCTTCCCCATGCGATAAGCGCTCTCGCGCCGGACCGACTCCGCGAGGCGCGCGCGGACCGTTTCCAGCCCCGCCTCGCCGTGAAGTTCCAGGCTGCGCAGCAGATGGATCAGGTACCCTTCCGTCTCGACGCTCAGATATTCGTCCACCCAGTGATACGTGCGCCGAATGGCATGCGTCACGGTCGGCGCCTCCAACTGCGGCTCCAGGCCGCGCAGATCATCCAGCGCCTGTTCGCTCTCCTCAGCGAGCCGAAGGAGCTGCGCCATCGTCTCCGGGACCGAGGCGCGCTTCTCGCGCGCGGCGTTGCCCAGCACGCGTGCACGGTCGCGCACCTGGACCCTGATAATATTTCCCAGCACCTTCAATTCGTACAGAACACCCCGCTCGTCCAGCGCCCCCCCGGCCGCAGCCTCGGCCAGTTTCTTCTCGACGCGGGCGCGCGGGTTCGCGCTCAGCGTCGCGTCGTGCAACTGCGCGAGGGTGAATACCGGCGTTTTGAAGCGCGTATAGCAGTTGAGGTCCTTGTAGAACTGATCGGTCGTGTAGCGGGACTCATCGACCCCAAGTTGATACGGGAGGAAGAGGAACACATCGACTTCGTAGCGGTCCGTGCGGTGGTCGCGCGCCAGCGGGTAGGAGAGCTTGATTTCGAACTGCTGCTGGTCGTGCTTCTGAATCCGGGACTCCATCGAACCGCCCATCCTCCAAGTGAAGAGGGTCACGCCGCCCATGCGCGTGATCTTATCAGAATGGAGCCGGGCGGGGAAGGGCGGAGAAATGGGCAATGGGCATTTATCAATTGCCAATTGACCATTTCGAACCGCTTGACAGGCGCGGATGAAAGGCCCTATGATTCGGCTGGAATGGACGAGGCAGGACAACCAATCGGCCGTTAATGTAGAGTCGCGTGAACGGGAACTGCGAATGTGGGCATACGGACGTGCATCACACCGGCAGGGAAGCAGAAACATATGCCGCGAAATGGGCAGATTCTTCAGAATCTTATTCGACGTCTTCATGCCTCGGTCAGCCGTAGTCCTATCTTGCGAGCTACGCCAAGCAGAACGGGGCGGCTGATTGATTGCTCTCGCTTCAAGGTGGTCTCCCCGTCTGTGCCACGCGAACTCATCGGGAAATTGTTAGACGGCACTGGTGCCGTAACAGCGAATTTCTCACCGCAAAGGGATAGCCGCAAAGACGATCGCCAGGAGTTGGATTTGCTATACGCCATCCTGACGAAAGGCATTGTGCGCCACGCCGAGCTTGCGAAACGCGAAACTGGCGTGCATGCCATGTGGTTTGGCTACCCGCTTCTGTTCGCCCGAGTCCCAGGTCTGGAGGCAACACAGGAAATCCTGGCGCCGGTATTTCTCTGGCCCATTTCCGTTGCGCCTGACTTGCGGAACGAATGGCGCGTGCGCATTTCCCGTACGTCCCCTGACATCCGTCCCCGTTTTAACTTGCCTATGGCCGCATGGCTGCGGCGCCAGTTCATGATAGAGGTGGACCCGCTCACTGAAGATGAGCTGGAAGACCTAGACTTCGCCGCTGTCAACCGTCACGTCACACGAATTGCAAAACAATTCGACCGACGTCCCGACGTCGCCCTCTCTGACGCCCTTGTTCGTGTGCCATCACTCAAGACGTTAGCAGATGATGACAGTCCGGCCGTATTCAACGCAGCCGTTATGGGATACATGACGTGGCAGAACGAAGCCCTACTGGCGGATTTGGAATCCATATGCTCTGAAGCAGATGCGTGCCAAGGCCCTGTTGCGGGATTCTCCTTTGGGGAGCAATTGCCGGAACCGCGACGGGCAGCGCCTCCGCCTGAGCAAGACAGGTTCGTTGTATGCGACGCCGATTTCTCGCAGACTCAAGTCATATGGCAGTCACGAGAGGCGCCCGGATTAGTGGTCCACGGTCCACCGGGTACTGGGAAGTCGCAGACCATCGTGAATATCATCGCTGACACATTGGGGCACGGTCGCACAGTTCTCATGGTTTGCCAAAAACGAGCGGCCACGCAAGTCGTCCTGGAGAGACTTCGCGCGGTTCAACTTGACGCTTTGTGCATTGAAGTGCATGACGTGGATGCAGATCGCCTATCCACCTTTCGTGCGATTCGCTCACAAGTTGACGCTCTGGATGAGGGCCCCCCGGGGGGCGTGACAAGTCACAGGTCCTCACTTTCAGAACAGATAACAAGCATCGAGGACGAACTCGATCAGCACGCATCGGCGCTGCACTCTTTGCACTCAGAGATAGGCCTATCATATCCGCGGATTTGCTCTGGGCAAGCGCGCGTCATGCGACAATTTCCGACAGTCCGCGAACTCCGCGCCGTTTCGGCGGCATGCCTCCATCTCTCTTCTCAGAAGATTCAGAATGTCTGCGAAAGAGTCTCAACGATGGGCAAACTCTTTCGTCAGGCTGACCCATTGCATAATCCATGGCGGCATCGGATTGCGGATATCCGCCTGACGCCAGGTCTGCTAGTTGATGTAAAGGAGACAGCAGCTCACCTGCATGCTTTGAATAGGCTACACCAACAGGTGATTGCATCCACAGGAATCGGTCTCTCCCTCCCTGCCAATATTAATGGTTTTGCGGAAGACGCGCAGGAAGTCCTTGCATGGTGTCAGCGCATGGTCGCCGAGCCTAGTCCTTCGTTGAAGCGCGTTACGAAGGCATGGATACGGATATTGCGAGACGCTGACGCCCAAACCATTGCCCAAGAGGAGGCACGCTGCGCAACTGTATCCTCGTTAGCGAAGGATGTCGGCGCATCGCAAGTGGTGCCTGAAATTCGGCGCTATTTCGAAGCGCTCTCCATTGAGCAACTTCTGTTCATCCGACAGCAGGTCGCGCACTTCTCGGCGATTCGAAACAAGTGGTGGCGCTTCCTTAGTTCACGTTTTTGGGATGGCCGGACAAAGGTCAACAACCTTCGGAGGCAGACCGGAGTTGTTCTCACCAATGATCAGATCGTGTCCAGCCTTCTTGGAATGATAGCTCGGCGAAAACTACTCCAACTCAACGAATTACTAATTCCTGGACTGCGCGCCGGTGACTCCAGCGACGAGAAACAGATGCGCTTCGCGTCAGTGTGTCAGGCGGGCATCGCATGCGCCACCACATGGCTTGTCCTCGAGCGGAAAGCTGTGTGGCTAAGGCCTTTTACTGATGCGTACATCGCAGGGGAAACGGATGATCGTCTAAACGTATTGATGGACACAACTGAGAGCACACTACAGCGTATCCCACAAGTACAGTTGTTGATGCAAGGCTTGAAGTCAGTGGAGAGCTTCTTGAATCCACTTGCACTTGACGCACCTCGCGACGACATTCTGTCGGGGAAGGATATCGGTTCATGGATTTCGGCATTTGCAACCGGGGTGTCCGGACTGCGGGCGTTAACGGCACTCGATGCCGATCGCGAACAGAGACAAGGCGCGATCAAAACGATTTTGGATGCCCTTGAGGAGTATGAAAGACTTCTCGGCGAGAACAAACGTGCGCCACAACCACCTCCGGACATCAAAGATGACGACTACGGCTCCTGGTGGGCGGCACTGCTTGAGTACAGCGCGCTTTGTACATGGCAGCGCCTCCTGGAGGCGGAGAGTCCCATTCTAACGCGCCTGACTCCTGTGGAACACGATAATAAGGCCAAGCGGCTCAAGGAACTTCTGGCGGAGAAACGCAAGTCGGAGCCTCCCACTATCCTCGCCAAGTGGCGAAAAGAGCAATCTACACTACGCACTAAGCCGTGGAACCGAATCTTCCAACTAAGGGGATCTCAGAACGGTCCTTCGAAGCGCCTCCGGGAAGCGATTGAACTTGGTTTGCCGGAAGGTCTGCTTACAATGCGGCCATGTTGGCTGATGAACCCATCGGTTGCCGCGCAGGTATTTCCACTCGCTCAAGGCTTGTTCGACGTGGTGATATTTGACGAGGCGTCACAGTGCCCGCTGGAACAAGCCATCCCGTCAATCTATCGAGGCAAAACCTTGATTGTATCGGGTGATGAAAAGCAGCTACCACCTACGAGTTTCTTTTCGTCACGAATCGAATCGGAGGAGCAGGCTGAAGACGATGAAGAAGCCGTTCAAGAGGTCGTCCGCAATGACGAACGCAGGCGGGCACGGTTAGGCACTGAATTCATGATGCAGTCTGAGGACCTTCTGACAGCAGCTGTCGGAACTCTTCAGGAACATTGGCTCCGTGTTCACTATCGCAGCGAACACCCGGACCTCATTAATTTCAGCAATCATGCCTTTTACGCAGGGCGACTGGAAGCCCCCCCTGTTGCGCGCAAGCCGAGTTTTCAACCCATTATTTATCACCACCTGGATGAAGCTTACGAGAACCGAACTAATGAAGGCGAGGCTAAGAAGGTCATAGACTTGCTCGGCACATTTTGGAGTTCGGGCAAGCCCAGTCCATCCATCGGGGTTGTCACCTTCAACCAACCACAACGAGGCCTGATCCAGGACTTGATTCTAAAGCGCTGTCAACAGGACGCTCGTTTCGCAGCAAGGTTCCAGCA
Organism: uncultured Planctomycetota bacterium; assembly: GCA_903901045.1. Classification (GTDB taxonomy): domain Bacteria; phylum Planctomycetota; class Brocadiia; order CAIUPP01; family CAIUPP01; genus CAIUPP01. The sequence continues at coordinate 30,333 of CAIUPP010000010.1, forward strand.
AGAAATGGAAAGGCGTGACGACAGGAACCAAGACGCCAGTTTCTTCGTTAAGAATCTTGAGAATGTGCAAGGCGACGAACGCGACATCATGATTTTCAGCACAACGTTTGGCAAGGATACAGATGGCCGGTTTTACAGACGCTTTGGCCCAGTGGGTGCGCGCGGCGGTGAACGGCGCCTCAATGTAGCTGTCACACGAGCCAAGAAGCAGATTATTGTCGTTGGAAGCATGCCCATACCTGAGGTGTCCACGGCTCTATACGCTGGCGATAATGCCCCCGGCGCTGGGTTCACGCCGGCAGGTTACCTGCAACTCTACCTTGCGTATGCTCAATCAGTATCTGCGTCCAACGGCGAAACGACGACAGGCATACTTCAGCGCTTTCACAGCCAGGGTACGAATGTACAGCCTGTCGGAGACACTGAATCACCGTTCGAGGAAGATGTCTTGGAGGCAATACAGAGGATGGGATACACGGCACATGCACAAGTGGGAGACGGCGGATTTCGCATAGACTTGGCCATTCAACACCCCAACCCAGAGCGCGGATATGTTCTAGGCATCGAATGTGACGGGGCAACTTACCATTCCGACCGATCAGCACGGATTCGCGACGTGTGGAGAGAGCAGATTCTTCGTTCTCGCGGGTGGGCGTTGCACCGCATTTGGAGCACTGAATGGTGGTACAACCAAGCCGAAGAACTTGACGCCCTCAACGGTGCCATACGAGAGGCAATTGCGCTGCACCTGTAGTGCGATTTTCGCTGCGCTTGACAGGCGCGGCGCATAGGCCCTATCATTCCATGAACCTTGGAGAGCCTATGATTCTGCTGATAGACAATTACGACTCGTTCACGTACAACCTCGTCCAGCGGCTCGGGGAGTTGGGGGCGACGCTCGATGTGTATCGCAACGACAAGACCAGCGTCGCCGAGATCGAGCAGCGGCGCCCCACTCACATCATCATCAGCCCCGGCCCCTGCACGCCGAACGAGGCGGGAATTTCCAACGACGTGATCCGCCACTTCGCCGGCAAGGTGCCGATCCTCGGGGTCTGCCTGGGACACCAGTGCATCGGGCAGGTCTTCGGCGCAACGGTCGCGCGCGCGCCGCGGCTCATGCATGGGAAAACGTCGCTCATCTCGCACGACGGGCGGACGATCTACCGCAACCTGCCCAACCCCTTCGTCGCCACGCGCTACCACTCCCTCTGCGTCCTCGAATCCACCGTCCCCCCGGAGTTCGAAATCACGGCGCGCGCGGGCGCGGATGAGGTGATGGGGATACGCCACCGGAAATGGGTGATCGAGGGGGTGCAGTTCCACCCCGAGTCCTTCCTGACGACCGAAGGGCCGAAGCTGCTCCACAATTTTCTGGAGCTCTCCGGCGCGATCCGCGCGGATATTCAGAACCAGGATGGCGACAGGCAATGAAATACCTGATCCTGCTGGCGGCCGGGATGGCGGACGAACCGGTGGAGTCTCTGGATAACCGCACGCCGCTGGAAGCGGCGCAGACGCCGACGCTGGATGCCCTGGCGCGCGGCGGAAAAACCGGGTCGGTCAAGATGATCCCCGAGGACCTTCCCGCCTCGGAGGAAGTGGCGCTCCTGGCGGCGCTGGGCTACAGCCCGCACAAGCATTTCACCGGCGAGGGAGGGCACGCGCTGGGGGATGCCCCCTTCAACCAGGGGGAGGGACGCTCCGCGTACCGCTTCAACATGGTGACCGCGCCGGATGGCGTTCTCCTGGACCACGCCGCGGGGCAGATAACCCCGCGCGAGGCCGAATCGCTCCTTGCCACGCTTTCCGGCGCGCTGGGCCGCCCGGATGTGCAATTCCACGTGGGACGCGGCTTCAGCGGCGCGGCCGCGCTGCCCCAGGGCGATGGCGCGGTGCTGTGCGCTCCACCCGAAACGCTGATCGGCCAGCCTCTGGAGAAGCATCTGCCCCATGGCGGGGATTGCGCGCTGGCGAAGCGCATCATCGAGCTTTCCCGCGAACTCTTCACGGAGCACGAGGTGAATCGCGTTCGCGCGGACCTGGGGGAGAATCCCGCCGATGCCCTCTGGCTCTGGGGACCGGGGTGGGCCCCCGTTCTTCAGCCCTTCCAGGCCCGCTACGGACTTCGCGGCGCGATGGTGGCGGCGGCTGAGTCTGCCCGAGGGCTGGGGAAACTGCTCGGACTCCACACCCCCCTCGTCGCGGGCGCAACCGGCGGCTATCGCACCGATTACGTTGCCAAGGCGCAGGCGGCGCTGAAGCTCATCAAAGAGTACGACCTGGTCGTTCTCCACGTCGCCGCGCCCGCCGAGGCGAGTCTTGAAGGGAACATCCAGCGCAAGGTCGCCGCGATCCAGGAAATGGACGCCATGGTAGCCGCTCCGCTGGCCGAATTCGCGCGCGGCCGCGACGACACGCGATTGATGGTGATCTCCACGCATCTGGCATCCGTTACGCAGCGTCGCCGGCTGCGCGCCGAAGTGCCCTGCGTCCTTTTTGGCGCGGGCCTCGAACCGGTCCGCCAAGCCCGCTTCTCCGAGGAAACCGCCTCCGCCGGGGAACTGGAAGCGAAGCAGGGAGAGACATTGCTCCCCTATTTCCTCCGCCCATAATCCTTCATCCCCCACGGCGCAGCGCTGATTCTTATTCACAATTGCGCTTCAACTCCCGCGACCAAACCATCTTCGGAGCCTTTGCGCCGCCGTGTTAAGGGAAAACGCCTAGAACTTCCCTGTAATTCAGCGCACTCTAAATCCATAACACACTGGCCCGTAGTCTCTTACGATCACGCCACCATGATATACCATGGTTGCCAAACCATGAGCTAACAGAAGACTAATCTAGGGAATATCCCCTAGGATACCGCTTCCTCATCCGGAATTGAACGGTTCTCCACAAGTTATCCACAGCAGTTGACCCGCCTCCGCTTCGCGAAGATTTCCTGAGCATCGTAGTGCATACTCGCCCTCGCACTTTTTCAGCAGCGCGTCGCCGGAGTCGAGGGCGCACGACCGGGCCTCGGGCCGCACGAGCGCCCCGTTGCGCACGCGGGTAATAAGTTGTATTACGCCGCGCACACCGCAAAACGCAGGATTTCATTGGCATTCCTGCACATTCGCAACAAGCCCGAAAAGTGGTTGACTGTCCGCTGGCCACATGATACGATTTCCACTCGCGTCGAACGGGTCGGGCGCATCCGTCCACCTGCTCCCTGTCGGCGCCCATTATACGGACAAGAGAGACGCCTTTGGCCGTTGTATGCCGTCATCTTGGAGCACCGCATGCCCTCACTGAAGGCCGATGTTTGGCCGTCGGTTCTGGAACATATAGAGAAGCGCGTAGGCGAACAAAGGTTCAACCTTTGGTTCCGGAACATACGGCCGATCAAGATAGATAGTACGGACATCCTGCTGGGAGTCCCGAACCTGTTCGTCCAGGAGTGGCTGGAAAGCCATTGCCTGGATGTTCTTCGTGCCGAGTGCGGACGCCAACTTGACGCCTCCCCTTCTGTCCATTTCGTCATCGACCCCCACCTCTTCCAGGAAACGCGCTCCGCGCAGATGACCGCGAGCGCCGAGATCGTTGTCGAGGCGGCGGCCGCCGCGGCCGGCAAGGAAAACGGACAGAGCGATCCGCACATCCGGCCCGACTTCACGCTGGAGCGGTTCGTTCTCGGGCCGGGCAACAAACTGGCGCACGCCTGCGCGCTGGAGATCATCGAGTCCAACTCCAATCGCCTCCATCCGCTCTTCATCCACAGCGCCTCCGGACTCGGCAAGACGCACCTCCTCCAGGCGGTGCTGCACGAGATCCGCAAGCGCGGCGATGGCCGCACGGCGGAATACCTCTCCGCCGAGATGTTCACGAACCAGTTCCTCTACGCGATGCGCACCAACCGGCTGGAAGCCTTCCGCAACCGCTACCGCAACACGGACGTGCTGCTGATCGACGACATCCATTTCATGAGCAACAAGACCGGCTTGCAGGAGGAACTGCTCCACACCTACGATTCGATCGACGGCGCGCACAAGCAACTCGTGCTCGCCAGCGACGTGCACCCGAAGATGCTCAAGAAGATCAAGCAGCATCTGCTGAACCGCTTCGCCAGCGGGATGGTCGTGCGCATGACGCAGCCGGATTTCTCCACGCGCGTCACGATCCTGAAGGGCAAGCTGCACCAGCAGAACCGGCGCGTGCCCGACGAGGTGCTGCGCTACGTGGCGCGCGGCTTCGAAGGAAGCGTGCGCGAACTCACCGGCGCGGTGACGATGGTCCTGGCGTACGCGAGCCTCACCGGCGAGCAGATCGACGTGGCGCTGGCGCGCAAAGCGCTGGCGAAGCTGGAGACGGGGAAAGTGGTTTGCTCGCGGGTCGAGGCGGTGGAAAAGGCGATCAGCCAGGTGATGGGGGTCAAGCCGGAACAACTGCGAGCCAAACGACTTACGCGCTCCCTGCGCCACGCGCGCCAGGTGGGAATGTTCCTCGCCCGCAAGTGCACCCCCCTCTCCTGCCGCGAAGTCGCCCAGCATTTCGGCGCGGCCAACCACAGCAGCGTGGTCTTCGCCGTGAACCGCGTCGAGTCGCAGATGAAGATAAACCCGAAGCTCGCGGAGTCCGTGGCGGCGATGATGCAGCTGGTTGGGAAGTGAGAACGGACGACTTGCGACTACTCGGGAGCGCTTGCGCCCCCCTCTTGAATACTGATTCGTGATTTGACGTCAAGAACGGCAAGCACGCTGGGACAGCGCGCTCCACCAACTCTGAATTCTTCACTCTGCACTCTGCGTTCTACACTCGCCGTCCACCCTACCCCATCCCCGAGAACCCCATGAACGCCAGCGCCATGAGGCTGGTGCAGATGAAGGCGATGGGCGTGCCCTGGAGGGGCTTCGGGAGGTCGGCCATCTCCAGTTGTTCGCGGATGCTCGCCATCAGGAGCATGGCGATGGTGAAGCCCACGCCGCCGAAGAACCCCTGCACCGTGGCTTCCAGAAGGTTCAGCGGCACGCGCGCATCCGTCGTATTCAGCAGAGCCACCCCCAGGACGGTGCAGTTGGTGGTGATCAGCGGGAGATAAATCCCCAGCGCGCGGTAGAGCGCGGGGGTGTTCTTCTTCATGACCATCTCGACCAGTTGGACCATCACCGCAATGACCAGGATATAGCTGGCCGTGCGCAGGACGTCCACCAGTCCGTTCTCGCGGACGTAGGCCGAAAATGACAGAAGATTCTGCGGGCCGGGCATGAGCAGGTAGGTGTAGAGCAGCCAAGTCAGCACGGAAGCGACGGTCATCACGAAGATCACCGCCAGCCCCATGCCGAGCGCGCTGGAGGTCTTCTTCGTAACCCCGATGAAGGGGCAGAGGCCGAGGAACTTGGCCAGCACCATGTTGTTGACGATGGAAATGCCAATCGCAATCGTCAGCAGCGTCCTGATCTCTTCCAAATCTATCTCCTCACGCGACGGCACAAGAGGGAACCGCCGATGGACGCCGATCAACGCCGATACGGAATCCCAGCCGCGTCCGTCAGTTTCAATACTTCTCTTCGCATCTGCGTTCATCGGCGTTCATCGGCGGTTCCCGACCGTGGTGAACGTTTCAGTTCACGCCGCCTTGCGTCGCATGCGCAGCCAGGCGAAGAAACCCATCAGCAGCCCCAGCACGAGAAACGCGCCGGGCGCCTGAACCATGATTGTGGCGGGGGTCAGGCCGTCGGCCAGCTTGGTCCCGAGCCACGAGCCGCTGCCGGTGATCTCGCGAATGGTGGCTAGCAGGGCCACGGCCAGCGTGAACCCCAGCCCGATCCCCAGGCCGTCGAAGAGCGAATCGAGCACGCCGTTCTTCGCCGCAAACGCCTCGGCGCGGCCGAGAATGATGCAGTTGACGACGATGAGCGGAATGAAAATGCCCAGGGCGCGGTTGACCTCCCGCGGCGCGTAGGCCTTCATCGTCAGTTCCGTCATCGCCACGAAGGCGGCGATGATGACGACGTAGCAGGGGATGCGGATTTCGTTGGGGATGAAGTTGCGCACGGCGGAGATGATGACGTTGGAGCAGGCAAGGACTGCGATCACTGCAATGCCCATCGCCAGCGCACTGCGCACCTCGGTGGTGGTGGCGAGCGTCGGGCACATCCCCAGCATCAGCACGAAGGTTGGGTTCTCCTTGAAAATCCCCTTCGTGAACTCGCGGATATTTGCCATGAATCCTTACCCTCGCGCAGCCCGAAACGTCCCATCGCCCGTTTCACAAATGTAGCGCGGGTTATCAAACCCGCGAATTCATCGCCGCATGTCAGGCTGAGAAAGCCAGTCTAGCAGGCCGCCAAAGACCGGCCCTGCCCTCGTCTTACGCGGGCTAAAGCCCACGCTACACGGTTTCTCCACACCTAGCGAGGCGCGTGTAGCCTGGGCTTTAGCCCGGGCAGCTTTGTTATCGGCCTGCTAGAGAGAATACAGGCGCTGCGGGGCAGCGTCAAGCGGCAGCGTCCGCGGGCTGCAACGCCTTGATTGCGCGGAGGAAAAAGAAAACCTTGCGAAGAGATGAACGAGTCTTCGCAAGGTCACTTGGCGCGCTACACTCCTGCACAGGGCAAGGCATGACTTGCCCCTACATACAGATTATCCCAGCTTGATGCCCAAGTCCTTCAACTGCTTCGGCTCCACCTCGCTGGGAGCGCCGGTCATCAGGCAGACGGCCTTCTGCGTCTTGGGGAAGGCGATGACCTCGCGGATGCTCTCGGCTCCGATCAGGAGCATCACCATGCGGTCAATCCCCAGCGCGATGCCGCCGTGCGGCGGCGCGCCGAACTTGAGCGCGTCGAGGAGGAAGCTGAACTTCCGCTGCGCCTCTTCGTCGCTGATGTTGAGCAGCCGGAAGACGCGCGTCTGCACCGCCGGGTCGTGGATTCGGATGCTGCCCCCGCCGATCTCGACGCCGTTGAGGACGACGTCGTGCGCCTTGGCTTTGGCCTCGCCCGGCTTGCTCTCCAGAGTCGGCAGGTCCTCATCGCGCGGCGACGTGAAGGGGTGATGCCGCGCAACGAACACCTTGTCGGTCTCGTTCCACTCCAGCAGTGGGAAGTCCAGCACCCAACAGAACTCGAAAGCGTCTTTCGGGATCAAGTTGAGGCGGCGGGCGACTTCCTGGCGCAGTTCGCCGAGCGCCAGGTCGCACACGGCCTGAGTGCCTGCGACGAAGAGCAGCAGGTCCCCCACTTTGGCCCCGAGCCGTTCGCGCATGGCGGCCTGGATGGGCGGGGTGAGGAACTTGGCGACCGGTCCGTTGAAGCCCCCCTCCTCGACCCGCAGCCAGACCAGCCCCTTCGCGCCGAAGCCGCCGACGTACTCCGTCAGTTCATCCAGTTGCTTGCGCGGAAAGCCCGCGCCATCGGGGACGCAGAATCCGCGAATCTGACCTCCCCCTTCGGCGACCGCTCGGAAGACCTTGAACTCCGACTCCTTGACGATGTCCGTGATTTCGTTGATCTTCAAGCCGTAACGCAGGTCGGGCTTGTCGCAGCCGTATCTGGCCATCGCCTCATCGTAGGAGAAGCGGCGGAACGGCGTCTGGATATCCTTGCCGAGCAGCTCCTTCATAATGCGCGCGAGGAGCCCCTCGATGAGCTCGATGATCTCATTCTGGCTGATGAAGGACATCTCGACGTCCAGTTGCGTGAACTCGGGCTGGCGGTCGGCGCGCAGATCCTCGTCGCGGAAGCACTTGACCACCTGCACGTAGCGGTCGTAGCCGGCCACCATGAGTATCTGCTTGAAAAGCTGGGGCGACTCCGCCAGCGCGTAGAACGAGCCGAGGCTCAGGCGGCTGGGGACGAGGAAGTTGCGCGCGCCGCCGGGGGTGTGGCGAATGAGGACCGGGGTCTCGACGTCCACGAAGTTCTTCTCGTCGAAGTACCGGCGCATGAGGTGGATCATGTTATGGCGGAAAATGAGGTTGCGCTGCATCTCCGGGCGGCGCAGGTCGATGTAGCGGTACTTCAGGCGCACTTCCTGTGCCACCTCATCGGCGGTGTCCAGCTCGAACGGCGGCGTCTCGGCGCGGTTCAGGATGTCCATATCGGCCGCATGCAACTCAATCGCGCCCGTGGGCAGCTTGGCGTTCTCCATCCCCTCGGGGCGGCGGGCGACGGCCCCCCGCACGCTGATGACGTATTCGCTGCGCAGCGACTGGGCTTTCTCAGCCAGCGCCTTGTCCGACTGGGGGTTGAACATCACCTGAGTGCGGCCGTAGCGGTCGCGCAGGTCGACGAAGAGCAGTCCGCCGTGGTCGCGGACCGTCGCGACCCAGCCGCAAAGCGTCGCTTCCTTGCCGGCGTCGGAAAGGCGCAATTCGCCGCAGGTGTGAGTGCGTTTGTAGCCGACCATTAGAACTCCATTCTCAAAGTGACGAATGACGAAGCACGAATGACGAATGAAACGCCAAAGGTCCCAATGACGGCGCTCTTCCGTATGGCGCAATTGACTTTTTCGGCCGTTTGATTCGTCATTCGGATTTCGTCATTCGTCATTTTCCCAGGACTTTCCCCGCAATCTCTCCCACCGCCGCCATCTCCTCTTCCCCCGTCGCCATCGCCTTGAGCTTGAACTTCCCGGAAGCGATTTCCTCGGGGCCGACCATCACAGTGAAGCGCGCGCCGAGTTTGTTGGCCGAGCGCATCTGCGCCTTCAGGCTGCGGCGCTCGTAGTCCATCTCGGCGCTGACGCCGGCGGCGCGCAATTCCTGCGCCATGCGGAAAACATCCGCGCGCATGGCGTCATCCACGGCGATCAGGTAGACATCCAGCACCGGCGGCTCCACCGCGGCGGCCGCGCCGGTCTTCTCAAGAGCTAGAATGGTCGGGACGACGCCCACCGCGAAGCCGACGCAACCGGCCGCCGGGCCGCCCAGTTCCGCCACGAGATTATCGTACCGTCCGCCGCCGCACACGGCGTCGCGCGCGCCCAGCGAGGGGTGCGACAGCTCAAAGACCGTCCGCGTGTAGTAGTCGAAGCCGCGAACGAGATGGTCCTCAATCGTGAACTCCTGCCCCGCCGCCTTCAGCAGAGCGCAGACCGTCTCGAAATGCTGGCGGCAATCCGCGTCCAGATGCTCGCGCATCACGGGCGCCTGCATGGCGATCTTCTTGCACAACTCCTTCTTGCAGTCCAGGATGCGGAAGACGTTGCGGTCGAAACGCGCCTGGCAGTCCTGGCAAAGCTGCGCGCGGTGCGGCTCAATCGCCTCGCGCAGCACCTTCCGGTACGCGGCGCGGCAGGTCGGGCAGCCGATGGAGTTGATATTGACCTTCACTCCCTCCAAGCCGGCCTCGCGGAAGAAGCGCGCGGCAAGCAGGATGCTCTCGGCGTCCACCGTCGGCTCCAGCGATCCCAGCGCTTCGCAGCCGATCTGGTAGAACTGCCGGCTGCGGCCCGCCTGCGGACGCTCCTTGCGGAACATCGGGCCGATGTAGTAGAGCTTCCAGAACCCCTTCTGCTTCAGCAGATCGTGCTCGACCGCCGCGCGAACGACCGAGGCGGTCGCCTCCGGGCGCAGCGTGATCGAATCCTCCCCTTCGGCAAAGGTGTACATTTCCTTCTCGACGATGTCGGTGGCGTCGCCGATGCCGCGCACGAAAAGGCGCGTTTCCTCGAAGAGCGGCGGCCGGATTTCTTCGTAGGCGTAGAGCGCGAAGGCGCGCTGAGCGGCCGACTCCAGACGGCGAATCAGCGGCATCTCATGCGGCAGCGTGTCCGGCATGCCGCGGGGGGCGCGAATCTTTTCGGCCATCGCAGTAACCCATTTGTCGGGACGAGGAAGACGGAATAGCACAGAGCATTGAATTATAAGTGAATCCCCGCGGTTTTGCAAAAAAGTGGGACCAGGGCGAGCGGGAACTACCTTGCGAAGGCTCGTTTAGTCCTTCGCAAGGTTCTCCCTCTGCAAGCCAATCCTGGGAAGGTCTAAACAACTCTTCGCAAGGCAGCCCACTTGGCAAAAACTCGCAGAAATTTGACAAGTCGCAAATCGTGGGATACACTTGAATTGTAGAATGGATGTATTGTCGACTTGTAACCCTTTTCACATACGGTACTTATAGAACCCAAGTGGGGAATCTGGTCTCCGATCAGTTGCTCGATCGCATTCGGCAAGCCAATGATGTCGTAGCTCTTATCAGGGAAACTGTGTCCCTGAAAAAGGCCGGCTCGGGCTTCGTCGGGCTGTGTCCATTTCATCGGGAGAAGACCCCGTCATTTCACGTAAACGCGGAGCGGCAGATATTCAAGTGCTTCGGTTGCGGAGTGGGCGGGGATGTTTTTTCCTTCGTGATGAAGCATGACGGATTGAACTTCCCGGAGGCGCTGCAGCAGTTGGCCGAGCGCGGGCATATTGACCTCCCGCAGTCGGAGTTCTCCGGCGCGCCGCGCGGCGAAAAGGCCAAGCTGTATGACGTGAACAAGTGGGCGGCGGATGTCTACCACCGCTGCCTCGTGGAACACGCGATGGGGAAGCAGGCGCTGGATTACCTCCTGGGTCGCGGTCTGACGATGGAGACGATCCGGCAGTTCCGCCTGGGATACAGCCCCGACGGCTGGGACGGCCTCGCCAAGGGAGCGACCAAGCGCAAGATTTCGCATGAACTGCTTCAGATGGCCGGCCTGCTGACGAGCAACGAGCGGAGCGACCGCCTGTACGACCGGTTTCGCAACCGGGTGATGTTTCCGATTTTCGACGCGCAGGACCGGGTGATCGGCTTCGGCGCTCGGGCGCTGGATGACAGCGAGCCCAAGTACCTGAACAGCCCCGAGACCCCCCTCTTCTCCAAGGGACGCACGTTCTATGGCGTGGATCGCGCGCGGCAGGCGTTCCGCGACGTCAAGCGGGCCGTGATCGTCGAAGGATACATGGACGCCATCGCGGCGCATCAGTACGGCTTTGCCTATGTGGTCGGCGTGCTGGGGACTGCCCTCTCGCGGGAGCATGTCCAGTTGCTGCGGCGCTACGTGGATGAGGCGATCCTGCTGTTCGATGCGGACAACGCGGGCCAGAGCTCCGCGAGCCGCAGCGTGGACGCCTTCGCGGTCGAGGAGATGCCGGTGCGCGTCGCGACGCTGCCGGACGGGCTCGACCCGGACGAAATGCTCAAGGAACGCGGCGCAAAGGCCTTCTCCGACTGCCTCGATGCCGCCGTGGACGGGTTCGCCTTCAAGCTGGAACGCGCGCTGGCGGAGTTGCCGGCGGGGGCCGATGCCTCCTCCATCGCCCGCGCCAAAGCGCTGGATGACGTGCTGGGGACGCTCGCGCTGCTGCCGAACGCCGTCACGCGCAGCCAGGAGATCAAGCGCGTCGCCGCGCGGACGGGCATTGCGGAATGGACGCTGGAGGAGCGGTTGAACACGATGCTGGAAGGACAGCGCCGGCGAGTGGAAACGGCCCGGCCCGAGGAGGCCGACGCCGGGCTCGCGCGCGATGCGGAGGAGGAGTTGCTTTTCGCGCTCCTGCACTACCCCGCCATTGCCCCCATCATCCGCGAACGATTGTCGCTGGAACGGATGGAGCAGCCCGCAGTGAAGGCGCTCCTGAAGCAGGCGCTGGAGTTGGCGGAATCGGGCCAGCCCTTCGGCGCGGCCGAATTGCTGGCGCGGACTCAGGATGAGGCTCTCCGCGCCGTCATCGAGCCGATGGTCGAGCCGGAGTCGCACAACGTGGAGGACCCGTCCGTCTGGTGCCGCCAACTCGTGGGACGCATCGAGGCGCGAACGCATCAGGACGCCGGACGGAAATTGCACGATCAGATTGTGGCCGGGCGGACCTCCCCGGCGAATACGGATGAGGAATTACGGGCCCGCCTCACAGCGGCGCGCGAGGCGCAACGCTTGCGCGGCAAGCTCGAACTGAAGAAGCAATAACATCTCTCTCAATGGAGGCGGTTGCACAATGGAGAAAACTCCTTCCACCCTGGAGCAGTTGATCAAGCGCGGCAAAGAGCGCGGGTTCCTCACGTACGAGGAGCTGAACGACTCGCTCCCCGAGGAGACGGTCTCGGCGGACAAAATCGACGAAATCCTGATGCAGTTGGATGAAATGGGGATCGACCTGGTGGACGAACTGGACACCGAGGAGCCCCCCGCCGAACTGGTGGACACCAACGTGCCCGTCGAGGAGGAAGTCGAAACCGGCGGCTCGGCTGCGCGCATCGACGACCCCGTGCGCATGTACCTGACGCAGATGGGAGAGATCCCCCTGCTCACGCGCGACGAGGAAATCCGCCTGGCCAAGAAGATCGAAATCACCCGCAAGCGCTTCCGCACCAAGCTGCTCGAATCCGACTTCGCCCTGAGCCACTGCCTCACCATCCTGGACGGCGTCAGCGAGGGAGACCAGCCGTTCGACCGGACGCTGCACTTCGACTCGACCGAGGAGCATGACCGCGAGGAAATCAGTAAGCGGCTGATCGAGAACGTCAAGACGCTGAACAAAATGCTGGAGAAGAACAAGGAGGACTTCAAGGAGCTTTCGAGGCCGCGCGTCTCGGGCCGGCGCAGCACGAAGCTGATGCGGGACATGCGCGCGCGCCGCCGTCGCGGGGTGCAGTTGCTGGAAGAGGTCAGCATCCGCACGCGCAAAGTGCAGCACCTGATGAAGCGCCTCAGCGAGCTTTCCGAGCGGATGGAGACGCTCCACCGCGAGATCGAGCGCGCGCAGAAAGGCGGGCGCGACAACGAGAAGGCCCGCGCCGCAACGCAGGAATTGCAGCAGTTGGAATGGCAGGTGGTCGAGGACCAGATTTCGCTGCGCCACCGCGTGTCCGCCGTCAACGCGCGCTTCGAGGAGTACGAGGACGCGAAGCGGCGCCTCTCCGCGGGCAACCTGCGCCTCGTGGTGAGCATCGCCAAGAAATACCGCAACCGCGGCATGTCCTTCCTCGACCTGATCCAGGAAGGGAACACCGGCCTCATGCGCGCCGTGGACAAGTACGAGTACAAGCGCGGGTACAAGTTCAGCACCTACGCGACCTGGTGGATCCGGCAGGCCATCACCCGCTCCATCGCCGACCAGGCGCGGACGATCCGCATCCCCGTGCACATGATCGAAACGATGAGCAAGCTGCGCAACATCTCCAAGGCGCTGGTGCAGGAACTCGGGCGCGAGCCGAGCATCGAGGAGATCGCCGACCGCGCGGAACTGAGCGTGGGCGAGACGCGGCGCGTGCTGAAGATTTCGCGCCACCCCATCAGCCTCGACCGCCCCGTCGGCGAGAGCGAGGACAGCTACTTCGGCGATTTCATCGAGGACGAGACCGCGGAGTCCCCCATCAGCGTCGCCAGCCAGGGGATGCTGAAGGACAAGATCGAGGCGGTGCTGAACACCCTGACGCACCGCGAGCGCGAGATCATCAAGCTGCGCTACGGAATCGGGGATGGGTACACCTACACACTCGAAGAAGTCGGCCGCATCTTCAACGTCACGCGCGAACGCGTCCGGCAGATCGAGGCCAAAGCCATCCGCAAGCTGCAGCACCCCGTCCGCGCGCGGCGGCTGGAAGGGTTCCTGGAGGGAATCGCGGGAGGGTGACGGGGCGGCAAGACGGCGGTCTCACGCAAAGACGCAAAGGCGCAAAGGGAAGACGGCGAAGATGACGCATTGTGCAGGCGGCACCGCGTCCGGAGAAAGCGGAACATGGGATTCCTGGCGAAGTTATTCAATGCGGTGCCATCTGAGGAGCGCAAGGGCCTGCACTTGGACTGGAAGACGGCCCATTGGATGGTCTCCAAAGCCGACAGTTTTCCTGCCTTTTTGCGGGCACTGGCCGACCTCGCTCCAGCGGAGTCCATTCTGTATATCGAAGGCGGTGGCGAACCTTCGTCGAGACTTGACGATTTTCTGTATGCACGCTCAGTTCCCGAACAAGCGCATCTGGCAATGGGCACAATCTGGCCACGACCAACCGTCTATCACCTTCCCGCAACACGTGAAAACCTTTTCGATTTCGCCGAGATTGCCGAGGCCTGTGGCACCATCACGCCGGCAATTCATCTCCACCTGTACCAGGGGGGCCGTGTGCTTCTGCAATGGTACGATGCCTTCTTCCTCCCGTTCTTTATTGCCAAAGAGATTCCGGAGGAAGAGGTTCGGAAGTTCTGCGAAACGCTTAGCCTCAAATACGAAGTGGAAGAAGGAATCAAGTAGCCGCGATTCAGCACGCCGTGCCAGTGGCCGTCGCCATCTTTGCGCCTTTGCGTCTTTGCGTGAGACCCTTCCTTTCATCAATACGGCCTGCCGATAAGCCCCCTTTCGTCATTTTCCCCAAAGTCGCCTTGCGCCGAAAACCGGATTGGTATATTCTAACGCAGTTCGGTTCAGTCTCCAGGCGCGATGAGCCGCAAGTGCGGCAGGGCGGAAAATGCGAGAAGAACTCAAGCAGTTGATCCAGCTTCAGCGTCTCGACGAAACCCTCCGTAAGCTTCAGGACACCAAGCAGCAACTCACGAAGCAGATCGCCGAGGCGCAGCGCAGCGCCGCGGCCGAAAAGCAATCCCTCGACGACCACACCGCGGAGGCCAAGGCCTTCCGCAAGGCGATGGACAAGCGCGAGGGGGACCTGAAGGAACTCGAAGGCAAGATCAATAAGCTGGAGGTGCAGCTCAACACCGCCAGCAGCAATAAAGAATACTCCACCTTCCAGCATGAAATCCTCGGCCTCAAGGCGGACAAGAGCCGCGCCGAGGATGATATCCTCAAGATGTACGACCAGATCGAGTCGCAGCAGGCGCAGGTCAAGCAGAGCGCGCAGCGCCTCTCCGAGGCGGAGAAGGCGGGTCTGGAGCGCAAGAAGTCCCTGGAAGCGGGCATCGCCGACGCCGACGCGCGCATCGAGGCGATGAAGAAGGAACGCGCCGCTTTCACCCAGACGCTCTCGCCCGCTTTCCTCGAGCCGTACGAGCGGCTGCGCAAGAAGGGGGATGGCCGCGCGATGGCCGCCTGCCGCAATTACGTCTGCATGGGCTGCCGGATGTCCCTCACCGCCAACACGATCAGCCTGTTGATGATGGGGGACAAGCTGATCACCTGCCAGTCCTGCGGGCGCATCCTGTTCATGGCCGAAGGCGAGGACCTGACGGGGATTGCAACGGCGGGACGGAAAGACTCCTGACGGATAACGAATTCAACGTTCAACGTCCAACGTCCAACTTTCAACGTTCAAGTAACGACAACGACATGTTCAGCACGCGGCGTTTTCGTTGTTCGTTGAACGTTGGACGTTGAAAGTTGAATGTTGAACGTTGAATCTGTTTAAGGCAAGAGAGGTAAGGATGCCTGATCTTCTCTATGAAATCGGCGTGGAGGAAGTCCCCGCCGGATATATCGCCCCGGCGTTGGAGCAGTTGGAACGCGCAATCGCGCGCGATTTGGAGGCTGCGCGCCTGCCTCATGGCGCAATCCGCACCGCCGCCACGCCGCGCCGGCTGACGGTGGCCGTCAAAGAGGTCATCGCGCGCCAGCCGGATGCGGAAGAGGAAGTGCTCGGGCCGTCCACCAAGGTCGCCTTCGCGCCGGACGGGACGCCGACGAAGGCCGCCATGGGGTTCGCGCGATCGGTGGGCGTGGAGGTCTCCGCCCTGGCGCGCAAGCAGACGCCCCGCGGGGAATATTGCTGCGTCCGCCGCACGCTCAAGGGAAAGCCCGCCCTGGACGTGCTGGCGGAGATTCTGCCGCGCATCACGCTCGAAATATCCTTCCCGAAATCCATGGTCTGGCTGCCGGAGCGCAAGAGCTTCGCGCGGCCCGTGCGGGCGCTGGTGGCGCTGCTGGGAGAGGAAGTCATCCCCTTCACGCTCTTCGGAGTCAAGAGCGGGCGCTCCACCGAATCGCACCCCATCCTGCGCCCCGGCCGGTTCGACCTGCCCGACGCGGATTTCGACCGGTATGTCGCCCTGCTGCGGGAGCATCAGATCGTCGTGGAGTTCCCCGAGCGCCAGAGGATGATCCGCGCGGAGATCGAGCGCGCTCTGCGTCCCTTCGGCGGCGCCTTCCGCGAGGAGGCGCTCCTGAACGAGGTGACCAACCTCGTGCAATATCCCATGGTGCTCACCGGCCATTTCGATCCCGCTTTCCTCGCCGTCCCGGCCCCCGTGGTCGAAGCGGCGATGATGGAGCATCAGCGGTACTTCCCCGTGCGCGATGCGGCCGGAAAACTCTTACCCCACTTCCTCGTGGTGAGCGACCGCACGACCGAGCACGCGGAGTTGATCCGCACCGGGAACGAGCAGGTCCTCAAGGCGCGCCTGTCGGATGCGCGCTTCTTTGACGAAAAAGATAAGCAAACCAGACTGGAGCAGCATGTCCCCGGACTCAAGGGAATTGTTTACTTGAAGGGGCGTGGTACCTATTTTGACAAGACTCAAAGACTCGGCAAGCTGGTGGCACTCCTCTGTCGCGACCTTGGGCTTGACGCTCACGTCATGAAAGACGCCGTACGTGCGGCACATCTCTGCAAGGCTGACCTCCTGACAGAAATGGTCGGGGAGTTCCCCGGCCTCCAAGGTACCGTGGGACGCATTTACGCCGAGCGTGAAGGGGAGAACTCGATCGTAGCGGTGGCAATCGAAGAACACTATCTGCCTCGTTCAGCGGATGGTGAACTGCCGACAACGTTGGCTGGCAAGGTTTTGAGCGCCGCAGATAAAATTGACAATCTGACAAGTTGCTTCATGCTTGGTCTTGTTCCGACAGGTTCGCAAGACCCATATGCTTTGCGACGGCAGGCACAAGGACTGTTGCATATTCTTGAAACTGTCTCAAACAACTTGAGCACAATGGACATAATTGAACATTCGCTGCGGGCCTTGGATACGCCTGAGTCCGATGTTGCCAAAGTCAAAGAGAATGGCCTCTGGACCTTTATGAATTCCCGGTTGGAGGGAATGGCAGCAGAGCGAGGCATACCCATCGACTTGGTGCGCGCAGTAACAAGTATCTTTTGGGGGAGACTTGAGTTTGCAAACAATACGAACGAACAGCGGCAGCCTCTTGACTATGGCGACTTGGGCATCCATGATTTTTGGCTGCGTCTTCGCGCCCTCCAGGAACTAAGCAATACCCACTGTTGGGCAACTTTGGTGACTGCCGTGGAGCGCACGTACAACATCAGCAAGAGCGCCCCGGCGGGACTGCAACTCGACCCTGCTCTGTTCATGGAGCCGTCGGAGAAACATCTTGGCGCGCTTCTGGAGGCATACGAAGAAGAAAAAGCAGAATTGAAGGACGATCTCTACTACATCAAAGCCTCGCGCAAGTACGCAGAGGTCTTCGCCGCGCCGCTCCACGAGTTCTTCGAGAAAGTGTTCGTGAACGTGGATGACGAGCGGTTGCGGAACAACCGGCTGGAGTTGATGCGGCGTATCAACCGCCTTTACTCGGCGCACATCGCCGACCTGTCACAGATCGTCACGGGAGTGCAGAAGTGAAAGACAACGGCATCCGGTTCACCAAGATGCAGGGAATCGGGAATGACTACGTCTACGTCAACCTGTTCGAGGAAAAGGTCCCCGACCCGGTGGCCCTTTCCATCGCTGTCAGCGACCGGCATTTCGGCGTGGGCGCAGACGGGCTGATCCTGATCGGCCCGTCGAAGACCGCTGATGTTTCCATGCGCATCTTCAACGCCGACGGCTCCGAGGCTGAGATGTGCGGCAACGGCATCCGCTGCGTAGCCAAGTACGCCCGCGAGCATGGACTCGCCAAGTCCGACAAGGTCTCCGTCGAAACGAACGCTGGGGTCAAGAGCGTGCTCGTGATTCTCGAAGGCGGGAAAGTCGTGCGCGCGCGGGTCAATATGGGCGTCCCGCGACTGCTCCGCCGCGAAATACCGATGACCGGACCGGCCAAGGAGCGCTGCGTCGATGCGCCGCTCGAAGCGGCCGGCGAGCGCTTCACGATCACCGCGGTATCGATGGGGAACCCGCATTGCGTCATCTTCACGGAAGACGTCGCCGCAATCCCCCTGCTGAACTGGGGACCCGCCATTGAGCGGCACCCCGCCTTTCCGGAGCGCACCAACGTCCATTTTGTGCAGGTCAACACTCGCGGCGACGTGACCATGCGCACCTGGGAACGCGGTTCCGGGGTGACGCTGGCCTGCGGTACGGGGGCAAGCGCGGTCTGCGTGGCCGGAGCGCTCACCGACCGGACGGACCGCTCGGTCCGCGCGCACCTGCCCGGCGGCGATCTGGAACTGGAGTGGGCTCAGGACGATGATGTGTTCATGACCGGGCCGGCGACGGAGTCGTTCACCGGGGTGTGGCCGACGGCGTAAGGGAATTCACCGCGGAGAGGCGCAGAACGCGGGGGACGGTCATTTCTGGTCAGGACTGCTGAGGCGCTTGCGGAGGGATTCGATTTCCTTCGCAAGCGCTTCATCTTTTATCTCCATCTTCCCGGCGCGGTCCAGTTCGGCCAGCGCCTCGTCGCGCCTGCCGGTCGCGGCAAGCAGCACCGCGAGGCGGTAGTGCGCCGTGGGTGGGGCGTTGGGCGCGGCCACCCCCTGCTGAAGCTGCTCAATGGCCTGAGGCACGTTCTGCGTCGACTCCTGCAGCAGAATCCCGGACATCAGCATGCGGCTGTACGCGTCATACGGATTCTGTTTGATCGCCTGCCCGCAGAAATCTTTCGCCATCGCAAGCGCCTCCGCGGCGGCCTTGGCGTCCGTCTGAGCCAGCGCCCGCGCCTGCCGCTGATAGAGCGCCCCGAGCAGGAAGCGCGGAGAACCATCGCGCGTGAGGAAGCCCGGCGAGATGGCGTAGAGGTCGCGGTAGGCCGCAATCGCCTCAGGCACATGGTCCGCCCGCCCCAGCGCGCGCGCGCGGAATCCCAGCGATTCCAGCATATCCGGAACATACCGGGAGCAGCGGACCGCCTCCACCTGAGCGTCGGAGAATTGCTGCAGCGTCATGTATCTGCTCCCCATTCCCATGAGCCATTCCGACCGCGCGCCGCTGGCGATCACGGATATCCCGAGGAGAGCGGCCAGCAGCAGCGCCACGCAGAACCCCGCCGCCCCCGCGATGCGGCTGACGGGCTTGCGCGGTAATTGCGGCGGCTGGATGATGCATGGGAGCGCCAGCAGCAGGCCGATCATCGTCCAGTACATGGCCGCAGGCGCCCAGAATCGCAGGGCGACCTCCACCAGGCCGTGGAGGAACATAGCCAGCGCGCCGGCGAGGATCGCCCAACCGGCCAGGCGCAAAGCGGGGTCGACCGCGGCGTTTTCCCGCCTGACGAACCTTCCCGCCGCCATCAGGTGCCCGGCCAGGTAGAGCGCCAATCCCAATAGCCCCACCTCCACCCCAACCAGCAGCAGTTCATCGTGAGGGTAGATCGTCTGAGAAGTGAGCCAGCCATAGCGCATCGGCTCCGTGGGCTTCAGGTCGGGGAAGAAGGGCATGAACATGCCCGTTCCCCAACCCAGGATGGGACGCTCCAGAATCATCCGCACGGCCCCCTTCCACATGAAGAGCCGCGTCCCCTGCGCCTTGTCGACCATGCGCTGCTGGACGGCGGAAGAGGCCAGGGCGCATAGCGCGATGATTCCCAGCGCCAGGACGGTCCCCAGGAGCGCGAGTCGCCACCGGCGGAAAAGGCGCATCGCGAACAGGCAGACAGCGCCCGCTGCGAGACCGATGAGGCTGCCCCAGGACTCGCACAGCGCCAGCGCAAAAAGCATCACCCCCATGGCGCAGACAAGGAGCCATGCGGGCCACCCCAGGAAACCGCGCGGGGACGCGCCGCGGGTCAGCGGTTTCGCAAACAGTTCCGCCAGGCAGATCAGGAGCGGCGGAAGCAGGAAGATCGCCAGGAAATTCCGGTGCCCCTGGACTTGTTCCATCAGGTCAAGCGACGTGCTGAACTCCCCTCTCAGCGTCGCAAAACTTTCGTTGAAGAGGCGCATCCACGGAGGCAGATGGTCCGGGGAGTGATAGCTGGCCACGTAAAAGAATCCCGCCAGCGCCGAAAGCGTCCCGGCCGCCACGACCGCGCGCAGCACCCAGCGAAGCGAGCGCGCGTCGCGGATGAGGCGGGAGACCAGCAGCGCCCAGAGGACCCCCTGCACCGCGGTGATGCTGCCGATCGCGGAAAGGCGGCTGAAACCTTCCGGAGCCCAGAACCAACTCAGCAGGCAGCAGCAGACGTAGGCGGCGAAGAACCAGGGGGCCGGCATCGTGAAGCACGCCCCGGGGCGGTTGCGCCAGGGAAATGCCTCGATGAGAAGAAGAAGAAGAAGCAGGCCGGCTTGAAGCGCCAGGGCCGCGGCGTAGTGAGGCCGCGCGAAGCCCATGAACCTGGCGACGGACACGCCGAGCAGCGTGAGACAAATCACCAGAACGGCCGGCCCCGCTCCGGAAAACGGCGTCGCGGCAGGGCGCGCCGCCTCTGCTTGATGCGCCAAGTCGCTTCTCCTTCAAACAAGCCTGTGCCGAAATTCTACATGCCGGGGAAGGGCATTACAATCAAGGTTGAAGGATGGGGCCTGTGGGGACACAATACTTTCCAAAGGAAAGTTTTGTGTCCCCACCTCGACCACCGAAAGAACGACACGCTGGCACAATGGTTTCAACAGAGCAGAAGAAGATCAAATATCCAAACTGCCAGGCCGGGGGCCGACAGACCCCGCGAAACGCAACGGAAGGCTCGAGCCCTTCGGCGGGAAGGGTGTCCCCCCCCCCCAGCGCCCGCGAGCCCGCGTCTGCGTCGAACCGTCCCCCTTCTGTTGCTTTTCCACGGAAGCTCCCTATAATAATACCTTGTACAACAATGGCTACTCCTTCAAAAAAACCGAGACCGGACGGCGACCGCACGTTTCGCACGAACTGCGAGAACTGCGGCGTGGAGCTGGTCGCCAGCCCCCGCGACGCGGGGAAGAAGGCGACCTGCCCCGAGTGCGGCATCAGCATGATCATTCCGGGCCCGGAGGCCGCGCTGCCGCGCGAGGAACGCCCCCGCCCGCGCCCCCCCGCCCCGCCGCCCGCTCGAACGCGCCCCATCTCGAAAATCCGCCTTCGTCCTCGTGAGGCCGCCGAGGGAGCGCCCGCGCAGCCACCGCCGATGTCCACACAGGAACGGAGCCGCCGTCCCGCCCTGCCTCTGGTGAACCCGGAGCAGCACAAGGTCCGCGCCAAACTGGTCGGCTGGTACCGGCGCATGGCCATCGTCGTCTTCGCGCTGGTGGTGCTGAAGATATTCGGCGCCGCGTTCGCCGCCCTTCTGGTCACCACCCCCGGCACCCTGCACGGCGCGGTCGCATGGGTGAAAGAGGGGTTATTCTCCATGCCGCAGGCGTTGACGCAACTCTCCGTCAAGCGACCGGACACCATCGGCAACATCACGTCGCTGGAGCACCTCGTGCTGGGGATCGGCATGCTGATCTTCGCCACGCGCATGGTGATACGAACCAAACTGCTGGATGCCGTGTATGTCACCTCGGAGCGCTGGGAAGAACGGACGACCACGGGGCTGACGGTCCACTTCCTCATGCTGCTCGCTCAGGCGGGCATCCTCGGATGGGCCGCCGCGGGGGCGAGCACCAACGGCGCCAGCGACGGGCTGGTGTGCGGATTGATCGCGCTGCAATTGCTGCTGAGCGCGGCGTGGCTCATGACGCTGCATCTCGTGGCGGGCAACGAGTTCCCGGAATTGACGCGCTGGATGATCATCAACGCGGTGTCGGGCATGGCCATCCTGTTCGTCGTGCTCTGGCCGGGGGTGACGGTGCTCTGGTCGCGCGCGGGCGCGACGGCGGTGCTGTTCCTGGCCGACTCCGCCGCGGCGCTCCACGTGGGCGCTTCCTTCGTCTTCGCCCGCCGACAGCGGCGCTGGTGGTGGCACAAACCGCTGTCGATCATCGCCAGCATCATCCTGGTGGCGCTCGTGGCGCTGGTCATGGCGTGCGTGCGGTAGCGCTATCGTCAGAGGACTTGACGGCTACAACCGGACAAGATTACAAGATCGGCAAGATAGGGCAACGAGGACTCTTAATCCTGTCCATCTTGTTATCTTGTCCAGATTCAATCAGGTGAACAATCATGCGCGACATTCTCGTCGTCTATTACTCCCGAACCGGCATAACCCGTATGGTGGCGCAACGCCTTGCAGCGCTGCTGGATGCGGACGTGGCCGAGATCACGGAAAAGAAGGACCGCTCAGGGGCGATGGGGTACATCGGGGCGGGCAAGGATGCCGTTTTGAAGCGCGACGCGGAACTGGTCTCCTGCCCGGAAATCGCCGGGCGCAAAGTCGTAGTGATCGGGATGCCGGTGTGGGGATTCAATCCCCCCTCCGCCGTGCGCACGTGGCTCAAGCGAACCACCTTCTCCGGCTGCAAAGTCTGCGCCTTCGCCACGATGGACGGGAGCGGCGCCGATCGCACGCTGGCCAAAGTCGCCGAAGTCATCGGCTCGCCCTTGGCCGCCACGCTGCCGCTGCTCAAACCGAAGGGGGATGATCCCGCGCTTGAGGCGAAGCTGAAAGAGTTTGCGCGGCAGGTGCCGCGCTGAGAAGAGGCGCGTGCCCTGTGGCACGGAGGACAAGGGGTCAGGCTGTTTTTCGCGTTTGAAAAGATGCCTGACCCCTTTTCCTCAGCCACCCTCCCCTCCAGCATCGCCCTCATTCTTCAAGCGCGCTGGGACCCGTTCGACAAGCCCAAGGCGAACAGCGCGCTCCACCACGGACGCGAGTTTGACAGTGTTCGGAAGGTCGGCTACAATCAACCCATCATTGAGCGTGAAGCCATGCTGAAAAGGCTGTGCTAGATGGGGGACTGGCGGTACCCTAGCAAACCTGCAACCCGCCTTAGCAGGGTCGATGCCTTTCAGAGATTCGCGCACTCTGTGACGCTGCCATGTCCGGTGGTGTTGAAGGTCGGGTCCCATGCAATAGGGGCTCGTGAACCGGGTCAGATCCGGAAGGAAGCATCCCTAAACGAGTTACCCTATGTGCCGTGGGGTCGCCTGGCCGGAGCCAATCGCCATGTCGGTTAGCAGAGTGTAGAACCGAGGGAAGGTGCACGGCCTTTTCAGCATTGCTTCACTCCTTTGTTTCAACTGCGGCGAACGATGTCATACCTTGTGCTTGCGCGGAAATACCGCCCCATAGCCTTCGATGCTTTCGTCGGCCAGGATGTCATTGCGGAGACCCTCCGCAACGCCATCTCGGCGGACCGCGTGGCGCACGCCTACCTCTTCTGCGGCCCGCGCGGCGTCGGCAAAACCTCCATGGCGCGCGTCTTCGCCAAGGCGCTCAACTGCGAAAAAGGCCCCACCCCCAAACCCTGCGGCAAGTGCGAACGCTGCCTCTCCATCGCGTCCGGGCAGGATGTGGATGTGATCGAGATCGACGGCGCGTCCAATCGCGGCATTGACGAGGTGCGCGAGATCCGCCAGAACGCCCGCTATGCCGCCACACACAGCCGGTTCAAAATCTACTACATCGACGAAGTGCACATGCTCACCGAGCCCGCCTTCAACGCGCTGCTCAAGACGCTGGAGGAGCCGCCACCCCACGTCAAGTTCATCTTCGCAACGACCGCCGCGGCAAAACTGCCCGAGACGATCCTCTCCCGCGTGCAGCGCTTCGATTTCCACCGGATTTCCAACGCGGATATCACCCGCAAACTCAAGGAAATCTGCAAGGCGGAGAAGCTCAAGGTGCCCGACGAGGTGCTGGCTCTGACGGCGCGCCGGGCCCGGGGCAGCATGCGCGACAGCCTGAGCCTGCTCGATCAGATCCTCTCCTTCTGCGGCGACGAGCCCGACCTGGACGCCGTGGCGGGGCTGCTGGGCACACTGGGAGATGAGGAGATGGCGCGCCTGTTCGGCATGGTTCGCGCCAGGGATGCGGCCGGGCTGCTGAAGCTGACCGACGAATTGCTGTCGCGCGGAATGGATGTGGGGGAACTGATTCAGCAGTTGATCGGCTTCGCGCGCGACCTGCTCGTGGCGCGGCTCTGCGGGGCGGATTCCGACCTGCTGGATCGCGCGCCCGAGGGGGCCGCTGCGATGGCGGCGCTGGCGAAGGAGATGTCGCCGGAGCATCTGCTGTACGTGGCGGAGGTGCTTCAGTCCGCGATGCGCCGTGTGAAGGAGGGACAGGATGAGCGCGTGGTGCTGGAGATGTCCCTGGTGAAACTCTCCCAGGCCGAAGGACTCGCCCCCGTCGGAGAACTGATCGAACGCCTCGCCGCGCTGGAAGAGACGCTGGACGCCTCTCCTTCCGCCGCGCGCGCCGTTCCGTCCGTGGTTCGGCAGGACAATCTGCACTACGCCGCGCCGGCAACTCGCGCCGCCCCGCCCCAGCCGCCGATGGATGGTCAGCCGCCGGAGCCCGCCGCGACGGACGTTCAGCCCATTTCAAACTCCGATGAATTCTGGCCCCGACTGCTCAGCACGGTGCAGGAGAGGCACATCGCGCTTTACATGTACTTGGCGCAAGGGAGCCTGGGGCCGATCACCGCGAGCGACGTGACGATTTTCTTCGCGGCGGACCGCCCCACCGCGCGCAAGGAGCTCGAAACCCCGGACAATCGCAGGCAATTGCAGGCGATCGTCAGCGCGCTGCTGGGCCGGCCGGTGCAATTGCGGCTCACCTCCGCGGCTCCTGCCGCACCGGGATCCCCCGCGCCCAGGCAGACCCCCGCGGGCGGCAAGCCAGCCTCCGATGACCCGAACGTGCAGGAGGTAATGCGGCGATTCAAGGGGCAGATTGTCTCGTAACGGCACAACCCGGGGCTCAGTTGACGGGGCACTCCCGCCAAGTTGTGACACACCGGATTTGCCGCTGCACCTGCAGTCACCCCAGGCGGCCTCCCTGTGGCATACCGGTTGCGCGTGTTGCAGGACGCCGTCACCCTCATATGATATAATCCCGCCAGTTATGATGCGTTTCATCCGAGGGAGGAGTTCGCATGGCGAAGAATTTCGGCGGCGGAATGGGAATGTTCCGCGACCTGCAGAAGCAGGCTGAAGGGATGCAGAAGCGGATGCTGGACCTTCAGAACGACTTGAAGCAACGAGTGTATGAAGGCACGGCGGGCGGCGGCGCCGTGACGGTCCACGTCAATGGGCAGCGGGAAATCCTCGGCGTCAAGCTGGCTCCCGAAGTGGTGGACCCAGACGAAAAGGAGATGCTCGAGGACATGATCACCGCCGCCGTATCGCAGGCGATGAAGAAGGCGTCCGAGGCCTCCTCCGAAGCGATGTCGAAACTGACCGGCGGCATGTCGCTGCCGGGTCTCATGTAAACATGGAAAAGGAGTCCGGGGAAAAGGGGGCAGGCTCCTTTTCGTCCGTTTCAAAAGGTGCCTGACCCCTTTTCCCCATGTCAGCGGAGCAACTATGGCACAGGAAGGTTACACGGAGTCCATGAAGCGCCTCACCGAGGCGTTCGGCAAAATGCCGGGCATCGGGCAGCGCTCGGCGGAGCGGTTGACGTACTACGTCATGCGCTCCTCGAAAGAGGAGATGCTCGCGCTGGCCCAGGCCGTCCGCGACGTCAAGGAGATCGTGCGCAATTGCCGTGAATGCCACATGATCACCGAGAGCGAGTTGTGCGGCATTTGCTCGGACACGCGGCGGGATCACGGACTGATCTGCGTCGTGGAGGAGCCGAAGGACCTCTTCGCCGTGGAGATGACCGCGCAGTACCGCGGGCTGTACCACGTGCTGCTGGGGCGCATCGCGCCGCTGGAGGATGTCGGACCGGAATCGCTGACCCTGGCGTCGCTGGTCGAGCGCGTCCGGCGCGGCGGAGTGCGCGAGGTGATCCTGGCGACCAACCCGAATCTGGAGGGAGACGGCACGGCGCTGCACGTCGCCCGCGAACTGGCCCCGCTGGGGGTCAAGGTGACTCGACTCGCCCGGGGCCTGGCCACGGGAAGCCACATCGAACACGCCAACCCTGCCATCCTGTCGGAAGCGCTGAGCAACCGGCGGGAACTCTGATGCCCCGGAGAGCATGATGGGACGCATGGAATTCAGCATGCAGCCGCGGATGGAACAGCGGCTGAAGATGGCCCCGCAGATCATCCAGTCCATCGAAATTCTGCAACTCCCCCTCCTGGCCTTGCAGGAGCGGATTCAGCAGGAGCAACTCGAAAACCCCCTGCTCGACCTCGAAGAGACTCCCGAGTTGGAAGAGTTGCCGCGCCCCGCGCTCACCAAAGCGGAAACCGCCGAGGTGAAGGATGAGTTCACGCGCGTCGAGGCGATCAGCGAGGATTATCACGACTATTTCTCGCAGACCACCCCCCGCCGCAACTACGACGACCGCGACGAGAAGATGGAGGCGATCCAGAACACACCGGGGCCGCTCCCGTCGTTGCGCGACCACTTGATGGAGCAGATCCAGTTCCTGGAGATGACGCCGCGCCAGCGGGAACTCTGCGAGGCGGTCATCAACAACGTCGACCGGGACGGACGGCTCTCGTTCAGCGTCGAGGAGGTCGCGGAATCACTGGACCGCCCGGCGCTGCCTGCGGAGGTGAAGCAGGCGCTGGAAGTGGTGCAGCGGCTCGACCCCGCCGGGATCGCCGCGCGCGACCTCAAGGAATGCCTCCTGTTGCAGATGGACTCCCACGATCCCAACTACCAGCTCGAAAGCCGCATCGTGATGAACCACCTACCGGACATCGAGGCGGGCCGGTTCCCGAAGATCGCCAAGGAAACGGGGGCCGACCTGGAAGCGGTCAAGCGCGCCGTGGCGGCCATCTGCATGCTGCACCCGGCTCCCGGACGGCTCTACGACAACGAGGTGGTCCCCACCATCGTCCCGGACGTGCACGTCGACAAGGTCGATGAGCACTACGAGGTGCGGCTGGACGATTCCTCCCTGCCCCGGCTGCGCATCAGCCAGCAGTACCGCGATATGCTCTCCGAGCAGACCTCCGACGCGGCCACTCGCGGTTTTCTGCAGAAGAAAATGGAGTCCGCGCGCTGGCTGATCGACGCGATTCAGCAGCGGCGCAAGACGATCCTCAAGGTCAGCACGGCCTTGGTGGAGGCGCAGCGCGACTTCTTCGACGAAGGGGTTTCCCACCTGAAGCCGCTGAAAATGCAGGAGATCGCGGACAAGGTGGGCGTTCACGTGGCCACCGTCAGCCGCGCGATCCGCCAGAAGTACATGCAGACCCCGCGCGGGTTGTTCGCCATGAAGTTCTTTTTCACCGGCGGGACGGCGTCCAGCGAGGGAGAGATGCAGACCTGGGACGCCGTGCGGCAGAAGATCAGCGGCATGGTCGCCGCCGAGGACAAAAACAACCCGCTCAGCGACGATGATATTGTGAAGAAGTTGGAGGCGGAGGGGACGCACATCGCGCGCCGGACGGTCACCAAGTATCGCAAGGCGCTGAGGATACCATCCTCAAGACAGAGAAGGTCCTACTAGAGCCGGTTTCACAACTTGACGTGTAGCGCGGACTATCAAGTCCGCGGCAATGAATTCGCGGGTTTGATAACCCGCGCTGCAGTTGTGAAACCAGTTCCAGCCTGCCGACAAGGAAGCCCCCCTGCGCGCGAAGGAAGCTTCTTTCGTAGGGGCAAGGCATGCCTTGCCCAGCAATTCGCAGGTCAAGCCGGGGGCGACGCTTCGGTGGAGTGGGGGCGCAGCAGGCGCCGCAGCGAGAGGTCTTTCCGCAACTTCCAGGTGATCACATCGCGCAGCAGCTCCGCATCATCCTCGCTGGGAGGCGGAGTCTCCTGCGCGTGGAATTCCCCCCCGCGCAGTTCGCCGATAACCTCGGAACCCCAGTAAACAAGATCGCCCCGGCAGGTCAGGGGCACGTTCCCCGACTCGCTCAATATGGCGTCCAGAAGTTCGCGATCTCGCATGACCCAGCTTCCCCGGTTGCAGCCAAAGAGGCGTCCAATCATCTGCGACGATTGTCCCCCACGCGGCGGAAAAAGTAAATCGGGCGAGGTGCCAGACAACGGCTAGGGGAATTGCCCGGTGTCCGCTCGGGAAGAACGGCATACGGAGTCACCATTCAACCTCCAATGCTCAACTCTTCTTTGACTTCGGGCATAACGTTGAATATACTGATACTTTCCCGCCGAGGGTGCGGGTGCGTGCCAGAAGCGACGCATCGTGTTTGGGAGGTTACTTTTACAATGCCAAAGATCGTCTTAGCCTACTCGGGCGGCCTCGACACGTCGGTGGCCGTTCATTGGCTCCGCAAGGAGAAGGGGTTCACCGTTGTCGCGTTCTGCGCCGACCTGGGGCAGGCGCCCGACCTGGCGCTGACGAAGAAGCGCGCCATGGCCACCGGCGCCGTCGAATTTCTCGCGGAAGACCTCCGCGAGCGCTTCGTGCACGAATATGTCTTCCCGGCCATTCAGGCCAACGCGATCTACGAGAACGGTTACCCGCTGAATACCGCCCTGGGACGGCCGCTGATCGCCCAGGAACTCGCCCGCGTGGCCATCGAAAAAGGCTGCGAGTTCGTCGCCCACGGCTGCACAGCCAAGGGGAACGACCAGGTGCGCTTCGAAGCGGGTCTGGCGGCGCTCGAGCCGCAGTTGAAGGTGGTCGCCCCGCTGCGGGAGTGGAAGTTCAAAAGCCGCGAGGAAGAGGTGGATTACGCCCTGGCCAACAAGATCGAAGTGCCGGTCAAACGGGACAAGCCGTACTCCATCGACATCAACCTCTGGGGTGCGAGCATCGAGTGCGGCGAGTTGGAGGATCCCTGGCAGGCGCCGCCCGAGGATACCCACCTGATGACGGTTCCCGCGGAGAAGGCGCCGGACAAGGCCGTGGAAATCGAGGTCGAGTTTGAGCAGGGCATCCCGGTCAAACTGAACAAGAAGGCGCTCGGCGGGGTGAAGCTGATCGAAGCCATGAACAAGCTCGCGGGCGAGCATGCCATCGGGCGCGTGGATGTCATCGAGAACCGCGTGATCGGCATCAAGTCGCGCGAGGTCTACGAGGCCCCCGCGGCCACCGTGCTGCTGACGGCGCACAAGGCGCTGGAAGAGATGACGCTGAGCCGCGAAGTGCTCCGCCAGAAGAGCATCCTGAGCCAGGCCTACAGCGACATCATTTACTCCGGCCAATGGTTCACCGACCTGCGCGATGCGCTCGACGCGTTCATCCGGGTGACGCAGAAGTACGTCACCGGCACGCTGCGCATGCGCCTGTACAAAGGGCAGTGCGTGGTGGTCGGCCGGCGCTCCCCCTGCTCGCTGTACGACAAGAGCCTGGCGACATACGGCTCCGGCGACGCCTTCAACCATGAGGCGGCGAAGGGGTTCCTGGATATTTACAATCTCGGCATCAAAGCGCAGGGGCTGCGCCGGAAACGCAGCCTGTCGTCCGAAGTAGGCAAGTAAAGGCTTCTCCACCGTGCGGCTAAATCGAGAGACTTCAAATCGCCTCCCTCGCAGAGGCGTGGATTGCAACGAGAGCGGGAATACGAAATGAAGTGCGCCATCCTCTCCATCGGCAGCGAGTTGATGGAGGGACGCATCGCGGACACCAACGCCGCGTGGCTCTCGGAACGCCTGACGGAACTGGGGTTCGAAGTTGCGCGCCACATCGCCGTGGGTGATCGTCGAGCGGACATTCTGACGGCACTGCGCGACCTGGAGAAGGTCGCGTCCGTGACGATTGTCACCGGCGGGCTCGGCCCCACGCCGGATGATCCCACGCGCGAAGTGTTCGCCCAATTCTCGGGCTGCGCCCTCTTGGAGCGCCCGGAAGCGGTGCGGAGCATCCGCGAGCTTTTCGCGCGCCGTGGAATCGTGCCGCCGGACTCCAACTTCGTCCAGGCCCTCATCCCCGAGGGGGCCGACTACCTCCACAACCCCACCGGCACAGCGCCCGGGTTCGCCCTGAACCACGGCGGTTGCCGATTTTTCACCCTGCCGGGGGTTCCATCCGAGATGAAGGTGATGTTTAATGAATCGGTGGGGCCGGCTCTGCGGGCACTGAGCGACCGCGTCATCCTCGTTCGCTCCCTGCACACGCTGGGCATGTCCGAGGCGCTGATCGGGGAGCTGCTCGCCGAGATGATGGCCGAAGGGCACTCCCCCGCCGTGGCGACCCAGGCGTCGGAAGGGATGATCACCGTGCGCATCACGGCCGATGAGGCCACCGAGGCGACCGCGCGGGAGAAGTTGGCGGCGACGGAGCGCGAGATACGCGCGAAGCTCGGAGAGGTCGTCTACGCCGCGGATGGCCTGACGCTGGGATGGGCCGTGGCCGAACTGCTGGAGAAGCGCGCGCTGACCCTCGCAGTGGCCGAATCCTGCACCGGCGGGGAAATCGCCGCCCGGCTCACCGACGTGCCGGGCATCAGCCGCTTCTTCCTGGAAGGGGCGGTGACGTACAGCAACGCCTCCAAGACCGCGCGGCTGGGCGTGCCGGCGGACCTGATTCAACGCCATGGAGCGGTGAGCGCCGAAACGGCCGAGGCGATGGCGGCGGGCATGCGGCGCAGTTTCGGGGCCGATGTGGCGCTGAGCGCCACGGGGATCGCCGGACCCGCGGGCGGCTCCAAGGAGAAGCCGGTGGGGTTGGTCTACATCGGCATCGCGGATGCCTCGGGAACGCGCTCGGAGCGCGTGATGGCCTTCGGAACGCGGGAGCAGATCAAGGTGCGCGCCGCCAAACGGGCGCTGAATATACTGCGGTTGCATTTGGAAAAGATGGGTTGAACCGATGGGTGAGAACGCAGAAGACGGCAAAATCCGCATCCGCTGCACCGGGTGCGGCAAGAAAGTGAAATTCTCGGCAGGCCTGCCGGGTCAGACCTACCGCTGCCCGAGTTGC
Organism: uncultured Planctomycetota bacterium; assembly: GCA_903901045.1. Taxonomy (GTDB): domain Bacteria; phylum Planctomycetota; class Brocadiia; order CAIUPP01; family CAIUPP01; genus CAIUPP01. Next base: position 61,147 of record CAIUPP010000010.1, read on the forward strand.
CATACCACGATCATCGCCCCGATTGACGGGCAGTCGGAAGCGCCGGAGCAGGCGGAACAGCCCACCCCGCGCCCCTTCCGGCGTCCCTCCCCCCCGCCCGCCGCCGCGCCGCGCCGTCCGCAGCCCGCCGCAGAGGAGGAGTCTTCCGCGCTGGAGCGCTTCAACTCCTTCATGCTCAAGGAAACGCAGCGTCTGGCCTCGGCAGCGAATGAACTGCTCCTGCCGTCGGAAGAGACCCCGCCGCAACTGGCGGCCCGGCTCATCGAATTGCGGCATATCAAGGCGGTGCACATCAAGGAGTATGCCTACGCGGTGCTGAAGGATTTGGACCGCGCCATCGCGGAGTTGAAGGAGAGCCCCGCCGCCGAGACGGACACCATGCGGCGGAAGATACAGAAGCTGCTGCTGGAGCGCAGAAACTTCCTGATCTACCTGCACGTCATTTACGAGCTTCGGCCGGCTGCGTCCGCCAAGCCAGATACTCGCGGAAGCGCAGCGGCACAGCCCACCACGCCTTCGCAACCAGCGCCGAAAACGCCTCCAGGCACTCCGTCCGGCGTCCCAGCGCCTGGTGGCAAAGCCCCTGGAAATACTTCGTCATCGGCAAACTGAACCCCGGCTCCGCGCCCGCAACCAGCCGTTCGAGCGCCTCGGTGGGGAACCCCAGCCCGTAGAGGATCATTCCCTCCAGGCGCTTCACCTCCGGGCTGTTCCCCTCGTCCGGCTGGCCCGCTTCGGTGAACAAGCGGCAGGCCTCGGCCAGTTCGTAGGCCGCCGCGCCGAACTCCTCCGCATCCCTCAATCCCTGAGCCAGTTCCAGGCGCGCCTGCGCCGACTTGGGATCTTCCGCCACCGCGCGCCGCGCGGCCTCCAGCGCGCCGCGCCGGCTTTCATCGAGAATGCGCGCCGCCGCGGGGTGGCCGGGGTGCATCTCCAGAATCTCCTGCGCGTGGTCCCCCGCGCGGAGGAAATCCGCCTCCTTCATCGCGCCCGCCGCGCGCCAGAGCGCCCAGCCAACCCGCGCCCTGTCCAGCAGCGGCACAGCGCCATCCGCCTTCTCGTAGTGGACATCCCGCCCCTGAAGCTCGCGCTCGATCAGCATCAGCAGCCGCGCCATGAAGTAGTCGGAATCCGGCAGATTGGCGGGGTCCAGTTTCAGCGGAGCGGAAGCCTCCCCATCCTCCCAGTCGTTCAGGAGCGCCAGACCCCGCGCGAGGTCGTTTTCCGGGCTCAGGCTCAGCACGCGGGCGAACTCGCCGCGCGCGGCGGCGTGGTCCGCGCGGTCGAACTGCACGCGCCCTGCCATGAGGTGAAACGCGGGGCTGTCCGGGCGCGCATCCAGCGCTCTTTGCAGCGGAGGAAGCGCCTCGTCGAACTGCCCCATCTCCGTCAGCACAACGGCGAGGTGCAGGTTCGCCACGGCATGCTCCGGCGACAGGCGAACCGCCTCCGTCAGGCACTCCAGCGCCTGCTCCGGCCTGTGCGCAGCCTCCAATTCAACCGCCCTGCGCACCAGCCCATCGACCGCTTCAACGCCCTGTTCCTGCGTCTCCAAGAACGCCTCCGATCGAAAGTTATTTCTCAAATATTGGCGAAGGCGGGGACACCCTGTCTGACTCCGGCCATGGGTTCAGTACGTTGAGGCTCTTCCCCGTCGATACGCTATCAGTACCAGCAGGGTTTGTCAAAAGAGTGCCTTCTTTGAGTTTCGCTGAGACCTCCGGCGGCAGTCCGGTCAGTTCCGTCCAGTAGACTACGTATCGCGTCCTGTCTTTGCTCAAACGGATGACGCCGAAAAGGTCCCCAGACTCCAAGTACGCACGGGTCGGACTGCAGCCCACGAATGTTGTCCACGAGGCGCTGTTCACTTGTCCAAGCGCGTTCGCCTTTTTCAGAAAGTCCTCTGCGGAAACGTGCCGGATACTGGTCCCCGCACAACCGGCCAGGGAGATGCACGACAGAATGAACCCAACCACTGCGCAGGACACACCTGCGATAATTACGGTCCATTTTCTCATGCGAGCCACATGACTCTCCTTGAGGTTGCGCTATAGCTCAAACACAATCCCCGCATACCCCGCGGCGCGCCGGTGCTCGCAGTTTCAACTGTCGACAAATTGTCGACAGTCCAACCCCGTCCTCGGTTTTCATGCGGACTTTCATCCTGAACCAGTTCCGCCTCCCGCTATTTCTCAAACACAAGCCCCGCATACCCCACAGCGCGGTCCGGCTCTTCTTCACCCATCACATCCGCGCTGGTGATGTACTCCAGCAGACGCCCGCGCCGGGCGCCGAGGGCGCGCGCGGCGGCCACGGCGGCGGCGAGCGCCCCCGCGCCGCAGGCGTTGTGATGCTCCTCCGCCTCCGGCACGATCTGCTCCGCCCTCAAATCCAGCGCAAGCTGAATGACGCGTTGGTCGTTCGCGCGCATCCACGGCATCGCCTCGGCGGGCTCGCCGCGGAACGTAAGCCCGTACCCCATCCCGTAGTGAGTCAGGTCCGTGCTGGCAACGGCCACCACGGCTGTTTTCTCGCGCGCCATCACGGCGGCCACGACCTCCCCCACACGCGCCGCCTCGGCGGTCGGCGGGACGGCGATCGGCAGAATGGTCGCCTGGGGGGAGAGCGACTGGATAAATGGAATCTGCACTTCGATGGAATGCTCCCCCTCGTGCGCGGCGGCGGATGAGAGGATCACTCCCCCCGATTCCTCCAGGATGGCGGCGGCGAGCGCTTCGTTGACCCCCACCGCTCCGAGCGGGCTGCTCCATGCCCCCGAGGGGAAGAGCGAGGGCCCGCGCACGCCGTGATGGTGGACCGCGCCGAAGAGGATGTACGTCGCCGGGGCCGCGCGTTCGGCGAGCGAAACGAAGACCTTGGCGGCCGTCGGGCCGGAGAAGACCCAGCCGGCATGCGGAACCGCCCCCCCCACCAGCGCCCCGAGGTCCGAGGGAGACTTATAGCCGCCGACCGCTTCCCGGACGGCGCGCGTGAGTTGCGCGGCGGAGCCTTCGTAGAACTGCCCCGCCACCACGGGCCGGCGGAGTGCCTTCTGCTTCATCCCTGCCTCCCCGCCTCCGCGGGCGCCGGTGCGGCGGCGTCGGCAAAGTCCCCCATCGCCAGCAAGGCCTGAATGTGGATCACGAGCGCGACGCCGAGGAAAACATAGCCGCTGTTGCCGGAGAAACCATGCCCAGCGATGACGGCGGCTGTTCCGTACAGGATAAGGATCGCCTGCGAGAGGCTCAGCGCCACGGCGCGCTTCCTGAGCCCGAGCCGCAGGAATCCCAAGGCCGGCCAGAGGAGAACCTCCGGGCGCAGCGCGGGGCCGGGCGCGCCATCGTCGTCGCTCGGCGGCGGCTCGATTCCCAGCAGCTCCGCACGGCTGTTGTTCTGGGCCTGCTGTTGGAGCAGTTTCATCGCGCGCTCGCGCCCGTCGCGGGAGGCCAGCCGGCATTCCCTGAATCGCCCCAGGACGCGCTTGAGCGATTCCCGCTCATACAGGCACAACGCCTGCGCGAGGAACTGGAGCGCTGATGTGGAGGGCCGGTCGGGGGATTTTCCTCCGCCGAGGGAGAGGCACATGGCGTTCACGTCATCGCGGGTTTTATCGCAAGCCGCCTGCCAGGCGTTTTCGAGATTCTCCGCATCCTGCGGTCCCAGCGTGAGCAGCGCCGCGAGGCTGAGATAGCCCTCGTTGCCGCGGAGAATGCGCCGCGTGGCGAGTTTCGCGTCCTTCGGGGAAGCGCCCGTCGCGCGCGCCGCCGCGGCGGCAATTTCCCCCTTTCCCGGCATCGCCATGAGCATCGGGCCGTGAAAATGCTCGACGACCGAGGCAATGACCCAGCGAACCACGTACATGGCAATGAGCAGGCCGGCGAGTTGGACGGCGATGACGGCCAGCGAGGGGAAGGAGACCACCAGGATCGCGCCGCCGAACGCCAGCACGCTCCAGCCGAAAGTGTAAAGCACCCGCCGGAGGAGGCGCGACGAGGGCTCCACGATGCACTGCCCCATGGCGAGCAACAGCAGGACTGCAAGGAGTTCAACCGCGTGCTGCATAAAGCTCTTGACCTTTCTCTTCAGGTGCGGCCACCGAGCGCACCAAGGTGGCGCGGGTTATCCAACCCGCGAATATTATGCGTTTCTTCCGCTTCCCTCTTTCCCGCGCTTGCGGCGCGGGACGCGGACTTGATAGTCCGCGCTACTTACGGCTTCGCCTCAGCGCATGCGCAGGTCGCCGCCGCGGACGATGCCGCGCAGTTCCATGCGCAACTCCTCGGGGCTGTCGGCCGCCGCCAGCGCTTCCTCCTCGGTCACGACCCCCTCGTCGATCATCTGCTTCAGCGACTGCCCGAAAGTCTGCGTCCCGAAGTAGGCTCCGTCCCTGAGCGCACCGGGAATCTGGCGCGTCTTCCCCTGCTGCAGCAGCTCGCGCACCGTGGGGGTGCCGATGAGCACCTCCACCGCGGGCATGCGCCCCGCCCCCGCGCGCAGCCGCAGCAACCGCAGGCTAATCGCCCCTTCAAGCACCATCGCCAGTTGCATCCGGATGAGTTCCTGCAAATGCGGCGGGAAATAGCCCATGATGCGTTCGACCGTCTGCACGGCGTTGACGGTGTGCAGCGTGCTCAGGACGAGGTGCCCCGTCTCGGCGGCGTTGATGGACGCCTCCATCGTCTCTCGGTCGCGCATTTCGCCGATCAGGATCACATCCGGACTCTGGCGCACGCAATGCTTGAGGCCGGAGGCGAAGGATTGCGTATCGAGGCCGATTTCCCGCTGCTCGATCATGGAGAGCTTGTCCTCGTGGACGAACTCGATCGGGTCCTCGATGGTGACGACGTGCTTGCGGAAGTTCGTGTTGATGTAATCCACCATTGCGGCGAGGCAGGTGGACTTGCCGCTGCCGGCGACCCCGGTGACCAGCACCAGCCCGCGCTGGCGCGCGCAGAGTTTCTTGAGCTGCTCGACGGGGAGGTGGAGGTCGTCCAGCGAGGGAATCTTGCGCGGGATATGGCGGAACACGAAGCCCGCGAGCGCGCGCTGCCGGAAGGCGTTGACGCGGAACCGCCCCACGCCGGCGAGTTCATACGCAGCGTCCGCCTCGCCATCGTTGTCAAAAGCGGCGCGGTCGCGCTGGTCGAGAACGGAGCCGAGGAGGCGCGTCATATAAGCCTTGTCGAGCGGCGCGGCGGCATCCCCCGCGAGATGCCGGAGATTGCCATCGACGCGGATCGCCGGGGGCGCGCCGGTTTTGAGGAACAGGTCCGAGGCGCGTTCCTTCACCATCAATTCCAGCAGCGCGTTCAGTTCCATGGTTTCTCCCGATTCTTCCCAATGACAACGTCAGTGTACTGCCGGGCTGCGTTCAGCGCAATGGCGCATATCCTAATTGCGAAGTCATTGCGAGGAGTTCCCCGCAACGCGGGGGACGACGCGGCAATCTTCCATATTTTCGTACTCCGTTGGGAAGTCCACAAAGCCGGGGGCGGCTGTGCCACATGCGGCTCAGCTTTCTGTTGACAGGCCGTCGGGGGGATGATAGAAGGCTGGCTTGGCAAAGTAATGATCACTCTGGAATTGGAGCGTGAGTCCCCACGCTTCCATATTTCTCCTATTTCCTGTTTGCGACGGAGTTGCATACGTGAGCGGCCAATGGCCATCGCACAGAGTTCTCGGACTTACGAGCGGAATGCTAATAGCCATCGGCTTCGTTGGCCTGTGGCTCTGCAAGCATGTCCGGGAGCATCAGGGCATCACCGAGACTCAGTTCATGCAGACGGCGAGCGGAGGGGTTGCGGTCTGGTCGCTCTCGGCCTGTTTCGTCCTGGGGTTGCTCATTCTTTTCCCCACTGCTCTCTATCTTCAAAGGCGAGCAGGCGTTCCGCTCCCTGGGCCGAACGTGCCCGGATGGGCTGCTCGGCCCTTGAGAATTGTAATGATTCTTGGAGTTTGCCTGCTGCTAATCATTCTTCTTGGCGTGGCAATGGCCAGTTTGTTTCATAAGTGACCACGACGTGCAAGGCACAGTACCTACCCAGACAAGCCTCCTTCAATAGCCCCACAAGCGCGTATTTTCTCGACTCTTCTGTTGGCCATTTCCGTTATGGACAACGCTCACGGGAAACTTGAAGATTGCCACGGCCTTCGCTGCGCTCGGCCTCGCAATGACAATGGATGAATGGCATCTTATGTGGCACAGCCGCCCCCGGCTGTGCTGCATGAGCTACGGCCCAGGATTCACCCATGTCGACTCCGGCGAGAAGCGCCACCCCTGGTCGAACCACCCCGCGCAGAGGACGCCGTTGGTGGGGAAGAGCGTCTTGTCCTCGACTGCGTCCTTCGTGAAGACAATGAAATCGGGCTGGAAGTCCAGCTTGTGATTGACGGACAGGCCGGCCCCCCAGGGCACGCCGTGCACGATCAGGACGTACCGCCTGGGGTTGAGCGGGTTCGGGTAAATGCACTCCACGCCGTGGTCGGCTATCGGGAAATGGTGCGGGCCGATAACGTAATCCCCCTGCTCGATCTTCAGCGGCAGCTTGTCCGCTATCCGGGCAAACAGCTTGTTGGTGGCGGGTGTGCCGCAGATAATCAGGTTGTAGTCGGCAATATCTTTCTCGCTGACTTTCGAGTCGGCGCGGATGGGGAGCGGGCCGACTTTGAAAGCGCGCCAGTTGGACATGGCGTGGGACAACTCCTCGTGCGCGGCGGGAAGGGGCATGACGCAGCACCCCGCCCACTCCAGCAGCAACCGGGAAGCGTTGAACAGGTCCACCGACGCTCCATTCACGGAGGTGTCCGAGGGATAGACGATCAGGAACGGCCCATTGAACACATCGCGGATGGGGCCGCACATCCGGGCGCTCTTTCCGCCGGGCTCCGGGGCCGGGCCAAGTGTGACGACGAGCGCTCCATCCTCGCGCAGCGCGGGTTTCACATCCTTGCCGTTGACGGTGAGTTTCAGTCGCTTCGGGTCCGTCAGGGTGGGGATGGAGGGGCCGAGAACGACTTGCGCGGCGTTCTCCACTTTCAGATCGATGGCGTTGCGGCCGCTGACGGCGGCGTCGAGAGCCGCCATGCGCCCCCAGGTCTGAATCGACTCGATTTTCGCCCAATATGCGCCGGGGTACTTCAGCGTCATCGTGCGGAAGCTGATTTTCTCGGGCGGCTCAAGCACGCGGGCGGTTCGAAGGCATTCCAGGAACTTCGGGTGCGTGAAGCTGGGGCTCCAGGCGTCGTTATGCCCCGTGTCGGGAAGCTCGACGAACTGCACGTTCTGCCCCAGTTGCTTCAGCCGCTGCTCCAGCCGCTGCGACTGCCCGATTGACACGAGCGAGTCGTGCCCGCCGTGGAAGATCAGCACGGGGACATGGAGCAGGTTCGGGAGCAGTTCGCGCGCGTAATCGGCGTCGATCATCCCCTGCTTGAACGGGGGAAGGCTTTCCTTCTCCACGTTGACCCACTGGTAGTAATCGGCGCGCCCGGCGATGCCGATGAGGGCGGCGAAGCGGTCGGGATAGTGGCAGGCGATGGAGTACGCGCCGGAGCCCCCCATGGAGGCGCCGGACATGATGATGCGCCGGGGGTCCACGTTGTAATCGCGGCGGGCATACTCAATCGCCAGGAGAACGTCGGTCTCGCCGACCCCCATGAATTCCGTGTTGCGGCGGCCGAAGGGGAGGAGGAGAATCACCCCCTCCTTCTCGCAGACCTCCTGCAGGGTGGGACTGTATTGGAGGTCGATCCAGTTGGACGCGTCCAGCTCGGGATGGTAGCCATGCAGGAAGATCAGCAGCGGCCAGGTGCGCTTCGGATCGTAGTTCGTGGGCACGTAGAGCAGGTACGGCTCGGGGGAGCCGTCCATGGGAGCGATGTAGGCGCGCTCCTGGAAGCCGACGCCCGGCTCCACGCGGCGCTCCCCCCGCTCCAGCGACGCAATCGCCTTCTCCGCCTCCGCAAGGGATTTGTCGGTCTCTCGCGCCGTGTCGGTCCAGTAGGAGGAAACCCCGGCGATCTTGCGGAACGCCAGCCGGGCCTGCGCCAGTTGGCCGGGGCCGAAGCGCTCCGCCGGAGAAATCTGCTCCTCGGCGCGCGCCAGACGGGTCAGAAGAGCGTCGGTGCGCGCCTGGGTGGTCAGGGCAGGTTCGTCCGCGGCAATCGCGCAGGCGGCGAATAGGATCAGCGCCGCCGCGGGGATGAACGCAATGCGCATCAGGCCCCCCTCTTTGGCAAGGCAGGCTGTGGGGCCGGCGTCAGCGCGAACGCCAGGACGAGCGCGGTGGTTATGCCCACGCCCCGCACGAGGGGATCGGTGAAGACTCCTCCGACGAGGAAAGCGGCCAGGCTGCCGAGGACGCCGGCCGCCAGCCCGCGGTCGAATGAGGAGCGCTCGCTGAAGCAGGCCAGCGCGGCGGAGCGTCCCGCGCGCAGAAGCATCCAGCCGAACAGCAGGAGGAATGGCACCCCCACGCCCGCCCCCCACACCATATAGAAGCTCAGCGCGTCGGGCTCCATGAGGTTCTTCGCGTACTTCGGCATCTCGCCATAGTAAGGCCCGACTTTCTGCTGGTACGCGCCCGTCCCCACGCCGACCCATGGATTCTGCGACATCATGTTCAGCGCGACTTGCCACTCCTGATAGCGCTGGCTCCACTTCCACGCATAATCGGCTTCGTCGGGAATCTCCCCCGGCGACTCTACGGGCTGGCGCTCCATGATCCGCGCGCTGAGCGCCCTGCGCTTCGCGCTGAGGCGCTGCTGAGCGTCGGGGATCACTTCGTTGAACACCCCGTACGGGTCCGACGTGCGATAGAGCGCGACGGAGTCCAGAAGCACGTCGCTGTTCCTGCGGGGCAGATGCGGGAGCAATTGCGTGCAGAGCAGGAGCAGAGCGAGCCCCGTGGCGAGGAACCGGAAGCCGCCACGCAGCGCCGCGACGACCAGCAACCCGGCGCAGAGCGCGAGGAACGGCCCGCCGGCGAGGATGACGCAGAGCGCGCCGAGGAGCATCAGCGCCACGATGGCGCGCTGCCACCAATTATTGGAGAAAATCGCCACCCCCCAAATGAGCGGCAGTGCCAGCGCAAGGAACATGCCAAAGGTGTGGCGATCCGCAAACTTCGACCCAACCACCGCTGTGACCGGCCCGGAGGAACGGTACTGCATCAGCGCGGCGGCGACTGCGGCAACCACGGATAGCGCCAGCACAAAAAGCGCCCAGCGCCGCACCCGCTCGGAGCGGAATGCCTCCGCGAAGACCAGGTAGGCGACCAGGAAGTACTCGCAGAATTGAAGAATTTCCTTGAAACCGGATTTCGCCGCATTGCCGCAGGGAAGCCCCTCCCCTCTCGTTCGCCAGAGCAACGCCGCCAGCGACAGCGCCATCCATGCCGCAGCGAGGAGCGGGAGGGTGATCGGCGGCCATGAGAAGTCGAGCCGCCCGATGCGCCGGAAGATCCAGAGCAGGAAGCCAACCCCCAGCAGCAGGTCCGCCAGGGAGACGTACATCGTGGCGGAACCTTTCGGCCCGTGAAGGATATTGCACGACGCCTGCGTTCCGTGCACGAGCAGGGCGAAGAGAGCGATCCATTCCAAAGCGCCGGGCTTGCAGCCGCGGCCATCCCGCACCTCCAAAGCGGCAGGTTCGATCACGCGCTCTCCTCTCTTGCGAAGAATATAATCCGACTCCGGCTGCCAGGTTTCCTATGGGCTTGTCACTGGATGCGGCACGGGCCGTTCTTCTCGTATTCCGTGATCTTGCCGATGCGGCGGCTGTGGCGGCCCCCTTCGAAGGGGGTTTCGAGCCAGAGTTTGATGATCAATTCAAGTTCGGGATTTTCCGCGAGCCATTCGCCGATGCAGAGGACGTTCGAGTCGTTATGCGCCCTGCTCGCGCGCGCGGTGCCCAAGTCCCAGACCACGGCGGCGCGCACCCCGCGCACCTTGTTCGCGGCGATGCTCATGCCGATGCCGGTGCCGCAGATGAGAATGCCGCGCGCCACCTCGCCACGGCTGACAGCCTCCGCGACGCGAAAGCCGAAATCCGGGTAGTCGGAGGACTCGTCGGAGACGGCCCCCATCTCGACCAGTTCATGTCCCAGCTTGGCGAGTATCGACTTGAGCTTTTCGGTGAAGATGCGCCCCCGGTGGTCCCAGCCGCCTGCGATTTTCATGGAATCCTTCCCTTCATTTCTGCCCGGAAATAGCGCGCGCGATGCGATCGCGGGAGATCGCCCCCTCGCGCAGAAGCGCCCACTTCCGACGCCATACCTTGACGACGGAGGAAGGCCTGCCGCGGCCGACCGCCCCGCCGTCGATAATCAGCGTTAGTCTATCACCAAACAGCCGCGCAATCTCCTCCGCGCGCACCGCGGGCGCTTCCCCGGAGCGATTGGCGCTGGTGGCCAGCAGCGCCCCCCCGAGCCGGCGAGCGATCGCGCGGGGAACCGCGTGGTCCGGCACGCGCAACCCCTGCCACTTGCCCCGCACATCCCTGACCACGAGCGTGAGCGGGCCGGGCCAGAAGGCCTCGGCCAGGCGGCGCGCCGCCTCGGGCATGTCCGGCGCCAACTCCAGCGCTTGCGGCACGCCGGCAAGCAGGAGTTGAAACGGCTTGCCGGGTTCTCGTCCTTTCAAAGCCGTCAGCCGCCGCCGCGCGGCCGCGTCCCCCAGGCGGACGCCGAGGCCATAGACGGTTTCGGTCGGAAACGCCACCACGCCCCCCGCGCGCAACGCATCCGCCGCCCGGCCCGCAGCGCAGACGAGGGAGGAAGGGATGACCGGCGTCGGCTTTGCATCTGCCTTTTTGCGCAAGACAAGCACCTATATAAAGATCATGCGTCGGCGGGGATTATAGCGCAAATGATGACGAGAAGCTGTTTTGCTCTGTCGAAATCATCCCGGTTGGCAGGCCGGGCCGGTGGGGACACAATACTTTCCAAAGGAAAGTTTTGTGTCCCCACCTCGACCCGAGCCAGTCGAGGGGCTAGTCCGCGCCACGTGCCGAGTTTTGAAACAGCTTCGAATGACGAAGCCCTGAGGGGGAAAGAATACCGAAACCGGCATCGGGGCTTCGCCATTCGTCATTCGAGACCGCGCTTGCCTATTGCCCCGCCCCATTGTCAGCAGCCGGCGTGGCTGTCGGCGCAGGCGCGGTTTGAGCCCCCATCTGATTCAGTGCATCCTGGGCGCGCGGCGCGTAGGTAGTCTCCGGGAAATCTTTCAGGATCCTCTGATAGAGCTCGGTCGCTTCCGGATTGTGTTCCTGATTGCGCAGACTTTCCGCCTGGAGGAACAGCGAGCGGCTGTCGCTTTCAGCCTCCTGCTTCTTCAATCCTTCGACGACTTTCGGGTCGTTGTTCAACTGCTCAATCTTATCAGCGGCCTCATGCGAGGCGGCGGTCTCGGGGTACTTGCGCGCGGCAAGCCGGTAACGGCGCATCGCACTGACGTAATCACCTCGGGTCAGAGCGGCGTCGGCGAGCGTCATCTCCTTGCGCACCTCCTGCTCCCGAAGTTCCTTCCCCACCACCGGGTCGGCGGCGAGTTTCTGATAGTGATCCTTGAGGTCGGGGACCATGTCCTGAAGATCGTCATACGCCGTAAAGTAATCGTTGAGCTTGGCGAGGGTGTCGGTCGCATTCCCGGCGGCGAGCAGCTTGTCCGCATCGATCAGCATATCGCCGGCGGACTTCAGTATCTCCTGCTGTTTCTTCTTCGCCTGATCCACGCTGGCGGCGTCGCAGAAATCCTTCTCCTTCTGACCTGCATTGACGATCTGCGTGTAGATGGCGTAGGCTTTCGCGGGGTTCTTCTGCGTGGCGAACGTATCGGCCTGTTTCAGCATCTGCGTCGCCACCTTCTTCCACTCCGCCTGTTTGTCCGCCTTGATCAATGCGTCCATGCCTTCGAGCTTCTTGCGCGCCTTCACGGTATTGCCGGTGTTGAGCTTTTCATCGATCTTGCGGGTGGTGACCAGGTCCCCCTTGATCTCCCACTGCAGGTACGTCAGGTCGACCGCGTCCTGGTAGCTGGAGCGCGCCCGGTTGTAATCCTTGTTCTTCAGGTACTGGTCCCCATCCCGCACCAGTTGCGCTTCGCGCTGGATGGCCTGATTCTTCCAGCGCAGGTTGTCGTTCTGCGCATTCTGATACGCCAATTGGGAATTCACATCCAACTGGATCGTTGCGGCGCAGAGGGGCAGGGAACTCAGAATGCCAAAAGCCAGCAGGAGACCGGCGAAGCGCTTGCGGACCATATTACATCTCCCTCTTGCGGAAGCAGTGACTCCCCTTGAACCATTATAGCCAACCAGCGCGACAGTTCTCAATCATTTTTGCCGCCGCCGCTCAGGCGAACTTCTCGTAGGAGACCAGTTCGGCCAATTCCTTCCGCGCCCGGGGAGCGGGATGCTCGGCGGGATAGCCCATCGTGAGGAGGTTCACGACGCGCACCTCCGCGGGGATTCCGAGAATCTCCTTGACCTCCGGCTCCGAAAAAGCGCAGACCCAGCAACAGCCGAGTCCCTCGGCATGCGCCTGAAGCGTCATGTGGTCCACCGCAATCGCCACGTCCACGGGATACGAAAGCTGCCCGCAGCGCATGGTGTAGTCGGCCAGGACGCCGCAGGCGACGATGACGATGGGAGCCTGCGCAACGAAAACCTGGTTCCCGGCGGCTTTCATCAGCTTCTCGCGCGTCGTTTTGTCCTTGACGATGATCAGCTTCCACTCCTGCATATTGCGCGCGCTCGGGGCGAGGCGCGCCGCCTCCAGCACGCGCAGCAGCTTCTCATCCTCCACCTGCCGGCGAACATACGTGCGGATGCTCCGGCGATCCTTGATGGCTTCCAAAATGTCCATGAACGCGCTCCTTGGTTGAACCAGCGTTCATGCTAGCACCGGGTCGGCATGGACGCAATATTCCAACCCACCACCGCCCCCGCACCACGCCGGCGTCTGGCTCATTTTTGCGCGGCAAAAATGTGCCTGACCCTTTCCCGGCACGAATCGGGCAAGCGCCTCCTCGCACCGGCGCAAAGCAGCGCGGCCCTGCCACCGCGTGCAGGCCCAGTGTTGCCAATATTGTGAGGCGCCGCCCTTTCTGATATATTCGCTCCGATAGTGAGAACTTGGAGGCGCCTGATATGATACGCGTTGGAATCCTCGGCCCCACCGGCTATGCCGGGCTGGAATTGATCCGCATTCTGCTTCGCCACCCGAACGCCAGGATCGTATATCTGGGCGCGCGGCGGGAGGAGCGGCCGCGCATCGATGATATCTGGCCCATCCTGAAGAACCGCATCAGCCTGCCCTGCTCTTTGATCGGGCAGGACCCGATGCCGGAAATGGATGTCGCGTTCCTTGCGCTGCCGCACACGCTGGCGATGAGCCACGTGCCGGAAATGCTCGCGCGCGGCGCCAAGGTAGTGGATATCAGCGCCGACTACCGGCTCAAGGACCCCGCCGCGTTCAAGAAATGGTACAAGGTGGATCACACCGACGCCGCCAACCTGCCGCGCGCGGTGTACGGGCTTTGCGAACTGTTCCGGAAGGAGATCGCGGGGGCGGAACTCATCGCCAACCCCGGCTGCTACCCCACCGCCGTCACTCTGGCGCTGGCTCCACTGCTCAAAAAGGGCCTTGCGGCGCCGGGACGGATCATCCTGGATGCGAAATCAGGCGTCAGCGGGGCCGGGCGGGAACCGAAGGCGGAGCTGCATTTCCCCGAGGCCAACGAAAGCATCACGGCGTACAAGGTCGGCGTGCATCAGCACACCGGGGAGATTCTCCAGACCGCGGAACGGCTCGCCGGGCGGGACGTCGACGCCCTGTTCGTCCCGCACCTGATCCCGATGGACCGCGGCATCCTGGCGACCTGCTATATCCCCCTCGCCAAGGCGCTGACGACCGACGAGATCAAGAAGGTCTATGGCGATTTCTACAAGGATGACTTCTTCGTGCGTGTGCGGATGAACGACACGATCCCGACGACGAAGCAGGTGTTCGACACGAACTTCTGCGACATCGCGGTGCGCGGCGTGGGGGAAACGGCGGTGGTCGTCGCATGCATCGACAACCTCATCAAGGGCGCCGCCGGGCAGGCGGTGCAGAACATGAACATCATGCTCGGCCTGGATGAATCGGCCGGGCTGGTCTAAGGAACCATGGGAATGAAACCAACTGGCGGAGGCGTGGTGGCGGCCAAGGGGTTCCGGTGCTCCGCCGTGGGCGCGGGAATCAAGGTGCGGAAGGACGCGCTGGACCTGGGAATGCTCCTGAGCGACCTCCCCGCCACAGCGGCGGCGATGTTCACAACCAACCGCGTGCAAGCGGCCCCCGTGCGGCTGGACCGGGAACTCGTCGCGACCGGCAGGAAGTTGCGCGGGGTGGTGGTGAATGCCGGAAACGCCAACGCCTGCACCGGCGTGAAGGGAACGCGCGACGCGGCCGCCATGGTCGCGCTGGCCGCCGCCTGCACCGGCTCCCCCAAGGACACCTTCCTCGTGGCCAGCACGGGGATCATCGGACGCCCCATGCCAATGGCCAAAGTGACCGCGGGGATCAAAGACGCCGCGGGGCGGCTGGGCCGGAGCAAGGAGCATGCCCAGGGCTTCGAGCGCGCAATCATGACGACGGACCTCGCTCCCAAGAGCGCCGCAGTCGAGTTCCTCATCGGCGGGCGCAAGGTTCGGCTGGGGGGCTCCTGCAAGGGCTCCGGCATGATCGCTCCGAACATGGCGACGATGCTGGCCTTCCTCACTACCGACTGCGCAATCAGCGCCCCCCTGCTGCGCAAAGCGCTGCGGGAAGTCGTGGGGACGACTTTCAATTGCGTGACGGTGGATGGCGATTGCAGCACCAACGACAGCGTCCTCCTCCTGGCAAACGGCGCGGCGGGCAATCGGCCCATCCGTTCCGCTGGGAGCGCATACAACGCCTTCCGCGCCGCGCTACTGCACGTGTCCGAAGAACTGGCAAAGGCCATCGCGCGCGACGGCGAGGGAGCGACGCGGTTCGTCGAGGTGCGCGTCATCGGGGCGCGCCGCGAGGCGGACGCTCTGCGCGTGGCCCGCTCCATCGCAAGCAGCCCGCTGGTCAAGTGCGCCATCAACGGCGGCGACCCGAACTGGGGCCGCATCATCTGCGCCGCGGGTTACTCCGGCGCGGAAGTGAAGCCCTCGAAGCTGCAGCTTCGCATCAACGGCGTGCTGCTGTTCAAAGGCGGAATGCCGACGCGCGTCGCGCCGGAGAAGCTGCACGCCTGCATGAAGCCCAAGGAAATTCTGATCCATCTGGACCTGGCGCAGGGGAATCGGCGCGGCCGCATCTGGACCTGCGATTTCTCCAGGGAGTATGTCAACATCAACGCGGATTACCATACCTGACATGAAACAACTGAACAGCCTGGAAAAACGAGACCTGCTGGCCTCCCGCAAGTTCGACCCCGCGACGATCCTCGCGTATGCCGAGGAGTATTTCGCGCACGAGCGGTTCGGCGAGGCGTTCGAGTTCTATCGCAAGATCGCCGACGCGAACGGCGTCCTGAAGGTCAAGCGGGAAGCTATCCGCGTCGGCGACCCGGAGACGCTCTGGCGAATCCAGCAGTACGATGGGGCCCAGGTGGCGGAGGGGGATTGGATCGCGTGCGGCGACAACGCCATGCAGGCGGGGAAATACCGGTCGGCGGCCTACTGTTTCGAGCGCGTGAAGCAGGAAGCGAAGCTGGCCGAGGCGCTCCGCGCCATCAGCCCTGAATCAGCGACTCCATCTCCGCTATCACCGCAGCCGAACTGACGTCGGCGATGCTCCCCCCTGCCGAGGGAGCGAGCGCTTTCACCTTCGAGGCCAGGGGACGCCAGACCGCCGGATCCGTCGGCCCGAAAATCACGACCGTCGGCGTCCGCACCGCAGCAGCAATGTGCGCGAGGCCGGAATCATTCCCCACAAACGCCTCGCACCGCTCCAGCAGCGCCGCCACGCGGGCCAACGGCTCATCCCGTATCACGAACATCTCGACGTTATTCAGCAGCGCGCTCAACTCCGCCACCGGCTGTTCATCCGCCGGGCCGGCGAAGAGAAGCACGTTCCCCTTCCGCTTGATCCAATGCCGGATGAGCGCAGCGTATCCCTCGACCGGCCAGTTCTTGGCGGCCGAGCCGCTGCCCGGAGCGACCCCCAGCAACGGCGACGCGCCCGCGCCCGTAACTCGCAGATAGCGCTCGCACCAGCCGCGGTCGCGCTCGGACGGGTACAGGTGCGGCTCGATCCACTTCATCGACAGGCCCGCGCGCTCGCACTGGCCGGCGACAAACTCGACGGCATGCACCGCGCCGCCGGAGGGAGGCATCGGGTTGATGGCCAGCAACTGCTTCACCCCGGCAACGCGAAGGTTCTCGCGCATCGTCCCGTCGCTGTCGGGCCATACGCAGATCACGCGGTCGAACCCGCGCAGATATTCCAGCTCCGCCGCCGCGAGGGAGGAATCGCGCGAGAACAGCGGCGCCCATTCCGGGCCGTCCACACGGCGGACCGCGCCGGCATGACGCCGCCCCACCGCCAATTCCGCGATGTGGGGATAGCCCAGGATGTGAATCTCCACATCCGGCTCGCACCCCCGCAGGCTCTCCATAATCGGCAGCGTCAGGACGAAATCCCCGATTGCGCCGCCGCGAATCAGCAGTTGTCTCGACATGGCATGGTCTCCGCACCTCCATTTCACGTGAAGCGGGAGGTCATTGTCAAGTCCGGCTGAAGAGACTGACTTGTGGAATGTGCAGCGCGGGCTTCAGCCCGCGAAAATAAAGTGCGCCGCCAACCAGCCCTGAGATTGCTTGCGGTGAGCATGCCGAATCCGTCAAATGGGCGGCGGTGCTTTGGCTTCACGTGGGCGCGGGCTTCTTTGCAGGAATGACCGGGGCGGCGGGACACCATTAGAACTTTTCTCGCTGGGCATCCGAATGCCGGCGAGGGACGTAACGGCTTTGATTGTGGCTTGCTCTGTTGAAACCATCGTGACAACGTGTCGTTCTTCGCTTGGTCGAGGTGGGGACACAAAACTTTCCTTTGGAAAGTATTGTGTCCCCACCGGCCCGGCCTGCCAACCGGGATGGTTTCAACAGAGCAATTGTGGCTGTCTAAAATCGCAATGGGGGACGGGGCAGGGGCGCTACTGCTCCTACGGACGTTCGACAGCGAAGACTGTTATGGGGAGCGACACTCTCAAGCTATAGTTGTACGCGATAATATACAGGTCATCTTCTGTTCCGAAAGCCCTGTCAGGACCAGCCGAAGTGATTATCCCGCCTTTAGAGGAATAGCGGAGAGGAGTTCCCCAAGGATCGATCAGCGATACCTTCGCCTTTGGGTCACGTGCATTTGCGTAATCAACGAAGTCCTCGATACGCAAAATGCCGCCGCCCGAGCGGTGAAAGCAGTCGCGGTAAACCTCCGCCAGACGACAGATCTGCCGCTTAGCCCGCGTGACTGGTGAGGAATACCACTGCCAGAAAGTGACGCAAATAGCCAAGTTAATCGTCACAGCCAGCAGTAGAAGCACAAGCACAACGGGCGTTAGACGCCGTTGCTTGCTGGGACCCGTAGTCCGAGGTGTTCCCGGGACACTCGACTCAGGTGGCCGCAAATCGTTTGCCAATCCGGCTGCCTTCCCTTCAAGTCTTCGGGTTGATTCAGGCCGCGTGAACCCAAGGCGCACTGTTACCACTTCATTCTAGCCTTGCGTGGCAGGGTGTCAAGCGTTCTCTGCGCTGACGTTGCTGTTAGGGTGACAGCCGCGTCGTTGCGGCCTGCCGGGGGGAAGTGGAAGGGGATCGCAAGGGGGAACCGCTGGGGCCTCTGCGGTTTCCCCTTCACAATTATCGGAGCACACTCTCCATTTGCCGATGCCTCAACCCGGCAAAGCGCCGCCACGAATTACCCGGAATTTCAGGGATACGCCCTATTGCCTCCCGCACCCCGAACGTTCTAGAATACAGGTGGAGAAGGAAATCGAGATGGAATTTGGGAACCTTCTGCCCCGTTCGAAACGGAAGTGCTTTGACCAAATACAACGTCCAGGGGACGCGGTCGGGCGGAATTGATTAGCCGCGCGCCCGTCACCCGCCCATATCAAATGGGTTCAGAGGACACTTCCAACCCGGCGGCGGCGGAAGGTTCTTTTTTTGGCATGCACCCGTCCTGCGCTGAACCTTGCGAAGGTTAGTACGAACCTTCACAAGGTTTGTTCTATTCACACCGCGCCGCGCCACACGGTCTTCCCCTTTCTTGCGCACCGCGCGGGGCATGTGCGATAATCGCGCCGTTGTCACGCCTGATCCGATTCCGCGAAAGGCTATGCGTCATGTCGCTGTTCGAGGAAGAGCCCTCCCTGGACGAAACACCCGCCCACGCGCCGCTGGCGCTGAGGATGCGGCCGCGCACGCCGGAGGAATTCGTCGGGCAGGAGCATTTCTTCGGGCCGGGCAAGCTCCTGCGCCGGACGCTCGAGGCGGACCGCCTGGCCAGCGTGATCTTCTACGGCCCCCCCGGCACCGGGAAGAGCGCACTGGCGCATATCATCGCCCTTCACACCCACGCGCACTGGCAGATGCTGAACGCCGCGGCAAGCAATGTGCGCGAGGTGCGCGAAGCGATCTCCGCCGCGCAGGAACGGCTCGCGAAACACAACCGGCGCACCGTCCTGTTCGTGGATGAACTCCACCGCTTCAATCGCGCCCAGCAGGACGTGCTCCTGCCCGACGTGGAGCGCGGCACGGTGATCCTGGTGGCGGCGACGACAATGAACCCGTTCTTCGCCATCAACTCCCCCCTGCTCTCCCGCTCGCAGATATTCGAATTCAAGCCGCTGACCCCCGAGCAGATCATGTCGCTCCTGCGCCGCGCGGCGGCGGACGCGGAACGCGGGCTGGGCAAGTTGAATATCGATCTGCAGGAGGAGGCGCTGAAGTACCTCGCGACGCTCTGCGACGGCGACGCGCGCCGCGCACTGAACGCGCTGGAACTGGGCGTCCTTTCCGCAACCCCCGGGCCGGATGGGAAGGTGGTATTCGATCTTGCGCTGGCGGCGGAATCCATCCAGCGCAAGGCGATTGTCTACGACCGCGACGATGACGAGCATTACGACACCATCAGCGCCTTCATCAAGAGCCTGCGCGGCTCCGACCCGGACGCCGCCGTGTACTGGTTGGCGAAGATGATCGAGGGAGGAGAGGACCCGCGCTTCATCGCCCGCCGCATGGTGATTCTGGCCTCCGAGGACATCGGCAACGCGCAGCCGATGGCGCTGGTCCTGGCGACCTCCGCCATGCAGGGCTGCGAATTCGTGGGGATGCCGGAGGCGCAGATCATCCTGGCCGAGGCGGCAACCTACCTGGCCTGCTGCCCCAAGAGCAACGCGAGCTACATGGCCCTGTGCAAAGCCCAGGAGGATGTCCGCGAGGGTCGCACGCTGCCGGTGCCGGAGCATCTGCGCGGCACGGGCTACAAGGGCGCCGAACGCCTCGGCCACGGGCAGGGCTACAAGTACGCCCATGATTTCAAGGGACACTGGGTGGACCAGGAGTACATCCCCACAAGCAAGGTATACTACGAGCCGACGGATATCGGCGCGGAGAAGCAGATCAAGGAGCGGCTGGAGGCATGGAGAAAGGCGAGGCAAGACGGCTCGTCCGGGAAGCTGTCCGGGGAATGACGTCCGGTCAGCGGCGGCGCGCGTCCGAAGAGATCATGCGGCGCGTTCTGCAACTGCCGGAATGCGCGGCCGCCGGGGTGGTGATGGCATTCCTGCCCCTCCCCGATGAACTGGACACGCGCCCCCTGCTGGCGCAGTTGATCCGCATGGGCAAGGAGGTCTGCGTCCCGCACACGCTGGTGAAGGAACGCCAGATGGTTCCCGCGCGGCTGCGCGACATCGCCGCCCTGAAGAGCGGAGAGTACGATATCCCCGAACCGGTCGCGCTGGAGCGATGCGAGCCGGCCACCATCGACCTGATGATCGTTCCCGGGCGCGCTTTCGATAAGGAGGGGAACCGGTTGGGGCGCGGGGGTGGCTTCTACGACCGCTTCCTCGTCCAGGACGCCCCCCGCGCCGTGCGCTGCGGGGTCTGCTTCTCCTGCCAACTCATCGAGTCCGTGCCGCACACGGATACGGATATCCCGATGGAGATCATTGTCACTGAGGCGGAGATGATTCGCACGAAGGCCCGCTGACGCCGGAACCGGGCAGGGCAATGCCTTTCCCCACGGCGCGGCACATCGGCAGTCGCATCGATAAGTCACACCCCCTTGACACGATACGACATACCGGTGAAAATCGGAACGTAAACCGAGTTAAGCTCCGGATGCCATGATGCCCGACTACGGCGATTGCGTAATCAACATCAACGGCAGGCGCGAGATCACCGTCAAGGGGGGCGCGTCGCTGCTTGCGACTCTGCTGGGGCAGAAGATATTCATCCCCTCCGCATGCGGCGGGCGCGGCGGGTGCGGGTACTGCAAGGTGAAGGTCAAAGAGGGCGGCGGCCCGATCCTCCCGATTGAGAAACCTCACCTGACCGCCGAGGAGCTTGAACAAGGGGTGCGACTCGCCTGCCAGGTGAAGGTCTGCAACAATCTCTCCGTCGAAGTGCCCGAGGAACTGCTCAACGTCCACGCGTACCGCGCGACGGTCGAGCGCATCACCGACCTGACATACGACACGAAGGAGTTGCGGCTGAAGTTGATTGAGCCGGAGAGCATTTCGTTCACCGTCGGGCAGTACATCCAGCTCAAAACCCCCAAATACGAGGGGAATGCAACCCCCGTCTTTCGCGCGTACTCCATTTCTTCTCCCCCTTCGGAAAGCGGGGTCGTGGAACTGATCGTCCGGCTGATTCCGAACGGCATATGCACCACGTGGATCTTCCAGCACCTGAGAGAAGGACAGGAGGTGCGTTTCAACGGCCCGTATGGAACCTTCGGGCTCAGGCAGACGGAGCGCAGGATTGTCTTCATTGCCGGGGGCAGCGGCTTTGCGCCGGTCAAGGCGATAATCCAGGACAACCCCGCGGAAATCAACCGGCGCACGGCGAAGTTCTTCTTCGGAGCCAAGTCGGTCAGGGACCTTTTCCACGTCAAGCTGATGCAGGACATCCACGCGCAGTACCCGCGGATCGAGTTCATCCCGGCGCTCTCGCTGCCGAACCCCGGGGATGTGTGGGTCGGCGAAGAAGGGCTCATCACCGAGGTCGTCGACCAGCGCCTGCCCGACGCTTGCGCCACAGAGTTCTACCTCTGCGGCGGTCCGGGGATGATCGACGCCTGCATCGCGGTGCTGCACAAGAAGGGCGTGACGGACGATTTCATCTTCTTTGACAAATTCGTGTGAGACGGGGAAATGCCATGAAGCAAGCGCCGGATTGGAGTGTCGTGCAGGAGCGCATGCGCCCGGGGCGCCTGACGCGCGATGGCATGCTCGGCAATGACGCGCGCCCGCCGGCAGAGATCATTGACGCGGACGCGGCGGCGCTGGCGCGAGCAGGAGTCACCTGCCGGGAGATCGCGGAGCGACTGCACCGCATCACGGAGCTCGCCCGCAAGGCGCTGGGCAACCCCGTGGAGATCGCGCCGGCGCTTGAGGCATGGATGGAGGAGGGAATGGGACGCATGTCCTGTCCCTTCGGCGACCCCGGCCGCTGGCCCAAGGCCGTCACCTACCTGCGCCACCGCCCTACCGGCCGCCTCCTCCAGTGGAGCGACCTGGGCATCCACATGATCGAGGAGCATGGCTTCTTCGAGGGGAAGGGCTCAGCCTTCAGGATCCAGCCGGAGGAGATCATGGGGCAGATCGACGTCAAGCACGCGGACGAATCCTAGAGCGCTTTAACGTTCCATGCCTACGGCGCTGTGTAGGGGCGCAGCATGCTGCGCCCATCAGGCGACCGGCCTGCCGAGGCTAGCGCTCCTCGCCACTATCGCACATTGTAGCCATGAAAGCCTAAAGTGCTCTAGAACCGGTTTTGCTCTGTTGAAACCATCCCGGTTGGCAAGCCGGGCCGGTGGGGACACAATACTTTCCAAAGGAAAGTTTTGTGTCCCCACCTCGACCGTGAAACCGGCCCCGGCGAGTTCCGATCCTACAGGGTGTGCGTCCCCCCTTTTGAGCCACAACAGGTTGCCGATTTCCCTCGGAACGGGGCTATGAAAGAACTCTCCCGAGCGTAGGCCTCCTGTCAGTCTAACCTGTTATTATCCCGCAAGTTATCCAAAAGGCTGATTCTCAAAGTTGACTCAGCCGCCTTTTGGTGTTAGTACTATGTTTGGTATGTCTTAGAAAGAAGTTCCATGCCCCACCGATTTGCCCATCTGCATCTTCACACCAACTACTCACTCCTCTCCGGAGCCAGCCGCATCGAGGAGATCATCCACCGCGCCAGGGAACTCCGCTTCGACGCGCTGGCCATCACCGACACGAACGGCCTCTACGGCGCGATGGAGTTCTATCGCCAGGCGCGCGAAGCGGGAATCCGCCCGATCATCGGCGCGCAGATCGAAACCGACTCCGCGCGCGCCCTCTGTCTGGCGCGCGACCGCGAAGGGTATGCCAGCCACTGCCGCATCGTGACGGCACGCCACCTTGCCGGGAAATTTGACCTGGCCGGGACGCTCGCGCGGAATCAGCGCGGCATCTTCATCCTCACCGACTCCCCCCCCTTGCTGCGGCGGCTGGATGGGAAAATCGACCCCGCCTCCCTCTTCCGCGAAATGAATCGGTTCGGCGAACGATGCCATGTCCCGTACAAGGGCGCAACATGCTGTGCCCCCGCCAACCTCGCGCATATCCCCCCCGTGGCGACCAACGACGTCCATTTCATTCATCCCAGTCGCCATGAACTGCACCGCATCCTGACCGCGATCCGGAAAAACAAATTGCTCGTGGAGGTCACCCCCTCCGAAGTAGTTCATCCCGAAGCCTGGCTCAAGAGCGCGGCGGAGATGGAAGAACTTTTCGACGACGCAGAAGGCCGCCGGGCGATGGAGAACGCCGTGCGAATCGCCGATGCCTGCCGTCTGGAAATACAGACCGGAAAACCGATCTTTCCCCGCTTCTTTACACTGCCTCACATTCCACCGGAAGTGGCCGGACTGACGCCCCCCGCCGCCCTGCGCAAACTGGCGCTGGAAGGTGTGAACCAACGGTACCGCCCGGCATCCGCCGCCGCGCTGCAACGGATGAATTATGAGCTGGAAATCATCGAAAAGCTTGGGTTTTCCGAGTATTTTCTGATCGTCTGGGACATCGTGAACTTCGCCCGGCGCAGCGACATCCCCATCGTCGGGCGCGGCTCGGCGGCCAACAGCCTCGTGGCGTACGCGCTGGGCATCACCCGCGCCGATCCGATCTCCAACAGCCTCCCGTTCGAACGGTTCATGAATCTCTCGCGCAGCGATTGCCCGGACATCGACCTGGACATCTGCTGGCGTCGGCGCGACGAAGTGCTCAAGTACGTCTATGACCGCCATGGCGACGATTGCGTAGCGATGGTCTCCAACTACAACACCTTCCAGATGCGCTCCGCCTTCCGCGACGTAGCGCGGGTGTTCGGGCTGGCCATCCCGGAAATCAACCGCCTCTGCGCAAAACTCCCCTCCTATTCCGCCGGCAGCATCCGGGAATCCATCGCCACCTTGCCGGAAGCGCGCGATTTCCCGATCGACCGGGAACCGTACCGCACCATCGCCGCGCATGCCGAGTCCCTGGACGGATTCCCGCGCCACCTCGGCGTTCACATCGGCGGCATCGTCATCGGCGACACACCGCTGACCGATTACCTCCCGCTGGAGCGCGCGACCAAGGGGCTCGTGATTTCTCAATATGAGATGCACGGCGTCGAGGCCATCGGGCTCGTGAAGATCGACCTGCTGGGCCACCGCTCCCTCACGGTGATCCGCGATACGGTGGATGCGCTGGAGAAACGGATCGGCGAGCGGCTCGATCTGGAAACGATCCCCGACGCCGACCCGCTGACGGCGGCTATGCTGAGCGAGGGCCGCACCATCGGCTGCTTCCAGATCGAATCCCCCGGGATGCGCAGCCTGCTGAAGATGATCCGCGCGGAAAACCGGCTGGATGTCATCCACGCACTGTCGCTCATCCGGCCGGGTCCATCGGCCAGCGGCATGAAAGAGCGCTTCATCCGGCGCCGGCTCGGCGAAGAACAGGTCGCCTACGACCATCCAGCCCTAAAAGATGTACTCAAAGACACTTATGGCGTCATGCTCTTCCAGGAGGATATCCTCAAAGTCACCGCCGCCGTCGCCGGTTTCAGCCTAGAAGATGGCGACGCGCTGCGCCTGGCCATCTCCAAAAAGCGTTCGCCGGAGCGCATGGCCGCCCTGCGCGACCGGTTCATCCAGGGGGCGATTGCGCGCGGCACACCTCCGAAGACCGCCGATCAGATATGGGAAGCGATCCAGAATTTCGCCGGCTACTCCTACTGCAAAGCCCACGCAGTCACCTACGGCCATATCGCCTACCAGGCCACCTTCCTCAAAGCGCACCACCCGGCCGAATTCATGGCCGCGATGATGGCCAACCAGGGAGGGTTCTACGAAATACGCGAGTACCTGGAAGAAGCGCGCCGGCTGGGGGTGGCCATTCTCCATCCCGACGTGAACCTGAGCGAAATAAGCCCCGTCGGGCGCGGAGAACCGGGGGAAAAGTGGCGCGCGTCATCCCCCCCCCGCGCGGATGACCTCGGACTCGATACTCCGCGCCACACCGGTTCCATCCGCATCGGCCTGGGACAGGTGAAAGGAATCTCGCAGCGCGCCGTCGCCTCCATCCTGCGCGCGCGAACCAAACGCCCCTTCGCCAGCGTCGAGGATTTTTATTTCCGCACACAGGTCAACGACTCCGAAGCGGAAGCCCTGATCCGCTGCGGCGCGCTGGGAGGCTTCGGCCGCACGCGGCCGCAACTGTTATGGGAAATGCGGCTGCTCTCCAGCAACGTGCGCCGCTCCTTCCAGGGGGAGATGGCCGCCGGGTTGTTCGCGGAGGCGCCGGAGGAAAAGCCGGACACCCCCCGCGAAATACCGGATCTGCCCGAATACCCGGTCGAGAAACGAATCGAATTGGAGCAGGAAATTCTGGGATTGGCAGTCACCGATCACCCCCTGCGGATATCCACCCGGGAGATGGGGCGGCGCGACGTGGTCCCCTCCAACCAGCTCGAACGCAACGTCGGGCGGCGCATCACCATCGCCGGCTGGCTGGTCACCACGCGGCGCGCCGTCACCAGAGACCAGCAGTACATGAAATTCCTGACGCTGGAGGACCGGTTCGGCACCGTGGAAGTGATCCTCTTCCCCGACGCGTACCGGCGATTCGGCCACCTCATCCGCAGCTATGGCCCCTACTTGGTGCGCGGAAAAGTGGAACTGAACCACCGCTCCATCGGACTCACGGCGGATTGGCTGGCGCTGGGGAATTGAAAGCAGCGGCGCCCGTCGCAAACGCCGCTGGAAACACAAACAGGCCCATCACGCCTGAGCGTGACGGGCCTGTGAACAATGGCGACCCCGACCGGATTCGAACCGGCAACATCCAGATCGACAATCTGGCACTCTAACCAATTGAGCTACGGGGCCCTATTTTGAACTGCGCCAAGTCAGAACCGCGCGCAGCCTAATGCCCTACCGACCTGCGTTGGATTTTACCACCTGCCAAGCGAGTTTGCAACTGACTGAGCGGGCTACCACACATTGACGTAACGCGGCATGCCCGCTATAATCAACCACACGCCTGCGAAGTCGGGGCGTAGCGCAGCTTGGCTAGCGCGCCAGACTGGGGGTCTGGAGGTCGCGGGTTCAAGTCCCGCCGCCCCGACCAGTTGAAGAATAGACGGGCCTTGACCCAGCAAACGCTGGAATATCAAGGCCCGTCTATCTGTTTTCACGGGCGAAGCTTGGGGCAACTCGGCGACTCAACGGGCGAGCGGCGCCCCACGGCGCGAAGGTCGGAGTTATCAGCGGTTATCTACAGATATCTACAGTTACCTACATTCTTACAACA
Source organism: uncultured Planctomycetota bacterium (assembly GCA_903901045.1). GTDB lineage: Bacteria > Planctomycetota > Brocadiia > CAIUPP01 > CAIUPP01 > CAIUPP01. The sequence continues at coordinate 87,220 of CAIUPP010000010.1, forward strand.
CAGAGGTCAGGACGGGGGTCAGTGACCAGCCCCCAAAGAATGTACCAATCATAATGTTAGAGCCAGGGGATGTTGACGTCAACTCCTTCCACCTCTCTTCCCATAATCAGGCATAGAGTGTAACATTACGCGTGAGTTCATTTAGGAGTCGAGGCGATTTCCTTTGCCTTGTGGACTGGTGCGCGTGGCCCTCTTCTTACTCCCTTTATGAAATGGAGTTATGGCCTACGTTTCATCTTCAGACTTCTCGGCCACAAGGAGCTGCCAAATGTTTGACGTCTATTTCTATGAGGCCTTCCATGAGGAATCCGCCGCCATGCGGCGTTGTCTGCCAAACGATGTGCAGGCGGGTTTCACTCCGAAGACGATTCAGGAATCGAATGACACGGAACCTCCGGCGTCGGTCATCAGCGTCCGCACACAATCGATTTTGCCAGTAGAATGGGCCAACCGCCTACGCGGCATCCTTACGCGCAGCACCGGCTATGACCACATCATTGATTTTCGCGTGCGCAGCGCTCGGCGACTCGCTGCCGGCTGGCTTCCGCTTTATTGCAGCCGCGCCGTCGCGGAACACGCGCTGATACTCGTGATGGCTTTGCTGCGGCGGCTGCCGCTCCAGATGCGGCAGTTCCATAGTTTCCACCGCGATTCAATCACCGGGCGCGAGTGTCTCAACCGTCGACTACTGGTCGTGGGCGTCGGCAACATCGGGGGCGAGACCGTCCGTCTGTCACAGGCCATGGGCATGGAAACGCGGGGTATTGACTTGGTTCGCAAGCATGACTTCGTGAACTACACGACGCTCGAAGAATCTCTTGGGTGGGCGGAGGTGATCGTCTGCGCGATGAACTTGACGGCTGAGAACCAAGGGTATTTCGACTACGCGACCCTGAAGAATGCCCGCGCAGGTCTGGTCTTCGTGAATATCTCGCGGGGTGAATTATCGCCGTCGTCCGATCTCCTGCGGCTCATCAATGAGGGGCATCTGGGTGGGATAGGGCTGGATGTCTACAGCCATGAGAGCGAACTGGCCGTTGCCTTGCGCGGAAACCGCTCCAGCGCCGATCCCAAAGTGCAAGCCGTTCTGGCCCTGGCTCAACGCCCGGACGTTCTGCTCACTCCGCATAATGCTTTCAACACCGAGGAATCCGTCGAGCGAAAGGCCGCTCAGAGCGTCCAGCAGATCGCGCATTTCCTGCGGCACGGGACGTTCCTCTGGCCGGTCCCGTAGCATTCCCCCAGCCATTCCGCTATTTCAAGGAACTGCGGATCGGAAACCCTTCGTTCGCCGGCCCCGATCCGATCTAACGGCCCCCCGTGAAATCATCAGTCGTCCTATGGAAATCCTTCCGCTCAAAGACCAGCACTTGGCCCGCATAATCGGTGGTTCCCCACGCGAAGTGTTTGAGGAGCACGAAGTTTTTGTCCACGTAATCGCGGAACGGCTCGCAATCGGGACGACTGCGCAGGTCGTAATACTCTAGGAAGGTGACCAGGAATCGCACATTATAATCACGGTTCCAGAGTGCGATCGTGTCGCGCTGCATGATGGGGTCCGGGGAGTGTTCGCGAAGCGAATCGCCGATCGCGCGCGGATTGCACTGGGTTCTCCCACGCCATCGGGCAGGCAGGTCGCGCCAGCCGCCGTAAAGCGTCATGATCGGATTGCCCACCACGGCCACATCTTCGCCGGGCTGGAGCCGCGAACGCACCCATTGCGCCATGTCCGTTTCCATTGAGGTCCGAATAAATGGTTCGGGATAGGTGGCGCGGCGCGTCCAGAAAGGAAGCAGCGCACCAAAGAGCCCCAGCGCCAGGACCAGCCCCCCCAGCGCACGAACGGGGCCGGGCAGCGCACGGCGCGTCATCAGCGCTAGGGCGATGGCGGCGGTTAGGCCTGCGCCCAGGACGGCCATCGTGCTGGCCAAGGCGCGCAACGACGTGGCGATCGGCGCGGCCTTCCATACCGCAAAGACGGCGGCGGCCAAGCGGTACTCTGCCAGCGCCAGAAGTGCCGCCACCAGTCCCAGCGCAATGAGGCAAGCCGCCGCCGCCCCGGCGCTCGGGACCAGGCGCGACCTGAGGCGGTACAGAAGCGGCAGTCCGGCGCTCAGGAGCGCGGCCGCACCGAAGCCGGCCACGATCGCCACGGCGGGAGCCCACGGCAAGAGGTAGTGATCGGCTGCCTGATAGTGCAGCACGAAGAGGAACATCGCCTGACCGGCGAGCCACATCAGCGGCGTCAGCATGCGACGGTCGCGCCGCCAGAGCGCCAGCAGCAGCCCGGCGGCGGCGAAGGTGGCGAGCCATTGGGTGGTCCACGCGGTGCGCAACAGATACACCCCCTTGATGACGGGGCCGCCTATGTGCGACACACCCTGCCCCGCCTGGCGCAATTCCAGGTTCAGGCCGAAGAGGTTTTGCCACATCTCCCGGACGCTGAACGGCTGAGGCGCGACAATCAGGAGGATGGCGGCCACGCAGCCCAGGCAGAACAGGGCCACGCGCGGCAGGTTCGGCCGCCAGTTCAGCGTCCAACGCGCCTCGCGGTCCATGAACAGGAGCATCAGGCCGAGCACGGGGAACATGGCCACCAGCGACTGCTTGCTCATCAGGCCTGCACCCAGGCAGGCCCCTGCCAGAAGGCACAGCGGCGCCCAACGCTGGCGCGCCGTCATCCCCCACAGCAGCAGCGCCACGGACCAGGTGGCGAAGAACGCGTCCAGGGTGCTGGAATGCAGTTCGCGCGCGTACATTACGCTGAGCGGATCGAAGGCCAGCAGCGCGGCCCCTGCCAGGCCGGCAATCGCGCCGAAGAAACGGCGTCCGATCCAGTACACCGCCAGCACGCAAGAGGCCGAAAGGAGCGCCATCAGCACTTTTGACGCCAGAACGAAGTGCGTCGGAAAGGCCTGAAACAGCCAGGAGGAGAGCATGAACTTGACCGGAGGTTTGTTGCTGTAGATATCTTCGTACAGCACCTTGCCTTCGGCCACCGCCACCCCCCGGAGCAGAATGCTGGCAGTGTCGACATCGGTGCCGAGGGACACCGTGGCCAGCCGGACAGCCAGGGCGCCGCAGAAGATCAGCAGAAGGAGCAGACGGATTCGCGACTCAGTAATCATACGCTAATGACTCCAACGCTCATGATTAGGCGGAAAGCAGCAAGTTCGGCGAACACAAATGGGCCGAATTGTCTCATGTCACGCCGCCTTGGGTGACCGGTGCCAGCGGATGGTGCGGGCGATAGCTTCGTCCAACCCAATGCCTTGGCGCAAACCTAGTTCCGTCCGGGCACGTCGCGTGGAAGGAACGTAACGAGGCGCAGGCACGCCAAGTTCGGGCGCGCGGGCGATGCGCACCTCGGCGGGTGGCACGACGGCACGACTGATGGCCTGCGCCAGATCGGCAATACGGACCGCCTCCTCCGAACCGACATTGTATGGCCGGCAGAAAACACCACGATGCAGGATTGTCCAGAGCCAGATGGTCAGGTCCGAGGCATACAAATAGGAGCGCCAAGGGACGCCATCACCTTTAACCTGGATCGGTACGCCACGCAACACGTCGCGGATAAAGTTCCCCGCCGCGAATTGCGCGTCCAACGGGAGATATGGCCCGACGAACGTGAAGCACCGAGCGATTTTCACGTCGAGCCCCCCTTCACGAGCCGCCTGCGTGCAGAGGCTCTCAGCGGCGCGCTTGCCCTGAGCATACGCCGAACCGTGGTCGGTCAACGCCGGCGCGCAGGGATACTCCTCGGGCAGGTGCGTCAGATCCGGCGACTGGAGGCCATAGACTGCGCCGGAGCTGGTCAGCAGCAACTTCCCGGCCCCGCAGCTTCGAGCGAACTCCAGTGTGCGCCGCGTCCCCTCAACGAGTGTGTCGAACACGGGCGACAAAGGGGCACCCGCGCGCTCCGGGGACTCGGCGGCGGCGTGGATGATATGGGAGAAGCGCTCGTTCGGAAAGGCAAAGTCGCGCACGTTACCTGCGTGCAGGCGCACCGACGGGTGGCCGGCCAAATGCGGTGCCTTGCGCGAGAAGACGTCAGGGGCGCGCGTCAACACGGTCACCCGAACACCCAAACCCAGTTTCTCCTCGGCCCAGAGGAGGCTTTCCAGCAGCCAACAGCCAAAAAATCCCGTCCCCCCGGTAATGAAGAGTCGCGCCCCGCACAATTCTTCCCACAGCGGCCGCGTCTGTCGCAGGATATCATCGAGATCGGAGGCCAGCGGGTTAGGGGTCATGGGCGGCAGAACCTCCGGATAGTCGCAACCACGTATTCGATCATCTCCCGGGTCAGCCCAGGATAGACGCCGATCCAGAAGGTGCGATTCATAATAAGGTCAGCTGTCTGTAGCGGGCCGACACTGCGGATGTGGCATTTGTCGTAAGCCGGCTGGCGCGTTAGATTCCCGCCAAAGAGCAGCCGCGTGCCGATGCGCCGACTCTCCAAGTGCAGGATGAGCGCGCGACGGTCGAACGGGGCTTGTTCGCGCACCGTCAGCGGGAAGCCGAACCAGCTCGGGCGCGATTCCGGTGCCGCTCCGGGTAAGACGAACAGGTCGCCCAGGCTCCCCAGCGCCTCGCGCAGGAATGTGAAATTGTTCAGCCGCGCCTCGATGAACCGTGGGAGCTTCTCCAACTGAGCCAGTCCGACAGCAGCCTGCATGTCGGTCATTTTGAGGTTGTAGCCGACATGCGAGTAAACGTACTTGTGGTCGTAGCCGAACGGCAGCCCGCCAAATTTCTGTCCAAATCGCCCGCCGCAGGTGTTATCGCGCCCGGGATCGCACCAGCAATCGCGCCCCCAGTCGCGGAAACTGACCACGAGCCGCCGCAACGCGTCGTCGTGGGTCAGGACCGCACCTCCCTCCCCGGTGGTAATGTGGTGAGCTGGGTAGAAGCTCAAGGTGGCCAAATCGCCGAAACTGCCCAGCGGCTTTCCACGTAGCGTGGAGCCGAGAGCGTCACAGCAGTCTTCGATCATCCAGAGTCGATGCCGCCGGCAGAAGTCACGCACCGCCTCGGCGTCGAAAGGATTGCCCAGGGTGTGGGCAAGGATAACCGCACGCGTGCGATCTGAAAGCGCGGCGTCGAGTTGCGTCAGGTCGGCGTTGTACGAAGGGAGCACGGCGTCGATGAATACCGGGATGAGACCGTTTTGGAGAACTGGGTTGACGGTCGTGGGGAATCCAGCCGCGCAGGTAATCACCTCGTCCCCGGGTTGTAGCCGCCGCTCCCCCAACGCCGGACTGGTCAGGCAGGCCAATGCTAAGAGGTTCGCGGAAGAGCCGGAGTTGACCAGGATGGCATAGCGCGCCCCGGCCGCGCGGGCCAGTGCCAACTCGAAGGCATCGGCAAAGCGCCCGGTCGTCAGCCAGAAATCGAGGGAGGAATCCACAAGGCGGCAGACCTCGTTGGCGTCGAAGACGCGTCCGGCCACAGGGATCGGGGTCTGCCCTGGAATGAATGGCTTTGAGGCGAACGCTTGGGAGACGTACTCCGTCACGAGGTCGAGAATGCGCCGGCGAAGGGCATCGGATGGGTCAATCATGCGCCAGGAACTCCCGGTACCAGTGGATGGTCATGCGCATCCCGTCCTCCAAGCGACACAACGGCGACCATTCCAGTAGGTGCCGCGCCTTGGCGGCGCTGAGGTATTGGCGCGGGATTTCGTTGGACGCCTCGTTGCGAATCTCCGGCTGGAGCGGCGAGTCCATCAGGCGCAGCACCAAGCGAACGATGTCGAGCACCGTCATCTCCTTCTCATAGGAGAAGTTGAATGCCTCTCCCCGCAGTTCGGGCTGCCGGGCTAGTTGTTCGGCCAGGAGCATGTAGGCAGCTGCGCCGTCCTCGACGTACAAGTAGTCACGCACCAGCTTGCCATCAGAGCGAATCACCGGCGCGCGCCCGCGCAGGATGGAGCGGATCGTCCCTGGGACGATCCGCGACCAGTTCAGGTCTCCCCCCCCGAAGAAGTTGCCGCAGCGCGTCACGGCGATTGGCAGGCCGAAGCTGGCCGCGTAAGACTGGGCGATCAGATCGGCACAGGACTTGCTTACGTCATACGGATAGCGCCCGCGCAACGGAGCGGCCTCGTCGTACGGAAGCGTCTCGTGGCTGCCATACGCCTTGTCGGAAGACGCCAGCACAACGTGCTTAACGCGCGGGCTGCGGCGGCACGCCTCCAGAATGGACCAAGTGCCACCAACGTTCGTTTCGAAGGTGCTGACCGGGTTGGCGTTGGCTACCCCCACGATCGTTTGTGCCGCCAGGTGGAAAACGGTGTCCGCCTCGTACTCGCCCAGCACGCGCTCCATCAGTGCCTGATCGCGCACGTCGCCGCGCACCACCTGGACGCGCTCGATCATCCCGGTACGTACCAAGTCGCTGTGCGGGGCCCAGTCGCGCACCAGGCAGACCACGGCGGCCCCTTCCGCCACTAGGCGCTTGACCAGCCACTGACCGAGCAGGCCGGTGGCCCCGGTCACCAGCGTGGGCCGGTCCTGCCAGAACGGCGATGGCCTTACTTCCAGACTTTCCATGGCGCCTTCCCCGTATCCCAGAGGTCATTCAGATGCTTGTACTCGCGATAGGTGTCCATCGCATAGAAGAAGCCCTCGTGGCGATACGCCATCAGTTCTCCTTCGCGTGCGAGACGTTCCAGCGGGTCGCGCTCCAACGTACAGGGATCTTCGCGCAGGTAATCGAAGACGCCCCGGTTGAAGACAAAGAAGCCGGCGCTCATCCAGCCGTCCAGACGGGGTTTCTCAGAGAAGGTGGTGACGCGCTGCTCCCCCTGGACACTGATCATGCCGAAACGGGAGAGGGGCCGCACCGCCGTAACGGTCGCTAACTTGCCGTGCGATTTGTGAAAGGCGGCCAACGCACGGATATCCACATCAGCGACGCCATCGCCGTAGGTTACCATGAACGTCTCCTCATCCACGTACCGTTCCACACGGCGAACGCGGTCACCGGTGAGCGCGTCCGCACCAGTATCGGCCAAGGTGACGTGGAAATCCTGCTCGGTGTGGAAACCGTGGAGGCGGGTGTTGCACTTCGCACCGAGGCAGATGGTGAAATCGTTGTTCATTGCCTCGTAGTTAAGGAAGTACTCTTTGATGGCGCTGCCCCGGTATCCCAGGGCGCAGATGAACTCGCGAAAGCCGTGGTGGGCGTATAGCTTCATAATGTGCCAGAGGATCGGGCGCCCGCCTATGTCAACCATCGGCTTGGGCCGGAACTCAGTCTCTTCGCGCAAGCGCGTACCCAAGCCGCCGCAAAGAATGATTACCTTCATCGTAACTCCGCTGAAGAGCGCGCGAAAGGGAACGCTACAACTGATCAATTCAACACTCCATAAGGGTACCCATATGCCTGTGATAGGTCAAGGTGTCGCGCGGGTCGGTAGTTTAGGAGGACACGCCCGCGCAGCATGCAGGGAAAAGGGGCTTGGAGCATTATGTGCCGCGGGAGGGCCGTTGAGTCAATCGGTAGGGGCTGGCGGCGAAGCACAAGGAATTTCTTGAAGACGTGCATGGAGGGCGTTGAAGGTTGCCAAGGCGCACTTGGAGGCTGGGCTGCAGCAGCGGCGCGTCGCGCTCGTGGCGGCTGGCCGGCACAGGCGCGTTGGGGGGCGGTTGGACTATCACAATGGCTACGAGCCGACTCGGTCATGCGCCACCGCAGAAAACGTAACGCCGGTTCAGCAGAAACGTCATCGTGGCAATCGGCAGCAGCAAGATCGCCTGAGCCGCGATAGAATAGACGTTGCAAGACAGCAGCAGTTTCAGCCCCCCCAGGTTCAGCAGATAGATGAATGCGTACACGCCGGCGAAACGAGGGATCCGGCGGCTGCCGTGATTGCCGAAGACAAACGCGCCGTAAGTCTTGAAGTTGAATAACATACCGCAGACTTGGCCCAGCAGCGCCGCCCATGCGTAATGGAGCCCCAGCATGATGAAGAAGCTGAAGACACCGTACCCGAAGAGCGTATTGATCCCACCCACGACAAGAAAGCGCGCAAAACGGTTCCGGCGCATCGCGCCCAGGCGGTTCATTAGCATAGGCAGAGGCTTCGTCATTCCGTCCCTTCGTCCTCGTCGAAGTTAATGCGCTCTTTCTCGATCACCAGCGGGCGATTGAGCACCTGCGTGTGAATGGCCCCCACATACTCCCCCAGAATGCCGATGAAACATAATTGCACCGATCCGATGAAGAAGATACCCACGACCAGCGGAGCAACCCCCAGGACGAACTGGTTCCAGAAGAGCAGTTTGGCCACCATGTAACTCAGACCGATCACAAAAGAGATACCGGCCAAGAGGAATCCGACCATGGCGGCCAGGCGCAGAGGTATCTTGGAGTGGCTGGTGATACCCAGCATGGCCATGTCGTAGAGGGTGTAGAAGTTGTTCTTCGTGATGCCCCGCTCGCGCCGAGGCTGAGTGTACTCGATCTTGGCGGGGTCGAAGCCGACCTCGCTGATGAGGCCGCGGAAGTAGGGATAGGGATCGGGGATGCGCCGCAATGTCTCCAACACTTGCCGGTCGTACAGGCCGAAGCCGTAGAAATTCGGCGTCAGTTCCACCTCGGCCATGCGGCGTACGAGGCGGTAGTAGAAGCCTCGCGCGGCAAACATCAACGGCGACTCCTTGCTGCGCGTCTTCACCCCCATGACGATCTTGTGCCCCTGCTCCCAGCGATTGAGAAACTCGGCGATCAGCGAGGGCGGGTCCTGAAGGTCAGCGACGAAGAGGATCGCCGCGTCGCCGCGCGCCTGGAGGAGGCCGTAGAACGGGCTGCGGATGTGGCCGAAATTACGGCTGTTCAGGATCACTTTGACGTTGTGATCCTCGCTGGCCAGGCGGCGCAAAATCTCCTGCGTGCCGTCGGTAGAGGCATTGTCAATGAAGAGGTGCTCGTAGCGGAAGCGCCCGAGCGCAGCGAAGACCTCCTTCACGCGACGGCACACTTCCTCGACGTTCAATTCCTCGTTATAGCAAGGGGTGACAATGCTGATGAGACGTGTCGATTCCATGATTACGGCATCCTCCGCGACAACGCGTGCTAGGTAGTCTGGTTCCAGGATATCGTACGCTTTATAGCCATGTCCAAATCCGTGCTCAACCCCAAGCTCAATGCGCTGGCACAGAGAGACACGTCGGGAACGCGCTTAGATGCCGGCGGCCTGCGCTCGCCGAGAACTCCAAATTCAATCCTCGGCCGACCCGGCACGCAGTCGGCAATTCGGGCGGCGAACTCGGCCAAGGTGACGCCCCGCGCACTGCCGACATTATACGCCTGTCCGGACCTGCCTTTGACCAGTATGTTCAGGAGCCAGTATGCCATGTCCGAGGGGTACATGTGGCTGCGGATAGTCTGGCCATCGCCGTGAACTCGAATGGGCCCACCGAGCATTGCGTCGCGGATGAAATCCGTGCCCGCCCACGGCAGGCCCAGCGGCTGATACGGTCCGATGAAGGCGAACGGTCGGACGGTGGAGATGATCAGTCGGTGCTCGCTTTGATAAGCCGCACACAGCGTCTCAGCGAACCGCTTGGCTTCGGGATAGCCAGAACTGACGTTGGCGCAGTCGAGAGAACCACAGAAGGATTCGGAGATAGCGGGCATGTCCCATGGCTGTGTTCCGTAGATCAGCCCCGAACTGATGTTCAGGAACTTCCGCAGCTGGCTTAGTTGCACGGCGGCAACCAGCATGGCACGAGTGCCGTTCACGATGACGTCAACCGCTCCCACGGGGTCGGAGGCATGAACTCGCCGGTCTGGGGTCGCGGCTGCGTGGATGATCCACTGCGTCTCCGGTGGCAGGTCCAGAACGGACCGAACGTCCTTCAAGACTACTGTGACGTCCTTGCGTGCCGCCAAATGCTCGGCCGTCTCCACAAATCGTCCACACTGCCGCGCCATGAGCGTCACATGCACATTGAAGCCATGCTCGTCATTCAAGCACGCGATCATCTCGGTCAGCCATGTGCCGACAAAACCGGTGCCGCCTGTGACAAACAGGGCGCTATTACGTAACGGGGCGAGCATCTCCGTTCCACCCGCCAGTGCCCGGCGACAATCTTCCCGAACGATATCGCGCCGCTTCGACGTCATTTTTCTTCCCCCTTACGGGCGGCCAATTCTATTGCGACCTCAATGGCAACGTCTTCCTGTCCGGCAACAACCTTGCGGTTGCCCAGTTCGCGGAAGACTTCGCGAGCATCGACGCCGTACTCCGCGGCCACACGCTCGACATGTTTGGCGAAGCCGGAGAAGACGCCCGCCAAGCCGCTGGCGATGCTCAAGGAAGAGATCGTCGGGATCTTTGGCATGAGATGGCGTTCCGCCAGATCGGCAGCATCCAATATCTTGTACAAATCAACGTCCGTGGAATAGCCCATGCGGTGGAGCACGGCGATCATCACCTCCAGTGGCGTGTTGCCCGCTCCGGCGCCAAGGCCTCGCGCCGAGCCGTCCAACAACGTCGCGCCCGCCTCAGCGGCCGCCGCTGAGTTGGCCACGGCCATGCCCAAGTTATTATGGCCATGGAACCCGACCGGGATGCTCAGGTTCCGAGCGAGAAACCCGATCCGTTCCGACACATCCGCCGGCAAGTACGCACCCGCCGAGTCCATCAGAACCACGGCTTCTGCACCGTACGACTCCATCTTCCTGCATTCATTCAGCAGCACCTCCTTGGCGGCCATGTGGCTCATCATCAGCACGCCGTACGCCACCCGCCCCTTCTCTCTCGCATACCCAATATGCCGTTGCGTAGTGTCGGCCTCCGTGCAATGTGACGCGACGCGGACAACATCGACGCCAGCTTCAATGGCCGGCTTGAGGTTCTTATTAATGGTGCCGAAACCGGGGATAATGTGCACGCCCAGTTTAGCGTGCTTGAGGACCGCGCGCACAGCCCCGAGCATCGCCAGATCCTCAATGGCGCTTTCACCGACCTGAAGCGAGGATGCGCCAAGTCCGTTCCCGTGGCCAACCTCGACAATCGCCACGCCTGCCGCGTCGCTCGCCGCGGCATACATGACCATTTGGCGCACGTTCAGTTGATGGCCCAGTGCATGATTGCCGTCCCGCAGCGTGGGGTCGCTAACGATGATTTTCTTCATAGGCCCGGTCCGTTCTTCGTCTGGGGAGTGACATGGAAATGCTTGCGCGCAATCGCTTCGGCCATGGCAACTGCGGCACAGTCAATGATGTCCAAGTTGCCGGCATACGTGGGAAGGTGGTCTCCACTGCCTTGGACGCGAACCATAATAACGATGCGGCCGTTCTCGTAGATAGGCGGCACGATGACTTGGTAGCCAGGGACGTAGTCCTGCACCTTCTTTTCCATCACGGCCACGGCCGCCCGACAACGCTCCAAGTTCGGCTGGGCAACTTTCGCAAAGAGCGTCGTCTGCATATTGATGCAGGGGTCCGCTGGATTCAGTATCAAAATGGCCTTGGATCGTCTGCACCCAGAGAGCGCCACAAGGGCCTTTTCCGTAGTTTCCACGTACTCGTCAAGATTGATGCGGGTAGCCGGGCCGGCACTTCGCGCCGCGATACTGGAAACGATCTCGACGTAGGAAACGTCGCGATGGGACTGCCGGATCGCGCAAGCGAGCGGAATTGCGGCCTGTCCACCGCAGGTCACCATGTTGATATTGCGCTTCTCCAGACAAGAATCACGGTTCACAGCGGGCACGCACATAGCCCCTAGCCTAGCAGGGGTCATGTCCACCACGATCTTCCCCAGCCGGTCCAGGATAGGCCAGTGGGTCTGATGGTCTAGCGCCGACGTAGCGTCAAAGACCAAGTCGCAAATGTGCGGCTTTTCGACGATCGCTTCTATTCCGCGCCAGGAGATGGGAACGCCAAGGCTGCCGGCCTTCGCAAGGCCGGACGATTGGAGGTTCCGCCCGACGAACAAGACGCAGCGGAGCAGGGATGAACGCATTGTCTTGATCAGCAGGTCTGTACCAATGTTGCCGCTGCCCAAAATCGCCACATTCAGTCTTGGCATCGGATTTATCCCAAAGTATCGCGCACGCAGTTTCGTTGGTACTCGTCGCGAGGGAGGAATGGAAACATGTCGTCATAGGGCATGGACACCATGCGCCCGTCCTCAAGTTTTCTGGAGGCGACGCGCGGGATCAGGCGTTGGCTGGATGGCGTCATCACTTCGCAGATAGCGGCGGCTGGATACCGCAGAAACTCTCCAAGTTTGGACTCAAGCTCGGACAAAGCGACGATGCGGAGGAAGTGGATACCGTAGGCGAACGCGATCTTCTCGAGATCGGGACAACTTAGGCCGGTGGCCTTGTCCACACCGATAAACCGCCCCTCCTGAAAATTCTGCTGCGTCAGACGGATGAGGAGATAGCCATTGTTGTTGAGGACCACAAGCTTCGCCCGCATGCGGTTCTGCACGATCGTCTGCAACTCCTGCAGGTTCATCTGCAGCGACCCGTCGCCCGTGATGCAATAGGCGTTCTTGTCCGGTACGGCCGCCGCGACACCGACCACCCCAGGCATATAGCCCATGGTCGAGAGTCCCCCGGTAATGATGTGGCGCTGGCCGAATTTTACGTTGAATGCTTGCGCATGGACGTGAAAGCAGGAACCCGTGTCAACCACGACCACGGCGTCCGGTGGCAAGGCGTCGGAAAAAAGACGCATAAAATGATAAGAATTCACGCCTTCCGTCTCATCGCAATATTCCGGCAGGTCTACAGGATACGCTTGTCGCCAGTGCTGCGTCTGCTCCACCCAACGCGGATTGGCTGGTCGACACCCCCCAAGGACCGACAGGCACTTCTCTAGAAAGTCCCGGGCATCGGCACGCACCGCAATATCCGGCACGACGGACGGCTTTGCAAGTTCCTGTTCATCAATGTCCACCATGATCTTCTTTGCATGCCGCGCAAAGTCCTGGAAATCGTAGCCTACCAGTCCGATACCCATGCGGCATCCAATGGTCAGCAAGAGATCTGCATTCTGTACCGCGAAATTCGCGGCGCGTTCGCCATAGGTTCCGGGCCTCCCCGCAAACAGAGGATGGTCGTGGCCCATCAGGTCCATCCCCAGACGGGACGTCAGCACGGGAATCCCCGTGGCATCCACGAACCGATGAAGGGTGTCAACAGCCCCGGCAAGTCGGACGCCCGCGCCAGCCAAGATGCAGGGCCGGCGACTTGTCCGGATAGCCTCAACCACTTGCTGTACCTGTGCATCCAGGTTCGGCGTGCCTCCGGGTGCGACCGGCTCCGGAATATAGCCCGGGAAGTCCTCGGGACAGAACGTCGCACCTTGGATATCAATAGGGCATTCCAGCCACACCGGCCCCACACGCGGCCTCTTTGCGATGTGAATGCACTTCTCGACCTCGTACCGAACCCGCGAGATATCTTGCAGCATGACCGCGTATTTCGTAACCTGTTGAAATAGCGGCAGGGTGTTGAATCCTTGGAGAGAGAACTGCCGGGGCCCACGTACCGTCGCCTGGGAGACTTTCGACTGACCGGCCACGATGACGCATGGGGAAGAATCCACATAAGCACCTACAACGCCCGTCAGGGTGTTGAGCGCGCCCGGTCCTGCTGTAACATAGGCGACCCCCAGTCGGCCCGTGAGACGTCCGTATGCCTCAGCCGCCATGGTCGCCGCCTGCTCGTGATGACAGCAAACGTAGCGCTGACGCCCATGCCGCAAGAGCGCGTCCGTCAAGTGCATGATCATGCCGCCGGTGACCAGGAACACCGACTCACCACCTGCGTCGTAGAGCTTAGCCGTGATATAATCGGCTACACGCATTCTTGCCGCCATGCGTTTGTCCTCACGATGGTTCGAAGCGGAACGGGGAGAAAGAAGCTCGATACACGCTTCATTCCGGGATATGAGGTTCCAGACTCTCCCGTGCAGTATAAACTAGTTGTTCATTTTAGCAGCGAACGCAATCCAATGTCCATCTACACGGACCGCCCTTAGGCAGGGCATAGAGATGTCAAATCGGAGGCCTTGATCATGCTCATCCCCTTCCATGGCAACTTTTGAGTTTGACGAACGGCAGACTCATTGTATGATAGTTTACTGATTTAATCTCTATTTATGGGCCATTCGACGAATACCTTCCTGCATGATCACACGCGTCCGCACTTGCGGCACCCGGCCCCCGGGCTCATCCCCGTCACAACTGGGTGCATTATGGCTATGATGGCAGGATGTATATTTCGTGCTTCGCCGGGATAGCGCCACTCAATACTGCTCTGCTTGCCGCAATTCCAACAGGAGCGTCTCCGGTCCAAGTCTCTCGCGCAACGTATATTGGCGAAAAGAAAAATACTTGGCAAGGAATGCCATGTCGCGCTCAACGATGATATAGCGAACTTGCCCCTTGTCCAACAACTCCTGCACATCACGGGCCTGGCTGATGAGCATGATTTCGTTGGGCGAGAAGAACGCATGGCGGAGCAGCTACCGGTCTTGATGTAGAAATAGTTGCTTCGGTTGCTGAGGATGATACAAGGGGTGCGACCAACCAATGACGCCGCACGGAGCAGCACGGCATCCGTTGGCTGTGGCCGCAGCGATACCGTAATATCGCGCGCGTACCGGACAGCGGCGGGAAAACTCAGACAGAGGTTGAGCACCCCCGCGACGATAAATACGGAAAAGGCGATGAGTTGAAGGCGGGCATAAGACCGTCGGGCTGAAAGCCATGAGGATTTCTTCGAGCTCGAACGCATTTGCTGCCAGACGTCAACGAGGAAGAAACAAGCCTGGACGCCCGCAGGATATGTGGGAGCCAACAGACAATGAATGTGACTTCGCCCCTGGTAGTAAGAGAACGCGCCGAGCCCGTAAAGAGCGATGAAGAAGTACCATGCGGGGTCTCGGTTGGCAGGGTCACACTTCGCCTGTCTCAAGGAGTAGAAGAGGGCGACGCCATACATCAGCATGGCGGGTTGCCACAATTCCCACAAGGGCATCGGCAGCATATTGAACCCGCTGCCGTAAAAGATGGACTGATATTGCAGGGCCGCCACCCAGTCCGGGAAATAGCCCGAACGAATCCACGCAAACCACGAGTACGCTGCAAGACTAAGCCCCAGTGCAAGAGAGCCGTACAGAACCAGCATGGCGACAGATCGATAGACGGCGCGACGTTCCGAACCGAGGGCCCACGCATCGAGCATCATTGTGGC
Organism: uncultured Planctomycetota bacterium; assembly: GCA_903901045.1. Classification (GTDB taxonomy): domain Bacteria; phylum Planctomycetota; class Brocadiia; order CAIUPP01; family CAIUPP01; genus CAIUPP01. Next base: position 102,447 of record CAIUPP010000010.1, read on the forward strand.
CGTCCAGGCAATGAAGACCACCACGCCGTTGTCCGTGTTCCATAGCACGCTGAAGCCGGCCATAGCGTATCCGGTCACCAGAAGCCATGGTTTCCTATGAGTAAGGTAGTATGCTGTGAACCAAATGAAGAACATCCCAAAGACGACCCGCAAGGGAAATTACTGATAGTAAGGCATGAGTTGAGCCGGAGCGGAGAAGAGGCATTGCTCGTTGAAAGGGTGAAACAACCCGAGCAGGCCGGCAAACAGGAAGAGCGTCCCCAAGGAGCCGTAGCCGCTCTTCTGGCCGATGGCCAGATAAAGCAAGAAGAGCGTTAGAAATGACAAGGCCGCAAAGAAGAGGCTTAGGTGCGTGAAGCTGATGCCCACGCCCCATGAATACAGGGCCAACACGTAAGGGTAGGCGATCCCATATTGGGATGTGGTATCCACGAGAACCGTGCGGCCGTGCAGCACCTGATTCGCAGCCCCCAGCAGCAGGTCGAAGTGATGCCGAACAAAGTATATGTTATTCATCCCTTCGCCCGCTACAAGGAGGAAGGAATAGAAGAGGAGCATGCCCGCAATGAGCACACCCATGACGGCGGGCCGCGGCGCAGGACGTACCCGAGTGCAGAAACTCAGCGCGAGGGCTAGGGCCAACCCCAGGGGCAAGAGGAGCCGCATGGAAAGAATTTCGCTCGACCAGAGGATGCGCGCCAGCCAAACAAGGAAAATCAGGCTCAGGCAGCCCAACCACGCCCAAACCGTGTGTTTATCTTGGTATCGTGACATGAGGGACGGAAAGGAATAGCGAAAAGCCATCGCCCGGAAAATGGCCATGGGCAAGACGATGGCACAAACGATCCCCACAAGATAAAGCAGGCGCTCCTCCGGCTCCAGCAGAAGACCACCCCCGATATGCGGAAGAAAGAGTTTGGCGATACTCTCATAGTCCGGCGGTGGAAACTTCACGAGAAGGTGAATGCCTAAAGCCAGAATAGCATAAGCCGCAATGGCGACAAGAAGAGCGATGGGGATGGCACGGGATTCCCAAGAGACCGTCTCCTTGTCATCCTTCAAAACATGAGCCTTGCGGGGCCGTAAAGCGCCACTTTCGGAAGCACGCCGTTCCACGCGCATCCAGCGACTCCACCATGAACTCTATTGGCCGGCCATTCGACGGATGGCCTCCTACAAGGCCACGCGCGAACGCAGTTGCGGTTCGCGCTTCGGTCCCGCAATCATAGAAACCGCAAACCGTTAGGTCGAGCCGATTTTTTGTGAGCCGACCTTGAAGAAGGGAATCCGGTGCACGCCAACCTGTTATCAGCGCGTGCCGGCAGAGGGTGATCCGCGAAATTAACGCCGCAGTTAGTTCTCCCGCAGCGCCGCCAAGAAGATGATGAGCATGAGACCGTACGCGGCGATCAGGCAGGTCCCGACCATCGGAACCACGAACCGGAACGTCACCAAAGAGGAGCCCGCGGGGACCAGAACCGCCTTGAAACCGTCCAGGGCGCGCAACACCGGGGCCGGCTGTCCGTTGAGGGTCGCCACCCAGTACGGCGCATAGGCGTCGCTGAGGAACAGGACCGCCGGTTCCGGCGACTCCACCTGCATCTGAACCTCGTTGTAGCTTCTGAAGGTCAACCTGATGTCGCCGGCCGGCAAGCCGGAAGCTTGTGCGGAAGCCTCGGCGAGCCGGGCGCACACGGCGCGCGCTTCGGCCGATTCGTTCAGGGCCAGCACCGCATCGCGCCGGTTGGAAATGGCCTCCGCGACATGGCGCTTCTCCACTTTCCCCGATTCGACGGTCTCCGCGTGTTGAAACAGCCGAGCGTAAGGCAGCGCCTCGAACGGCATCCCCGTCCGGCGGAACGTATCCAATTGCCGCATTCGAAGTATCGTATCCAGGTTTCTTCGAGTCTCTTTCGCCGCCAATCCCACCCCGCCCGGCGCTAGGCGGTCATAATCCATGGCGGGCGGATTCATGGTCGTGCGAACGTGCCAATAGGCCACCGAGGAGACGTCCACTGCCGCCAGACACACCAACGCCGCCACCCACAGGCGGGTGTAGCGCTCGTCCTCCTCCCGCGCCATGCAAGCCAGGAGAACGGCGAACAAACAGGCCGATGCCGCGGCCAACCCCATCAGAGTGTCCACCGGGGGCTTGTCGCGCAGATACATGATGAATGCGGCGGATAGGACCGTCCAGCCGCCGAAGACCATGAGCAACGCCCAGCGTCGCGCGCGAGCGCCTTCCAGCAGGCTCTGGATGCCCAACCCGGCGGCCAGAATGAGCAATAGGTTTCCGCTTGCCCGGTACGTCAGGTCCGAGAAATGGTTCACGGAACGCAACAGCGGCACCAACTCGAAGGCTGGCGAGAAGAAGGGACTGAACGCGGCAAGGGCAAGGATGAGCATGAACAATCCCAACGCGGCGATAAGCCCCTCGCGGAGTGGGGAACGTCCGGTGATCAGTCCAATCGCCGCCAGCGGTATGCACAGAAGCCCCAGGTAACCATAGCCGTAACTGCCGGCGCGATGGGACTCCGGCAAAAATTGCGGCGGAAAGGCGTCGCGCTTGGCCATGTAGTTGTCCCACGTGCCAAATGACACTCCCGGAGTGCTCGCGCCCAGGTACTCCAGCGGATTGCCAGGCTTGACCGCCCAGAGCGGGTAAGCGACGCGCGAATCGGGATCATTGGCCTCTTTAAACTCTACAGCGCGCGTGCCCTCCACGCCCAACGTTCCGCCTTGCCGAAGAGTCGTCAGGTTGGCTGATGCCGCTACCCCGAAGACCAGTACGCAAACGGCGAATTTCCACAGCGGCGTCGCCGCCCATGCCTGCCGCAGGAGACCGCGAGAGGTCGCGGGAATGACGGAGAAAACGGCCGCCAGCAGGCAGAACGGGAGCACGGCCACGAAGATGTTGTAGTTGCAACTCAGGCCCAACAGCGAGATCGTAAACAACAGCCAGAAGAAGCGCCGACGGTCCAGTTGCCGCAGCCAGTCCATATAAGCGCCCACAAAGAAAAGAGCGTACGCCAGCGGCTCCAGATGATTTGCGTCGCTCAGATGGGCGATGACCGCTGGAGAAAACGCGGCGATCAGAAGGACGTACACGCGCGCCCATGGGTTCTGCAAGAGGCGACGCGCCATCCCCCATACCGCAAAGAGAAACAGTAGCGGCACGGCAAACCCGAAGTAGATCACATACAGCGGGAGGAAGTGGGTCAGCATCACTCCGGCAAGCCCCAGCAGCCAGCAGGCAAAGCCGAATGCCATGAATACGGGACTGCCGGAGTTCCCCATAAGAAGGGAATAGTAGTATCCCGGAAAACCAGCCTGAATATTCGGCAACCACCATGCCGGCTCCCCAAATTGGTTCAGCGAGTGGAGGTTGTCATGGAACAGGCCATAGCCTGCCTCATTATCATGGTAGAGTTTACCCGCAAAGAAATGGCGATCGAGGGTTAGGAAGGAGAACATCGCCAGAGCGATGATGCCCAGGATGACCCAGCGGCGTCCGGCCCCGCCCTCTGCCGGCACGGGAACCTCCGCTCGACCCGCGCCCTTTGCCATCTGTCTCATGCGCCACCTCTCCCGTGTCCAAGTTGCAGGCGAACGCTCGGCCTCCATGGGGACGACGGATTATAAACCGCCCCCTGCCACAGCGCAACCAGCGGCGCGGCTCCCTCTGAAGCACGCACGAGAACCGCCGCAAGGGGTCGTCCTGCGGCCGGTTCATTCGACGCGGCGTTGAGGTATCTCGCGAACGAGCTTGCGCGCCGTCATTTCGCGGATGTGAGCGACCGTCTGGGGGCCGAACTTGCGTTCAATCATCGCCAGGTATGGCGGGTTGACGAAATATCTCTGGAACGCCTCGTCGCGGAAGCGCAGCACTTCCTCTCCGCTGATGTGGCGCGTCGGCAACGGGAGCGAGTCAGCTGAGTACTGCGAGAAACCGCTCCAGGATTTCGGCAGCGGCCTGCCTTCCTTGACGGCCGTTTCGTACAGCTCGGAGCCGGGATAGGCCATGGCGCAGTTGAAATTGACGAACTCGCAGTTGAGGTCCATCGCCAGGTCGAGCGTCTCCTGCATCGTCGCCAGATCATCTTCGGGCAATCCGAACATGAAATTGGCTATGACGTTGATGCCAGCCTCCCGGGTCATCTGGATCACGCGGCACAGGTCGCTCTGATCATACCCCTTCCGCGCATCTTTCAGCACCCGCTCACTGGCGGCCTCAATGCCGAAGGCGAGCCAATGGACGCCAGCCTTCTTGAGAAGGTCCAGCATCTCCGGCCGCAGCGTGTCCACGCGTGCGTACGCCCAGATGTTGAGATCATAGCCGCGTTCGATAATCCCGCGGCAGACCCCCTCGACATGCGCGCGGTTGAGGACGAAGATTTCGTCGGCGAACTTGATGTTGCGCACGCCCCAGCCGGTCACGAGGCGGTCGATCTGCGCCAGGACCGATGGCGGGCTCCAGAGGCGGTAACTATGGACGCCCCGCTTGAACCCAAGCGCGCACTCACCGCTGCGGAAGGGAGCCTGGATGCAGCAGAAGGTGCAGTGGAACGGACAGCCCAGCGAGGTGTAGAGGGCCGCATAGGGCTGGCGTTTCAGATCGCCGAAGCAGTGCCAGTTGTGCGCGCGATACTTCTCCATCGGCAGCAGGTCCCACGGCACGCCAGGCATCTGCTGGTCCAAGTCCATCACCAGGGGGGCCGGCGGCGTGGAGCGCACGGTGTCTTCCTCCCTGTAATAAAGATCATGGACATTTTGGAGATCATGGGCTCCGCTCCGGAGCGCCTGGAGGAGTTCCACAATCGTGGCGGGGCCCTCCCCACCGCAAACGAAATCCGCCGCTTCCTCCTGGAGCGTCCGCTCCGGCAACGCGGCCACGTGCCCGCCGACCAGCAGCACTTTGACCTCCGGCGTCGTTTCCTTGAGTGCGCGGCAGATAGCCCCGGCCGCCGGCATCACCTGCGTCGAGGCCGATGGGTTGTGGCCATAGACGACGACCACCACCAGACGGGGCGTGAGATGGCGCACCGCCTCGGCCACCCTCTCGGGGCCCAGCCCTTCCGCGTTGGCGTCCAGGATTGACGCGGAGAGACCGCGGCGGCGCGCGAACGCGGCCATGAGGCCGGCCCAGATCGGCGGCTCCACGGCCGTCAGCCCATCCGACAAGCTTTGGTAAATGCGCCGCTGGCTCCCGGGGTTGACCAGAAGCAAGTCCAGAGCCGGACTCACAGCGCCCCCCCCCGCACGCCAGCCTCCGCGCCTTCAAACTTCCGGCGGTCTTTGAGGCGGGCATAGTTGTGCGAATACCACGCCACCGTGCGCCGGATTCCTTTCGAAATATCAGTTCCAATACGGTACTGATACTTGTTGTTCAACTTCTCTACATTCATCATCTTGCCCTTGATGCCGACGTAGCCGCCGGGGTTGAAACGCAAGCGCCCCTCAAAACCCGCCGCGCGGCAGATCGTCTCCGCCAACTCCCGGATCGTGGTGCCCATGCCAGGCCCGACGTTGACGACGTCCCGGTCCGCACGCTCCAGCAGGTGCAGCAGGGCCTTGACGAACTCTTCCACATCCATGAATTCGCGCACCTGTGTCCCATCGCCCCAGATCTCGACCTCCGGCAATTTCTCCTGCACAGCCCGGACGAATTTCCCTATAAGCGCGCCGGCGACATGGGCCGTCTCCGGATGGAAATCGTCGTATTCTCCGAACATCGTGGCGGGAATGATGTAGCTGCCATTCAACTTGTACTGGTCATTGTAGGCGCGGACGCCGGTGTAGAGCAGCCGTTTCGTGAAGGCATAGGAATACACGCTGCCATGAATGTCGCCATCCAGGAACACCTCCTCCGTCAACGAGGCAGCTGCGCTCGGATAGGCGCAACTGGTCCCCACAGCGAGAAACCTGGCCTGCGGCGCAAAACGCCGCCACGCCTCCAGCGTATGACTATGGATAAGATTATTGACATGGAATTGTTCCGCCGGATGCTTCGCAGGAAAGTCCGCCGCCGCCTGATAGCTTGCCAGGTGAATGACCGCGCCGACATCGCGATGGCGGGCGAACACGGCCTCCGCCCCCTCCTGGCGCGTCAGGTCGTAGTCCCGCTTGGAAAAGAGGACGTATTCCGTTCCCCGCCGCCGCAATTCCTCTTGAAGGTGCCGACCGACAAAACCTGTTCCGCCAGTAATTAGAATCATAGAGACACCTCAGTTAATGGACTATTTGAGTATCTCACGTATGCGCGTCGCAATCCGGGCGGACGACGGGTAAAATGCCTTCTCAAGAACCCCGCTGGCGGGCATCGAACATTCCGGGAATGTGAGCCGCTGTACCGGCCCGCGCAAATACTGGAACCCCTTTTCCGCCACCAGAGCGCACACCTCGGAGGCAAAGCCGCATCGCGGAAAGTCATAGTCGACCACCAGCAAACGCCCGGTCTTCGCCACCGACTGAAGAATGAGCTCTTCGTCCAGGGGCTTGAGCGTCCGGGGGTCCAGTACCTCTACGTCCAAGTCGTTGTCCTTGCAGGCCGCGAGCGTATCGATGACGGCGATGGAGGTTGCCACGACCGTCAGTCGATTGCCCTGCCGCACGATATGCCCCTTCCCGATCGGCAGGCAGTACATCTCCTTCGGCACGTGACCTGTGTTTTTGTAGAGCCACCGATGCTCGATGAAGATCACCGGATAGTCATCTTTGACGGCCGCAAGGAAAAGGCCCTTGACGTCGTAGGGGGACGAGGGCATCATGACTTTCAGGCCGGGAATGTGGGTGAAGAGCGACTGCAGGGTACCGGAATGTTGGGCTCCGGACCCCCACCCGCGGCCGATGACAGCGCGAATGACCAACGGAACTTTGACCTGCCCCTGAAACATGTACCGCCATTTGGCGACGTAGTTCACGATCTGATCCATCGCCACCATCATGAAGTCCACGCGGAGATGAATCATGATCGGGCGCAACCCCGAGAGTGCCGCCCCCAAAGCCACGCCTGTCATAGCGTTTTCGGAAATCGGCGTGCCGATGACTCGTTCCTTGTGTGTCAAGTTCAGCATGGTGCCAAAAACGCCAAACTTATCGTTCGCATCCAACCCGATGGCAAAGACGCGCGGGTCATATTCCATCGCCTGATCAATGGCCTCGCCGATCGCCTCTTTATACGTGATGATCCGATCGCCATCGTGCGCTGCATGGCTTTGGGTGATACGACTCCAAGGCATCCTAAACCTCCCTGATCAGTTCGTCTTCGGCGGGGAAAGGGCTTTGCCTGGCGAATTCGACCGCGTCGTCAATCTGCTTCTCGATCCCGCGCGCCATGTCATGAATTGTCTCCGCAGTCATCCACCCGGCCTCGCTTAGGCGCTGCTCCAATTTGCGGATCGGGCAATCCTTTTCCCGGTCAACCGGATTCCATGGCAGGTCATCGCGCTCGATTCCCTGATGCTTCATCCAACGCTTCGTTCGGCACTCCAGGAACACGGGCCGCTTCTCCTCGCGAACGCGCCGGATCGCGCGGCCCGCCGCCTCGTGCACCGCCAGAACATCCGTCCCGTCCACTGAGGAGGCGGGCATGAAGGCTCCGGCGGCGTTCGCCAGTTCCACCGACAGGTGCTCGGACTTCGGCATGACATTGGACAATTGGTTGTTCTCGCACAGGAACAACACCGGCACGCTCTTGAGCGCGGCAAAGTTCAGGCTCTCCCAGAAGATACCCGCATCGGTGGCGCCATCGCCGAAATAGGAGACGGATATCCAGTCGCGCCCCATCTGTTTAGAGGCCAGGGCCGAGCCCACGCCCATCGCGATGCCCCCGCCCACGATCGACGAGGACCCGAGCATCCCGTGCTCCGGGTCCACCACGTGCATGGAACCGCCATACCCCCGCGAGCACCCCGTTGTCCGGCCATACAATTCCGCCATCAATTTTCTCATGGAAAGGCCCTTGGCCAGCGCAGGGCCATGCGTCCTGTGCGTGAAAAAAATGGTATCCGCCGGCGTCAGGTGCGCGCAGACCCCCACGGGCGCCGCTTCTTGCCCGATATGCAGGTGAACCGGCGTGACCATGACATCCGTGGGATAGAGGGTGATGATGCGCTCCTCAAACTGGCGGATCTCACGCATCATCCTCAGCAGTCGGACGCAGTTCGTGCGATCAGGCAATGCGATCTGCTCGGACGACATGGAAGGCCTCCGGAGAACGATACCGTCTATGAACGTAGCGGAACACGCGTGGCGCTCTCAGCCGTTGAAGCCGCATCGTTGTTGCCGGCCGGAACACTCAGGCCAGCTTGGCGTCGCGCGCTTCTTCTTGAAGCAGGTACTCACTTTCCGGATCGTAGAAAATGATGCGGCTGCCGGAGAAATCGAACTTGAAAGGCACATGCAGCAAGTCCTGCATGGCCGCCTTCACACGGTCCTGCCTCTCCGGAGGAACGAACAGGAGCAGGAAGCCGCCTCCGCCGGCGCCGGTCAGCTTGCCTCCCAGGGCGCCCGCGGTGATGGCGCGCTCGTAGAGACCATCTAGATGAGGCGTCGACACGCGCTCCCCCAAGCTCCGTTTGGCCATCCAGGCCTCATGCAGCAATTCCCCAAAAGCGGATAAATCCCGCTGACTGTTCAGAATAGCGAGGCTCTTTTCCACCATGGCCTGAATAGCGCCCAATTGCTTTCGCTTATTCTCCAGGCTGCCAACGTAGCTTTCGGCGACCTCAGAGGCCGTGCGCTGAATCCCGGTATAATAGAGCATCATCTGGGCGTTGAGGGAGGCCGATCTCGCGGCCGAGATCGTGACGGGATTTACGACGACTTCACCGTTCGCAAGGAAGTTGATCAGGTTCAATCCGCCGTACGCGGCGCACACCTGGTCCTGGGATCCAACGGTTTCCTTCAGCATTTCCTGCTCCAGATGGATGCTCTCCAGCGCCAGGGCATGCTTGCTGACCACGGTTCCCTTCAGGGCCTGAAGCGCATTGAGAAGGCCGACCGTGAAAGCCGAGCTCGATCCCATCCCGCTCCGAGCGGGCAAGTCGCCGTCATGATGTATTTCGACTCCCCGGGAAATGCCGAGATGCCCAAGCACTGCCCTGACCGCCGGATGAGTGATTTCACTCGCTTTCTGACAGGTCTCGATCTTGGAATAAACCACCCGGATGCGGTGATCGAAGAATGGCGGCAGATAGCGGCATGTCAAATAGCAGTACTTGTCAATCGTCGTTGCCAGCACCGCCCCGCCATGCTGGCGATACCAGACAGGGTAATCGGTCCCGCCCCCAAAGAAAGAGATGCGAAACGGCGTTCTGCTAATGATCATACGGCGTCTCCCCAGTCATGGCTGCGCATCGCGGAAGAAACGTTCCGCAATGCGATAGGATTCGGGCGTGCCGATGTCCAGAAAACGGCCCTCGGTCCTGTAGGCGCGAAGACCGCGTGCAATCCACTGTGGGAATAGTTCCCGTTCAATCGAGACGGGCCGGCCGGGCGGGATTTTCTCCAGGCGTTTGCGCGACACTAGGTACAACCCGGCGTTGATCCAGCCAGGGCCTTGGGCGGCGCCTTTCTCCTGAAAGCGCGTCACACGGCCGCACTCGTCAGCAAGCACCTGACCAAAACGAGAGACGTCCGGCGCCTTGCACAGACAGAGGGTCGCCTCAGCGCCGCCCTGCCGGTGCGCCGCGATGAACTCTCGCAGGTCCACCTGGCAGAATGAATCACCATTCATCGCGAGGAGCAGACTGCTTTCGGCCAGGGGCAGCGCGTGGCGCAGCGCGCCGCCGGTGCCCAGCGGCACAGGCTCCGGCGAATAGGCCAAATGAAGCGCCCCATACCGGTCGCCCAGCGCGTCCTGCACTTGCTCAGCCTTGTACCCGGTACACAGGATGGCGCGTTCAATCCCCGCACTCGCAAGTTGGTCCAACAGATAGGCCAGAAACGGGCGCCCGTTCACTTCGGCAATGACCTTGGGGCGGTCGGCGACTACGCTCCGCAGCCTAGCGCCCAGGCCGCCCGCCAGGATCAATACGGTGAGCTCCTTCATGTCATACATGTTTCTGCTCAAACATTTCCAAACGCGCTCCGAGGCAGCATCCGGTATCCCTTCAACAACTCCCGAATGCCGTCGTCCAGCGAGCGCTTCGCTTCGAATCCCGCCTCGCGCAGCCGCTGGTTCGAAACGATGTAATTGCGTTTGTCCGGGTCGGAGCCGAGTTCGCTGAAGTGAATGTAGAAATTCGGCACGTATTCCTTGATCTTCAGCGCCAACGCCTCCTTCGACAAGTTGGCCGCGTCCAACCCCACGTTGAACGTCCGCCCGGTCATCCCATCGGCGTGCTCGATGCAATGAATGAAGCAATCGGCCACGTCCCGGATATGCACGTAATTGCGCTTAAAGTCCTTCTCGAAGATCACAAGATACCCATCGCTCACCGCCGCGTACGTGAAGTGGTTCACCAGCAAATCCAGGCGCATCCGCGGGGAGAAGCCGAAGACCGTCGCCAGCCGGAGCGTGATCGCGCGGGGGCTCGCCAGCAGCTCCGCTTCCGCCTCCGCCTTCGTCTGACCGTAGAGCGAGATCGGTTCCAGAGGCGTCTCCTCCGTGCAGAAGACGTCGCCGCTCTTCGTGCCGTAGCCGCTGTTCGTCGTCGGGTAGACCACGAGCTGGCTCTTGCTGCGCAGGCGATTGATCCTGCGGACGGCGTCGAGGTTCACCTGCGTGGCCAGCCAGGGGTTGCGCGTGCAGGCCGGCACCCCGACAATCGCCGCGAGCGGTATGATCACATCGCTGCCCTTCAGCGCCTCGATCATCGTTCTCTCGTCGCGCACGTCGCCACGGACAAACTCGAATGCCGGGTTCGCGCAGAGGTGGAAGAGCGAACTTTGCCCGTACATCAAGTTGTCGAGCGCCACGACGCGGTATCCCCGCGCTAGCAAATGCTCGCACAAGACGGACCCCAGGTATCCCGCAGCGCCGGTGACCAGGACGCGTTTCATTATCCTCCACCTTTTCTGTCAGTGCCCTTCAGCCGCCCGCCATCGCCAATCTCTCCGAATCCGATTGTCTCTGCAACAATATAACGGGGTCTGCCTCGAACATCATTATAGATGCGGCCGACGTAGAGCCCCACCGTCCCCAGCGCCACAAGCTGGATTCCGGCAAGCAGGGAGACCGCGATGATCAGGATCGCGGCGCTTGTCGGGGCCGCTGAGGCAAACAACATTGCGGCAGCGGCTGTTAGCAGCGCGATCAGCGATCCGGCGCAAAGCGCGAAACCCAGGAGGAGAAAGAAGACGAGTGGCAGCAGAGAGAAAGAGGTCAGGCCTTGCACGAGCGTGCCGGCTGGGCCGCGCAACCCCTGCAAGTCGCGGAGGAAATTGCGGAAAATGGGGAAATGGCCCTTCCCGCCCGCTCGCTTCTCCCGATGATAGACCACATGTTCCTGCTGGAAGCCTACCCAGCAAGCCAGTCCCCGCAGGTAGGGGTTGGACTCGCGCAAGCGAAGAATCTGATCCACCGCCACGCGGCTCAGCAACTTGAAATCTCCCGCCTCCGTCATCAGCGGTATGTCCGAAACGCACCCGATCAACTTGTACGCAATCCGCGTCAGCAATAGCTTGGCCGCTGACTCACCTTCCCGCGATGCGCGAACGGTATGCACGACACCCGCCCCCCGGCGCCATCGCTCGATCAGCTGCGGGATGACCTCCGGCGGATCCTGCAGGTCCGTGTCCATGTACACGATCGCGTCCCCTTGCGCATAAGCCATGCCCGCCAGCGTGCACTCGGTATTTCCGAATCGGCGGGAGGTGGTAAGAACCTTGACACGGGCATCGCGCTGCGCCGCCTCTGTCAGAAGGGAAAGGGACTGGTCCGTCGATGCGTCGTTCACAAAGATCAACTCATAGTCCACTTCCAACGGAGTCAACGCCGCCGTAAGCCGGCGGAGCAGTTCCGGGACGACCTCTTCCTCGTTCCGAAACGAGAGCACGACCGAGACGCACGACCGGCGGTTTGTTCCCGAAGGCTGCGCCGTTGGCCGGGACGCCGGGACTGCAGAATCGTTCACCTCATCCACCTTCCTTTAGTTAGTTCCGCATCGGCTTATTCACCGGCAAGGCCCGTAGTCCCGAAGACTCCTCAAGAATGGTCGGAAGCCGGATAGGATACTGCTTTTTGCCACAGGGCGAGCGTGTCCCTGATGAGCCGGGGCCGGTACGATAGGCATCGAGCGCGTCCCCGCCGTGCGGGGGTGGCCGGCCTGGCGGCTCTTGGAGCCACGTTCGCTTCTTATAATCCCGGCATCACCGGATGTCAAGCGTGCGGCTCGACAGGTGCAAACGTTGCGATCGGCTCCTCCGCATCCCGCGGATGATCACCACAGAGGAGGCAGGGAGAAGACGATCACCCCCGCTATAATGAGCCCGCAGCCCAGAAGCCGTCTGCGATCCACCTTCTCCTTGAAGATCAGGCGGGAGAATGTGACTACGAGAACATAATTGGCCGACGACCAAGCTGTCGCCGTCTTGAGGGGAATCTGCTGCATAGCATAAACGCAGGCGAGGGTGCCCACGGTAAAGAGGCCATACGCCGCGACGGTCCGCCCATTCAGGAAGCTGGCGAGCCATGTGGGCTTATTGGCGGTCCCACTCTTCAGAACAAGGTGAGAGAGCGACGTCAGCAGTATCCCGACTCCGAGCGCGACAGCATGTGGATTCAACGGCGTCCAAGGGAGTCCGGCATTCACCTGAAGCCTCCTCGGGCAACAATCAGGACACCCGCCATGATGATCCCGATGCCGAACGCCTGATTTAGATGAATGACCTCCCCGAACAGCAGACGCGCTGAAACAAGGTTGATGGCGAATACCAGGCTCATCAACGGGTAGGCGAAGCTCAACGGCAGGCGTCGAAGCACCATCACCCAACAGCAGGCCTGTAGCGCAAGGCAGGCGATTTGCAGGTGCCACCATGGACAGGTCATGATGGCAAGGTGCGGCTTTCCGGCGCTGCTGAGGCCGGCCTGCTTGGCGCAGGCAGCCGCCGCGGACTGGAAAATGATGCTCAGGAGCAACCAGGTCCATCCCCGAGGCGCGCGCCGTTGCGTAACAGGTATCCCGTCACAACGCATCATTCCTAGCATCCTGGCTGTGTGAAGGAGGGTCTCATCGGCGATGCAACGTCTCGACCAGCAACACTCCGGCACCCGCGAGATAAACGGGGAGAAAGGCCACCCAGGAGATGATATTGGATGCCAGCGCGCAGCTTTCGGACATGCCCAGGCTGACAAAAAGTGCGTAGTAGGTTACCTGCGTCGCGCCAAATCCTCCCAGCGTCAGCGGGATCATCCCGGCCACTTCCACAAGGCACATGACCCACAGGACGCGCAGGAAGCTCGCGTCGGCCCCCACCGCCCAAATCGCCATCAAGAAGCAAACGTTCTCGATCAGTTTTCGCGCGAACGTAAGAACCAAGGCCCAACAAACCGTTCCAGGCATAGTCTTGTATGACTCGAACGCCTGCAGGATGTTGCCAATGGCACTGTACGCTCTACGGGGCATCCATTTCCAATCTCCCAACCGCTGGTAGGCGCGCGCCAACGACATGCGATGCCCAGTGCGAAGGAAAACCCCCAACAACAGCAGCGGCGACATGCCAATGATGGCCAGCCAGAGAATGAGTCCCCTTGGTCCAGTCCCCATGGCCGCGTCGAAGGTCAAAGCCACCAGCGCCGTTGAACATGTAGCAGCAATCTTCAGCAGCGTGTTGACGGATAACGCTGCGAATGCCTGTGCGCGGAGTCCATCCTCCCTGGAAAGCCGGTACCAGGCAATAGCGCCGCCTCCGACCGTGCCCGGCAGAAATAGAGAAGCGAAGTTGACTACTAAACAGGTCCGGAAAATCGATCCCCATCCGCCCCGGTAGCCATGAGGGACCATCAGGATTCCGAGCTTGAGAGCATCCGCAGCGATCGCCGCGAACGCAATGGGCATGGCCGCGGCCACCCAGAACCACTGCACCCCCCGCAGTGTCTCCCACAAACGATGCGGACCTGTGAGGCACACGATGCCCGTCAGAATGGACAAGACGGTCGCCAGACGAAGCCACCACCACGGGCTCTTTCCTGGAGGCCGCGAGTCGCTTGCAGGAGAAGTTCCAGTTCGGCAGGACTGATCACCCACCCGGCGCCCCCTCCACAGGAGAGGGTTTGCGCGCAATAAGCAGAATGCTACGCATCAACGCCGTGCGCGTCTTATAGAAGCGCTCCTGCTCGATGAGACCCAAAGTGGCCACAGAAGCCAGACCATCGGGGAAGAACCTCATTGCGGCACCCACCGCCGCGGCGACGGGCCCGCAAAATGGGCCATAACAGTACTCCGCGCACAGCACGACGAGCCCCGCATCCGCCGCCATCTGCAGCAGACGTCTGCGCGAGGTCGGAAAGGCGTGCGAGTACTCGCTGTTCCAGAAATGCTGGCCGCAGGCGAGAATGTCCGGCGCATAAACGACGACCACTCCGTTAGGCTGCGCTACGCGCTTCATTTCCTCCAACAGGTGCAGTGCCTTCCCGGGATCGGGCATGTGTTCGATGACGCTGCTGGCATAGACGATGGCGGCGGAATCGCTCGCAAACGGCAAAGGTGGGACGAACGAACAGACCGCCGTGCCACCTAGCTCACGAATGACACGGCAGACGTGCTCGTTGGCGTCGACGGCTTGATAGCGTTGCACTATCGGCAGACACGTGGCGGCAAATTCCCCGGTGCCCGGCCCAATTTCTGCAACCGATGAGCGGTCCTGCGCAAAACGGCAAATCTCGCCCCAGTGCATCTGCGCCATGCGAACATTCATCTTCTGTCCGAGACGCGTCGGACTACACGCATAGAGTTGATCATAGAACGCCACGTGGTCCCTCCGCCCTGCAAGGTAAGCCGTCATCCTTTAGCCCAGTCTCGCGTGCGAATTAGCACTCCGGCTTAGACCTCCACATGCCGGCGCTTCAACAGAACCCGAATTCAACATGCAAGAAGATCGCCCATAGAGACTGTCGGCGCCAAAGCTTACCGTAGTTTCCAGCTTCCATTCGCCCGAGCGAATTCGCCGTTGAATCTCCCCAACAACATGAGACTCGACTTGTGCGCCAGAAACATGCACGTGTCCATCGACTTCATGATCGCTGCGTCCGGATCGTCCAGATGCTCCCGGTCATCTGTCGGACCCCTCTTCGGGTTGGTGAGATCGAGACTTGTCTTTCCCTAGCACGTCGGCAACGCGATCTGTACCCCAGCGCACTGTGCGCCCGGAGGTGATTGTACTCCCGCCGTTGCCGTTCCACAAGGATTTGCCTGAGCGTGCCTACAATTTCCTCGTTTGAGTAGTTCGTCCCGCAACTGTCCGTTGAAGCTCACGATGTGACCGTTCTTTCACAGACTCCCCGGCTCAATGAAAAACGTTTGGCCCCATCACCTTGAGCCAATCCTAAATACTGGTACCGGGCGAAGGTGACCAGCGACGTGGGTCTTTTGGCGTATCGTGAACTTGATGACGCTTTGGGCATTCAAGTGTACAGCGCCCACATGCACGAGTTGGGGCGAATGCGGCGGTCCCGCGGCATCTCATGGACGCGCATTCGAACAGTTCGTATGCATCTCGCTAATACAGACTATCCCCGTCCAATCGTGCGTTGATTTCCGCTTTCCACCAGCCCGTACGAATCCGCTGATAAAGTTCAGTGGAAACGCGTGATTGCACGTCAGCCGAAGACCCATCGATCTTATTGAGGCAGGGGCCGCATTGTGTACAGACCAGTTGGCAACGCTGGGGGCCAGAAGTGGAGTTGAGGAATGATGCTACGGACAAACAGGTCGGACAGAGAGGAACAAGACAGTGAATCTTCCCGGAGGCGTACTGCCATGTCCATAGAAGGCCATTAACCTGGTCGCAGGAGTATAACTCCTCCCATGGGGGAATGCGTGGTCTTGGTGACCTCGTCAGAATGCTCTGAAACCACATGATTACTGAATTGGCCACAGGAATCCCCTGATGATTCACATCGCAATATTCCTGCAATCATAGACATTGCACAGGTGGAATTATCTGTCTACGGAATACGAATGTCAAGTTGACAAAGAATCTCAGCGCGGAAGGGCGTTTCCATGATTGCCGTAGTCTTTTGACGTCAACCCCAAAACCTGCTTCAGAATGGATGAGAGGAATTTGGTAGCGTTTGGCTTTGGATCAGTAACCTTGCCTTGAAAGCCAGTTGGCCATGCATAGCTAAAGTGAGAAGCCTGCCAGGCCGGCCCTTGTGGGCCGGCCAGGCATTCATTCCTTCGCAGGCGACGGTCTGTCATCTATCGGAGGAATCGATAGGTCACCCTGAACGGCTCCCCGCTCCTGGGCATAGTTCGTTTGGGACGCGCGGCCCGAATTCTCCTGTCGGAGCCGGTACCAACGTTCGGCGAGTAGTCGCCCGACGAGCGCGGCAAATGTTCTGACGTCTTCGTGCATGGGATCCCTTTCGAAGTTCACCCGGCCACAGCAAGAACGTTAGGCCGGGTATTCCGTCTGGCGTTCAGGTTGTGGAAAGCTTCGACATCCAGCGCTATCAGGGGACGTGGTACGAGATCGCCCGATTGGACCACAGCTTCGAACGGGGCCTTACCAGCGTATCTGCGACATACACGCCGAGAGATGATGGCGGCATCGCCGTACATAACCGGGGCTATGACCCGAAGAGCGGTCGTTGGAAGGAAGTCAAGGGCCAGGCCTATTTCGTGGAAGAGCCGACCAAAGGCCACCTGAAAGTGACGTTCTTCTGGCCCTTCTACGGAGCCTACAACGTGATCGCCTTGGACCGTGAGGCCTATTCCTTCGCAATGGTCTGCGGTCCAAGCAAGTCTTACCTCTGGATCCTTGCGCGGGAGAAAACACTTCCGGCGCCCGTCCTGGATGGGCTGATCTCAGAGGCCCTGCGGCTGGGGTTCCAGACCGATGGCCTGATCTTCGTCACACAGGATGTCCTGCCCGACCAAGTACGGCGACTCAATTAATGTCACAACGGGTCTGGAGGTCGCAAGGTCAAGGACCGACGGGTCGAGGGCTCAAGTTTCTCCGGGATGAATCTGAAGCGGCGCACACGCTGGTTCAGTCGCCAAGGAAGAGACCGCTCAGCCAATGCCGCCCCCAGTGGATGCCCTCGGCCCCGCCCCATACCAGAGCGCTGAAGAAGGCGAGCGTCAGGACAAAAACCACCAGTGCCGCCACCGCGCAGTATCCATCGCGCTCCATCAGGGCTGCGGCCATCAAAACAACCACCAACGCGGGCAGAAAGTTGGAGAAAGGGATGGGCAATGGCAACATGAGCAGGCACCCCGACACCAGAATAATCACGCCGTAGAGATGATGGACGATGCCTTGGTTTACAAGGAACGCGCATCGAGGGCGTAATCCCCACTCCAAGACGCGGATCATCCTCCGCCCCGCCGCTAGTAGCTTGGCGAAAAACCGGGGTGGAAGAGTCGTGTCCAACAGCCTCGCCGGCAGCCAAGGCTTCTGCCGCAGGGAAAGGCGGAAGCCGATCAGCGCAATCACCAGCCCGAACGGCGTGGAGAGCCCCGGCAGCGGAATCGGTGTACAGAACGGCAACGCCAGAAGGATCAGCAACAGGGTGTAGGCGCGCCCTTGCACAACAGCTACCACCTCGCGCAGGGTCATCGGGCGCGCGCCGAACATCTGGATTAGCCCGGCCAGTTCCTCGGACAACGGCGGGTACTGGTGTGGTCCGCAATCACTCTCCGTGGCAGGCGGGGTATGGGGCAACAACGGATCGCTCATCATGGCTTCTTGCGGTAGACGTTCAGCCCGACCTTCTCATCCCGTTCGGGGACGGACACGTTGCCCTCACTAGATGCGATGATAATCGTCTTGCCCGAGGACGATGGGCCGAACTCCTTAGTCAGGTCCACCTTGATCGTCAGGATGTTGCCCTCAACTTTCATGTCCACGTTCTTCATGGCTGTTCTCACGTACCTTTCAACTGGTTATGCCGTGAACCCTGCGGCGGTCCACGCGCAGAAACGTAGCACACCGGACTGCCAAAGCTCCATCACCTGCTTAATCGCTCTCATGCCCATCGAACCCCTGGAAGACGCCTTGGGCGTATTCCCTGGGGCATGCCTTGATCCATCTGGCAACTTCATCATACCCCATCTCTGCCGCCAGTTGCACAACGACCGGCCTGTCGAGCATATTCGTGAGGCCGGAATCACGGATGGCGATGATGCCCTTGAGTACTTCGTTCGGCACTTTGATTTTGGCCATGGTGGTCTCCTTCGATGATCTAAGCGCTTGCGGCATCCGTGCCCGTCTTCCGCGCCGCTGTTTCTGAACCGACCACCGGCAACTGGTTGACCGCACCCGCCGTGTCGACCAACTCCAGGTGCTGGTAGATATTCGTCGTCAGGCGGATATCTGAATGGCGCATCAGATCCATCGCAGTGCGCGGGGCGACGCCGCTGCGCGCCAGCATCGTCCCGAAGGTATGGCGCAGGCTGTGAATATCCAGCGTTCGACCTCGCTGGTCCTTCTTCTCAATTCCCGCGTATTCCAGGTCCATGTTGAACGCGCGCAGCAGCGGCACGTGGGCGATCAGCCGCTCCTCGGAGGCCAGGGCTATCGGGCAAGGCTCGCCCTGGCACCGCGCTTCTTCCTGGGCATGAAGGAGCCGGGCAGCGAGATACTGCCGCAGGTGTCCGACGAGGTTGTCGCTCATCGGCTGGCGTGCGCCTCGGCGCGCCTTATCGAACTTCGCGTGAAGGGTGAGGTGCGGCGGGTTGGCGTCGAGGTGTACGTCGGCGACCTTGAGGCTCTTGATTTCCGAGAACCGCAAGCCGGTAAACATGGCGATTCTGAAAAACATCGCGTGCGACTGTCCCACCCGGCGCATCTTCTTACAGGCGCGCGGGCCGAGGTTGGCGAGCGACTTCCCTTTGTCCTTGCCACGAGTGATCTTCATCAGATTGTGCAGCGGGCGTTCCTCGGCGGCCTTCAAGAGTCGCCCAATTTCCTCCATAGTCAATGCACGTCGTTCGCGCCGTCTGTCCGCCGCCTCGTTGGCGCGGGGCAGGGCGGCGAAAGGGTTGGCCAGCAGCCGGGACTCCCGCACACACCAGTTTCCGAACGCCACGAGCGCGATACGGTAGGTGTTCCTGGTGCGCGCAGACATGCCCAGTTCCGCCTGCTTCAACAGCCAGCGCTCAGCCTTGACTCGTTCCACGTCGCGCAGGCGCACGAAACCGCAGTCGTTCGCCACGCGCCTGATCGCCTGGCCCGTATTCTGAATATGGTCGGCGTTGCGTTCGCAGGCGCGCATATGCGTCAGGTAATCCGCGACATGTTGCTCCAAGGACGTATCGGAGTGGACGCTGACATGCGCCTCTTCCCGGCTGATGATGCCGGCCTTGATCTTCTCGACTTCGGAGATAATGTTGGCCAGGACCTGCCGCGCGGCCTGCTGGTCGCGGCAGCCGGTGGTCACCCGGCGCATGACCCCGTCGGCGTCGCGGAAACGAGCGAACCAGTTCTCGTACTGGAATACGACCCGCTTGCCGTCATTCTCCAACTCCCCCACCATGGTCTGTCCCCCGCCGTCGGTCCAGCGAGCGACCTTCTTCCCCCTGAACATCCCGATCTCCGCACCTTCGGGGATTGGCCGCCTGTACTTCTCCCTGTAAATCGTTGCCATGGGAGCACCTTCCTTTCTGACCACATGTGAGCCATTTCCGGCCAAGAACATCAAGGGAATTCTGACAATTCCTTGACACTATGTGGCCACGCGAATGGCGCGTGTCATGCCCTTCCTGCGCGGGTCCGGACAGCCGGCGCCGAGCCACGTCTCGATCTCGGCGCGGTTCCAGCGAACAAGCGCCCCGAGTTTCATTGGCCTGGGCATCCGGCCAGCATCGGCCAGGCGGCGAACGTGCTGGGTGGAACAGTTCAGAAGACGGGCGACATCCGTAACGGCAAGCAGCGGCGGTGTCATTGGCTCAGTGTTAGCGGTCATGATGCTCTCCAGCAGCAACGTGCAGGAAACGCCCTATTTGTTAACTACCGGAGAAACAGGCGGGGTGTGACATCCGAGGGACGCCACCGCTGGGAGAATCAACGTTTTATGCGAAGACCTCGAGAAAGTCAGGGCCGACGTCTCTGCTAATCCGGAGCAACGCAGTGGTCGGCGATTTGGGCTTGCGGAACCGTCCAAGAAGTATACAATATCGTCTACAAGGCGCACGGCGGTCATGAGCCGGTTTTCATCCGGGAAATCCCTTGTAGAATGTCGTCGGTAGCGGCCGGGGGGATGGTACGCCTGTCCCCTACAGACCAGGCCGCGTCGGCCTATCCATAAGGAGAGAATGCAATGCGACGGCATGGAATGCTCCTCTGCGCACTCATCGCGTGCTTGTTCTGCGTCGCGGCGGCTGAGACGTTCGCCAACGGAGGCGATTACCTCCTGCTGGCCACGGGGCGGAACGACTTCGGGCAGCTTGGGATGGGGTACGCTTCCGGCGATCCTGTCAGTCGTTTCACCCGCGTGCCGGACATGAAGAACATGGCCGCGATCTCGGGCGGGTATGTCTTTTCCCTTGCGCTCGGAGAAGACGGTGTGGTCTGGGGAGCAGGCCGCTGTGCACAGGGCCAGTTGGGGGTTGGGAACAACACGGATATCGACACGTTCGTATCGGACTCCGTTCTCGCCTCCGTCATCTCCGCCGGAGACGACCACTCGCTGATCTGGAGGAGTTCCGATGGCGCGGTCCTGGCGACCGGCTTTAACGACGAGGGGCAGCTTGGCCTGGGCGACACGGCCGATCGGAACAGCTTCACGGCGGTCACGATCGGCGCGACGGTCACTGCCGTCTCGGCGGGCGGATACCATTCGCTGGCGCTGGATGACACCGGGAAGGTCTGGGCGGCCGGGCGAAACACCGAAGGGCAGCTGGGGCTGGGCGACAATGACCGCCGCATGTCGTTTACGCTCGTCACAGGTCCCACCAATATCGTCGCCATTTCGGCCGGAAGCTATCACTCGCTCTTGCTGGACAGCGACGGCCATGTCTGGGTGGCCGGCAAGAATCTAAGCGGCCAGCTTGGGCTGCACGACACCGCCAACCGGAACACGTTTGTGAAGGTCCCCGACGACGATCTTGCAAACGTCGTGGAAATCTCCGCCGGCGGGGAACACTCCCTCGCGCGCCTGAGCGATGGGACGGTCATGGCCACCGGCAACAATAGCCAGGGCGCATGCGGCTTCGGCGAAAACACCAACTGGGCCGATTGGTCCTACCCCTTGAACGCCACCAACGCCGTCGGCATCTCGGCGGGCTACGTCCACTCGCTGATCTGCAAGGAGGACGGGACCGCCTGGGCGACCGGCGCCAACGGCCAGGGCGAACTCGGACTGGGGGATACGACGGACCGCTTCGGGTTCACGCAGATTCCCGGCCTTGCGAACGTCGTGGCGCTTCAAGCGGGCGGCTATCACTCTCTGGCCCTCGTGCCCAAGCACATCCAGGTCACCGCTCCGGCCGCCGCGGGGATCACGATCGAACGCGGGACCACCTACCCGGTGACGTGGGAGTCCGAGGGACTCCCCGCCAACGCGAAGGTGAATATCGTGTTGAGCGACGACGTGGGCAACCGCTGGACCCTCGCGGCGGGCGTGCCGAACAAAGGGACGTGGCCCTGGAAGGTCGGCAGTTGGAAGGCGAAGGGGCAGAGCGTCTATCTCGATTACGGGAACTTCCGCATCGAGATCGGGACCGTGGACGGCCTCAATTGGGATGACAGCGACAATTCCTTCGCCATAGGCACGGTGGAGTCCCTGTTCGTTGCCGGTCTGAACGACGTGAACGAAGGCACGACCACTTCATACACCTGCACAGCGAACTACAACGTAGGGCCGTCCCAGGATGTAACCGCGCTTGTGAAGTGGCGCGCTCTGTCCCGGAACCCGAAGGACCCCTCCCGCTATCAGAGCTGCAAGTACGCTGTGATGCAGCCCGGCGGACAACTGATCACCAAGGCCGTCTCGAATGACCAGCAGATCCGCGTCACCGCCGCTTACGGAAACGGGAAAGCGGCCATCTCCAACGGCAGGGACGTCGCGATCCACGACCTCCCGTGACGCTTACGGGGACACGATGCTCTCCGCGGGAAAGCATCGTGTCCCCATGATCATTCATTATTCCCCCTGTCGCCGCCGTGTATAATCCCCCGCAACGCCTGTTCCCACAACGGAGCTGCCCGGCCTGAAGCGCGTCAATCGCGGTTAAGACCTCTCCGATGTCGTACCCCTTCCTGGGGCGCCCACAGTGGATCCCAGCCTACTTGTTAACTACCGGAGAAACAGGCAAGGTGTGACATCGGAGGGACACCACCGCTGGGGGAATGAACGTTTGCGCCAGGAGGGTGATGGGGTGTGGAAGACGCTGCGCGTCGCGTCGGCCATTATCGGCCATCGGGCGCATGATGCAGAATAGTGTACAATTCCCGCCTCCGCCCCAAAGTTACGCTTGCTCCACCGCACCCCGCATGGATTTGAAAATTCCGTCCTCGGTGCCTTGACACGCCGTCATAATGACGCTATTGGCTGTTGTATTATGACAGACTACCTTTCATGCGAAATCACGCCACGTCTACAGCAGGCCATGCGGCGGTTGCCGGTGGTGGTGCTCTCTTCCTTCTCGCCGCGTGTGGGTGTCCGTGGTCCGTGCCACATCACCGGTTGACCGCAGAATCCACCGTTGCCGTCGCCCGTTTCACCAACGGCGCGATCTGACCATCCCAATGCACGCGGATCTTGCCTCCTCGCTGAAGGCGCAGTGAAATGAGAAATATAGTCATGCGTGTATTCTGCGTGCCAGGAGTTTCGCCAGCGCCACTGGAGCAGGTACGGCTCCAGGTGCCATTTCATCGTACATCCATCCGGAGATCGTTGATGGCCTTTTCCAGCGCGCCAAGGCCAGTCATTATATCCTCGAAGCGCGGGATCGCTCCAAAGAGCATGCCCCCCATGGCTTGATAATCCTTGCGCAGTTCCGCTTCGTTATACGTCGGCGGCAACAATCGCAGGCTCCCCGGCTTGGCCTCTTCGTACTTGGCCCACGGACACCGGTAAAACTGCATCTTGAATTGCACCACGTCATGCAGCAGATCAAGCCGGCTCAGCGCCTTGTCTCGAATCGGGAGCCGACTCAAACGGTACAGATCGTAGTAGTGCCGCGAGTAGCGCGGCGGCAGAGGCTTATCGGCAGTGCGGTGCGCTTCCCGATGAAGGATAGTGGCTTTTTCCCAGAACGTCCGTTCAACCACAATCGTTCGAACCGTGGTGGACGGCCGGCTGAAAGGCCCAGGGACCTGTTCGGCTGCATAGGGACGAATCTCTTTTTCCTCGTTGGGCACCCACGCCGCCAAGGGGCCAATCTCCAACCGAATCTGCGGAAGAATCGTTTGCAGTGAGAACGCCTTCGGATAACGGATCAGCACTTCCTGGTTTGCGGCCACGACTTCAATGTCCGTCGCGGCTCGATCACTCAGGTGCTCCCGCAAGACAGGCGCGAGGTCCCGTTCCAGAAACTCGGTCGTTCGCCGGTTGGCGTCCTTGCTAAAAGCATCCTGCTGCGTGATGCTGCGGTCGTTCCACGGCTCGTTCTCGGAGTAGCCGAGCAATTGCCACTCCAGGACCAGATCGATATCCTCGGAAAAGCGCTCGATGGCCCTGTACGCCTTGGAGAGGCTTGTCCCGCCCTTGAAGGCCATGCGGGCTTGCCACGGGCTGTCATGGAACAGGTAGTCGAGAACCCAGCAGACCCAGAAGTCCTTCTCGATAATGGCTTCATGCACGTGCATGGCCTGGGCAGCGGCCCTGAACAGGTCGCGTCGGTCCTCTTCGGGACGCTGTGCCAGATCACGCATGGCGCGCCTTCTCCTCGGCAGCCAACCGCTTGATGATTTCATAGACCCAGGAGGTGACGTACCGCGCTTCACGGACCGCGCGCGCCAGTTCTTTCGCGTCTAGCTTCGTACGGAGCGTGGCTATGACCGAATCATCCACGCTGCTTTCTCCCAGCGTCTTCAGAGCCTGCACAATCAGGGCCGTCCTGGGCGAAAGAACCGTCGTTTCCTTATTCGCCCGGTGCTTGAAGGCGAGGGTCCCACCGATCCATTCGTACTTTTTGGATGGCCCGTCGCTGAAATACTGCCACTGGGCGGGCACCTGCGTCGACAACCCGAGCAGATTCAGCGCCGTGTCGCCTGTGGGCAGGATCGTCCACCCGTGCGCCCGTGCGATGGCCGTCGCGATGGCGTCCGGGTCCGGACTGGCCGGGGCGTGGAGCAGTGTGCTGTAACGCGGATAGTCATAGACCCCGCGCATGATGCGGCGGACATTGCCATGTTCTACGAAACGGCCAAGCGCCTGGCGCACGGTATCATGGCTGGCGAGATCCAGAAAATCTTTTGGGGTAAAGACCACGCCTCTGCCACGTCCGTATATTCTCGCAAGTAGCTGCTTAGTTGAGCATTGCGCCATAACAGGAGCACCTTTCTTGTCACGAATAATAGGCTGTTTCCGTGACATTAGCAAGCACTTTTTGGCTTCTTTTCTGCTTCTCGTTTTCATGGGCGCATCACATTCTCCAGCCTGCGCTGTTGGAGGATGGCGCTGAACTCCAAACATTGGGGTGCAGGAACACGGGCGGATTCTCCCTTACCTCTCAAACGGACTGCGTCGTGAACGGACAACACCGCATTGAATTAGTGTTCGATTTTATGCCTGTGGTCGCGTTGCGTCAATCGAATTCTATCTGGTCTAAAAAGCGTTGACTGCACGCTGGACAGCGAATCGGTCGTCCCGCCCTTCATTCATGAAGCCGCGGACGAATGCCGGTGTGAGCCGTGGGAGTCAGGGACACCGTCTACCGCGTGCACGCGTCACGTCACCGGCTGGCCGCAGAATCCGTCGTTGCCGTCGCCCGTTTTGCCAACGGCGCGATCTGACCATCCCAGTGTGCACGGATCTTCTCCCAGTCGAAGCTGACGTTCTTCGGCGGCACGGAGAGGCGATACGAACCGTACCCGTCATTCTCGAAGAGATCGGCCTTCGAGTCCGACAAGAGGCGCTGCACCTCCTTCCTGGCGTTCGAGATGGCCTGGCGCGGATATTCCCCGAACTCTTCGCCCCGAATCCAGCCGGCGCCGTCATCGGTCAACTGGATCGCCAGACGGAGCAGTAATGCGAACGTCTTGTTCGTGATGTCGTGCGCCACGCCGTTGACCACGATCACGGTGTTGCGCTTATTTACCCCCGCGTCGAAATGGAACCGGTCATTGCAGATGAACAACCGCTTCGGGCCGGCCTGCTCGGCTTGGAGTTGCGGAGCATCCTGACTCGCACCGGAGTCGGGTGCCGGGGTTTCCGGCGCCGCGAGAGAAGAAACGAATTCCCGCACGCTGCGCCCCATCACCTTGCCGAGCACCTGATTGAGCGACTCCTGCGTGGCGCACTGGACGGCCTTGAGATCGGCAATATCAGCGCCCACGAGCTTCAGGACGTGCGTCCGGCCAAACCCCCGCACGCGGATACGACAGAGCGGCACACCGGCGGATGGCACGCCTCTTTCCAAGCGCTGGGCGAGGTCCTGGAGAAACTCCACCTGCTCCTTGGTGAACCCCAGCAGGTTCGCGATGGAGGCGGCCGCGTCACAGAGCCAGCTGAGCACCTCGCCAGCGCCGCGGATCGTGCCGGCAAGGCTGCGGTACTCTTCCTCGATATCCTTCGCGGCGTGCCCTTCCACCCAGTCCGAAAGCATCAGGGCCACTTTCATCGGCTTGACCTGTTCGTAGAGCTGGAGGTTTCGGTCAAGAATCGTCTGGCCGAAGGATTCCACCGCCTTGCGCTGGAGCTTCGAGACGAGCTTCGCGGGATACTCGGCGCCGTTGTATTCCGCCGTGGACATGTTCAGGTGCAGGCGGCGCGCCTCCGTGGTCCGGCAGAGGGCGTAAATGACCGCCACCTCCTCCAGGGAAGCTCCCCCCATCGATTCCAGCCACCGGTGAAGCTCGTACCCGGACTGGGCCATGATGCCCTTGGCGGCGCAGCGTTGGCCCAGCTTCGTGACGGCCAGACCTTCCGGGCCGTCGGTGATCACGCCGTACTTCACGCAGCGCTGGACGGCGTCGTCAATCTTCTGTCCGAATGCCTCCGACCGTTCGGACAGCACGCGCTCGTGCGTGACGCCGGTGTAGGTTTGGGAGAGGAACCGCGCCACTTCATTCCGGTTCCAGGCGGTGTTTGACGCGACGAGATTCATGACCGTGGTCGCCAAATCGCCGCCCGACAGTTTCGGCTCGATGGGTTCGAGTTCGGCGTCGAAGTAGCAGTGCGTGAACTGCATCTGATGCAGCGGCGCCGTGGCCACAAGGATGGAGCGCCCGAAGTCGGCCTCCAGCGAGAGCCGGCCTGCGCGCCCCCCCATGTTGTCATACTCAGCCTTGGTCATGTTCCGCTTGTACGGGTGCCCTTTGCCATCCGGGTCATCCCAGAGCTCCGGCTCCAGGAAGACGTTCTTGACCGGGAGGTTCACGCCGACGGCGAGGGTCGGGGTGGCGCAGATGATCCGGATGCCCCCCAGGCGGAAATGGCGCTCGACCACCGAGCGTTCCTCGACGCACAGGTCGGCGTTGTGGAAGGCGATGCCGCTCTGAAGGCACTCCATGAGCATGTCGCGTGACCGGGTTTCCTCGAGGGAACGAAGTTCCTCGATGGCCTCGACCGCCGGCTTCCCGCCGTGCTCTTCGGCGGCGCCGCAGGCCATGGCGCGGGTGCTGTTCTTGTCGGAAAGGAAGATCAGGGACTGTTCCCCCTGCGCGGCCAGGCCCAGGGCGCAGGACATCATGATGCGCCCGGCAGGACCTTCCGTGTCGCCGGGGAGCGGTTCGGTCCCGGGATTGTGGGTATTATAGGTCTGGTAGTCGAACCGCCCCTGATACAAAATCCCCCGGCGCAACTCCACGGGTCGCTCGTAATGCTCGAGGAACCGCGCGCCCAGCCAGCGCGAGAGCAGGTCATTGTTGCGCAGGACCGCCGACAGGCCGATGAACTGCATCGGCAGCCTCGACAGGCGCAGGCGCGTCAGGAGGATCTCCAGATCAGCCCCGCGTTCCCGGTCGGCGAGCATCTGAATCTCGTCGGCGACCACGAGTTTGATGCCCTGGAAGGCGCTCGGCTTGCGGTTGAGGATCTGCTGCATCTTCTCGTAGACCACCACAGCGATCTCGAACTTCTGCTCCTCGATGGCCCGGTCGTACTCGCGGTAGTCGCGCGTGGAAATCACCACCCGGGCCCCGCCGGGCCCGTAGCGGTCGCGGAAGGTCTCGAACTTCTCCGTGGCCAGGGCTTTGAGTGGCACCAGATACACGGCCTTGCCCTTCTGGCTGACGACGTTGGCCGTGGCCATCTCGCCAATGAAGGTCTTCCCGGACGACGTGGGTGCGCTCACCAGGAGGCTGTCCCCGCCGAAAAGGTTGTAGCGCTGGACGGCGATCTGCTGGATGGGCAGCAGCGGATCGTGACCCAAAGCGCGCCAGAGATCGATCAGAACCGGCGAGATGCCATACTTTGACAATTCTGCGACATGCATGGGTGTTCCTCCCTTGGGTGTGTCATCGGCCAAAAGAAAAAGGCCCAACTCCCATGCAGCCCGAAGGCTCGGAAGTGGACCCTAATTCGCCACGCCGGCGGTAAAGGTATCTCTATCCTTTAGGAATCGTTTTCGCGGCAGCTCCCCCCTGCTCCTCCTTCTTCATAAGAACTCATGGCCTCGTCAAGCACACCTAAAATATACCTAACATATCCCGCATTGTCAAACTCTCGAAATTGTCTCCATCGGCCCAAACACACATCTCATCGTGAATCACGCGCTTCTGCAACCGCGACTTTGCCCGTCGCTATTTCTTCAAGTCGCTCGACCAGTTCGATGTGCTCACCGCCGTGGCTGGCGGGTATGACGGGTGGAGGACGATAAATAGTCGGGGCGTTGACATCTTAACTGGTATTTCCTAAACACCTCCCCAATGTGCGGCAGGTAGTGGGAAGTAAGAGCGGATGGGAAGAGCAGAGAAAAGGTGTCTTACACCTTTTCTCCGCCGCGCCTCGTGCATGCGCTCTTACTCGTCCACCTGCACGGTAACGAACCACTGGGCGCTGACCGCAGAAGACCCCTTGCCGTAGGTTGCCGTAAGGGTGCACTGCTCATTTTCAGCGACCACCTTGGTCGTCAGCAGACCGGTCTTGCCCATTTTCGCGTAGTTTGCCGGCAGACATTTCCACTTCACCAGCGCCGTCACGTCCTTGTCCGGTCCGAAATCGCAATGCGCAGTGCAGGTGTATTGCTGCGGCGCGGAGCCGCCGACCGGCTCCGTCGGCCCGGTAATTTCGAGGCTGGCCACCCTGCCGATGGCGAAGTCGTTTTCGCTCGTGTCCGTCACCACCCCGTCGAGCGTGCCGATTCGTATCCGATAATTATCTCCGTCCGCGTAGACCGCTTGGGTCTTGGAACTCCACTTGCCGACGGTCCACTTGAACGACCCGGTGTTCGCAGCGCCGGCGCTGAGCGTCCACGTGGTCGCGCCTCCCTGCACCAGTTCGATCTTCACCTTCGCATTCTTGGCGAGGCCGCTTGAGGCCCATTGAATCACGCCGCTCTGCCCGGGTTCGAGGCTGACTCCTGCGGCGCTTGGATAGGTAAGCTTCAGGCCGTCGAGCGCGTAGTAGATCGTCGCCGTTGTATCAGCCGTCATCGTAAATGTGGCGGGGTTGGAGTGAACCTGCGTTCCGACCATCCAGTTGGCGGAGTGCCAATCGGTGGGCGACCCGGGCACTGAACTGGGGGCTGTCAGCGTGACCTCCGTCCCCTCTTCAATCTCGGCGGTGTAGCTCGTCGACCCTGAAGCCGCATCGGGGACGCCTGCGATGGCCACGTCGCTGACCGGGTTGGACATCACGGTCAGAGTGTGCGTGGCCACTGATCCGTACTTCGCAAGGAAGTCTCCGGTGGGAAGAACCACCTGCCGCGCCCCCTCACCGAACGTCGTCGATCCCGCGAGAATGCCGGTCACCACCACGGTGCCGTCCGAGAACGCGCCGGCGCCAAGCCCATATCTGCTGGTGGAACCGTTGCCAACGGCCTGCTTGGCCCACAGCAGTGCGCCGGTGGTATCGTATACCGCCACGAAGAGATTGTAGCCGCCTGGGGAGGTAAGGGTCACTTGCTGGTCTCCCTCTCCAAACGTCGCGCATCCGGTATAGTAACCCGTCGTGACAGCTCCCCCGTCCGAGAACGCGGCGCAGGCGAGGCCCTCATCTGCCACAGTCGCGCCTCCGCGTTTGGCCCAGGCGAGCGTGCCATTCGAGTTGTACTGTGCCACGAAGGCGTCCATGTCGCCGGCAGAAATGAGATCGGTCTGGTTTGTCTCACCAGCGCCGAACCGCGCCGTCCCGGTGAAGGTCCCCGATATGACCGCACCCCCGCCCGTAAACGAAGCCGCCCCGTATGCCAAGTCAGTTCCTGTTCCGCCCGCCCTCTTCGCCCACACCAGCGAGCCGGCGGAGTCGTACTTCGCCACGAAGATATCGTTCGCGCCGACGGAGGTGATTGTGACCGGCTCTTCCGCCAGGTCGAACGTTGCCGTGCCGCTGAAGTAGCCGGAGATTACGACGCTTCCGTCCGCGTATGCGCCGACGCCGAACCCCTGGTCGCCACCCGTCCCCCCGGCGCTGCGTGTCCAGGAAAGCGAACCATCGGCGGCGTATTTCGCGACGAAGATGTCTTCAGCCCCGGCGCTGGTAAGTGTGACCTGATTGTCCCCTTCGCCGAATATCGCCGAGCCTTGGAAATAGCCCGTGACGACCGCGCCGCCGTCCGCGAGGGAGGCGACGGCAAGGCCGTAGTCATACTGCGTGCCGCCGCCCACTTTGGCCCAGGCGACCGTACCGTCGGCGTTGAGCTTCGCCACGAACATGTCCCGTTGGCCAGCCGTCGTCAGCGTAGTCTGTGTCGCCAGGCCCCGGTCGAACGTGATTGTGCTGTCAAAGTTCCCTGTGACGACCGCGCCGCCGCCCGCGTACGCCGCGACGCCGCTGGCGTCGGCGATTCCTTCATCGCCGGCCTGCTTGGCCCACAAGAGCGCACCATTTGTGTCGTACTTGGCCACGAATGCATCAATGGTGCCCACAGCGACCAGAACGACCTGCTGTTCCCCTTCGCCGAATGTTGCCGAACCGCCAAAAGCGCCGGCCATCACGGAGCTGCCGTTGGAGTACGCAGAGACGGCCTCAGCCCGGTCAAAGGAGCCGCCCCCCGCGTGTTTGGCCCACAGAAGCTGGCCCGCCGCTTGCGCCGCCTGCGGAACCACGAGAACGAGCGCGACCAACAGCAAAGCAAGGGGGATTAGCGACTTGCCCACAGCCAGGCCTCCTAATGTTCAGCCATGATGTTCCCGAAGCAGTCCAGCCCATTGCGACTTTTTTCGATAGTGCGGCGAATGTCTAGTCACAACCTTTTGGACCTAGCAGAGTGCCCACGGAAAGAGTCCAGTATTGCGGTTTGTCTGTGACGTCTATGAGCACAGGGTGCCACTGCCATCCTTTCACAAGCGGTTTAATGATGTAGCGTCGAGTTGCTTGGAGCGTGACGTTAAGTTGCTGTCTGCAGACTGAATATTGCCCGCCGGATTTGTATGAAATCTCAAGATTGTGGTCCCCCGCAGGCAGCGTAATTTCATATTCTGTTGTGAATAGCCCCGGCCCACTTGGATTGATCTCTAACCCATCCATGGCGTCAATTCGGTGAATTATTATATAGGCTACCGGCTTTATTGTAGCCACCTCGGCTGCAGGTAGCGGACTTCCCGAGTACCCGCGCATGTATATCGGAGTTGCTGCGCATCCAGATAGTGTACAAACGAGAATGGCGATCCACTTTGACATTTCAAACCCCAAGTTCAAGTAATGTGATAACAAACACCGTAATCATGAGAGATGCCTTACCCGGAATTTCCCAGATAACCGGCAGCCCACGACCCCCGTGGATCTTCTCGCCGATATCTTATCGTTACACGAACGCAAGGACAAGCTGAATCCTCGTCTCAGCGGGTGACGCGGCCTTCCGGAGCGACAATTTTGGCGATTTCGAGGCGCAGAGGTGCGTCTTCCCATGACCAGGGCAGAGTTCATCCGCCGTTCTTGTGTTCCAGGTCATTGCGTGTCCGCCGCCGTCATCCCGGTACCAATGTCGGCTCTCTGAGTCGTCGAATCCGTTCAAGGATCGCCCGGAACAACTTCCGAGGAACGGCTAGCCCCGCGTCGCTGGTCACCTTCGAGCCGTGGAATTCGAGCTTGAGGCCGCTGTCAAAACTCACCCGCACAGCCCCTTATCGCCCTTCACTCATTGCCATCTGCGGATTTCCTGTCTCTGACAGAGAGAAAAGCCTTTATCCATGCGCTCCAACGATGGCTCATTATGCTCGAAATCCATTCTCATTCAGGAAATCTGGGCTTATAACCGCATAACCGGTTGACCTGTGCAACGGACATGTCCGTTACACGTCCGTTGTAGGTTTCCCCGTTTTTCTGTGCCAAGATACCCACGGCGATACGGGAAGGACGCACACCAGGGACCTCTACGGAAACGGGAAAAGGATGCCGCAGTCAGTGGCCAAAGCGCAGCTCACCGCGGGTCTGAAGCGCCTGGTGGAGTGGATGCAGCGCATCTACTTCGGGCGCGTCGAAGGACTCCCCGTGCGGTGTGGGCAGCCGGTGTTCGATCCCCCCCCGCGCATCGTCCGGGAAATACGGCTCGGGGGGGAGCGCGGGCCGCACCCGATGCTCAATAGCGAGGACTTTGTCCTGCGGTCGGAGGTGCAGCAGTTGTTCGCGGAAATGGAGCGCATCGGGGAAGGCATGATCCTGCTGATTGAGGTGCGCTACGGATTGCCGGCGCGAATGGTCTTTGAGGAGGAGATGAAATGACGTAACCCCGCCGTAGTTGGGCTGACGCATCGTACCGTCGCACCGGACGCTAGACATCTGACTGACCACAAAGTGGAGGCAGTTGTGAGCGCCGCCGAAATGGCGAGCTCGCACTGCCTCTTTTTGTTTCCCGCCATCGGTTGGCGTTCACGTGCCTCCCCCACAAGGAGGCGCACATGGACGCCGATCGCACTCGGGAACCGTTCGACGCGTACGCGGCAGAGGTGATTCGGTTCAAGGTGAGAAAGTTGGTGGGCCGGGCGGGCTTCACGGAGTCGGACCGGGAGGACCTGGAACAGGAACTGGCGCTCGATTTCCTGCGCCGGGCGCCCCACTTCAACCCCGACCGGGCCAAGCGCAGCACGTTCATAAGCTGCGTCGTGGATCACCACATCGCCGCGATCATCGAAGCGCGCCACGGTCGCACACGGGACGTACGCAGGGAGGGGCCGTCCCTGGACATAGAGGTCCCGGAGGACAGGGGGAACCCGGTCGAACGCGTCACGGATATCGACGCCGAAGCGAACCGCAGGGGGCGTTCGCCGGAGGAACTGCGCCCGCTACAGCTGGATATCCAATCCGTAATCGAAACACTGCCCCCCCAACTCCGGGAGCTTGCCGAGGATCTCAAGACGCACTCCATCTCCGAAATCGCCCGGCGGATAGGCATGTCCAGAAGGCAGGTCCAGCGCTGGGTGAAACAGATTCGGCGGCATTTCGGCGAGGCGGGTCTGCGGAATTATCTGCGCTGATGTCACAGGTCGCGGATTTCTCCGGTATGAAACTAATAGGCCCCATGTCACTGGTCTGAAAGGCAAATAACGTGGCGCACGGATCGCAAAACCTGGTTTCTGAAGGCACCACCGCTGTGACGAAGCATTCACCCCTGCGCCTTCTGACGCACAGCGCGATGTCCTGCGCCCGGCGCTGCCTGCGGCAGTACTTCTACCGGTACGAGCTCGCCCTGCGCAGCCGGCGCGACGCCGCGGCGCTGCGGCTGGGCGCCGCGGTCCATAAAGGTCTGGAGCTCTGGAGCAAAGGGGCCACCCCCGAGGCCGCGATCCTGGCGGCTACGGAAGGTTACGCGGTCTGTCCCGCCTGGGCCGACCTTTACGACTGGCAAATCGAGCGGGAAATCGTCGCCAACCTGCTGGCGGGTTACTTCTGGCGCTACGGCACGGACACGTTGGAGTACGTCGAGGTCGAAAAGTCATGGGAAATGCCGCTGATCAACCCCGCATCGGGGCGGGAGAGCCGCACGTACCAGCTGGCGGGCAAACGCGACGGCCTCGTGCGCGCCGGGGATGGCCGGTTATCTGTCCTCGAGCGCAAGACCACCGGCGATGACATCGGGCCGGATTCCGATTACTGGCTGCGCCTGCGCTGCGACCAGCAGATTTCCCTTTACACCCTTTCGGCCCTCCACGATGGGCATGACGTATCAGGTGTGCTCTATGACGTGCTCCGCAAACCCACCATCCGCCCGCGGCAGATCCCGCTCCTCGATGAGACCGGCCTGAAGGTCGTCGTGGATGAGCAAACCGGCGAGCGGATGTTCAACAAAGACGGCAAGCCGCGCCAGAGCGCCGGGGCGGGGATGAAGCTGGCGACGCGCCCGGAGACGCCGGACGAATTTGGCGCGCGGCTGCTGGCCGATATCGAGGAACGCCCGGACTACTACTTCCAGCGCCGCGAGGTGCCGCGCCTCGAGGACGACCTCCAAGCCTTCCGCCTGGAGTGCTGGCAGCAGGCGCAGATGCTGTCGGACTGCCGCCGCTGGGGACGATGGTTCCGAAACGTCGGCCGCAACACCTGCTCCTTCTGCGAGTACTCCAGGCTCTGCCTGCAATCGATCACCGTGGACCTGGAGGCGCCTCCGGGCGGTTTCGAGATCGTTTCAGACGTCCACCCCGAGCTTTCCGAAGGAGAGGAATCGTGACCACGGGATGGACGCCCCCCACTACCGCCCAAGCCCCCTGCCAGGAGGTCCTGGTCTGGTGCCCGGTCTGCGGCAACGCCCCAGCCACGGCCAGGTATGGCGACTTCTGCTCCCGCGAATGCCGGGCGGCTTCCCTGGACTACCACAACCGCCGGGAGATCGAGTTCGACCGCCAGATCGAGCGGGGCTGCGGATACGACGTCGGCGGCTATGTGCATGACAAAACCTATGACCGCAAGTACGCAAAGCCTTGGATTAGGAAAGGAAGGAAATCATGAGCGAGAGGAAAGGAGAACACCGGACCATGCAGCTTGAGCTGTCGCAGTTGCACACCGATGGCGGCACGCAGCCGCGCGTGGCCATCAATGATGACACCGTCACGGAGTACGCCGAGGCACTGCGCGAAGGGGTGAAGTTTCCCCCCGTCGTCGCCTTCCGCGACAGCGCGAAGTACTGGCTGGCTGACGGGTTTCATCGCTACCACGCCCACCGCCGCGCCGGCCTGGACAAGATTGAAGTCGACATTCGTGAGGGAACGCTCCGCGAAGCGATTCTGTACTCCGTCGGCGCGAACACCGAGCACGGCTTGCGCCGCACGAATGCGGACAAGCGCAAAGCCGTCACCACAATGCTCACCAATGACCTGGTGGCGAAAGAGGACGACGGCACCCCATGGTCAGACCGCGCCATTGCTAGGAGGTGCGGCGTACACCACGACTACGTGGGAAAAGTCAGGGGCTCACTGTCGCCAAACGACAGTGAGAAGCGCCCTCAGCGTCGCGCCTATACCACTAAGCATGGCACGAAGGCCGTGATGAACACGGCGAAGATCGGCCGATTCCAGCGTCCGCCCCACAGTCCGAAGCCCGCAAACATTCCGCCCGGCACGCCACCCAGCACCCCGCCCCCCATCATCCAGCACGGCAGGCGCATGCCGAAGACCGCCCTGGAGCTGCCGCACGACGCGCGCTGGGCGGCGCGTGCCGTGGTCAACGCCATGGGGCGGGAGTTCGCGCGCGCCCTGGCCACGGAACTCACCACCTACCTGGACGGGCCGGGAGCGCAGTTATGCACCCTCTGCGGCGACCCGAACTGCGTCGGCGATTGCGAACGCGATGAGTCGGACCAGACGTAATCCTTCCGCCCGAAGGCGGAGTTATCCCCATTTTGAAGGAGTCGGTCGATGAACAAGCCGCAGAAGAACACCGTCGTGGCGCCCAGCGTCTCCTGTTTGATCATCACGCCGGATATGGCGCTGAGCTGGCTGGAGAAGGTCAACACCAACAATCGCCCGGTGATCGACGCCTATGTGCACCGCCTGGCGCGCGACATGAAGGAGGGGCGCTGGATACTGACGCACGAGGGCATCGCGTTCGGCCCCGACGGCACGCTCCTGGACGGCCAGCACCGGCTGTGGGCCATCGTCGAGGCTGAAACGCCCATCCGGATGCATGTCTGGTTCAACGTCCCGCCCGAAGCGCTCATGGCCATCGACACCGGGAAGGCCCGGAGCCTCGCCGACATCCTGCATCTGGGCGGCGGGTTCGGCCGAGTCACCCTCAAGGACCTGGCGGTGCTGCGCACGATGCTGGGCGGGATGAGCGGCCCCGTGGTACTCACCCCCTCCGAAGCGGCCGACGCGCTGGCCCGGCACGGTCGCGCCATCGCATTCGCGGTCGGCGCCTTGCCCAACGTCCGGTATGTCTCGAGTGCGCCGACCCGCGCCGTCCTGGCGCGCGCCTACTACACGGTCAGTAGGGACCGGCTGGCCGAGTTCGGAAAGATGGTGGCCAGCGGCATCGTGCCGGACAGCCGCTGCACCAGCGTCATCCTGCTGCGCCAGTACCTCCAGTCCAATATCGGCGTGTCGCGCGTGGAGCGACGCGAGAGATACGCCAAGACCCAGCGGGCGCTGTCCGCGTTCCTCTTCGGAGAGCCGATCACCAGGCTCTACGCCGTAACCGAGGAGCAATTCTCCCTGCCCGAAGAGGCAAAGGAGGGCACTGGAACCAACCGACGCTGACTCACCGTGCATATGAACGACACGTTTTGACGATCCCGGGAACTTTGAAAGGAAATGAGTATGCCGCCCACATTGACGCGCCCAGCGCCTCCGCGCGCCCCGCAGCCGCCGACGCCGCACCGCCGCACCCTGTGTTTTGAGAAACCCGCCCCGCACGCCGGGCACCGGATCGTTCTGTACGGCCCCGGTGGCGTGGGCAAGACGACCCTGGCCGACCTCGCACCGGGCCCGGTCGCCAGTTTCGATCTGGACGACTCCCACGCCGTGCTTCAGCCCAAGAATTCGCGCCGGATCGGCGGGGTCGAGTCATGGGACGACCTGCGCGCCGTCCTCAACGGCGACGGATGGGACGAGGTGCGCACTCTCGTCATCGACAGCGCGACGCGCGCCGAGGAGTTCGCGCTTGCCTGGACCATCGCCAACGTACCGCATGAGAAGGGCAACCGGATCGTTCGAATCGAGGACTACGGTTTCGGCAAAGGCTACCAGCACGTCTATGAGACCTTCCTGACGCTCCTGGGGGACCTCGACCGACACGTGCGCGCCGGGCGCAACGTGATCCTGATCTGCCACGACTGCTGCACCAACGTCCCCAACCCCCAGGGGGAGGACTGGCAGCGCTACGAGCCGAGGCTTCAATCCCCCTCCAGCGGCAAGGCCTCCATCCGGCTGCGCGTCAGGGAGTGGGCCGACCACGTCTTCTTCCTGGGGTACGACGTGGACGTTAAGGAAGGCAAGGGGCACGGCTGCGGCACCCGTACCCTTTGGCCCGTGGAAATGCCCCATTGTATGGCCAAGAGCCGCAGACTTTCAGACCCGATTCCCGTGTATCCGAACGACGCCGCCGTGTGGACGGCGCTCTTCGGCAACCCCCAAGCGAAGGAGGAATAGCAGATGCACGCCACCCGTGAAGGACGTTTCCGTGCCCGCGTGATGGACGTGGGCGTCAACGCAACCGGTCCCAACAAGCTCTGCACCGTTGTGATGCGTTTCGGCCTGACCGAGGAGTATGCCGATGGAGAGTGGCGTGCCGTCGAGGCCGAGGATCTCGACGTCGTCGCTTACTGCTACATCGAGAAACGCGATGGCGGTCTGAACGATTTCCAGGTCCAGGCGCTCAAGGAGGCCTTCGGCTGGCCGGGGATCGATCCGTTCTGGTTCGAGGACCAGAAGGAACTCCCCCCCGTTCAGGTCACCCTCGATTGGGACGAGTACCAGGGGAAGCAGCGCATCCGCGTGCAGTTCATCAACGCCTACGACTCGCAGCCCAGCGGAATCACCCACGCCGACCCCGACCAGCGCCGCGCGATGCTGGCCCGGCTAGGGCATAAGCTGCGCGCCCATTCCGGCGGCAAGCCGGCACCCGCGCCGATGCCGACCGGCGCGCCCAAGCCGCCGCCGAAACCGACGGCCACGCCGCAGACGCCTGCCGCACCTGCCGCCGCCCCCGCGCCCGCATCGACGGCGAAGCCCACCTCCACGATGGACGCCACCTGGGCGCTCTTCACCAAGTGGGCGGGGACCAAGGGCGCGGGCCAGGAGGAGCTCAACAAGACCTGGTTCGCCGCGATCAAGGAGGTCTGCGGCCACGAGGAGGCTGAGAAGGTGACGCCGGAGCAGTGGGCCGAGGTTGCCGGCAAGATTCCGGAACTCCCGTTCTAGTCCTCGGTGCAGGGGCGGGTTGCCGGCGATCCAACGCCACAGGCGACGCCGCCGGGGCCCGCCCCGCGCCCCTCTTACAAATGGAGACATCATGAAGATCGCCTACATCGCCGGTCCGTACCGCTCAGCAACCGTTTACGAAACCACCCGGAATATCCAGCGCGCGCGCGAGGTCGCGGCGGAGTTCTGGAGGATGGGCTACGCCGTGATCTGCCCCCACCTCAACTCCGCCCTGATGGACGGCGTCGTGCCCGACAGTTTCTTCCTGGCCGGCGACCGGGAGTTCATCCGCCGGATGCACCAAGGGGATGTGTTCGTGCTGCTGCCGGGTTGGTCCAAATCAGATGGCGCGCGCGCCGAACTGGAACTGGCCCACTCGCTGGGCCTAATCACCGTCGAATGGGCGGCGATTGAACAGAAGGCCAGAGAGATGGCGCAGGCAGGCGTACTCATCCTGGAGGTGCTCGTTTGATCCTGCGCGATTACCAGCGCCAGGCCGTGGACCGGGTGAAGGCCGCCCTCGACAGGCGGCCCATCCTGGTCGCACCCACCGGATCAGGAAAGACGGTCATGGCCGTCGCCCTTGTCCAGGAACTGGGCCTGCCAACACTCTGGCTGGCCCACCGAAAGGAGCTGATCGACCAGGCGGCGGCGCACCTCGAAGGCCTGGGCCTCTGGTGCGGCCGCATCATCGCCGGCTGGGATCCCGAGCCGCTGGCGAAGGTACAGGTCGCCAGCGTCCAGACACTCGTCCGCCGGAGCATGCCGCCGGCAGGGTTGATCGTCATTGACGAATGCCACCACACCCCCGCCGGCACCTACGGGCGCGTCCTGGAGAACTATCCCGACGCCAGGGTCGTCGGCCTGACCGCGACCCCCTTCCGCCTGGACGGGCGGGGACTGGGTGAAATCTTCGGCGAGATCATCGTCGCCGCCTACACGGATGACCTATGCAAAACAGGCGTCCTGCACGACCCGCGGGTGTACGCGGGGAAATCCCCGGACCTGCGCCGCGTCAGGATGAGCATGGGCGACTACGCCGTGGGCGAATTGGCCACGCGCACGAACACCCCGGAGCAGAACGCCGACGTCGTCAAGACCTGGCTGGAAAAATCGGCGGGCCGGCGCACCGTCGCCTTCGCCGTGGATGTTGCGCACAGCCAGGCCATCGTCGCAGCGTTCCAGGCCGCCGGCGTCGCCGCCGAGCACCTCGACGGCGCAACACCCCGGGCCGAGCGCGAAGCGATCCTCGGCCGCCTGCGCGCTGGGACAACTCACATTGTCAGCAACTGCATGGTCCTCACCGAGGGTTGGGATTTGCCGGCGCTGGAGACGGCGGTCATCGCGCGACCCACGGCCAGCCTCAACCTGCACTGTCTGGACGAACAGACCGAGGTGCTCACTCGTGAAGGCTGGAAGAAGCATGGGCAGATAAGTGCGGCCGATGTGGTGGCCGCGTGGCATGAGGAGAAAATCGTCTGGACGCCGATCCTGGCATCGCTACTACGGACAGCCGCCCCTGACGAGCGGTTCTTCGCCATCGACAGCAACCGCATGAATTTCTGCGTTACGGACAAACACCGCATGGTCTGGAGGAGCGTGAGGTTTGATCGCAGCAAGACGGCGCCGAGGATTTCTTCGGCCGCCGAAATATTCGAACGGCGGGCATCCACCGTAGAGGTTCCCGTCAGCGGCGTAGAGGATGTGCCTGGGCTTCCGTTGACTGATGATGAGGTGCGGTTCATCGGGTGGGCAATGACGGACGGGTCCATCAACCTGAGATCGCGACAAATCAGTATCTCCCAGAGCGAAAGGTATCCGGATAACCTGGAAAAGATCAGGCGGCTATTGAACGGCTGCGGCTTCAAATGGCGAGAACGGGTCAGTCCGTACCGACAAGGACAGTTCGCCTCGGACTACCTCCTGCACTACTTCACCATCTCTCAAGGCAAGCCGCGAGGAGAGGATACCGACAAACGGGGTTGGGACGCCCTCGGTCCGTATCTATCCAAGGACTTTGCGCCCTCGCTCTTCGGCCTGAATACACGGCAGTTCGCGATTCTGCTTGAGGCCATCCACGACGCAGACGGAGACAAGGCACAGGGACAGACCTGGACACAGCGCAGTTATCACATTCACAAAGGGAATGCTTCGTTCATTGACAGGCTGCAGATACTTGCGGTTACCCGCGGATGGGCCGCAAATCAAAGTACCTTTCACAGGCCCAACCACAAGCCGCTGCACGTTCTCCACCTCAAGCATCAAACTTGGCGTTCGGTTGGCGGAAAGACTTGCAGAGATCGCCCCATAGTGATCGCGAAACCTGCAACCGGACTTGTGTGGTGTATCGAGAACGCCGTAGGAACGCTCCTCACGCGCCGAAGCGGAAAGGTGTTGGTAGTAGGCAATTGCCAGATGCTCGGCCGAATAATGCGCGCCTGCCCCGGCAAGAACGGGGCCTCCGTATTGGATCACGCGGGAAACCACCACGTCCACGGCCGTGTGACACGCCGGATCGAATACAGCTTGGACAGCACAAAACGTGTCGGCGAAAGCGACCCCCTGCGGCTGAGGCGGTGCCAGGCATGCCAGCTTCTCTTCGATCCCCAGGAGCCATGTTGTCCGGAATGCGGCTGGAAGCCGGAGCCCGCCACACAGCGAGAAAAGGTCTCGATCCACGGCGCCGGGAGTCTGGTCGAGTTCAACGACGCGGACTTCGGTTATCGACAGGAGTTCTGGCAGCTGATCGAGGGGCAGCGCATGGCCGCCTCGTATCAGCCCGGCTGGTCCGCCTATCGATTCAAAGAGCGTTTCGGCGTTTACCCAGTGGTGGCGGCTGGCGAACTGGTGGACCCGGCGCATGCGACGTTCGAGGAAAAGCGCGCGGTGTATTTGGAGTTCGTCCGCCAGGCGACGCTGAAAGGCTTCAAGCCGGGATGGGCGGCATACCGATACAAGGATGCCTTCGGCTGCTGGCCGAAGGGGTTTGTCGAGGACGTCAGACGTGACGCCATGCGGGAGCGGGTGATGGAGGCCGCGCAGACGTGAGCGAGAAATCCATACAGAACGACATTCTGCGCGAGTTTGGGACCCGCCGCGGCCTCCGAATATGGCGGGCCAACACCGGCGTCGCTCGGATCGGCAACCGCGTGATTCGTTTCGGCGTGCCCGGGCAGGCGGACCTGACCGGCATTTTGCCCGACGGTCGCCGGCTGGAGGTTGAGGCCAAGTCGCCCGACGGACGGCAGACCGAGGAGCAGCGCAACTTCCAGCGAATGATCGAGCGCTTCGGCGGGGTGTATGTGCTGGCACGGTCGGTCGAGGACGTCCGGCTCGCGCTGACGCGGGCCGGCTATGAGGTGGATGAATTGTGACCAGACGGTGGACGCCCGGCAAGGCCGCGACGCGAAAGGTGGCGTCCGGGATCGGAAAGTGATTGTGACAGCAATGCAAGGAGAATCCCAATGAAGAGGGTAAAGCGCATCGACCGCGTGTTGTTGCTTGTGTACGCCGACTTGATGGCGGGCCGAATAGATGAGTTCGGCCTGGCGTGTGACAAGGCTGAGATCGCAGGAAGATTGCCGCCGGAGATTTCCAGAACAAGGCTGAGTTTCGCCCGTTCCATTGTATCGCGCTACCGTTGCGCTGTGCGCGGAGAAATCAATGACTGATCATCCCAACACCTCAGAACAGTCCACACTACAACCCAACGCCTTCCTTGAATCGGCGCTTACCTACGCCGCACGCGGCTGGCCCGTCTTTCCCCTCGTCCCCGGCGGCCGCACGCCGATCACCGCGCACGGCTTCAAGGACGCTAGCGTCGACCCGGATCGTATCCGCGCCTGGTGGACGGAACACCCCACCGCGAACGTCGCTATCCGGACAGGGAAGGACTCCATCATCGCCGTGGACGTGGACCGCCACGGCAAGGGGGACGGGGAGGCGTCCCTGGCGCAGCTCGAATCCCAGCACGAGAAGGTGCCGCACACCTGGGAGTCCATCACGCCCCGCGACGGGCGGCACCTGTATTTCGACCCGCCGGGATTCGAGATCAAGAGCCGCACCGGCATTCGGCCCGGCATCGACATCAAGGGCGAGGGCGGGTATGTCGTCGCGCCCCCCTCGGTCGTGAGCGGGTTCGACCAGCCCTACACCAGGCGCAACGGCCACACGACCTGCCCGCTCCCGCAGTGGATCGCGGATCTGGCCAACAGCAGCAGCAAACAATCCCCGCCGCTGCGGCCGACGGCCCCGCCGAGCACACGTAATCACGCGACCTCTCGGTATGCGGAGACCGCGCTCAAGCTGGAACTGCGCAACCTGCGCCAGGCGACTGAGGGGACGCGCAACGACACGCTGAACAAGGCCGCGTTCAATATGGGGCAGTTCATCGGCGGCGGGCATCTCGACCGCGCACACGTCGAGTCCGAACTGGCCGCCGTCGCCGCGCTGATCGGCCTGGGCGAGGGGGAGGCGGCGGCCACGGTCCGCAGCGGCATCGAAGCCGGGGTGAAGGAACCTCGGACGATCCAGCCGCGCCCCGCGCGCGGTAGAGCTGCGGTGGCCGCCGCGGCACCCGCGGCATCGGCTGAGGCATCCGCCTCTCCCGGCCATCCGACCGCCCCCATCGCGTCCGGCGCATCGACGGATTTCATTCTCATCCCCGGCCCGCACACCGACGACATGGGCCGGTACGTCGAGCAGTCCAACAAGGACTTCGCCGACCAGGTCATCGCGGCGCTGCCGATTGACCTCGTCTATCGGAAGAGCTACCTCCCCGGCGAGCTGATCGGCCAGCCCGGACGCCGACGCTGGAGCGAACTCATGGCCGATCGCGTGCGGCTGCTGGTGGACCAGCGTTTGAAACTCGCCGCCTGGTACAAACGCAAGGAGGGCGAGCCCGCCTTGGTCTACAAGCCCTGCAGCCGCGACCACGCCGGCCTGGTAACCGCCGGCGCGCAGCAGGACGCGCGCGTGCGTGACCTCGACCTCTTGGTCCATTACCCGGTCTACGGCCCCGGCTTCGTGCGCGTCAGGCCCGGCTGGCATGACGGGGTCTATTACGACGAGCCGGAGGAACTACGCGGCCTGGAACCCGACTGCGACATCGAGCATATCCAGAACGAACTGCACGAACTCCTGGTGGACTTCCCGTTCAAGGACGAGGCATCCCGTCAGAACTTCATCGGCCTGCTGCTCACCCCCCTGCTGGCCGCTGCGATTGACGGCAATCGGCCCCTGCACCTGCTGCTCTCCCCCCTGGAGCGCACGGGCAAGACGAAGCTGGCCGAGGAGGTTTTCGGCGGGGTCATCCTCGGCCGCGAGACACCTGCCCTGCAGATTACCGACCGCGACGAGGAGCGCGACAAGCGACTCCTGGCGCTCCTGCTCCAGGGCGAGACCATCGTCCACCTCGACAACCTCCCCC
This sequence comes from uncultured Planctomycetota bacterium, assembly GCA_903901045.1. Lineage (GTDB taxonomy): Bacteria > Planctomycetota > Brocadiia > CAIUPP01 > CAIUPP01 > CAIUPP01. The sequence continues at coordinate 145,594 of CAIUPP010000010.1, forward strand.
CTACAGTGGATAGCGCGGCTCTGGCCTCCATTCTGACGGCCACGACCTACCAGGGCCGAATCCTGGGGGCTTCGCGCATCGTCTGTCTGCCCAACACGCTGACGGTCGTCGGCTCCGGGAACAACACCGAATGCTCCGGGGAGATCGCCAAGCGCACGGTCCCGATTCAGCTTCAGCCGCGCACGGCGCACCCCGAGGCCCGGAGGGATTTCCTTCACCCCAACCTGCGCCTCCACGTGAAGCAGAGCCGCAGGCGAATCCTGTCGATCCTGCTCGGGATGGTCGAGAACTGGATCGCAAAGGGCCGTGATCCGCACAAGAACCGCTTCGGCGGCTTCGAGTCATGGTCCGAGACCATCGGCGGCATCCTCCACGCCAACTGCTTCAACAAGTGGCGCACGAACGAGTCGGAATGGCGCAAGTCGGCCAACCCCGTCGGCCAGGAGTGGGAGGCGTTCGTGACCGCGTGGACGGCGCGGTTCGGGCACGCGCACGCCAATGTGGCCGACCTGATGTGCCTGGCAGACGACGTGGGCTGCTTCCAGGGCGCGATGAGTCGGCAGACCGAACGGGGGCGACTGACCGCATTCGGCACACTGCTTCGCCGGCGGATCGACACTCCCGTGGGGACGATGCTGATCCGGCGATATGGGTGCGGCACCCACTCCAGCTACTTCTTGGAGGGCTGACAATGACACTCCTGAAAACCCCCACTTGTCATAACTCCAATAAAAAAGCGCAACCTCGCAACCTCGGCGCAACCTTTTTTTCAGAGGTTGCGGGTCAGAAGTCATTCAGTGATAGGACACTTCCGACAATCACCGCAACCTTCGCAACCTTTTCTCTTGGTCTTAATGATGCGCGCGCGCACACGCGCATGCGCGTGCACGTGAGGGGTAGATACGCAAAAAGGTTGCGAAGGTTGCGGGTCGCGTCTGAAGCGCTGGAGTGAACGGAACTTATGATGCGCAACCTCCAAAAAAAGGTTGCGGTGAGGTTGCGAAGGTTGCGGGAGGGATAACTCAGATGCAGTACACGATGCCCACGAACACTTCCAGCGCGCCGGGGGTCCAGCCCGCCGCGCGCGGGGATTTCCGGGATCGCATGGCCGCGCAGTATCTCGCTCGCGCACTCCCCTCCATGTCCGAGGAGGAACGGTTCGCATTCGAGGAACGCGTGGCCATCTGCACGTTCGATGCAAACCTCGCCGAGATCGACGCCGTCCGCGTGGCGCTGAACGATTTCGTGACCCAACGGGCAAGGAGCCAGCAGTGACCCAAGCGTCCGTGATCCAAGCGTCAGAGAACCAGGCACCAGTGAACCACATGCCCGTGACCAATATATCCGTGAACCCGACACCCGTGAGCCACATACCCGTGACCCAAGCACCAGTGCCCCAATCGCCCGCGACCGCGCCAACGACTCGCGGCTACAACTACGCCACAGGACGTCTGGACCACCAGGCGTACCTCAGGTCCATCGCATCCGTCCCCCCCACACCACTGACCCGCGCGTCCGTGCCCCACCCTTTCGTATCGGGGGCACTCGACGACGAGGTCGAGATAGCCATCCGCATCCATTCACGCCGCCTGGTCGGCGTGGCCGGCTTCACGACGTGCGACCTCGAGGACATTCAGCAGGAGATGCGGCTCGATGTGATCGCGGGACTGCCGCGATTCAACCCCAGACTCGCGCAGCGCAGCACGTTCATCACCCGCATCATCGAACGCAAGGCACGACAGCTTGTCCGGCATCGCAGAGCACAGATGCGTGACCGCCGACGCGAAGCATTCTCACTCAACGCCGTGGTGATGGACGGGGAAGGTCGCAGCGTGGCGCGCATGCAGTTGATCACTGCGGCCGACCAGGTCCGTCGCGTCCGGCGACGCACCCGCTTGCTCCAGCACCGGGAGTCTCTGCGGGAGAACGTGGCCCGCGCCATCGCCACGCTTCCAGCGGGCCAGCAGAAGCTCTGCCGTCTGGTGCGGCAGGTCGGTTTGGATCAGGTGCGCCGCGACATGCGTGTGTCCCAGGCTCAACTCGACGCACTGGTCAAACGCATACGGCGCCATTTCACGAAGGCCGGGTTGCGCGCCTATCTGGAGGAATAGGACATGACGATGGCAACAAGTGACAGCCCGACCAAACTAACGAGTGGCGTCAGTTTGGACAGCCCGGAGCAAGTAAGCATTCTGGCCAAACTGCGGTCACATCGAAGTTCAGCCAGACCAGCGCGGGCAGGCATTCTGACCAAACTCCCGTCTGTCCGCAGTATGGTCGGGCTACCCCACGCGCGCACAGTTGCGTTCAGGGCGCAACGGGCCGCACGTCGCGCGCCCACGTACCCACACGCGAACAGGACGCGCCGTGCGCGAACTGTGGCGCTCACGCGGGCCAACGTGCGAAGTGCTGCATTCCGCAGCAGTGTTCATTCCGTGAACATTTCAATAGGTACTACCCCGCCGTGAATCGTTTCGACCGCGCGCGAATCTGTAGCACTATCCAAGTCAGTTTCTTTCGGCAGTCCGACTTTTTCAGGAGGAGGTTGTCATGAAAGCGGTAATGGAGGGCGCACGCAATGACTACGAAGGCGGAATGGAGGAAGGCGGCATCGGACTTATGCAGCCGCCTGGCCGTGGATGCCAGGAACCACAGGATACTCGGCAATCCCTGGGGCCGCGCAGCGCACAGCATGGTGCAGGCGTGGGGAATCTTGCGAAGCCGGCAGCACCCGCAGGTTCGGAATCACAGACCCGCGCCGACCACTTGGCGGGAAGCCGCCCGACGCGCCGCACAGGACGCGGCGCAGCGGTCACAGCAGGCCCGCCGCGACCGATGGACGGCGTGGGCGGCGTCAAGAGGGATGATCTCCAACCGCTATATCCCGAAACGCCATCGGACTTGAGGCGATTGCGCTATTCGGACGCGATCCGTTTGCTCAACTCTACCCCGTTGGGCCCCGTGATCAACGACCGGCAAGTACGTCGCCATCGGACCCGTTCCGAGGACGCTTTCTGCACAGACGGGCGCATCGACCTCGTGGCCTATGCCGCGTGGCTGGTCAAGCGCTTTTCCCAGGAGCGGGAGTCTGGCGAGGGGAGCGTGTCCACCGGCAACATCCTCTCGCTGATCGAACGCCAGGAATTCCGGTGCGCGTTGACCGGCAGGAACCTGGAACCCGCCACGGCGGCGTTCGACCACGTCGTGTCGCTTTCCCATGGCGGGGAACACGTCATCGGGAATGCGCAGATTCTTCACCGGGACGTGAACCGCGCCAAGGGCGTCCTGACGAACGAACAGTTCATCCAGCTCTGCCGCGACGTAGTGGCATGGGCCGATTCCCAGAAACCCCAGGAATAACCGAGAGGAGCCGTCAATGCTGATCGAAATGCGCAAAGTGAGCGAAATCAAGCCGTACGAGAAGAACCCGCGTCAGAACGATGACGCCGTCGACGCCGTGGCCCGCAGTATTCAAGAATTTGGGTTCCGCCAGCCCATTGTCCTGGACGCCGAGGGCGTGATCATCTGCGGGCATACGCGCTGGAAGGCGGCGCAAAAGCTCGGGCTGGAGGAGGTGCCCGTTCACGTTGCTCGCGACATGGCGCCGGAGAAGGTCAAGGCCTACCGGATCGCCGACAACAAGCTGGCGGAGATGGCGACGTGGGACATGGCCCTCCTGCCGATCGAGTTGACGGAACTGCAGGGCATGAACGTGGACCTGTCGCTATTGGGGTTCGACGCCGATTCCCTGGCGAAAATCCTCAACCCGGACGGGACGGACGGCCAGACCGACCCGGATTCCGTGCCCGAACCGGGTGACGCGGCCGTTTCCAAGGCCGGCGAGATTTATCAATTGGGCAACCACCGGCTCATGTGCGGGGACTCCGGGAGCGTGGCCGACCTCGACCTGCTCCTGGGCGGCCAGAAGGTCCATTTGGCAAACACGGACCCCCCATATAACGTCAAAGTGGAGCCGCGCAGCAACAACGCCATCGCCGCCGGCCTGTCATCGTTCGGCGAACCGGGTCTGACACACCACCAAGGTTTTGACCTCGCCCGTCAGGCGAGCCACGCGCATCGCACGACGACGAAGATGCGCCCGAAAGACCGGCCACTGGAGAACGATTTCGTCACGGACGAAGAGTTTGACCGGCTCCTCGATGCGTGGTTTGGCAACATCGCCCGGGTGCTCCTGCCGGGGCGCGGGTTCTACATCTGGGGCGGTTATGCCAACCTTGGGAACTACCCGCCGTTCCTGAAGAAACACGGCCTCTACTTCAGCCAGGGGATCGTCTGGGACAAACTGCACCCGGTGCTGACGCGCAAAGATTTCATGGGGGCATTTGAAATCTGCTTTTACGGATGGCGCGAGGGTGCCGCGCATAAATTCTACGGCCCCAACAACGCCACGGACCTCTGGCACGTGAAGAAGGTCAACCCCCAGAGCATGATTCACCTGACCGAAAAGGCCGTGGAGCTGGCGGTGCGCGCGATCCAGTACTCGTCACTGATCGGCGAGAACGTCCTGGACCTGTTCGGCGGGTCGGGGTCTACGCTGATCGGGTGCGAGCAGACCGGGCGGCATGCCTTCCTGATGGAACTGGACGAACTGTACTGCGACGTGATTCGCAAGCGATGGGCGGAGTTCGTGCATGAGGAGGGATGCGATTGGAAGACTCTCACCCCGGTCTGTGGCCGAAGAGACACCCCCGCGTTGGAGGCGGGGGTGTCTGTGGAGGGCACGGCACAATGAGAACGTTCGGGTTACTTGGCGAGGAAGAACTTCCCACGACCGAAACGCTCCTCGGCGCGCCGGAACTTCGCTTGGTCGCCATGTTCCTTGAGGTCGCGCAGGATCATGGCGGCCAGGGTGTTGACGGGGGTCTTCCCGCCCTTCAGGGGGGCCCAGTAGCCCTTGGCCATCGCCGTTTCGACCATCTTCTTGCAGCCCATCGGCAGGTCCGTCGGGTCAGCCTCGGCGACCACCTTCGCAGCGGCATCCATCAGGCTGGTGCGTTTCTCCTTGGCCTGGGGCGCGCCCTGCTCGCGTGTACGGCGTCCCTTCGCCGGCTTGGTAGCTTTGGGCGTTCCGGCTGCCGGGGTGGCCACAGACGAACCCCCGGCGTTGCTGGCGGCATGCCCACCGGGCACCGGCTTGAGGCGCGCGGGATCGGCGATCTTCACCGTCTTGCCCGTGCCGACCGACTTGAGGAGGATACTTCCCATCTCCGGGACCGAAACCACGACCACCTTCACGTCGTTACGCCCGATCTGGCACAGGTACTCCTGCCCGATCTGAATCTTCGCCTTCAACATGGTACGTCCTCCTTCTCGGCCCGGCGCCGTTGCGGCCCGGGCACCTATGGAATGCGGGCACGCGCCCGCCGGTTACGACCTGCCGTTTTCACGCATCTCCTGGAGGTGCCCTTCGATGAACGCCGTGTCCTGCTGCGCGAGGAACGCCAGCGTCTCGATCAGCTTGGATCGAACCTCGGCCAGGCTGCCGACCTTGCTCCAGTCCACCCCGTCCTTCTTCGCGTACTCAGCGGCCATCTTGAGTTCCTGTTCCAAAAGGTCGATGACCGAGCCGACGTCCTCCTGGTTCCTCTGGTACGCCTGAGCGGCGGTCTCTTTCGTCTTCATGTCGTTCTCCTATTCCGGGATCGAAACCCAAACCTCGCGGCCATCCGCGTCCACGTGCCGGTACGTCACAGCCCAGTGCTCGCGCCGGGCCAAGTCGGCCAGCGCGTCCATCGTCCTGGCCGTCGCGATCACACCCTTGAGCGAGCGCATGGCGTACAGGCGCGTCATGCGCGTCGGCCCCTTCACGATGGGCCGGTAGATGCGGACCTCCATCCCCATGTAGCCCCACGGCTTCCTCTGGTACTGGCCATTCATGTGCAGGTCGTTCATCATGGTTTCCTTTCAGAAGCGTCCGGTCAGTTTGATCTTGCCCTGCCGCACCATCGCGTGTTCGCCGTTGGTCGGGTGCCATCCGACGTAGGCGTAGCGGCGTCCGACTTCAACGGGTTTGCCGCCGCGAAGCGTCAGAAGGTTCTCGTCGACGTAGACGGTCACGCGGCCGTACCTGCGCGGGAGTCTGGCGCCCAGCGGCAGGCTGTAAACCTTTCCCTTTCTCCTGCGTTCCATCCATCTCTTCTGCGCTGCGTTCATCGCGTCGTCCTTCCTGTAACCCGCTGTCCACCAATGCATTACACACACTTAGCCATTCTTTTTACCCCGCTGCAAGGGCACTCTGGCAAATTCCGCATGCCGCATGCTTCGCATTGCTTTGGACTTACGACTTCGGCGCCGGATTCTTTTTCGGGGGTGTCCAGGTCATGACCGAGAAACTGCAACCCACCTCCCTTACTGTTGTACATATGCAACAGGTTCTGGCGGCGGCGGGTGGAAAGCCCGTGACCGAGGAGATGGTGCGTGGGGATATTGAGGCGGGTGCGCCGGTAAACCCCGATGGAACAATTAACTTGATTCACTACGCCGCATGGCTCGTCCGACGGGAGGCTGCGCGTGGCGATTGAGGTGAGAGAAGGCGGAACCGAACGGCGGGCATGCCACGCGCTATTTCACGCGCTCCCATGGCTCGATGCCGCCGGGGATCGTTCTGAAGAGCGGGTTCGTCTTGAAGGCGCTCAGGGACTGCAGCGTGTTGAACCGTTCAGGATTGCGCGTCTCAAGCTTCTGGAGCAGATGTCGCGCCTCATACTCCACCTGGCCGGCGGTCACCGTGATGCGTTCCACGCGACCCGGCGGCCTGCTTCCTGGGAGTTTGAAGGAGTACCCGCGCCGTCGGGCCTCGGTGTGGATGGTCCAGAGGTAAGCCGCGATGGCCCGTCGGGGGAAGGGATGTTTGCGGAAACGCTCCAACTGCGGATGGCGTCTGTAGCCGGCGGTCTTGCCTTGAAGGACCGCCCGCGCCAAGAGGGCCTCGCGCCAGAGAGCGAGCAACCCTTGCGTGTCGAGGTAGCTTGGATTCAGGGACCACAGTCGCATGGCACTCATTATCTACCCTGCGCGGCGAAAAGCCAAGGTACTTCCCCCGGAGATGGACTATGCCGATTGACCCGCGACAACTGACTCCTACGGAACTCACCCGCCTGCTCAACTCCACCCCCCTGGGCGCGGTGATTGACGAGCGACAGCTCCGGCGTCACCGCAATCGCGCGGGATTCCGGATTGGCGACGGGCGGCACGTGGATCTGTTCCGGTACGTCGCGTGGCTGGTCTGGGAGCGCCACAACCCGGCGCCCAAGAAGCCGGGGCGCGATTACGAGGCGATGAAGGAAGCGGCGCGTGCGCGCAACGCCATGCTCTCCCAGGCTGGCCGGGATATCGGCGACCTGCCGGAGGTGGTCGACGCCGAGCGAAAGGAAAGGGCGAGCCGGGACTTCCGGTTGTTCTGCGAAGCGTACTTCCCGGAAACGTTTCACCTAGAATGGTCACCGGACCACCTGCGCGTCATCCACAAGATTGAACAGGCCGTCCTGCACGGCGGATTGTTCGCGATGGCAATGCCCAGAGGATCTGGAAAGACGAGCCTATGCGAGACAGCTTGTCTCTGGGCAATCCTGTACGGGCACCGGGAGTTTGTCTGCTTGATCGGCTCCGACGAGAAATCGGCGCTGGAGATGCTGGAGAGCATCAAGATGGAGTTGGACTCCAACGACCTGCTCCTGGAGGACTTCCCGGAGGCTGTTTATCCGATCCAGAAGCTCGACGGCATCGCCCACCGCGCCAACGGACAGCTCTACCAGGGGGAGCGCACGCATATCGGTTGGACGGCCAAGGAGGTCGTCCTGCCGACCATCCCGGGCAGTGCCGCCTCAGGCGCCATCATCCGCGTGGCGGGGATTACGGGCCGAATCCGCGGGATGAAGTACAAACGCCCGGACGGACGCGGCGCCCGACCGTCGCTGGTCGTGATTGATGACCCCCAAACGGACGAGTCCGCACGCTCGCCTTCCCAGTGCCAGAACCGTGAAGCGGTCCTTGCCGGCGCGGTCCTGGGCCTGGCGGGGCCGGGGCAGAAGATCGCGGGTGTCATGCCCTGCACAGTCATCTGCCGACACGACATGGCCGACAACATTCTCGACCGCGACAAGCATCCGGATTGGCAGGGTGAACGGACGAAGATGCTCTACTCGTTCCCCAGAAACGACAAACTCTGGTCGGAATACGAACAGATCCGGTCGGCGGAATTGAAGGTCGAGCGGGGGCTGGCCAAGGCCACGGAATTCTACCGTGAGCACCAGGCGGCGATGGACGACGGGGCGTCGGTCGCCTGGGCAGCGCGGTACAACCCCGACGAGGCCTCCGCCATCCAGCATGCCATGAATTTGAAGTTTCAGGACGAAGGTGCCTTCTTCGCCGAGTACCAGAACGAACCGATGGACACGGTGAACGAGGAAGGGGTCCTGACCGCCGATGGCATCGCCGGCAAGACCAACGGGATGGAGCGGGGACTCCTTTCCATCGGCTGCACGCACCTGACGGCGTTCATCGACGTCCAGCAGAAGCTGCTGTTCTGGGTGGTGGCGGCCTGGGATGACGAGTTTACGGGGTTCGTGGCGGACTACGGTGCGTGGCCGGACCAGGGGAAGGGGTACTTCACGCTGCGCGATACCCGGCGGACGCTGGAGCGCGCCTCGCCGCGGGCGGGGATGGAGGGCGCAATCTACGCCGGCATGGAGTCGCTCACGGGCCACATCCTCGGCAGGGAATGGCGGCGCGACGATGGCGCGATGATGCGCGTCGAACGCTGTCTCATTGATGCCAACTGGGGCCAGAGCACTGATGTGGTCTACCAATTCTGCAGGCAGAGCGGATACGCCCCCATCCTGCTGCCCAGCCACGGGAAGTACGTGGGTGCCAGCAGCATCCCCTTCTCGGAGTACATGCGGAAGCGCGGCGAGCGCGTCGGGCATAACTGGCGCATCCCCAGCGTCAAGGGGAAACGTGCCGTGCGCCACGTCATCTATGACACCAACTACTGGAAATCTTTCATCCACAGCAGGCTGGTGGTGCCGATGGGCGATTCGGGATGCCTGTCCCTCTTCGGGCGCAACCCGGAAACGCACCGCCTCTTCGCCGAGCACCTGACCGCCGAATACAAGGTCCGCACCGAGGGGCGCGGCCGCGTGGTGGATGAATGGAAGATGAAGCCGAACCAGTCCGACAACCACTGGCTGGACGGCATCGTCGGCTGCGCCGTGGCGGCCTCCATCCAGGGGGTCTCGCTGGCGGGCACGCAGGAGAAGTCCGCGAGGCCAAACCGCCCTATTCGACTCAGCGAGATCCGAAAGCAAAGGGGGCGGTAGATGCAGGAGAGCCGAAGCCAGGAGAAGCGGGGATTGGAGTGCCCGAAGTGCGGGTGCAAGGACCTGCGCGTTGTCTACAGGCGGGCGAAACCTGGTGGACGGGTTCTGCGCAGGCGGGAGTGTCGCCACTGCGGACGACGCATGAGCACCTATGAGACGGGGATTGGATGAACCCTCTGGGTGCGCCTTTCATAAACGTTTTTCTTGTGGGAGGGTCCGAGGTAATCCGTTTTCCGGCGGCGTAACGGTTTTTCCCATGGGGGCGACTTGACACGGCCCAGCAGTTGTTATAAAACGTCGGAAGTTATACATATCTTCCGACGTTTCATTACAGGCAGGGGATTGCCGTGAAGACGTCTCAGACAGACCGGATTCTGAAACTGGCACGTAAGACCGGAATGGTCCGGCCCAGAGATCTGAAGGCTCTGGGCATCCCCGAGGTCTACCTCTGGCGACTCCATCGCCGGGGCTTTATCGAACGGGTCGGACGTGGCCTCTATATGACGAACGACGGTTCGGCGACCCAGAACCACAGCCTGGCCGAAGCCGCCAAGCGAGTCCCCCACGCCATCGTCTGTCTGATCTCCGCTCTTGGTTTTCACGAGATGACCACGCAGATTCCTCACGAGGTGTGGCTGGCGATAGGGGCCAAAGCTCGAAGCCCCAAGCCCAATGGTCTCTCGCTGCGAATTGTCCGGTTCTCCGGCCAGCCCATGGTCTCCGGCATTGAAGAACACTCCATCGAGGGAGTGGCTGTCCGAATCTACAATCCAGCCAAGACCGTCGCCGATTGCTTCAAGTACCGAAACAAGATCGGCCTGGACGTTGCCCTGGAAGCCCTTCGAGACTGCAAGCGACAGCGGCGGGCGACGATGGATGAACTCTGGCGGTATGCGAAGGTCTGTCGCGTGGCGAATGTGATGCGTCCCTACCTGGAGGCCCTCGCATGACCGAGAAGCCCCTTCGCAACATCGCCGCTTCCGTCAGCCAGCGTCTGACCAATGTGTCCCGGCAGAAGGATGAGAACTTCCAGCTACTCTTGACTCGCTATGGCATTGAACGCTTCCTTTACCGCCTCACCCAGTCCGAACATTCCGGTCAGTTCATACTCAAGGGGGCCATGCTTTTCTCGCTGTGGAACGACCAGCCGCATCGCCCCACCCGCGACCTCGACCTTGAGGGACGAGGGGATAGCACTGCCGCCCATCTCAAGACGGTCTTTCAGGACGTGTGCAAAGTAAAGGTGGAGCCCGATGGATTGGAGTTCGATCCGGAGAGCGTCCAGGCGGCTCCGATTCGTGAGGAACAAGCGTACGGCGGCGTGAGAGTCGAACTGGTTGCCCGCCTCGCCCAGGCGCGGCTTCGGCTACAGATCGATGTGGGATTTGGCGATGCGCTCATCCCCACGCCAGAGGCGGTGGATTTCCCGTCTCTCCTGGGTTTCCCACCACCGCACCTGTTGGCTTATCGACGCGAGACGGTGGTAGCTGAGAAGTTTCAGGCGATGGTGGTGTTGGGCATCGCCAACAGCCGGATGAAAGACTTCTGCGACCTCTGGACGTTCGCGGCGCAGTTCGAGTTCGAGGGCGCGTCTCTATCGCGCGCCTTGAAGGCCACCTTCGCTCGAAGGAAGACGGCGCTGCCCACGGCGCCACCCTTGGCGCTGACGGCGGAGTTCTACCAGGACAAAGCCAAGCAGTCCCAGTGGGATGCGTTTTTGCGTAAAGGACTGCTCCGGTCCCAGCGAAAGACCCTGTCCGAGGTCGCAGAGATGCTCACCGAGTTCCTGATGCCGCCGGCGCTGGCGACGGCGAACGGCCAGGCGTTCCAGAAACTCTGGACTGCCGGTGGCCCGTGGAAATGAGCAGGTACCACGCAGTCTCTGTAAAACACGATAAGCAGCTGACTTGGACGCCGGGATAGCCCGCCGCTTGTTGCGCCGTCGTGCAGTTTCACCCCTTCCCTGACTCACCCCTCCTTTCGACGAGCGGGACCGGCCAAATTGCGGCCATTTTAGATAATCAAGGTTAATTCTAGGGCCGCGCTTTAGAAACTCAGGGTTCACGGCCGGCGGCATTGGAATTCACACCCAGTGATCGCGTGTGCGTGCATGCGGGACTCCTCGCCATTCTCTCCCCGCTAGGTGTCCGAAAGCCCCCCGGAGGCGCAGTACCTGAATCCGATTGACGCTAGGGCAACCCGAGGAGCCATTCGAAGTGTATGTACTCCGTTTCGCGCAGATTGCCTGGCACGCAATCTGTGCAAAGTACAGTACACACCATGAAGAGGAGTTCCGGGAAACACGAGGCGCAACTTCTGGCCCATGCCCGGCTGCGGAACATCCGCAAGCTCAAGACGGGTGAACTGACCGTGAACTTCCCGCCCTTCTTTCCCCATTAGCTGTTCGAAACCCCCTTCTTTCCAAAATAGTTCCACTGGTGGAACTATTTTTCCCCCAAACCCCGATTTTTCGGTCAGCTCCCGAAACTACCGCATATGTACACAGTATGGGGATGCACTTGGCGCGGCCCCCTCTGTGGAGAGTGCGATGGCGAAGGAACTGACCGACCGCATCAAGGACGCCGCCCAGGAACCTTCTGAGGTTACCGGCGACTCCGGCTCGATGAAACAGCAGCCGCTCCCGCACGTGATCGAATCGGACCGATATCTGCGTTCCGCAGCGGCGACGCGCCGCAGGAATCGCGGCCTGAACATCTCCAAGTTTTCTCCTCCGGGAGCTTCCTGATGACCGCCGCGGCTGAGAAGAAGCCGGTTCACCTGAGCGCCATGCATTCCCAGGGGCGCCTGCGCACCATCCCGGTACGTGTGCGAGCGCGGTTCGATTCGGCCGCCACGAATGAGGATAACCGCCGACATTGGGCGAACGCCGACGCGCTTTCGGCGGACTCCGCCGCCAGTGCCGAGGTGCGCCGGACGCTGCGCAACCGCTCCCGTTACGAGGTGGCCAATAACAGCTACGCCAGGGGCATCGTCCTGACGCTGGCCAACGACACCATCGGCACCGGCCCCCGGCTCCAGATGCTCCTGGAGGCCGATTCCCTGAACCGCGAGGTCGAGCGGCAGTTTGACCTGTGGGCGCAGGAGGTTTCGCTGGCGGAGAAGCTGCGCACCATGCGCATGGCCAGGGCGCAGGATGGGGAAGCGTTCGCGATCCTGGTCAACAACCCCGGGATGGACCACTCCGTCAAGCTGGACATGAGGCTGATCGAGGCGGACCAGGTGACCAGCCCGATGGGGAACATTCTCGACCCGAACGAAGTGGACGGCATCCGCCTGGATGTCTACGGCTACCCCTCGGTCTATCACGTCCTGACGGAGCACCCCGGCGGAAACACCTGGAACTTCACCGACGACATCACCGACATCCCGGCCTCCAGCATGGTCCATCTCTTCCGCCAGGAGCGGCCCGGCCAGCACAGGGGCATCCCGGAGATCACCCCGGCCCTGCCGCTCTTCGCGCAGCTCAGGCGGTTCACCCTGGCGGTCCTGTCGGCGGCCGAAGCGGCCGCCGATTTCGCCGGCATCCTCTACACGGATGCACCGGCATCGGGGGAAGCGGACGCCGTCGAGCCGATGGACTCCATCGAGTTGGAGCGCAACATGCTCCTGACCATGCCTGGGGGATGGAAGATGAGCCAGGTGGAACCGATGCAGCCGACGACGACGTATGCGGAGTTCAAGAAGGAAATCCTCAACGAGATCGCCCGCTGCCTCAACATGCCCTTCAACGTCGCGGCGGGGAATTCCTCCGGCTACAACTACGCCTCCGGAAGGCTCGACCACCAGACCTACTTCAAGGCCATCCGGGTAGACCAGACGTTCTTCGCGGGGAGGGTGCTGGACCGAATCCTGGCGGCCTGGCTCTGGGAATACTCCCTGACCCCCGATGCGACGTTCGACCACCCCCTGACCGGCGCCAGCCGACTGCTGCCGACGCATCAGTGGTTTTGGGACGGAATGGAGCACGTGGACCCGGCGAAGGAGGCCAACGCCCAGGAGACCCGCCTCAAGAACTACACCACCACGCTGGCCCAGGAGTACGCGCGCCAGGGGAAGGATTGGGAGGCGGAGCTTCGCCAGCGCGCGCGTGAGCGGGCGCTTATGAAGGAACTGGGGCTGGACGATGCGCAGAGCCTTCCCAAGGCTGCGGCACCCGGACCGGCAGAACCATTGGCGGGCGATACGGAGGGGGATTGATGTCGCAGGAGTTTCTCACAATCCAAGCGGCGGCATCGGGCGAAGCCAAGGCGCGCGTCTCCGGCCTGGCCTACTCCGGTGGCAAGATCAAGCTGCCGGGCTGGCGATTCCCGGTGGTAGTGGATCTGGCGGGGATGGATATCCCTGAGGACGTGCCGCTGCTGACCAACCATGAGAATCGCACCGGGAGCCGGGTGGGATTGGTCCGCGCGCGCGTGGAGGAGGCTGCGCTACTGATCGATGGTGAAATCCTCTCCACCAACGGCATGGCGCAGGGGATCGTCGAGCAGGCCAAGGCCGGCGCGGACTGGCAATTGTCCATCGGGGCCGACGTGGTGGACTCCGAACTGGTCAAGGGCAATCGGACGATCAACGGGCAGGTGCAGGCCGGCCCCTTCTATCACGTCAGGAAGTCGGTGTTGCGGGAGGTTTCGGTCGTTGCCGTCGGCGCGGATGCGACCACGCGCATGAAAGTGGCGGCAAGTTTCACTCTTTACGGAGGTGCGGACATGGAATTCGAGAAGTGGTTGGAGCAGCACGGCATCGACGCCAAGGGGCTGGATGCCGAGAAGAGCGCGAAACTGCGCGAGGCGTTCGACAAGGGAGAAGCGCCGCCAAGACAACCGGAGGCGGAGCCGAAGCCTGCCGCTGCCACACCGGAGAAGGTGCCGGCGGCCGTCCCCGCAAAGCCGGCCCCGGCGCCGGCCCCGGCCAAACCCGCCGCTGTTGTGCGCGCCGCGGCGGAACCTGCCGGGGAGGAACTGCCCGCGGAATCCGACGCCAAGGAGGAGGCCCAGAGCGCTATCCGCGCCGAGCGCGAGCGCGTCGCGGCCGTCCAGGAGCTCTGCGGCGGGGAGTTCCCCAAGATCGAGCAGGAGGCCATCCGCCTGGGCTGGAGCGCCCAGGAGACCAGCCAGAAGGTCCTGAAGGCGATGCGCGAGAACCGGCCCCAGGCCGACGTCGGTTTCTCCGTCAGCCACGCCCGCGGCTCCGATCGTCGGACCATCGAGGCGGCGCTCTGCCTCAGGGCCGGTATCCCCGAGGAGGCCATGCTCAAGCAGTACGGCGCTCAGACCCTGGAGCTGGCCTGGCAGGACCGCGACATGAGCATGCAGCAGCTCTTCGTCGAGTGCGCAAGGATGGAAGGGGTCACGGTCCCCCGCCGCTTCTCCAACGACACCATCCGCGCCGGCTTCAGCACCGTATCGTTGCCGGGCATCCTCAACAACGTCGCCAACAAGAAGCTCCTCAAGAGCTTCCAGTCCCAGCCGGTGATCGCCACCCGCCTCTGCTCCGAGGGGGAGCTGAACGACTTCAAGGAGTCCGAGCGCTACCGCCTGACCGACGTGGGCGACCTGGAGCAGATCGCACCCGACGGCGAGCTCAAGCATGGCGCCCTGGCGGAGGAGAAGGCGACCAACCAGCTCAGCACCTTCGGGAAGATCTTCAGCCTGACTCGGCAGATGATCTACAACGACGACCTCGGGGCGTTCCTGAAGGTCCCCGAAGGGATGGGCGCGCGCGCGGCGCGCAAGATCGATCAGCTCTTCTTCGAGCGCCTTCTGGCCAACATCGGCAACCTCTTCTCCGAGGCGCACGGCAACTACAAGGCCGGCGCGGACACCGCGCTGTCGGCCGACTCGCTGTCTG
The DNA here is from genome assembly GCA_903901045.1 of uncultured Planctomycetota bacterium. Taxonomy (GTDB): domain Bacteria; phylum Planctomycetota; class Brocadiia; order CAIUPP01; family CAIUPP01; genus CAIUPP01. The sequence goes on from CAIUPP010000010.1 coordinate 160,800, forward strand.
AGGCGGTGAAGATGTTCCTGGACCAGACCGACACCGACGGCCAGCCGATCAACGTCAGCCCGAAGTTCCTGATCGTGCCGACCGCCCTGAAGATGACGGCGCGCGAGATCCTCAACTCCGTGATGCTCTTCGCCGTGGGCGCGACGGACAAACGCCGCATCCCCACCTACAACGCCCTCTCCGACGAGGAGCTGGAGGTCGTCACCAGCCCGTACCTGTCCAACGACCATTACGTCGGGCACAGCGCCAAGGCCTGGTTCCTCTTCGCCGACCCAGCCATCGTGGACACCTTCGAGATCGGCTATCTCAAGGGGCGTCGCACCCCCACCGTCGAGCAGGGCGAGGCCGATTTCGACACGCTGGGGATAAAGTTCCGGGTGTACTTCGACCTGGGCGTGCGCGAACAGGACACCCGCGGGATGGTGAAGTTCCTGGGGGAAGCGGCGCCCCAGGGCTAAGGACAATTCTTCCACACTGAAGGAGGACGCAACATGGTGAAGTTCGTTCAGAACGGACACAGTATCGATTACACCCCCGGGGCCGACGTGGCCTCGGGGGACGTCGTCGTCCAGGGGGACATGGTCGGCGTGGCCAAGTTGGACATCAAGGCCAATACCCTGGGCGCTCTGGCGGTGACCGGGGTCTTTGATTTCCCGAAAGCGACCGGCGAAAGCACCTCCATCACGGCAGGCGCCAGGCTGTACTGGGACGTGGCCGAGGGCGTTGCCAAACCTGACGCCGAGGCGGGCGCGAACAAGTACATCGGCAAGGCCGTGAAAGCGGCCGCCACGACGGACGCCGTGGTGCGCGTGATCATCGACCACGCCATCCTCGGCGCGGCGGGTGCGACCGGCGCCGCCGGTCCGCAGGGCGCGGTCGGCCCGGAAGGCCCCGTGGGGCCGGAAGGCGACCCCGGCGAGCAGGGTGAAGCCGGGCCGCAGGGACCCGCTGGCCCGCAAGGCCCGGCCGGCGCGGATGCCGAGATCACTCCCGGCGTTGCCGTCCCCGACCTGGACGACGACACCAACGGGGTGGTGGACGCCCAGGGCGACATCATCGACGCCGCCGGCGCGGATTACACCGTCGCCGAACTGCGCGCCAACTTCGCAACGCTTGTGGCCGGCCATAACGCCCTCCTGGCGTCGCTGCGCACGGCGGGGCTTCTGGCGGAGTAATCCCCGATGCCTGACCTGCTCGAACAGTCCCAGGAGTGGCTGACGTCCATGAACCGACTCTACCGATCGCGCCAGGTGACCTACGCGCGCGGAGCGCTGGAGAAAGAAATCCCGGCATCCGTCGGCAAGACGGTCTTCAAGGTGGAGACGGGCTATGGGCTGTTCGGGCGGGTCGAGGCGCGTGACTACCTGATAGAGGTGGCTGACCTCGCGCAGTTTGGCGAACCGGCGCGTGGCGACCGGGTGAAGGAGGCGCTGAACGGCAAGGTCGAACTCTTTGAGGTCATGGCCCCCGGCGGCGAGCCGCATTTCCGCTACTCGGACGCGTTCAGAAGAGTATTTCGCATTCACGCAAAGCACGTAGGGACACAGGAATCATGACCGGTGAAACCGAGCAGTACAAAACGGTCTGTAAGAGCGAATTCCAGTCCATGCACGGAAAGCTGGACAAGCTCGATGAGGCGATCCGCGGCAACGGCAAGCCCGGCATCCAGACACGTCTGGACCGGCTGGAGCGGTTCCAACACGTCATATGGTTCCTGTGCGGAGCGGGGATCACCGCGGGGATCGCCGCTGCGTTCCGGGCATGGGGAGGCTGAAATGCACACTACCGTGGCAGTAGCGCAGGCCGTGACCGACGCGCTGAACGATGAGGGGAACGAGTTCTCCATGCCGTTCACGGCGCAGAGGATGGCGCTGCCGCTGTTCACGCTGGAGGAAATGAAGGATCTGCGCGTGACCGTTGTGCCGCGTGAGATCGCCCGTAGCATCCTCGACCGCGCCAGGGATGAGGAGGAGGTCCGGGTGGATGTGGCCGTGCAGAAGAAGGTCGCCTCGGCCGCGGTTGCGGAGGTGGACCCGCTCCTGGCCCTGGTGCAGGAGATTTCCGATTTCCTCAACCGCCGGGCGATGGGGACAGCGATGTGGAAAGGGACTGAGAACAAACCGGTCTATGCGCCGGAGCATCTGCACGAGAAACAGCAGTTCACAAGCGTATTGACGGTTACGTACCGGATGGTCCGGTCGTAACCCAGATAAGGAGACTCAGCATGGGCGTTAGGACGGGGTTGGAGGCCAAGCTCTACTACAAAGCCGGGGGCGTTGCGGCCGAAGGGGCGTGGGCGGAGCTCACCGACATCAAGGACAACACCCTGAATCTGGAAAAGGGCGAGGCGGATGTCACCACGCGCGGCAACAGCGGCTGGAAGGCGACCATCGGCACGCTGAAATCCGGCAGCGTGGAGTTCGAGATGGTGTGGGACCCTGATGACGAGGGGTTCGCCGCGCTCAGCGATGCCTACTTCGAAGGCACGGCGATCTGCCTGGCCATCCTCGATGGCGCCAAGGAGACCGGCACCGGTTTGGTCGCCGACTTTGCGATCACGAAGTTCTCGAGGAAGGAGCCGCTGGAGGAGGCGGTGAGCGTCAGCATCACCGCGAAGCCGACGTACTCCGCCACGGCCCCGGTCTGGATGGAAGCCGGCCAGCCCCCGCTGGAGGAACCTGAACCACCCGTGGGCGGAGGGACATGAGTTTGCGGCGCTATTCAGGAGATGAGTCTGTGCTGGACGCCCGGCCGATTCGCGGAATGCGCGGTGAGAGTGTGAGACGCGACCATCATACCAATCGGCGTTGCGCCCGTTTCCTGCGCACCCGCTCGATGCGGGCCATCGGTTTGCCATAGAGGGTGATGATGAAACTCTCGCCCCGCATGACCTCTTGAATGATTGCGGAGAACCGCCGGCGCGCTTCCGTGATGCTGATGGTCTGCAATGCTTTCTCCTTGATGTCGCACGATGAGTGTACCGGATTGGTCGGCCGTATCAAAGCGAAAGAAGTGCCGCTGTATGAAGACTTTCACCGGCACCGCCGGTCGCACCCGCCGGTCGTTCTGAAAAGCGTTCGCAGACTTCTCGGTCATGCTGGCCCGGCAATGGGCAAAGGAAGGGAGAAATCGCATGGATAAGATTCAGGTCGTGCTGGCTCTGGTATGGACGCTCCTCAACAGTCCCGCGGGGATCGCGGCGCTGGCGGGCGTCATCCTCTGGGTCCTCAACAAGCTCTACGCCGCCAAGCCGACGTGGGCGAAGTACGAGGGGGCGATCATCTCGGCGGTGCGATTCGCCGAGAAGGAGATACCGGACGACACTGCAAGCACGGGGATGGCGCGGCTGGACCGGGCGTTGAAGTACGTGCTGGCGACGTTCGAGCAGGTCAACGGTCGGCGCGCGACGGATGCCGAGGCGGCTTCGCTGAAGGAGGGCATCCAGATCGTCCACAACGACCTCGATGTCCAGGGCGCGCTCGCCAAGCCTGCCGCGGAGGCTGCCCAATGACCTTCTGGGTCGAGCTGATCATCGCCGTCTTGCGCATCCTCTTCCCGGCTGTCATCGCCGAGGCGACGCCGCGTCAGGAGGATGCGCGGCCGCAACCGCAGTTGCGCCGGAAACTACAGGAGCGCATTCGGCGTACGTGGGGACCGGCGGCGCTGATTGTGGCGACGCTGTGCCTGGGCGGGTGTGCGCGGACGATCTACATCCCCCACGGCGAGCCGGTGCGCCTGCGCGAAACAGTGAAGGACGCCAAGGTGTGGGTCATGGGGGCGGATGGCCAGGCGGTCGCGGGTGTCATGGACCTGCCCGAGGGGTGGTATGCCCTGCCCGCAGAGGAGAACTGAATGAGCGGCAGCAGCACGAAAGTGGACTGGGGCAAGGTCCGGCAGGGCGTCAAGCGCGCCTTGCCGGAAGTCCTGATGCGCCAGGGCGCC
>CAIUPP010000011.1 GCA_903901045.1 uncultured Planctomycetota bacterium
CCATGCCGCGAACCAGATTGGCATGTTCTTTGAGAACGGCATCGGCGCGTTGCTTTTCGACGCTGGCTTGGGCCAATGCCTCGTTCTTCTCCCGAACAAGTTGCTCGCGTTCCAGGGCGTCCCGTCTGACGAGCAAAGCGTCCTTGGCGGCATCGCCAAGAGCGCCGATTTCCTTTTTGGCGTTTTCGACGATCTCCAAGCACTTTGCAATGGCCGCTTGGGGGTTCAAATGTAAAGCCAGTGTGTTTGTTTGCTGTAGACCGGCGATCTGCGCGTCCATGTTAGCTTGGATTTCGGTAACGCGCCTTTGAACTTGGTTGTGCCACTCATAGAGGGTTCTTTGAGGAATGTGTTTGCGCTTACTTCCCTTGATTCCGCGCTGCAAGCCATGCGAATTCATGGCATCCGCATAGGAGTCCTGCAATTTGCGGAGTTTGCCCTTGTCGCCGAGATAGTGGCGGCAGTTGAGTTTCCCTTTTTTGTCGATCGGAATTATGAAACCATGGAAATGGGGCGTCTTCTCATCCAGATTAAGGGAACCGCCGAGGGGGGGGGCTGGAAGATTGCCGCAGTCGGCGCGGTGGTCGGACTGACCGCGCGACGCCCCGCGGCGCGCCTCCCCCTTCGGCAAGCTCAGGGCCGCTTGTCGAGAGCCTCCAAGTCGAGCGATGAGCTACGTCGAACGGTTCGCAATGACGGCTCGGCACATCCGGCCTTCGCCGTTCGTTCAGGCATCCAACTCCGCGAGGCTCTGGCGCAGCTTGCGGACTTCCTCTTCGAGTTCGGCGCAGCGCGCTTTTTCGCGGGCGACCACGTCGGCGGGGGCGCGGTCGAGGAAATTGCGATTGCTCAGCTTCTTGAGCAGCCCCTCGATGTACGCCTGGGTCTTCTCGATGCGCGTCTGAAGCCGGTCGCGCTCGACGTCCAGGTCGAGCACTCCCTTGAGCGGGACGAAGACCTGCACCTGCCCGATGACGTCGGTGGCGGAGGCGGGGGGCTTGGGGAGCGCGACGCCGATGGTGATCTGCTCGATGAACCCCATCTCGCGCAGGATGCGTTCCTGGCTGCGAAGCCGCGCGGCGGCGGCTTCATCGGCAACGGAGGCGCTGACGTTCAGCAGCTGACGCTCCGCCACTCCCAGCTTGCTGCGGATGTTGCGCACGGCGCGGATGATGTCCTGCAGCGGCGCGAAGGTCTCCTCCGCCTCGCGGTCGCGGAGTTTCGGCTCCGGCGCGGGCCAGGGGGAGATCATGATGCTCTCGGCGTACGCGACCCCCTTCCACTCCAGGTCCCCCTGCGCGACGCGCGCCTTGAGCATCTGCCATATCTCTTCGGTGATGAAGGGCATGAAGGGGTGCAGCATGCGCAGGATGCCGTCCAGCACGTGCGCCAGGATGCGCCGCGCCACGCTGGGATTTCCATCGGCCAGCCGCGGCTTGATCGCTTCCAGGTACCAGTCGCAGAACTCGCGCCAGGTGAAATCGTAGAGCGTGCGGATGGCCTCGTTGAGCTGGAACTCCTCCAGGGCGTGGCCGACGGTCCCCTTCACCTCTTCGAGGCGGCTGAGGATCCAGCGGTCCTCGATGGTCAATTCCCCCTCTTCCCCCTTGCCGGAGGCGAGGTTGAGCATGGCGAAGCGCGAGGCGTTCCAGAGCTTGTTGGCGAAATTGCGCCCCATCTCGAACTTGTCGGTGCTGAGCTTGACGTCCTGCCCTTCGACGGTGAGCATCACGAGGCTGAAGCGCATGGCGTCGGCGCCGTACTGGTCGATCACCTCGATCGGGTCGATCCCGTTCCCCAGCGACTTGCTCATCTTGCGACCCTGGCCGTCCAGGATGGTGCCGTGGATGAGCACGTCGTCGAACGGAACCTCCTTCATCATCTGGAGCCCCATCATCACCATGCGGGCGACCCAGAAGTAGATAATGCCGCGGTCGGTGACCAGGACCGAGGTGGGGTAGAACTTGTCGAGCAGCTCGCTCTTCTCCGGCCAGCCCAGGGTGCTGAACGGCCAGAGGGCGGAGCTGAACCAGGTGTCCAGGACATCCTCATCCTGCCGGAGGGAGGCGGAGCCGCAATGGGCGCAGGCGGTGGGGTCGGTGCGCGCGACGGTGATCTTGCCGCACTGCGCGCAATGCCAGGCGGGGATGCGGTGCCCCCACCAGATCTGGCGGCTGATGCACCAGTCGCGGACATTCTCCAGCCAGGACTCGTAAACCCGGCGCCAGCGCTCGGGGTGGAACTGCACCTTGCCGGCGGCGGAGGCGGCCAGCGCGGCATCCGCCAGCGGGCGCATCTTCACGAACCACTGGTCGGACAGGTACGGCTCGATGACGGTGTGGCAGCGGTAGCAGTGGCCGACGGCGTGCTGATGGCGGCGCGTCTCTTCGAGCAGCTTCAGCTTGCGCAACTCCTCGACCAGCGCCTCGCGGCACTCGTAGCGGTCCATTCCCTCGAACTCGCCGGCGGCGGCGTTCATGGTGGCGTCTTCGTTCATCACGCTGATCTGCGGCAGCTTGTGGCGCAGGCCGGTCTGGAAGTCGTTCGGGTCGTGCGCGGGGGTGATCTTCACCGCGCCGGTGCCGAACTCCGGGTCGACGCTCTCATCGGCGATGATGGGAATCTCGCGGTTGACCACCGGCAGCAGGAGCGTCTGGCCGATGAACTCCTTGTACCGCTCATCGTTCGGGTTGACCGCGACGGCGGTATCCCCCAGCATCGTCTCGGGGCGGGTGGTGGCCACGGTGATGAAGAGGCGCGGCTCCGCCTTGAACGGGTAGCGGATGTACCAGAGCGAGCCCTCGTGGTCCTCATGCTCCACCTCGTCGTCGGCCAGGGCGGTGGTGCAGCGCGGGCACCAGTTGATGAGGTACTTGCCGCGATAGATCAGGCCGCGTTCATGCAGGGAGACGAACACCTCGCGCACCGCGCGGGAGAGCCCTTCATCCATGGTGAAGCGCTGGCGCTCCCAGTCGCAGGAACTGCCGACGCGCTTGAGCTGGTTGATGATGCGGTTGCCGTACTCCTCTTTCCACGCCCAGACCCGCTCGATGAACTTGTCGCGCCCGAGGTCGCCGCGGCGCTTCCCCTCCTTGGCCAGGTCGCGCTCGACGACGTTCTGCGTGGCGATTCCGGCGTGGTCGGTGCCGGGCATCCAGAGCGTGTTGCGCCCCTGCATGCGACGCCAGCGCACGAGGATGTCCTGCAGCGTCTCGTTCAGCGCGTGCCCCATGTGCAGCGCGCCGGTGACGTTGGGGGGCGGAATGACGATGCAGAACGGCGCTCCCCCGCCGCGCGCCTCGGCGTGGAAATAGCCGCGTTCTTCCCAGTGGCGGTACCACTTTTCCTCCACCGGGAGGGCGTCGTAACGGGTGGCGAGGGGAGACGATTCTTCCGTCATTCGGTGACTCCGGAGTTCCTGAAAATCAGTCCATGAGGGCGGCTGGGATATTGTAATGAAAACGCCGCGCCTGCGCCAGACGGAACGGCAGCGCAAAGAGAAACGGCTTGGGGACAAGATAACGGGGATAACAGGGATATGATTCACGGCAAGACGGATGATTTGCGGCGGACGCTTGGCGAATGAGCGAGTACGGCACCGCGATTATCGTCATTCGCTGTGCGCCCACATCTTCCGTTGGAAATTTATAGGCGGTGAATCAGGTCGTGCGTTCCCAGATATCCCGGATGTGCAAGGTGGCGGCAGAGAAGAAGAGGGCCGTTCGCGGTTGACGTGCGGGCCTAATGCGTTGCGGTGGCAATGCACTGGCCGCTAACGTTTCAAGTAAGGCTCACTGGTCCAATCAACCACAACTCCGTCTTTGACATAAAGTGTAAAAAGGGTCCCAGCTTGGTATGCGCCACAAACAATGCCATTCCGTTGAACACCCCCTGGGATATTCCGGGGACACAAACCTATTTACGCTTCCTGCGCTTGGGCGGGCGGCCGGGTTTGAGCGGATGCAACAGCCGTCCGGTAATCTTCTCGGCCAGTTTCATGAATCCCTCGGCACCGCATGGCCGCCCGGTGCATGTGGCGCGGCGCACCGCTGCGGCCACGCCGTTGTCAAGCATAAATAGGTTTGTGTCCCCGGAATACCGGAATACCCCGGAATACCCGGAATACCCCGGAATACCGCGAATTCAATCGCATGGCGCGTCAAAACCGACGACGCCGAATAGATGTTTGGGATTTCCCGCTATCGTCCCGTTTCCGACTTGACTGGCTTGCTCATAGATGTCCCCGGAATACCTGAACCTCTTTCAGGAACACTTCTCTGGCCCCTTCCTCGCGGCTGCGAATGCCGGCGATGATGGTCTTCATCAATTCCACCGTTTCCTCCCATGGAAAAGGTCGCTTGCCGGTGCGGAGGAATTGCACGTACGCCTGGAGTTGCGACTTGAAGGCAAAGAAGGTGTCTTTGAAGGGGACATCCATCGCCCCCTTCGTCCCCATGACCGACAGCCGACAGAAGCCGCCGTACATGTCCTTGTTGGCGATGAACACCACATCCGCGCCGCATTGGTGCTTGCAGTGGACGATGTTCCGGTGCATGCTGCCGCTGTTGCGCACGGAGAGAAAGCCGGGCCCCAGGATGGGGTAGAGACCCTCGGCGGCGTGGATGCCGTAACGCTCCCACGTCTTGGCGGTGGACATCGAGAGGTAGCGCGGCTCGCCCACGGAGGCCAGCTTCTTCCGCACAGCGATGAATTCTTTTGCGTACCGCATGCAACTGCTGGTGAGGATTGGCTTTCCCTCTCGCACCCAGCGGTGAAATGTCCTCAAGTCCCGCTCGTTGTCCGCCAGCGGCTTGTCAATGATGGTATTCCGGGGACATAAACCTATTTGCGCTTCCTGCGCTTGGGCGGGCGACCGGGTTTGAGCGGATGCAACAGCCGTCCGGTAATCTTCTCGGCCAGTTTCATGAATCCCTCGGCGCCGCATGGCCGCCCTGTGCATGTGGCGCGGCGCACCGCTGCGGCCACGCCGTTGTCAAGCATAAATAGGTTTGTGTCCCCGGAATACCCGCGCGTCGGCGTGGAAATAGCCGCGCTCCTCCCAGTGGCGGTACCACTTCTCCTCCACCGGGAGCGCGTCGTAACGGGTGGCGAGGGGAGACGATTCTTCCGTCATTCGGCGACTCCGGAGTTCCTGGCATCAGTCAACGAGGCAGCGTGGATATTGTAATGAAAACGCCGCCCCTGCGCCAGATGGAACGGCAACTACAGCGGTGGCAACCGCCAAGACCGCCAAGTACGCCAAGAACGGAAGAAGAGGGCAAGGACGGCAAGGCCCATCGCCGCGGACACGGTGGACGCTCTTCCCGAAGACGCCTTGACTCCGCGCGAAACCAACTCGGGTTCACGTCGGGAGGAAGGAAGGTGAAGCATGGCCGCAGAGGCAGGGGGCTGGCACGATGAGATCCTTAGTTAGGTCGTGTCCCGAACTCGCAATCAACGATTCTCACCACCAACGTGCGACGAAAGAATTGAGACAATCCCCGTCTTGTTTGTCGCTTTGGCGTCATCAAGTGGGGTTCGCTCTGAACTGTCTCGCGCTGAAACATCTGCCCCGTGATCCAGCAGTAACCTGACCACGTCAAGGTTAGGGTCTTTGCGTCTTACCGCAAAGTGCAGGGGTGTCACACACAATTCGGTCTTGCTATTGACGTTAGCTCCGTGGGACAAGAGGAGAGCGACCATTTCTGCGCTGCTGTGCGCTAACGCATAGTCTAAAGGTGTCAGGCCGTCATTGTCCTTGGCATCAACAAACGACTTTCGTTCCAGCAATATTCCTGCAATTTCAAGCTTGCTGTATCTTGCTGCGGTATGTAGAGGAGAGACGCCATTCACGGCCTGTGTGCGAGCCTTGGCTCCTCCGTCTAGAAGCAGCTTAGCAATTTCAACGTGTCCCTCTCGGACAGCCCAATGCAGAGCCGTTGCTGTCTGCCAGTCAGCCGGTTGGTTGACATTGGCACCGCTATCAAGGAGTGCCTTAACAACAGTGAAATGTCCATGGAGGGCAGCTAAGGTGAGAGGCGTCCAGCCGTCCTTATCGAGGCAATCAACATCATTCGGGTTAGATTGAAGCCAAGTTCGAACACTCTCAGCGTCCCCAACTTTTGCGTAGTCGTGTAGTTCCATTCTTTGCGCCTAATCTTCATAGAACAACCAGGTCCATCGCACGGGCACATTGGCGATCATTTCGCCGACCAGTCAATGCCCACGCCTTCTACAGGCCCAAACTTCTTTAAGAATTCTTCATCGGAGCATGAGGAATGCATTGGACGACCAACTTGAAAAGAGTTGCCTAAATCCGTAACCGGCACTTGAATCAACTGCTCCGCTGGACCAGTCATTAGGAAAGTGAATATGTAATCACCCGTTGGCGTTTTCATCATAAGCCTTTTTTTAGGGATCGTCGGACCTAAACTTAAGCGCATCCCTGGAGCTGGCGAGATTCTGTTCGCCAACTTGTTGAATTCCTCAATTGCTGCTTGAAAAGCGAGTTTCCAAGCAATCAATTCTTTCCCTCTCAACTCTACCTCGCTCGTTTCTGCGTCTTTGTCTTTGACCGTCGCATCCGGGCTCTCGGCCTCTCCAGATTGGACGGCTTTGCCCGCTTTCGTGGAAGCGGCTGAATTGATTGCACTGCTTTGGCCATCGGTCGCCTGTCGAAGCTGCCGGACGTTTACTTCGTGACCCGGCTTCAAATTAAGGCAGGGCGTGAAAATATCTGTTACATTGTGAACAGGTCTACCGGTCTTCAAGTCACTGCCGTCAAGCGTGACGGCAACTCCGTCATCTGTTTGCTTTATAGAAACGCGGTGCCACCGCTCATCCGCTTTCAGGTTGAGCGGGGCAATCTTCGCGGCGTCAACGCCGCTTGCTGAAAGGACCCCGGCGTGACAATCGCTACCCTTGATTTCAAATTCCACCGCCCCCTGCCGAATGTCCAAGCCGTCTATTAAAGCGATCGAGCCAGGCCACCCCTCATAACCGTTCGACAATTTCCAACTGCCGTCTTTCTCTTTCCTCACGGTAAAATCCGTCGCAACGTCAAGATTCCATCGCTTGACCGGGGCATTCCAACTCACGGGCTTGAAAGGCAAAGGCGTCGCCGCAGGTTCATGAGAGACATTGGCGGGAACGGAGCCCCTGTCATTCGCTTCCGTTCCCGACTTGTCACAGGCCACAAGAGACATCACCAGAACGCACACGCCTGCCGCTGTCAGGAATCGCATTGCCTCTTCCCCCAAGATATCTGGTGACACGCGACCCATTTTCCCTTCTTCCCGAGAATTCCGGGGACACAAACCCATTTTCCCCCTTGCGGTCATCCCCCGGTCACTTGCGATCTCGTCGAGACTCCGTCCTCGTTTCTGTTGCCCTGAAATGCAGTTCTCCGCATCTCCGCGGCCCACTCGGCCCTGAGCTCGTGGCCGAAGGGTCCGCGTGACGCCCCTTTTTTCTCAATCATTCACGCCGTGCCCGCCTTCTCCTCATCCTTCATCAGCTTGTACATGACGCTGTCCACCAGCGCCTGCCAGCTGGCCTCGATGAGGTTCTCGGAGACGCCCACGGTGCCCCAGATGTCGTTCTTGTCGCGGCTCTCGATGACGACGCGCACGCGCGCGGCGGTGGCGGCGGTGGGGTTGATGACGCGCACCTTGTAGTCCACCAATTGCATCTCGCGCAGGTGCGGATAGAAGCGGTGCAGCGCCTTGCGCAGCGCGCCGTCCAGCGCGTTGACGGGGCCATCCCCTTCGCTGGCGGTGATTTCCTCTTCCCCTCCAACGGTGATCTTGATGGTGGCCTCGGTGATCGGCGGCGCTTCGGGGCCGTGCTTCTCGACGATGACGCGGAAACCCATGAGGTCGAAGTACCGCTTTTCCTTGCCGAGCATCTTGCGCACGAGCAGGACGAAGGAGGCCTCGGCGGCCTCGAACTGGTAGCCGAGGTTCTCCAGTTTCTGGATCTCCTGGAGCGCGCGCTTGTTGAGGGCAGGGTCGCCGGCGAGCTGGTACTTTTCCATCTTGTCCAGCATCGTCGCGGAGCCGGAAAGCTCGCTGAGCAGGACGCGCCGCTCGTTGCCGACCGATTCGGGCGGGATGTGTTCGTAGGTGATCGGGTTCTTGCGCACCGCGTCCACGTGCAGCCCCCCTTTGTGGGCGAAGGCGCCGCGCCCCACGTACGGCTGCGAATCGGACAGGGCGAGGTTGGCGACCTCGTAGAGGTAGCGCGAGGTCTCGGTGAGGCGCTGGAGCTTCTCATCGGGGAGGCAGCGTCGCTTGAGCTTGAGTTGGAGGTTGGGGATGATCTGGCACAGGTCGGCGTTGCCGGTGCGCTCGCCGAGGCCGTTGAAGGTCCCCTGCACGTGCGTGGCGCCGGCCTCGACGGCGGCCAGGGAGTTGGCGACGGCGCAGCCGGAGTCGTTGTGGCCGTGGAAGCCCACGACGCCCCCCACTTCCTTCATGACGGTGGCGACAATCTCGCGCACCTGGCCGGGCAGGGAGCCGCCGTTGGTGTCGCACAGGACGATGGCGTCGGCGCCGGCCTCGCGCGCGGCGCGGAGCGTCTTGAGGGCATACACGGGATTGCCGCGATAGCCGTCGAAGAAGTGCTCGGCGTCGTAGATGACCTCCTTGCCGCGTCCCTTCATGTAGCGGACGGTGTCGGCGATCATGGCGAGGTTCTGCTCCAGGCTGGCGCGAAGGACGTCGCGCACGTGCAGGTCCCAGCTTTTGCCGACGAGGGCGACGGCGGGCGTCTGGGCTTCCAGCAGCGCGGCCACGCCGGGGTCGGTCTCGACGGTGAGTTTGGCGCGGCGGGTCGAGCCGAAGGCGCTGATGCGCGCGTGGCGCAGCTTCTTGCGCCGGATGCGCTCGAAGAAGGCCATGTCCTTCTCGTTGCTCAGCGGGTAGCCCCCTTCGACGTAGTCGATCCCCAGCGCGTCGAGGCTCACGGCGATGGCCACCTTGTCCTCGACGGAGAAGTTGATCCCTTCGGACTGCGCGCCGTCCCGCAACGTGGCATCGTAAAGTGTGATTTCAAACATGGCATCTCGGAGGCTTAACGGTTGGAACCCGCGCCAGTGGCGGGCGCAAGTGGCAAAAATAGCAGTCCGGCGGTTGAGTGTCAAGCCCCTGAGGGCGCAGGATCAGGGTAAACGCATCTAAACTCCCCTGTCCGCCCGTTTGACGCTGCGCACGGCATGATGGCGCGGAACGAGGCCGCTTATGGACTGCGGCGGCAACGACGCCGCTTTGTCTTGGTGGAGACTTGATCATGCGGTGGGCCTGTCGGTTCGGACCCTCGCCCCCGGCGCAGCCAAAGCGCCGCCTATGGCGGCGCACTCCATAGACGCTGTCGCTGCCAGGGCATGCCAATGACGCGTCATTATTTAGACGCGTTTGCCCTGAAGGCAGGAGGGCATATCACCTTGGGTGGAGAAACGATGGGACGCGGAGGATTCCCTCGACAGGCCCGGGACCGCAGGCGGAGGAAAGAGAGCGGAAGGAACGCACGGTGATCGCGCGTTGTCGTTCGACGTTGCTCATCGCTCGACTTGGAGGCGCTCGACAAGCGGCCCTGCGCTTGTCGACGGGGATAACCCGCGCCGCTTTCAAAATGGAGGTGCGGCCGGGCGCGCCGGAGTCGCTATGGGAGGGTTTCCGCCGACCGGCGCAGGAACGCCGCGGGGGAGAGAATGCGGATGTTTTTCCATTCCCCAAGGTCGAGGAGATGCTTGTCCCCCGAGATGATCACTCCCGCCGCAGCCGCCTGCGCCGCTTCGAGTACCCTGTTGTCGGCGGGGTCGGACGGCACGGCGTGGACGCGCTCGGAAGGGGTGACGATTTCAAACGTTTCACGGAAGAGGGCGATGATGCGAAGGGCCTGCTCCGGACGCAGGCCGAATTTCGGCCGCAGGAGCACATCCTCCGCCTCGCGCAGCAGGGCGGGCGAGGTGTAGTTCGTGACCAGGCCCTGCGAGGCCATGACAAGAACCCGGCGCGGCGGGCCGTTGAAAAGCACCCCGGAAACGAGGACGTTGGTGTCGCAGACCACCCTCATGCGCTGTTCCGATTGCGCGCGCGCGCCGCCCGAATTTCCTTCGCCACATCGCGCTCGGTCAACCCCAGTCGCGCCGACTGCCGGTCGCCGAGGGCAAAGACATGCTCCCATTGCCGCTGGCGGCGGACGTAAAGCCGCGCCGCCTCGCGCAGCAGTTCGGAGCGCGATCGCGATTCGCGCCGCGCCTCCGCGTCGATGGCGGCCAGCAGCGCGCCCTGGAAGGAAATATTGACGGTTACGTTGCTCATGGGGTCACCCTCCCTTTCACAGGCAATATACAATGTTTGTATATTGCAGGTCAAGGGGGGGGCGGCCCTCAACGGCTCACATAGGGCTACTCCCCCTGAGTCCGCTTGGCCTCCATTGGCCATACTTGAATCGCATCATGAGATGGGCCAACGCCGACCGATGCGAGCCGTTGCGAGGTTGGCGCATCAGGCCTCGAACGGTTTCAGTAAAGTCTTTGCATTCTGAACGCATTCAAATAGTCTTGAACGATGAGAGTTTGAAAGCATCGCTTCATCCAGAAGTATAAGGAACTTCTTCTTGTCCATTTGGAGGCATAAGAACGAGATGATAGAGGTTCTCACTTCCTCGAGCAAAGCACGCATGAATACATCCCCGCCTCCGAACTGCGATTTGAGTTTCTTGATAACACTGGCCGACTGCGTGCTACCGTGGACAAAATGGCTACGTATCGGATATGCGGTCTTCACTACTTTATAGGAGCGTACCGGGTCAAGGGACAACGCATTCATCAGTGCGCCAAGACGCATTCCGAGTCTATAGGTCATTTCCTGCGTCTCACCGTCTCCAAGAAAGAGGGCCTCCAACGCCATTACCGCACTGGCGACACGAGACCCAAATCCGCTATTGAGCAACAATGCATCAGAATATCGCTGAAAGGAAATCGTCGTGGGTCCGGTCTCCTTCTCGATTGGGTCAAAGAACGACCTTGGGATTCTCGGCGCGAGAGTTCGCCAGAATGTTGGCATTTGGGCGAGATCTTTCTCCGACAATGAAGCTTTCTCAAGTGCCGAGAACCGTGGTGCCTCGTAAAACGTTCCGCTGCGGAAACCTATGATACTATCGGACGTCCATTGGAAACTTGAGCACCGCGCGCTGCTCACGCGAAAGAGCCGCAAGATGCAAACGGCTCTTGCGACCTCCCGTTGCAGTTCACCCGTATCATGAACCTGCCTCTGAATTCTCAATATTGCTGTGGGTACGTCCAAAAATGGAGACGAAGGATGGAATGGAACAAGAGGTCGCTCCTTCTCGATGTCAGCGAGACAGATTTGCCGCAGCAAAACACGCGCCCTCTCGGCTTCAAATGCAGCTTCAGGCAGGCCAACGACAACTCCCTCCAATTTCGCGTCAGCGATGGCTTCCTGTGCCTCACCTCGCACGTCCTTCAAGAAGCGTGGAACGATATTCTCAAGAACGCTGTTCGTGATCGGATCAGTTTGCACGCCATGACGTATGACGCCATTGGTAAATTGCTCAAGATAAGAGGTAGCTTTGGCGCCATCTCCCATAGTCGCTGTTAGCAGATTGATGGTGATTCCGTATTGGGGCAAATGTTGAACGGCAGCAGATACGGAAGGAGGCGCATAGTACCAAGTCGGCCTATGTGTGTCGCTGCCCTGAGCTGACTCATACTTGGGACCATCACTCGTGTACTGAAACCCCTTGAACTTCACTTGGTAGTACGATTCCTCCGTTGGTTTAATCTCGCCATTGGTCTTGGCTTCAACAACAAGCCGGATAATGCACGTGGCCAGTTGCTGCAGGGACATGCTCAGGTCAGTAGTTGTCACGGATGACATATTGCCTCACAGCAGATGCTTTCTTGCCACTAAGTGTCACGCCCTTGCTCAATCCGCACTCTGCATTCTGCACTCTGCATTCTGCACTCGCTCCTCTCTCTTCGCCGCCGCGTCCCAGCGCCAGAAGGAGAGTTCGCCGTTATCCCATCGCAGGAAGGTGCGCTGGGAGACCCAGTCCCCGAGGTTGACGTAGACGCGCCCCTCCCGGCGGGTCAGCGAGGGGAGGTGCAGGTGGCCGAGGATGACGGTGTCGAAGCCGGCGGAGAGTTTGGCGCGGGCGAACTCGTCGAAGATGTCCTTGAGCGGCATCGTCCGGGCGATCTCCTCGCCGGTGAAGTCGTGCGACATGCGCCGGGCGATGCGCCAGACCCAGGAGGGGGGCAGGCTGCGCCCCAGCCAGCGGGTGAAGCGGCATCGCAGGATGCGCCTCAGGCGGCGGTACTTGTGGTCGTACGGATTGACCATGTCGCCGTGGGCGACGTAGGCGCGGCGGCCGTCGGTTTCGAGGGTGAACTCGCTTTCATGTATCTCGGCCTGGAGGATGCGGGTGAAGAATTGGCCCATC
Source organism: uncultured Planctomycetota bacterium (assembly GCA_903901045.1). GTDB lineage: Bacteria > Planctomycetota > Brocadiia > CAIUPP01 > CAIUPP01 > CAIUPP01. The sequence goes on from CAIUPP010000011.1 coordinate 12,469, forward strand.
TCGAAATCGTGGTTGCCGGTGACGTAGATGATGCGGACGCCGGAGCGGTGCAGCCGCTCCAGCGCCCCCAGCAGCGGCACATACTCGTCAAAGACCGCGCGGGGGAAGGCAAACCAGGTGTCGAACAGGTCGCCGACGATGTAAAGCCGCTCAACCTCGCCGGGCAGCGTATCGAGGAAGGCCAACAGCGGCGGGAGGTTCGGGTCCTCGTGGTCGCGGATATGGGCGTCCGACAGAAAGATCGCCTTCACGAAGGGGCTCCTCTTAAGGTGTCCGTGCGGCCATTATGCGCGAGGAAGGGGCGGATAGCAAGAGGGGCGGGCTCCGCTTCGCGGAGGAATGACGAATGACGAAACCCGAATGACGAAGGAAGGCCCCAAACGCGCAATGCGCTCCATGATGGGACGTTTCTTCGTCATTCGTCATTCGGATTTCGTCATTGCCGTTCCGCCGTTTGACTCCCCGGCGGCCTATCTGTTACTATTCTGAGCGCTGCATGGCAGCCTGGGGGCGATTAGCTCAGTTGGCTAGAGCGCCAGCTCGACAAGCTGGAGGTCACTGGTTCGAGCCCAGTATCGCCCACCATTCGACTCGCTTCGCTCGCTCATGGTGAGCCGTTGAAGCGGGCGGATGCCGCCGACCGGGGAATCCCTGTCCCGTAGGCGGCCAACACCTTGAATACAAGGAAACTAGGGAAGCAATGCCTACTCTGATTCTATCGGATGGCAGCCGCCACACCATCCCCGAAGGCCGGCCCATCGCCGAATCCCTGCGCATCATCGCCGCCAAGTCCGGCGCCGTTGCTGTCAAGACAGGCGACGCCATGCTGGACCTCTATACCCCCGCCCCCGTCGAAGGGGAATTCACGCTCGTGACCAAGGAGTCCCCCGAGTCGCTGGAACTGCTGCGCCACAGCGTGTCGCACATCATGGCGGACGCCGTGATGCGCCTCTTCCCCAAGGTGAAGCTGGCGATCGGCCCGGCCATCGAGAACGGGTTCTATTACGACTTCGATATGGAGCAGAAGCTCATCCCGGAGGACCTGGCGCGGATCGAGGAGGAGATGCGCCGGATCGTGAAAGAAAACGCCATCTTCCGGCGCTTCGAGATGCCGCGCGCCGAGGCGCTCGCGCGCGTCCGCGCCGAAGGGCAGACGTACAAGGCGGAACTCATCGAAGGGCTGGAAGGGGACACGGTCAGCTTCTACGAGAGCGGAAAATTCACCGACGTCTGCCGCGGGCCGCACCTGGCGCGCGCGGGCTTCGCCGGCGCGTTCAAGCTGCTGAACATCGCCGGGGCCTACTGGCGCGGGGATGAAAAGAACGCCATGCTCCAGCGCATCTACGGCACCGCCTTCTGGAACGAGACCGCGCTGAAGGCGCATCTGGCGCAGGTGGAGGAGGCGAAGAAGCGCGACCACCGCATCCTGGGCAAGCAGTTGGAGTTGTTCCACCTGACCGACGTGGTCGGCCCGGGGCTGGTGCTCTGGATGCCCAAGGGGTCGATCGTGCGGATGGAGCTGGAGAACTGGATCCGCCGCGAGCTGCTGAGCCGCGGCTACGATGTCGTGTACACCCCGCACATCGGCCGGCTGGGAATGTACCGCACCAGCGGGCATTTCCCGTACTACCAGGATTCGCAGTATCCGCCGCTGATCGACCGCGAGACGATGAAGCAACTGGCGGATGAAAAATGCTCCTGCGGCGAGTTGTGCAACCGGATGGAGAAGGGGGAGGTGGACGGCTACCTGCTCAAGCCGATGAACTGCCCGCACCACATCCAGATTTACAAGGCCTCGCAGCACAGCTACCGCGACCTGCCGGTGCGCCTGGCGGAGTTCGGCACGGTGTACCGCTTCGAGCAATCCGGCGAGCTGGGCGGCATGGTGCGCGTGCGCGGATTCACGCAGGATGACGCGCACCTCTTCTGCACGCCGGAGCAGCTGGAGGGGGAAATCGCCTCCTGCGTGGAGCTGACCAAGCTGGTGCTGGAGACGCTGGGACTGACCGACGTGGTGGTGCGCGTCAGCCTGCGCGGGCCGGAGTCGGGCAAGTACGTCGGCTCGGCGGAGAACTGGGCGCGCGCCGAGGAGAACCTGCGCCACGTGGTCAAGAACATCGGAATGCCCTATACCGAGGTGGTGGGCGAGGCCGCCTTCTACGGGCCGAAGATCGACTTCATCGTGCGCGACTGCATCGGCCGGCAATGGCAGCTTGGTACGGTGCAGGTGGACTACAATCTGCCGGAGCGGTTCGGGCTGGAGTACATCGGCGCGGACAATGCGCCGCATCAGCCGGTGATGGTGCACCGCGCGCCGTTCGGGAGCCTGGAGCGGTTCGTGGGGATTCTGATCGAGCATTACGCCGGGGCGTTCCCGCTCTGGCTGGCCCCGGAGCAGGTGCGCGTGCTGCCGATCAGCGAGGGGCAGGCGGAGTATGCGCAGGGCGTGCTGAAGGGACTGCGCGCGGCGGGATTGCGCGCGGAGATCGCTCCGGCCAACGAGAAGATCGGCGCCAAAATCCGGCAGGCGACGATGGATAAGGTGCCGTACATGGTCGTGGTGGGCGCCCGCGAGGCGGAGCAGGGGCAGGTCGCCCTGAGGCACCGCACGCAAGGCGACCTCGGCGCGATGAAGCCGGAAGAGCTGGTTGAACGGCTGAAGCGCGAAATCGCGGAAAAGAAGTAATCGGTATTCAGTAATCATCCGTTTCCTTTTTTTGAGTTGAGGGAGGTTCGTGAGCATAAAGGAAGTCAAAATCAATGAGCGTATCACCTGCAAGACGGTGCGCCTCATCGGCGAGCAGGGCGAGCAACTCGGGATCAAGACGACCGAGGAGGCCCGCCAGCTGGCCGCAGACTCCGGGGTGGATTTGCTGATGGTCTCGCCCGAGGCCGATCCACCCGTCTGCAAGATCATCGACTACGGCAAGTTCAAGTATGAACAGAAGAAGCGGCAGCACGAGCACCACAAGCACCAGCCTCAGATCAAGGAGCTGCGTCTGCGGCCCAAGACCGAGGATCACGACCTGATGGTGCGGGTGAAGCAGGCGCGGGAATTCATCGAGCGCGGCGACCGGGTGATCGTGAGCGTTTTCTTCAAGGGGCGCGAAATGGCCCATTCGGAACTGGGCCGCGAAGTGCTCGTCAAGTTCATGGCGCAGATGGAGGACATTGCCAAAGCGGAGGCGCCACCCCGAATGGAGGGGCGGCGCATGGGGATCGTCCTGGTGAAAAAATAGCAGCGCTTGCCCGCCGCTCCCGGGCGCACTGGAGCGAACTGTGGATGGGGGATGTCGTTTTTTTCGGCGGACCGTCAGCAGTAAAGGATCAGCAACGTGCATAAGCTCAAGCCGCACAAGGGATTGCTCAAACGGGTGAAGATCAGCGCCCACGGCAAGATCATTCGCCACAAGGCGAATCGAGGCCACTTGATGACCAGCAAAACCGGACGCCGGCGCCGCCACCTTGGCAAGCCGGCCGTGATTGACAACGCCCAGATCGAAAAGAAACTGCGTCGTCTGCTGCGCATGCAGTAGTCGGCCCTGAATCAAAGGAGACTCATATGCCACGAGCAAGGAAGGGCGCTGCATCGCGCCGGCAGAGGAAGCGCATTTTTAAGGCGGCGGAGGGGTACGTCGGCGGGCGGAGGAAATTACTGCGCACGGCCAAAGAGACGGTCATGCGCGCCATGCGTTACGCCACGCGCGACCGCAAGGCCCGCAAGCGCGATTTCCGCAGCCTCTGGATTGTCCGCGTCAACGCCGCCGCCCGCGAACGCGGCCTGACGTACAGCCGCTTTATCGAGGGACTGAAGAAGGCCAACATCACCCTCGACCGCAAGCTCATGGCCGAGATCGCCGTCAGCGACCCGGCCGGCTTCGACGCGATTATCGCCAAGGTGAAAGCGGCGTTGGGCTAAGCATCGTCCGATCCGTCGGATCGGTCTGATTCGTCCGATGACCCTCCCCGTCCCTCGGGACGGGGAGGAAACCCTAGAGGTTCCACGATGGGCGAAACAACTCAAGGATCACTCACCCCCGAAAGCATCCGCGAACTCCAGGACCGCGCGGTGGCGGAGGCCGCGTCGGCCACGGCCACGCCGGCCGATCTGGAAGCGGTGCGCGTGCGCTATCTCGGGCGCAAGGGATTGCTGCGCGAGATGTACTCGCAGTTGGGCGTCGTTGCGCCGGAGCAGCGCCCGATCATCGGGCAGTTGCTCAACGCCGCGCGCCAGACGATCGAGCAGGCGCTGCAAGGCCGTCCCGCCGCCCCCGCCGCGCCCAGCCGTCCCGCGTTCGATTTCACGCTCCCGGGGCGCAAGCTCCCGCGCGGAAGGCTCCACCCGATCAACGACACCATCGAGGCGATCAAGGACATCTTCAAGCGACTCGGCTTCGAAGTGGCCTTCGGCCCCGAGGTGGAGCTGGACTACTACAACTTCGAGGCGCTGAACATCCCGGCGGACCATCCGTCGCGCGACAGCTTCGACACCTTCTTCCTGCATGACGATGTGCTGCTGCGCAGCCAGACCAGCACGGTGCAGATCCGCACGATGGAGAACCGCCGGCCGCCCATCCGCGTCATTGCGCCGGGCAAAGTGTACCGCCCGGACACGGTGGACGCGACGCACGGCTTCCTCTTCCACCAGCTCGAAGGGCTCGTGGTGGACGAAGGGGTGACGATGGCGGACCTGAAGTACGTGCTGCACGAGTTTGCGCGCGGGCTGTACGGGCCGGATGTGAAGATGCGCTTCCGCCCCAGCTTCTTCCCCTTCACCGAGCCGAGCGTGGAGGTGGACGTGAGCTGCTTCGTCTGCGGCGGCAAGGGCTGCTCCGTCTGCAAGCGCGCGGGATGGATCGAGATCCTCGGCGCGGGGATGGTGGACCCGAACGTCTTCCGGTACGTCGGCTACGATTCCGAGCGCTACACCGGCTTCGCCTTCGGCATGGGCGTCGAGCGCGTCCTCATGCGCCGCCACGGCATCAACGACATGCGCCTGCTGCTGGAGAACGACCTGCGGTTTCTGCGCCAGTTCTGAGCGACGGCTCACGCGAAGGTGCGGCGCGGCTTAACGGCAACGGCATGGCAACAACAACGGCGGGTCACGCAAAGACGCAAAGGCGCAAAGAACGGAAGTGTCAAGAGAAAACGACATAGCCAAGGTGATTGTGGATGCAGCGTTCCACGTGCATTCTGCGCTTGGGCCGGGGTTGCTGGAGACTGTGTACGAAGTTGCGCTTGAGCATGAGTTGAAGAAGCGCGGCCTTGCCGTGAAGCGCCAGGAGCCGGTGGGCATTGTGTATGACGGGATCCGTTTCGAGGAAGGATTTCGCGCCGACTTGGTTGTTGGCGATTGCGTGATAATCGAATTGAAATCTGTTGAAGCCGTAGCGCCGGTTCATAAGAAGCAGTTGCTTACATATCTTCGGCTGACGAATAAAAAGCTGGGCCTGTTAGTTAGCTTCGGAGCGCCCGTCATCAAAGACGGCCTGTTCCGAGTGGTCAACGGCTTGGAAGAGTAACTAAAGTATTCGCCGTCGTTGTTGCCGTTCTTTGCGTCTTTGCGTGAGCCCCGTTGTTGTTCGTTGCCGTAACCCCTGACAACTTTGCGTGAGCAAGACCGATGAAGATAACCTACAACTGGCTGAACGATTACTGCGCGACGAACCTCCCTGCTCCCGAGTTGGCCGCCCGGCTGAGTTTGTCGGGTTGCCTGGTCGAGGAGCAGTATCCGCAGCCCGACGGCGACATGCTGTACGTGGCGGAGATCACCAGCAACCGTCCGGACCTGCTGGGCGCGCTGGGGATTGCGCGCGAGGCGGCGGCGCTGACCGGCGCCCCTCTGCGCCTGCCGGAGAGCGGCTTCGCGACTATCCCGGAACGGATCGAATCCGCCTGCGCGCTGGAGGTCCAGGCCCTCGACCTCTGCCCGCGCTACACGGCGCGGCTGATCCGCGGGGTGAAGATCGGCCCCTCCCCGGACTGGCTGCGCAAGCGGCTCGAAGTGATCGGCCTGCGCTCGGTGAACAACGTGGTGGACGTGACCAACTACGTCATGTTCGAATGCGGCCAGCCGCTGCACGCGTTCGACTTCGACAAGCTGCGCGGGGCGAAAATCATCGTGCGCCGCGCGGCCGAGGGGGAGACGCTCATCTCCATCGACGGCACGGAGTGCAAGCTGAAGCCCTCCATGCTCGTCATCGCCGACGCGGAGCATCCCGTCGCCGTGGCGGGGATCATGGGGGGGGGCTGGAGACGGAGATTTCCGGCGCGACGGTGAACGTGCTGCTCGAAAGCGCGCAGTTCGATGCGGTCAACAACCGGCGCACCTCGCGCGCGCTGGCGCTGGCCAGCGATAGCTCCTACCGTTTCGAGCGCGGGATCGACCCGGTGCAGACGGAATGGGCGGGCCGCCGCGCGGCGCACCTGATTCAGCAGGTGGCTGGCGGGCAGGTGTGCGAGGGCGTTCTGGACCTGTGGGCCAAGCCGTATCAGCCGCAGGAAGTGCCGCTGCGCTTCGGACGGCTGAACAAGGTGCTGGGCACCCCCATCGGGCCGGACGTGGCCCGGGCGATTCTGGAGCGGCTCGGCTTCGTTGCGCTGTCGCAGAGCGACCCGCGCCGGATGGTGGTGCAGGTGCCTCCCTGGCGCGCGGTGGACGTGATGCGCGAGATCGACCTGATCGAAGAGGTGATCCGCATCTACGGGTACGACAAGATTCCGGAGAGCGGCACGCTGCCGGTGACGGTGGGGCGCGTGAGCAAGTTCGAGCGCGTTGTCGATATCACGCGCCGCACGCTGATCGGCCTGGGCTTCTACGACGTGCTGACGAGCAGCTTCAGCGAGGAAGCGCCCGCGAAACTGATCTCCCCCTGGACCGATGCGGAGCCGCTGACGTTCAACAACACGATCCGGCGCGACGAGAACCGCCTGCGCGTGTCGCTGCTGCCGGGGTTCCTGGCGGTGAAGCGCGCGAACCTGGCGCACGGCGTGGCGCAGTCGCCGCTGTTCGAGGTGAACCGGGTGTACCTGCCCAAGCCGCCGCAAAACGATGGTGGCGCGGACTATCCAGTCCGCGTCGCGGCGCAAAGCGCCGCGCCAGTAAGCGGGGTGAACGAGAATGATCGCGGGTTAGATAACCCGCGCCACATCGCCGCGCCGTCGCGCGACGACCGGTTGCCCATCGAGCGCACCTGCCTGACGATCCTGGACGAGCAGGAAATTCTCCACCTCAAGGGGGCGCTGGAGGGCCTGGCGGAAGCGCTGGGGCTGGCGGGGCGGATTCGCCTGGAGCCGGCGTCGGGCGCTTTCTGGGCCGAGGGCCTGGCGGCGCGCGTGCTGCTGGATGACAAGTCGCTGGGCGTCGCGGGCGAAGTGGCGGCTGTGGTCTGCGAGCGGTACGACATCACGCACCCGGTGCGGATGGCGGAACTGAACTTCGACCTGCTCGTGGAGGCGGCGCAGCTTGAGCGCGGCTACGCGAAGCTCCCCGCCTTCCCTCCCGCCGTGCGCGACCTGGCGGTGGTGGTGGACGAGGCGGTGGCCTGGGCGCAGATCGAAGCGGCGGTGCGCGGGCTGAATATCCCGATTCTGGCCTCCATCGAGTTCTTCGACATCTTCCGCGGCAAGCAGGTTCCGCCGGGGAAGAAGAGCATCGCCTTCTCCCTCACCTTCCGCGCCCCCGACCGCACGCTGACCAGCGAGGAAGTGGAGGCGGCGCGGCAGGCCTGCATCCAGTCGCTCGCCGCCATCGGCGCGCAATTGCGGGGATAACGGGAAAAGGGAAATGGGGTCAGGCTGCTTTTCGCCGTTGCGAAAAGATGCCTGACCCCATTTCCCGCGCCCCCCTTTCTTCTTGAGATAACCCATGTCCCACGCCTGGTTGCTTGTCGGCGCTGTCGGATCGGGCGTCGCCGTCGCGGGAATCGGCATCGCGTATCGGCTCGGTCAGATGCGCGGCGTGTCGGCCAGCCACGTTGCGCTGTGTCTGGGCCTGGGCGGAATGGCCTACTTCGGAGTCGGCGCGCTGGCTTCGCCGCTGGGGCAGGCGCCGGCGCCGGTCTGGATTTTCGGCGCGGCCGCGGGGATCACGCAGTACTTCACGGCGCGCTTCATCCAGGCGGCGCTGAAGCGGGGGCCGCTGATGCCGGTCTGGTGCGCCATCGGGGTCACCTTCCTGATGCCGGTGATGTACGCCGCCTGCCTCCTGAAGGAACCGCTCAACGCATGGCAGATGCTGGGGCTGGCGCTGGGGGTGGCGACGGTTTTCGCTGCCTCGCTCAACGTGGCCCCCGCGTCGAGTGCGGCTTCGGGCAAGCGAGTGGGCCGCGCGCGATGCGTTGCTGTACGGGCTGCTCCTGTTCGGCGTGCTCGGCGCCAACGGCGTCAACCAGGTCGCCATAAAGCATCTCGGCCAGACCGGATCGACCGGCCACAACCTGATGGCGGAGTACAAGTGCGTCTATTTCGGGCTCATGTACTCCGGCTTGGCGGGTTTCCTGCTGGTGGATCTGGTGGTCACGCGCAGGCTGAAAGCGACCAGCCGCTTCGTGTTTATCGCCGGCCCTCTGGCGGCGATCGGGTCGGTCATCGGGATGTCGTTGATGGGGACGCTGGTGCAGTATCTGCCGGCGGCGGTGCTGTTCACCACCAACGCCATCACATCCATCCTGGTCGCGGCGCTGGTGTCGGCCCTCTTCCTCGGTGAGCGGACCCGCGCGGCGTGGTACCTGACCGTCGCGCTCTCCATCCTGACGATCCTGCTGGTCAACCTGGGCACGCTGCGGTAGGAAGGGCGAGGCCGCGCCCCGCGCCGCCGCTAATTCTTCAGTTCCGTCATGACGAAGTACAGCAGGATTGCCAGAATAATCGGCACGATGCAGATGAGCAGGTACCAAATCGTGTGACGCCCTAAGAGCCGTATGCGACGACCCTTCGGCTTCGTTTCTTTCCGCCGGTCTGGCATCGCTGTTTCTCCATGTCGATCATGTAAACAACCGGCCCATTCTTCCGCTGAGACGGCGGCAACGACTCCGCGGGCGTTCCGCCCGCGACGCGGACTGGATAGTCCGCGCCACATACGGCGGCAGCACGCTCCGGCTGAACAAACCGTGTAGCGCGGGTTATCAAACCCGCGATCACCGTTCGTTCCTTCCGATTTCCGGACGCCCCCGCCAACCGGCCTATTCCGCGTCGTACCTTATCAGCGAGCAGACGTCGTACTGCTTCAGCTTCTCCGCCCCCTTGAGGAAAGCCAGGTCGATCAGGAAGCCGCAGCCGACGATCCTGCCGCCTGCCTGCTCGACGAGTTTCGCGGCGGCGACGGTGGTGCCGCCGGTGGCGATGAGGTCGTCGATCAGCAGCGCGCGCTGACCCGGCTTGATCGCGTCCACGTGAAGTTCGACGGTATCCGTGCCGTACTCCAGCGCGTATTCGACGCGCAGGGTGCGATAGGGGAGCTTCCCTTTCTTGCGGACCAGCGCCACGCCGGTGCCCAGTTTCAGCGCCACCGCCGTGCCGACGATGAAGCCGCGCGATTCGATCCCCACGACGATCTCCGGCTTTGCCGCGCGGAAATGGTCGGCCAGGCGCGCCGCCGATTCCTCCAGCGCCGCGCCGTTCTGAATCAGCGTGGTGATATCGCGAAAGACGATCCCCGGTTTCGGAAAGCCGGGTACGCTGCGGACCAGCGACTTCAGATCCATCGGGGACTCCTTAGACTTGTGCGGGCCGAAGTCCTTATCCGCGCGCCGCTTCGGACCGGCGCAATCATAGCGCACTGCCCGGTGGATTTCCACACCCTCCGATTCCAGGCAGGCGCGGGAAGGCTCCGAACTCCCCCCTTGATTGGGGGCCCATCCGGGCATAGCATGAAAAGGCGAGCGTATGCGCGGCGCCACCCCCGTGGGACGGGGGTGGCATCCGCAACGGCCCTTCCCGATGGAGCGCTTTCGGAGGGGACCGGTCAGACAACCGGCCGCCGGGTCCGGGCGGCAGTGAAGGAGAAGCCATGAAGATCATCGCGCGGGTCCTGCCTTTGTCGCTCCTTTGCCTGTTGCTCGTCTGCACCGGCTCCAGCCAGCCGCAACAATGGGCCAATTCGGGCGGAGGCAATCAGACGTGCTGGCGGACGTTCTACGAGCCGCTGCTGCCGTACGGGGAATGGGTCTGGCAGGATAACCAGGGCTGGAGCTGGAGCCCTTACAACATGCCGGTGGGGTGGCGGCCTTACTCGGAGGGGCGATGGGCGTACACCGACGCCGGCTGGTGCTGGGATGACGACCGGCCCTGGGGCTGGGCCACGTACCACTACGGGCGCTGGTCCTTCGACAGCGGACTCGGCTGGACATGGTGCCCGGGGTGCGACTGGGCGCCGGCCTGGGTGACGTGGCGCACCGGGGATGACTACGTCGGCTGGTGCGCGCTGCCGCCGGCCTGCCAGTGGACGGCCGGGTTCGGTTTTGCGCGCAGGGACTACGACTGGGACGATCTCTGCCCCGCCTCCAACTGGTGCTTTGTGCCGAGGGATTGCTTCCTGCACCACGACCTGGATCGCGACCTGTGCGATGAGGCGCGCAACGTGACCTGCTTCGGCCATACGCGCGCCGATTTCGACTACCGCCTGCACGACGGGCATATCGAGAACCGCCTCCCCGGCGGCCATGAGTGGGTGGAGAAGGATCTCGGGCACCGGCTCGAAGCGCGCAAGCTGGTTCCCGTGGGCGACCTGGGGGAGTGGCGCGGTGTCGCGAACGCCAACAGCAACGAACTGCGCGTGTTCAGGCCGGAGCATAACGGCACGCGCGGGCTGCGTTTCAACGACTTCCCGGTCGGGGCAACGCCGGACTCCGTGGCCAACCGGCATGAGCAGGAGAACCAGATGCTGAACCAGCGCCACCAGGAGTTGCAGTCACAGTTGCTGGAGCGCCATCGGACCGAGATGTCGCACACGCTGAACGAGCAGGCCGCGACGCGGCTGAGCCAGGAGCATACCGCCGAGAACCGCGCATTGGTCCAGCAGCAGCAGCGCGAACATCAGCAGATGGAGTACTGGCACGGCATGGAGCGGTTCCGCTCCGCCGCGCCGAGCGCGCAGCCACAGCAGCATTTCAACTTCGCGCCGCGCAGCGGTGGCGGTGGAGGCGGGATGGCAGCGCCGAGTCATGGCGGCGGGGGCGGGACGGCAGCGCCGAGTCGCGGCGGCGGCGGGGGCGGCGGTGGCAGCCACGGCGGCGGAGGAGGCGGGCGGCGCTAGAGCACTTTAGGCTTTCATGGCTACGGTGTGTGATAGTGGCGAGGAGCGCTAGCCTCGGCAGGCCGGTCGCCCGATGGGCGCAGCATGCTGCGCCCCTACACAGCGATGTAGGCATGGAACGTTAAAACGCTCTAGACTGTGCGCGGGCGTTGTAGGGGCAAGGCATGCCTTGCCCTGAACTGGGCATCCCCTTCGCACGAGGGCAAGGCATGCCTTGCCCCTACGACGGCAAAATGCGGCTCAATGCACGGCGAGCGGCGCGTGCGCTTCGTGGCTGCGGCGCATGATGAGGATCATCGGCAGCACGAGAAGCAGCATCGCGAAGAGGCAATAGAAGGTGTCGTTGAAGGCGAGCATCGCAGCCTGCCGCTGGAGTTGCTGATAGATCAGCCCCAACGCGCCGTGCGACGCGGCGGCGGGCGGGACCCCGGCATTTTGCAGCGCGGCGGAGGCATGCGGCAGCGCCGCCTGGAGTTGCGGATTGAACGCCGTCAGATGCTCTCCCAGGCGCGCCTGGTGGAACTGCGTCCGCCGCGCCAGCAGCGTGGTGGAGAAGGCGACGCCGAAACTCCCCCCCAGGTTCCTCAGCAGGTTGAAGACCGCCGTGCCATTCCCCATCTCCTCGCGCGACACGCTCGACATCGTCAGGGTCATCAGCGGAATGAACGCAAACCCCATCCCGATCCCCAGAACCACCCGCGGCCAGACCAGGTTGTAGAAGTCCGCCTGCAGGTTGAACTTCGACATCAGGTACACCGAGAACGCCGACACCGCGATGCCGAACGCCAGGACTCCCTTCGGATTCGTGGCCGTCACCAGCCGGCCGGCGATGGGCATGGCGATCAGCGTCACCATCCCTCCGGGACCCAGCACGAACCCCGCCAGAAACGCCGTATATCCCATCAGCGTCTGGAGATAGATCGGCAGCAGAACGATGGTGCCGAAGAGGCAGAAGAAGGTGGTGAACATCACGACGTTGCCGGTGCTGAAGGTGGCGTTGCGGAAGATGTGCAGGTTGATGATGGGGTTTTCCGCGCGCGTCTCCGCCAGAATGAACAGCGCCAGGCTGACGACGGCGGTGAAGCTCAGCCAGAGGATAAAGGTGGAGGAGAACCAGTCCTCGCGCTGCCCCTTGTCCAGCACGATCTGCAGGCAGCCCAGCCCCAGCACCAGGAAGGTGAGCCCCCAGACGTCGATCTTCATCCGCACCTTCTTCATATAGTGCGGGTCTTCGATGAACGCCATCGCCATCAGGATGCTGGCCAGGCCGATGGGAATGTTGATGAAGAAGATCCAGTGCCAGGACCAGTTGTCGGTGATCCAGCCCCCCAGCAGCGGTCCGATGATGGGGCCGAACATGACGCCGATGCCGAAGACGGCCATCGCCATGCCGTGCTGCCGCCGCGGGAAGGTCTCCAGCAGGATCGCCTGGCTGATCGGCTGCAGCGCGCCACCCCCGATCCCCTGCAGGATGCGGAACACCACCAGGCTCATGAGGCTCCAACTGATTCCGCAGAGAAACGAACTGACCGTGAACAGCGCTATGGAGAAAATCAGGTAGCGCTTGCGCCCGAATAGACGGCTCAACCACCCGGTCATGGGGATGATGATGGCGTTGCTGACCAGGTAGCTGGTAATGGACCAGGTGGCTTCGTCAATGCCGGCGGAGAGGCTGCCGCGGATGTGGTTGAGCGAGACGTTGACGACGGAGGTGTCCACGATCTCGATCAGCGTGGGGAGCATGACCGTCAGGGCGATCAGCCACTTGCCCATGCGCGTCCCCTCAGGGCTGAGTCAGGACGGTGGGAATCACCGACATCCCGAGCCGCAGCGGGCGGTCCGGGTCGGCGCCGCTCACGATCACGATCTTCACCGGCACGCGCTGCACCACCTTCACAAAGTTCCCGGTGGCGTTCTCGGCGGGGAACAGGCTGAACACCGAGCCGGTGCCGGCCATGAGCGTCTCGACGCGCCCCTCCAGGCGCAGCCCCGGGTAGGCATCCACGCGGATTCGCACCTTCTGCCCCGGTCGCATCTTGTTGAGCTGCGTCTCTTTATAGTTGGCGGTGATCCAGAGTTCGCTCAGATCCAGAGGCACCACGGACATCAGCGCCTGCCCCGGCTGCACCTGGTTGCCCACCTCGACGGAGCGGCGGGTGATGAGGCCGTCGGCGGGGGCGGTGATTTTCGTGTAGCTCAGCGCCAACGCAGCCGTCGCAACGGCGGCCTCCCTCTGGCGCACGAGCGCTTCCTGCGTCGGGACGGCTTTCTCGGTCAGCTTCTCCTGCGCGCCGCGCGTCAGGAGGGCGGCTTCGAGTTGGCGGACGGTCGCCTGGGATGCCGTCAGTTGCGCCTCGGCGGTGTCGCGCGCGGTGAGCGCCTGCTCGTGCTGCACGTCGGTGGCGGAGCCGCCCTTCCAGAGCGCCTCGGCGCGGACGGCATCGCGCTTGGCCTGCGCCAGGGTGGCCTCGTTCAGGACGACCACGGCGCGGGCCGTTTCCAGATTGGCGGTGGCTTCCACCTGCTGGCTGCGCGCCGTCTCGATCTCCACCCGGGTCGATTCCAGCTTGGAACGTTCCTGCTCCAGGAGCGCCTGGGCCTGCTGCAAACTGACCTGGTAATCGCGCGGGTCGATCTCGACCAGCACGTCGCCCGTCTTCACGACCTGGTTGTCCTCGACGCACAGCTTCACCACCGGGCCGGAGACGCGCGGCGCGATGATATGGACGCGCCCGTCCACGAAGGCGTCATCGGTGGAAAGGTGCGTCGATTCGTAGTGGAGATAGAAGAGCAGGCAGATGGCCGCCAGGATGATCAAGGCGAACAGCATGACCACGTTGCGCCTGTGGCCTCGCTTCCATGACGCATCCGCCGGCGGGGGAGTGGCGACGGACGGCTCCAGACTCTCGGACATCTTCGGGCCCTGGCTGCAGATACTGTGGTTGTGAGAGCGCGCGTTTCCAGAGCGTCAGTTTAGAGAAGTCCGGCGAGGGATGCAAGCATGGGGGAGGGAGTTGGCAGGGCAAACGCATCTAGAAAGCGCCGCAGAATGTGGAGTGCGCCGCCGCCGGCGGCGCTTTGGTTATGATGGAGCGCACGACTCATGGGGATGCACCCAGAGGGCGCCAGACTCCACGCCATCCAAAGCGGCGTCGTTGCCGCCGCACTCCACAAACCATCGCGCTCGTCGCGATTACATCATGCATCGCGATCCGGGCCCCCGACGCCACAGCTCCGTGCCGGCACCTCTTCTCGTTACTGCGCGGCGGCGTGCTGCGCCACGGGGCGCGGGGTTTGCAGTTCGGCCAGAGCGGCATCCACCAGCTTGGGCAGCGCATCGGCGACTGGGGTGGACAGTTCCAGGTCCAGCCGCACCGTCTGGGGCTGAACGCCGAAGATGACCGTCTCATCCGGTTCGCAACCGAGCAACTGCGCCATGTGGAGCGACTCCATCAGGCCCACGTCGTGGAGCGACAGTCCGCCCCCTTCGCGCGCCAGGAGGTCCTCCGGGAGCAGGCGGAAAAGGTCGCCGGGGTTTCCTCCGGCGTCCACCGCGTCCAGAACAATCAGCAGCCGCCGGCCGGCGATGTAGTCCACCAGGTCGGCTCCGCCGGTGCCGCCGTCGATCAGTTCCACCCCGTCGGGCAGGTGGAGCCGGGCCAGCGCCTCCACGGCGCGGACGCCGACTCCATCGTCCCCTCGCAGGATGTTTCCGATCCCCAGCACCAACTGTGGCAGTCGTGTGGAATCGTTCACAGTGTCACCGCCTCCAAACGCGCGCGACGACCGTCGGCGCGGGCCACATGCACGGAACAAGCCAGACACGGGTCGAACGAGTGCACAATACGGAGCAACTCGACCGGGTTGTTCGGGTCGGCCACGGTCACGCCGGTCAGCGCCTGCTCGAGGGCGCCGGCCTGCCCGGAGTCGTCGCGCGGAGAGGCGTTCCAACTCGTGGGGGAGATGACCTGATAGCGTTCGATCACGGAATTGGAGATCTGCACCCAGTGTCCCACGGCGCCGCGCGGCGCTTCGGACAGGCCGATGCCGGTCCCGGTGACCGGGGTGCCCTTGCCGGTGTACGAGGGCTGGCCGGGGACGAGTTCGTTGAGCCATTCGTCCATGGCGTCGCCGATCTTCTGCGCTTCCAATGCGCGCGCCAGGATGCGGTCCATCACCGAGATGCCGTTGCGGTAGTCGCCGTTGATCCACATGCGGGCCAGCGGACCCACTTCGTGCACCTTCCCCTGGTAGCGCGGCGCTTTGATCCAGGAGTAGGCCCCCGCCTTGTCGGCGTTCGGGTTCGTCTCGCCGGCGGTGGGATTGCGGTTGCCGTTGGAGTTGTTGTACCAGGAGTACTTGACGTACTCGCGGATGGCCGCCGGGTCCACGGTGGAGAGTTGGCCGTCGGTCAGCCGGCCGCGTCCGAGCAGCTTGCTGTTGCCGTCGGCGGTCAGATTGAAGACGCCGTACGCCAGGAGGTTGCCGCTGCCGCGTCCGATGGAGAAATAGTCATGGAACGCGCCGCCGAGGGCGTACGCGTCGGGGACGTTGACATCGCGGACGAAATTGCGCACCTCGGTCAGCAGGGCGCGGAACTGGACGATCTTGTCGGCCGTGGCCGCTTCGGTCACGCCGCCGGGGAGGAAGACGGGGCTGCACGGCATCTTGCCGCCGAAAATCGCGCCCATCTGATGCGCCTTGCGCCGGATCGCCAGCGCGTCGACGTAGTGGCCCACCAGCGTCGCCGCCGTCGCGCCCTTGACCATGTCGGCCGACATCGGCCGGGGCGCCCAGGGGGACATGTCCAGCAGTCCGGTGGTGTCGATATAGTCCGGCGCCGCCAGGTGGTAGAAATGCAGGACGTGCGACATGAGGAAATCCGCGCCGAGGATCAGGTTGCGCAGGATGCGGCCGTTGGGCGGGGCATCCACGCCGAAAGCCTGCTCCAGCGCCAGGGCGCTGGTCATGCCGTGCGAGACGGGGCAGACGCCGCAGATGCGCTGCGTGTAGTGCGTCGCGTCGCGCGGGTCGCGTCCTTTCAGAATTTGCTCGAAGCCGCGGAACATCGTTCCGGAGCTCTTGGCTTGCACCACGGTCTGCGCGCCGCCGGAGGGCGCCAGCGAGACCTCGAGTTCCAAGTGCCCCTCGATGCGAGGGACCGGGCCGACGCGCAGGACGGTGGCAGCTTTCCGAGTCCCGCCCGTCGTGGTCTCCTTATCCTTCTCTTGTGTCCGAGTTTCCACAGTGCTTGATTCCATGATTATTTACCCTCCCGCCGTTGTAGTAGTAGCGCCGGTCGTGCCATTGGTGGCGCCGCCGGTCGTCCCGCCCGTCGTGGTCGTGGCGCCGGTGGTGCCATTGGTGCCGCCGCCGGTGGTCGTGCCGCCGTTGGTGGTGGTCGCGCCGGTGGTGCCGCTGGTGGTCGTGGCGCCGGAGACGCCATCCGCGCCGAGCTTATAGAACGGCGACCTGCCGTCGGGGAAGTCCGGCTGCGTGCAGCCCTGGCAGGGGGTGCGCGCGCCGATGCACCAGTTCACGCCCGCTGCGCCGGCCGCCGGGCTGTTCCACATGCGGTTCGGGCAGTCCGAGTAGGTCTCGGGACCGTTGCAGCCGTACGAGTACATGCAGCCGCTGGATCCCAGACCGGCCGCGCCGACTCCCTTGTCGTAATCGGGGCGGAACGGGCACTGGTCGTGAATGCGTTTCCCGTAGTAATCCGTGGGCCGGCCGACGGCGTCGCGCGCGGGCGCTTTGCCGTACTTGATGTAGTAGGCGATGGTGCCGATGATCCAGTCGGGGCTGGCCGGGCAACCCGGGATGCTGATGACCGTTTTTCCGCTGAGGATGCTGCGCACCCCCTTGGCGTTGGTCGGGTTCGGCTTGCCAGCGGACATGCCGCCGTAGCAGGCGCAGGTGCCCACCGCCAGGACGGCGGCGGCGTTCTTCGCGTAGAGGCGCACGGCGTCGTGCATCGTCATCCCCGGCCAGAGGGTGCAGTACTTGCCGCTGGCGCCGGTGGGAATGGCTCCCTCCACCACGAGCACATAGCCGGGCCTGGCCCGGTTCGTTTCCGCGGCGGCAACGGCTGCCGCGCCGGCGGCGGCCATCACGGTCGTGTCGTACTTCAGGTCAATGGTGTTCAGCAGCAGCGTATCCACGGTCATGTAGTTAATCGTGTTGAGCAGGGAGACGGAGCAGCCGGTGCAGCCCTGGCCTTGCAGCCAAATCACGCGAGGCGCGCCCGTTGCCGCCAGCGCCGAGCGCGTCCCGAGCACGCCCATTCCGCTCACTCCGAACGCGGCGCCCACTGCGGCGGCGCCTTTCATGAAGTCTCGACGTGTCAATTCCACAGCACACCCTCCGACTCAGGCTTTACCAGACGGAATATTCCCCGCGACCACTTTGCTCCCGGACGATTGCGCAACGGGACGAACTACTCTGACCGGATGCCGCGCCAACTCCCGCGCGGCCTCCTCGGGGGAAACCTTCGGCTCGAGCCCCAATGAGCCGAATATCCCCAAACCCATTAACCCTCCCAAGAACTTGGCGGTCTCACCTATCCCCACTTGGCTGATGAACGCTCTTCTCGACAGGTCCATGATATACACCTCACTGCATCCTATGACCTAGTCAGTCTCATGTACGCTCACATCTACAACTCCCTTGTACCTATGGCGAGGCTTTGTGTCAAGAACTATTTGGAACTACTATCCTTTCGCTGTCCTTGGCGATCTATAGCATGTTGTAGGCTAACGAGTTAGGACCTATAATAAGTTATAAGAAAGATTAATAGAAATGGCGTTTCGAGCGCATTTCTTCAAACGTAGAGCAATTCCAGTGAAATGGAGCGCAGGCAGCGTCGCTCGGGAGGGCGTGTGGCGGAGTGAAGCGAATTGAACCCGACAAGGGTTGTCAACTACTGCGGCGCATTCATTAATGGTATCGACGTCGCGCGCTTTCCTTGATTGCCTGTGCGGCGCAAGAGTACAATTGCGCGCGACTTCACCCGGTTCCGCGTTTGCACGCGCCCAAGCCGGCTCCCTGAGCCAAGGAAAACGAATGGACCTGCGCGAAGCGTTCGTTCGAACCAAGCAGTTCATCCTGGATGACCAGTGGGTCAGCGAGTTGACGGGAGTCCCGCGCGCCCGGCGGTTCTTCATCACCTGGAGCCGCATCCTCACCCTCTCGGCGCGCGAGTTCGTCAAGGACCATTGCACGCTGCGCGCGGCGACGCTGACGCTGGTGGTGATTTTCTCCCTGGCTCCCACGCTGGCGGTCGCGTTCGCCGTCGCCAAGGGGTTCGGTCAGGAGCAGCGGCTGCAGCCTCTGCTGTACAAGATGGTCGGCGTCGCCCCCGACGAAATCGCCGGCAACCCCGCGCTCGAAAAGATGCAGGGGCTGATGGACAACATGCTCAAGTACATCGGGGAAACGAACGTCCAGGCGCTGGGGTTCGTCGGCTTCCTGGTGATGCTGTACACCGCTTACACGGTGCTGCACTCCATCGAGAAGACGTTCAACGTCATCTGGGCGGTGCGCACCAAACGGACGCCATTAAGACAGGCCATCGACTACCTCGCCGTGCTGTTCGTGCTGCCGCTGATGCTGATCCTCTCGGTGCTGCTGACGGCGGGGGTGGAGAGCACGATGGCGGTGGACATCCTTCAGCAATGGCTGCCTGCCTTCGTGATCCGCTGGGCGGGGCATCTGGCGACGTTCGGGTTCACGGCGTTCGGCCTGTGGTTCCTGTATTTCTTCTTCCCGAACACGCGCATCCAGTTCCGCGCGGCGCTGGTGGGCGCGATCGTGGCGGCGCTGCTCTGGGCGGTGCTGCAGATCCTCTTCGTCAAACTGCAGGTCGGCGTGGCGCGCTACAACAAGATTTACAGCACGTTTGCCGCGGTGCCGATCTTCCTGCTCTGGCTGCAACTGAGTTGGACGGTGATATTGTTCGGCGCGGAGGTGAGCTACTCCTACGCGCACCAGAGCGACTACCAGTTCGGGGGGTTCGCGTTCCGGGCGGGGCCGGCGCAGCGCGAGCAGATCGCGCTGGGGATCTCGGCGCTGACGGCGCAGGCGTTCATGCGCGAGGATCCCCCTCCCTGCTGCGATGACCTGAGCCGCCACGCGCACGCGCCGGTGGCGGTGGTGCGCGAGGTGCTGGCCGACCTGCTGGCCGGGCGCGTGCTGATGGAGTTGCAAGGGAGCCAGCCCTGTTACGTGCCGGCCGCGCCGCCGCACCAGATCACGCTGGCGCGGGTGGTGGACGCGGTATCGCACCGGAACGTCGAACAGCCGCACATGTCGAAGGCGATGGAACGCCTCGGCGTGCGCCAGGTGCTCGCGCAGCGCGACGAGCAGATGGCCGCGTTCCGGAACATGACGCTTGCGGAGTTGGTCAAGCGACACAGCGAACAAGCGCGAGGCTGAGCGCACGCGGAGAGCGCGCCCACGGGGCGAGCGGGTACTTAAACAGGAAGATCGCCACGGTCGCGCCGGGAATCGTTTGCGCGCGAACAGGGTTCGCGGCGGCGCTCCCTCGCGATGACCTTTCATTCACGTCTACCGGCTCCCCCGCAGAATGCCGTTGCCGTCAAATCGCAATTCAGTAATCAGAAATCAGTAATCGCAAATCATCCGTCCCCTCCTCCGTAACCAACGCAAGCCAACGTCCTTATTGACACCACGCTCCCACCGAAGTATCATCCCTCCATCGGCAGTTCCATCGCAGTCCCTGGCGCGGGAGAGGCATCTTGGCTGAGCTGGACCGCTTTCTCACCTTTCTGCAGAAGCAGGGCGGCTCGGACCTGCACCTGGCCTCGAACTCCCGCCCGATGATCCGTCTGCACGGCTCGATGGTGCCGCTCAACGCGGAGCCTTTCGCTGCGGCGCAGGTGGAGAAGCTGCTGCTGGAAATCATGCCGGAGCGCAATCGCGAGGAGTTCAAGGCGCACAACGATACGGACTTCGCCTATGAACTGGCGGGCGTCGCGCGCTTCCGCTGCAACGGCTTCCGCGACCGCCACGGCGCCGGCGGCGTCTTCCGCCTCATCCCCACCAAAATCATGACCTTCGAGGAACTCGCCCTGCCGGAGGTCGTCCGCACCTTCTGCCAGCTCCCCAAGGGGCTGGTGCTGGTGACCGGCCCGACCGGCTCCGGCAAGTCCACCACGCTGTGCGCCATGATGGACCTGATCAACCGCACGCGCAAGGACCATGTCATCACCATCGAGGACCCCATCGAGTTTGTCCATGAGAACAAGCAGTGCCTCATCAACCAGCGCGAGGTGTACGCGCATACGGACTCCTTCGCCCGCGCGTTGCGCGCGGCGCTGCGCGAGGACCCGGACATCGTCCTGGTGGGTGAGATGCGCGACCTGGAGACCACCCACATTGCCATCGAGACGGCGGAGACCGGCCACCTGGTCTTCGGCACGCTGCACACCACCACCGCGCCGAGCACGATCGACCGACTGATCGATCAGTTCCCCGCCGACCGGCAGGAGCAGATCCGCACCATGCTCTCCACGAGCCTGAAGGGGGTGGTCGCGCAGACGTTGCTGAAGCGCAAAGACGGCAAGGGACGCGTGGCCGCCCTCGAAGTGCTCATCGTCAACAGCGCCGTGCAGAACAATATCCGCGAAGCCAAGACCTTCCAGCTTCCTTCCATCATGCAGGTGAGCACGAAGCTGGGGATGGTCTGCCTGAACGACGCCCTGCTCCGCCTGGTGCTGGAGGATAAGGTGGAAGCGCGCGAGGCGATCAGTAAAGCGGTGGACAAAGAGGACCTCAAGGCCAAGCTCAAAGTGGCCGGCGCGGACGTTTAGACGCAATATTCTCACGCGGAGACGCGGAGGCCGCGGAGGACGGCAACGGATTCAACTTTCAACGTTCAACTTTCAACGTCCAACGCTTTGCCGTTCTGTGTGTTTCTGTGTGATTCTGTGGTTGCCTCCGTCTCGTTCGTTCTCTGCGTCCTCCGCGTCTCTGCGGTGAAACAGTTCGGTTAGTTCCTCATCTTTTCGGGAGAGCGACATGCAATTCACCGACGCGCCCAAGAAGGCTTTCGGCGCCACGCTGCTGGAGATGACCATCCCCTCTCAGCTTTCCCTGAAGATGCCGCTGGTCTTCCGGATGATCAAGGAGCTGCAGGCGCGTCAATGCCTGCCCTGGACCGGCACGCACCGGGCGGAACTCTGCTTCGACGAGGCGATCACCAACGCGATGGTGCACGGCAACCGGCTCGACCCCTCGCGCAAGGTGCGCGTGATGGTCTTCGCCGACGAGCAGCGCTGGGGGGCGTTCGTGCAGGACCAGGGAGAGGGCTTCGGCCAGGAGCACATCCCGAACCCCAACGATGAAGGGGCGCTCTTCCGCGAGTCCGGCCGCGGCCTGATGCTGATGGAAAGCTGGCTGGACGAACTGAGCTATTGCCGGAAGGACACCTCGCTCTTCATGTCGCGCCGCCGCCAGTCCGAGCCGGACGCCACCGAAGCAGCCGCGGCGGTGGAAGCGGAATCGGCCGAGACGCCCGAAGCGACCGGGCCGGTGGCCGTCTCGAAGGAGGGGGATGCGAACGTCGTGCAACTGCTGATGCCGCGCCTGACCGAGGAGAACGCCGACCTGGTCCGCGACGCGGTGCTGGATGTGCCGTGCAAGCGGCTGATCCTGGACCTTTCGGCGGTGGAGTACATCTCCAGCGTCGGGCTGAGCACGCTGGTGGGATTGCACAAGAGCGTCACGGCCAAGAAGGGGCGGATGGTGCTGGTGGCGCCGCAGGCGGCGGTGACGGATATTCTCCGCGCCGCGCACCTGCTGAACCTCTTCACCGTCGCCCTCGACCGCAAGGCGGCGCTGGCGGCGCTGAAATAGGGATGAGGGCGTGGCCGGGAAGATGCCCATGCGGTAGAATGGAATTGCCGCAGAGTTGAAGGGGTCCGGAACCTATGGCTGCGCGATTTTATATCGACCCGGAATCGGGCGGACCGCACATCGCTCTGCATGGCGTCAGGGAAGATGAAGTGGACGACATTCTGGCGCGGCCAATGGAGGATCGTCCGGGGCGCGATGGCTCACGTTTGGCCCTGGGCCGGACCAGGGCTGGTCGCTACCTCAGGGTCATCTACGTGCCGGACCCTGATCCGGGTTCCGTGTTCGTCATAACAGCATACGACTTAGGCCCGAAGGGCAGACGCGCCCTCCAGCGGCGGCGCAGGAGAAGACCATGAAGAAGAACCATTTTCCATCTGGCTGGGATGAGCCGCGCGTGAAGCGCGTCCTGAAGCACTACGAGACACAAAGCGACGAAGCGGCCGTTGCCGAGGATGAAGCGGCCTTCGAGGCGACCAAGTTCACGGCGATGGAGGTGCCGGTGGACCTCGTGCCAAAGGTTCGACAACTCATCGCCAGACGCCCGCGGCGCTTGGGCCGGCGCAACCTGTTCGTCGTCGCCCCCGGCCGCAAGGCCGCTCTGGCGGCGCTGAAGAAGAGTTAATGGCCAACAGCGTCACACTCTTCGCCATCGTGGCGGCCTATAACGGCCGCCCCTGGATCGACAAGTGCCTGCAAAGCCTCGAGCAATCCTCGACGCCGGTGAGCGTCCTCGTCATAGACAACGGCTCCGCGGACGGCACGCAGGAAATCATCCGCAAGCACCCGGGGGTTGAATTAATCCAGGCCGAGAAGAACCTCGGATTCGGGCAGGCGAACAACCGCGGAATCGAAATCGCGCTGGACAGGAAGGCCGACTATGTGTTCCTGCTGAACCAGGACGCATGGATTGAGCCGAATACGATCACGGCGCTGCTGGAAGTCGCCGGCAAGAATCCGGACTACGGGGTGATCAGTCCGGTTCAACTGAACGGGGCGCGCACGGGGCTCGACCTGAATTTCTCCCGACAGGTGGCGCCGGATACCTGCCCCTCTTTCTATTCGGACCTGTTCGTCGGAAATCTTCGGCCGCTTTATGAAGTGACGTTCGTGGGCGCGGCGGCGTGGCTCCTCTCCGCCCCATGCCTCGCGAAGGTGGGCCGGTTCGAGCCCATGTTCTTTCTCTATGGTGAAGACAACAACTTCCTGCAGCGGGCGAAGTATCATGGCTTCAAGGCCGGCGTGACGCCCCTGTGCGCCATCTGCCATGACCGTGAGTCCCGAGGGGGGGAGTTGAATGAGCAGGGAGCGAAGATCTGGGAGAGAACTTCCTCCCTGATGATTCTCCTGAACATCCTCGACAGCTATGGCAGGAGCATCCTTCTCTTCCTGAGAGAAAGGGCGCTGCTGGCGATGAAGTATATTTACCAGGGACGCTTTCGGGCATTGAAGAGTCCCCTCGGCGAGATGCTGTTCTTTCTGACGCATTTCAACAAGATCAGGCGCGTGCGGAATTTTCACAAGGCCGCGTATGACAAGGATTGAACGCGGTGATGGCCTTAAGGGAGGAGTAGTCTCATGAAACGTCTCACTGTATTGCTGTCCGGGCTGTTGTTTGCCACCGCTCTCTTCGCCGCCGAGCCGGCCGCGACGCCGGGGACGCTGCCGGAGGGGGTGCTTGGGGTGGTCGAGTTCCAGAACTTGACTCAGCTTGCGGCGCACGCGCAGGCGTATGGGGAGTCCGTCGGGCCGGGGATGGGGAAATTCCCCTTGACCGGTCGGCTCTTTCTCAAAATCAGTTATTCCACCAACATAGCGGTTCTCGACGCCGCGCGTCCGGTGCGCCTCTTCATGGTCAAGGGGGAGCCGGGCCAGGTGGCCGTGGTGCGCGCCTTCACTTTGCTGGATCTAGAGGCCTACCATAAGTCGCTGCTGCCCACCCTCAAGAAGCAGGTTGCCGCGGATGCGAATGCGGCGCAGGTTCCCGGACTCGAGCGCTACCTCAACGAGCAGCGCGTCTTCGACCGCGAGGCCTTCCGGAACGCCACCCCGGAGCAGCGGCAGAACATCGATAATTTCTCGACCGTCGTCCGCGAGCCGCTCTTTTTCTGCGTCCGCGGCAATGTCCTCTGCATCGGTTCGCAGGAGAATGCGACGCGGCAGGTGATGGAGCTTATGGCGAAGGGGGACCTCGCCTCCGCGCCGCTGCTGCCCGGGCATGACGTTGCCGCGCGTCTGGACGTCCAGGGGCTGATGGCGCAATTGCGGACGCCCAAGGGCTCGGTTTTCCAGGAGCTGCGCGAGAAGGTCACCGCCGGCCTCGGCGCGGCCCATCAGCCGCCCGCCGCCATGGCGATCTTCGACGCCGAATTGGACGCGTTGGAGGGCCTCAGCGCGCAGATTCAGCGGCTCGACCTCGTTGCGGACGCCACGGCGTCCGACCTGAAGACGGCCATGACGCTGACGGCGCTGCCGGAGACGCCGCTGGCGCGTTACCTGGCCTCGGTCCCGGCGGGGTTGCCGGAGGGGCTCAAGTACATTCCGCAGGATTGCTGGCTGGTGGGGGCGTTGCGCCTGGGGGATGCGAAGCCGCTGTTCGAGTGGAGCGCGCAGCTTCAGAAGCGCATGGCGCTGGCCGGAGGCAAGACGCCGGAGCAGGCGGAAGCATTGGCCGCCAATACGCGCGCGATGCAGATCGGCTACGGCGACCAGTTCACGCTGGGACTGCGCAGCGGCCCCGGACTGCGCATCATCGAGGTCGCGCGGCTGAAGGATGTGCATCTGCCCGCGCAGGTGCAGGCGCAGGTGACGCAGATGGGGGGACAGATGTTCGGAGGCATGCAGGACATGAAGGTGACGGTGACGCCCTCCTTCCAGGATAACGGTCATACGATCAACGAGTGGCAGTTCGCGTTCACGCCGCCGGCGGCGAACGCCGCGCCCGACCCGATGAAGGAGATGCAGCGCGCGATGGTCTCCGCGCTCTTCGGCGATCCGCTGACGGTGGATTACACGCTGATGGGGAACGACTGGCTGATCAGCGCCGGGCCGGATGCGCTCAAGTCGCTCAAGAACATCCTGAACGAGGAGGCCGCCCCCGTCACGACTCTTCAGAGTTTCAAGGATCTCACGCAGACGCTCCCGGCGCAGACGCAGGGGTTCATGCTGCTGCATCTGACCGAGGTGGTGAACTGGGCGCAGCCGTTCATCAAGGGGTTGGGCGGCATGCTGAGCATGCTGCAGCCCCCCGCGCCCATCGCCCGCGGGCCGGGGCTCGTGGTGGTGATTTCAGGAACGCCGACCAGCGCTACCGCAACGCTCACGGTGCCGGCCGGGGAAATCCGCGCGCTGGTGGAGGGGTTCCATCCGAAGCCTCCGCCGAAGTAGCATCCCGCGAAACGCAAAGGGCCCTCCGGCGCGAACCGGAGGGCCCTGTTTGTTTTCAGAAAGCGTTCAGCGCTTGTATTTCGGCAGCACGGCGCTGGTGAGCATGGCGGCCATGACGGCCTTGACCACGTCCATCGCCAGGAAGGGGAGCACGCCCATCACGAACGCGTGCCAGGGGCTGAGGCCCATCGTGAGCATCAGGTAGGTCGCGCCGCAGAAGAGGACGATCCCCGCGCCGCCGAGCATGACGACGATCTGCCCCTGCAGCGAGCGCCCCCACGCGCCGGCCTGCGTGCCGTGCCCGACGAAGTACGCGGCAGCCAGGAAGCCGACCAGATAGCCCGCCGTCGGCGCGAGCAGCGCGGCAACGCCGACGTGGCCCCCCGCCAGCCAGGGCACTCCGGCCAGCCCGGCCGCGATGAACAGCAACTGGCTGAGCATGCCGTAACCGCTGCCCAGCAGCGAGCCGCACAGCAGCACGGCCAGCACCTGCCCGGTGACCGGGATCGGGGTGAAGGGCAACGGCAGCCGAATCTGCGACAGCGCCCCCGTCAGCAGGGCTCCGCCGACAGCGAAGAGCGTCATCATCGGCGCGCTGAAGACGCGCCGTTCCACCGAGGCGTCATAACGGACCAGCTTCGAGCGTTTCAGGACGACAGACTCCATGCGGGGCCTCCTTCGGTGCATATTAGGCGCGCGAACGGCAGCGCGCCTGATGCATTGACATGAACTGCCGAACGACCCGGCAGTTCATACGGGGTTGAATCGGGCGACAAGCGGGTGGTTATTCTAGCCGGGGATCGGCGGGTCTGTCAATAATTTTCCCCGGGGTCGCGGGGGGCTCACTTCCCGAATGTCTTCAAGTCTCCCAGAATGCCCAGGATGCGCTCCTGCCGGGAGCGCAGGAATTCCGCGGGGTTCGGGACTTTCTTGTCGTCCCGCGTCATCACCTGCTGCACGAAACCGACGCCGGAGGCCTGGAGGGTGAAAACCACCTTGCAGTCGCCGTCCACGTAGCCGAGGTTTCCGCCCCCGCAGATGACGCAGTAGCCGGGGCCCTGGTCGGCGAGCATGTCGGTTCCCTGTGAATAGTCGCTGGCGGGGTTGGTCACTCCCAGCAGCGGCAGGAGGGTGGCGGGGATATCCAGGTGGGAGGTGAGCCGCTGAACTTCGCGCGCGGGCTGGCCGGGCACCCAGAGGATCATCGGCGTGTGGGTCTGCTCGTCGGAGTACGCGGAGCCATGGCCCCAATGCCCTTTCTCCATGAACTCCTCGCCGTGGTCCCCGACGATGATGACGATGGTGGAGTCGAGCAGCTTCTGCTCCTCCAGGCAGTTGAGCACACGCGCGATCTGCGAGTCCAGGTGATTGCAACTGTTAATGTAGCGGTTCCTGAGCAGCGTGGCGTCCTGCTTGAGGTTCATGGTGAGGTAGTTCACATTCTCAAGATACGGCTTGCGGATGGCGTTCTCCGGGGGGAAGTCGTATCGCGCGTGGGGGGAGTCGAAGAACATGAAAGCGAAGAAGGGGCGCGCCGGGTCGCGCTGCCGGAGGAAGTCGACGATTTCGTCGGTGTGCTTGCGGTCGCGCTGCCAGGAGGGGCCGTCGCCGAAATCGAACATGACGTCCCGCGGCGCCTTGCTGAAGACCGTCTGGTCCAGTTCGGGATAGGAGAACTTCGCGCCGTCGTGCAGGCTCATCTGGTAGCCGTCCTGGAGGAGCAGGTCCATAATCGCCGGCCCGCGCTGCTCGCGCAGGAAGGGGCTCCAGTAATTGCTGAAGATGCCGTAGAACATGCTGAACAGCGCCCGCGCGGTCCGCGTGCCGCCGGTGTAATGCTGCTTGAACCAGATGGCCTTGTGCGCGAAGGCCCAGGTCGCCGGCATGATCTCCGGAGCGAGCATGTCCCAGCGCCAGGATTCGCTGACCATCCAGACGATGTTGCAGGGCTTTCGCTCCGGCGCGAGCGTGAGCGGCGCCTGGGGGTATTTAATGTGGCTGGAGTCCGCCTTCAGCTTGATGGGCCGCGCATTGATGCCCTTGACCCCGAGCGCCGCCGCCATCTTGTTGCATGAGAGGGGTTGATAGAAGGGGAAGGCGTCGGCCGTCATAACGATCGGGCCGTACCCGCAGTGGCGGGAGAACCCGAAGAGGAGTGACTGGGAAATCGCCGCCAGCAGCGCCAGCGCAACCAGGGAGAGGCCGACGCGGCGCGTGATCACCTTCTCCAGGAACGAGCGGCCCCTGCCCCACTTCAGCAGCGCGACCAGCAGCGCCGCCTGCACAGCGAAGAAGAGGGCGATGAGCAGCACCGAGCTTGCCAACGCCCCCGCCGTCAGCCCGAGCGATGAGATGCCCCCCGGGGTGGTGACGAGGTTCCACACGAAGCCGTTCAGGTGGAATCCCCAGATTCCCACGATGAATCGGTCCAGGAAGATGAGCAGTTGCACCAGGCCGACGGAGAGCACCGCCACGGCCCAGACGAGGCCGCTCCGGAGGGAGGGGCGATTACGGAAAAGCCGGTCGAAGAGGGGCAGCGCGAGCGCGGCATCCGCCAGGAGCGTCAGCGCAAAGGCGGGCGCAAGGTAGGCCAGGCAGTACGTGAGGTACACCATCCCCATGAAGAGGGGAACGAGCGCGCCGACGTACTCCACATCCCGAAGGTAGGGGGAGGCGTTTATCAGAAGCAGCGCATAGCTGAGCAGGAAATAGCTCACCAGCGTTCGAAAGTGAGGCAATAGTTTTTTCACGGCCACATTCTATATTCCCCGCGCGGTTGCGTAAAGCGAGGCGGGGGGGGGCATGCAATCCCATGGTCATTGCGAGGGCCGCCGGCGGCGGCCCGTGGCAATCTTCCAGTCTTCCGTCCCTGATCACCGGAAGCATGGACGAACGGCCAACGGAAACAAGGAAGATTGCCACGTCGTCGGCTTCGCCTCCTCCCCTTCGACAACTGCTCAGGGCCGTGAGCCACGTCGAACGGCTCGCAATGACCATGGATGGAATAGCCCCCGCGCGATTGACTCTATGGTGCGGCGGTGCTATTCTGCGTTGAAGTTTCAACTCCAGGAGGAAATCAGATGAGTCAGCCCCATTGTTCCGGCGAGAAGGGGCCCATCACCGAGGCGATCTGCCGCGAACGCCAGGGCCGCAAGTTCAACAAGTGCGCCGACTGCTCTTTCCACGACCCCAAGCTGACGGAGGGGGCATGGAACGCGCAGAAGGACCCGCACCACAAGATTTTCAAGGCGTACGACATTCGCGGGGTCTACCCGAACGAGCTCAACGAGAAGCTGGCGGAGATGATCGGCTCGGCCGTCGCGCGCTTCCTCAGCCCCGGCGCGCTGGTCGTCAGCCGCGACATGCGGCTCTCCTCCGAATCGCTCTCCCGCGCGCTCTCCCAGGGAATCCTCACCGCCGGCTGCGACGTGCTGGACTGCGGGCAGCTTTCGACCGACGCCAACTACTTCGCCATCGCCTATTACCGCAAGGGCGGAGGCGTGCAGGTCACCGCGTCGCACAACCCGCCGCAATACAACGGCTTCAAGATCAGCCGCGAGCAGGCGATCCCGCTGAGTTACGAGAGCGGCCTGGCCAACGTCGAGCGGCTGGCGCTTTCCATCCCCGCGCGCCCGGCGGAGCATCGCGGCAAGGCGGAGCACCTGGACGTTATGGCGGACTGGAAGAGCCACGTCCTGAATTTCGGCCGGAAGCTGGAGCCGCTGAATGTCGTCATCGACGCCGGCAACGGCATGGCCGGCAAAATGCTCCCGCCGATCCTGGCCGAACTGCCGATCAAGGTGACCGACCTGTTCTTCAAGCTGGACGGAACCTTCCCCAACCACGAGGCCAACCCGCTGAAGCCCGAGAATCTGCGCGATCTGCAGAAAGCGGTGCGCGAGAAGGGGGCCGACCTGGGCGTGGCGTTCGACGGCGACGCCGACCGCTGCGTATTCGTGGATGAGACCGGCGCGGCCGTCTCCAGCGACATGGTCACGGCGCTGCTGTCGCGCTCGCTCTTGCTGGCCCATCCGAAATCGGCCATCGTCTACGATCTGCGCTCCAGCCGCGTCGTGGCGGAGGAAATCCGGCGCGGGGGCGGCTTCCCCGTGCGCGAGCGCGTGGGCCACTCCTACATCAAGGCCACCATGCGGCAGCGCAACGCCATCTTCGGCGGCGAACTCTCGGGCCATTTCTACTGGCGCGAAAACTACTTCGCCGACAGCGGCGCGATCACCATGATGATGATGCTCAACCTGCTCAGCGCCGAACGTCGCAGCCTCAGCGACCTGCTCCGCCCGCTGCATCGCTACTTCTCCACCGGCGAGGTGAACTTCGAGGTCGCCAGCAAGGAGGCCAAGCTGGCCGCGCTGGCTGCCGCCTTCAAGGACGGGCGCGCGGATACCCTCGACGGGCTGACCGTTGAGTACGACGACTGGTGGTTCAACGTCCGCCCCAGCAACACCGAGCCGGCCCTGCGGCTGAACCTGGAGGCCAATACGCAGGAGCTGATGGAAGCGAAGAAGAAGCAGATCGTGGAGATCCTCGGCAGCTAGAGGGGGACGGCGCGTTCGCTGCGCGGATTAATAGGGATTGAAGAATAGCCAATTGCGAATTGCCAATGCAAAGGCTCCCCGTGGCTCGCCGTTGCCGTTCATTCGCAATTCGCTATTGATCCGTTCCCGCCGCCTTTCCTTGACATTCCTCTCTCAATGCCCTAGCATTTCTATCATCAGGCCTCATTAATCGCGTCATCCCCATCCACAAGGTTCGCATGGCAGAAGAAGCGAAAAAAGATTATACCACGTGGCGCGGCGTGAAGAAGATCATCCAGTTCGCCTGGCATGAATGGCCGCTGATCGCCTTCGCGGTGATTGCCATGAGTGCGTGCGCGGGACTGGAGGGAGCGTACGGCGCGCTGATCAAGCCCTTGACCGATATCATCAAGGGGATCAATAAGGGGCATCCCATCTCCCCTGAGGACGCGGTGTACATGTCCCACCTGGGCTGGCTGGCGCTGGGGCTGGCGCCGCTGCTGGGAATTGCCGCCTTCGGGCAGAGCTACCTTCAGGGGCGGGTGACTTGGAAGCTGACCGTGACGTTGCGCAACAAGGTCTGCCGCGCCGTCCTGCCGCAGTCGTTGAGCTTCTTCGAGGGGCACCGCAGCGGCGACTTGATGAGCCGCATCACCAACGATGTCAACACGGCCCGCCGCACGTTCATGCTGGTGTTCGGCGACCTCCCCGAACAGATTCTGAAACTGCTCACGGGACTGGGCATCGCCATCTACTTCGACTGGGAACTGCTGGTGCTGGGCGCCATTGCGGGGCCGATCCTCGTTATTCCGCTGACGTACCTGGCCAAGCGCATCCGGCGCTACGGCAAGGCGGGGCTGGAGCGGCTCTCCGATCTGACCGACCAGATGGCGCAGATGTTCAGCGGCATCCGCGTGATCAAGGCGTTCAAGATGGAGGATGCCGAGGTCCAGGAATTCGAGCGCGTCAACGACCAGTTGCAGCGCAAGATGTTCAAGCTCTCCGCGGCGCGGGGGATGAGCGCCGGCACCGTGCAGTTCATCGGGCGCATGGTGGTGGCCGTGGCGATTCTGGCGGCGGCCTGGTTCTTCGCCTCGGGCTACGGCGGCAAAGCGGCCGACATCGGCCGCATGGGATCCTGCGCATTCGGAATGTACATGGCGTTCGACGCGCTCAAGGCGCTGGCCAAGCAGTTCACCGACTTGCAGGAAGCCATCCCCGCCATGGAGCGCATTTTCGAGCTGGTGGACCACGTCCCCTCGCTCCAGGATGCTCCCGGCGCGGTCACTTTGACCCGCATCGAGAAAGGGGTCACCTTCCGCAACGTCACCTTCGGGTACAACAGCGAAGTGGTGCTGCGCGACGTTTCCTTCGAGGTGAAGAAGGGGCAGACGGTCGCTATCGTCGGGCGCAGCGGCGCGGGCAAGTCCACGCTCATCGCCCTGCTCTGCCGCTTCTATGACGTCACCGAGGGAACGGCCGAGATCGACGGTTTGGACGTCCGCCAGATCACGCGCGACAGCCTGCTGGACCAGATCAGCATCGTCACGCAGCAGACCTTCCTGTTCAACCGCAGCATCGCGGAGAACATCCGCTATGGCCGGCGCAGCGCCACGCTGGAAGAAGTCCAGGAGGCCGCGCGCACCGCGAACATCCACGACTTTATTATGACGCTGCCCAACGGCTACGACACCCCCTGCGGCGAGTACGGCGCGAAGCTCTCCGGCGGCCAGCGGCAGCGCATCGCCATCGCCCGCGCGATTCTCAAGAACGGCGAACTCCTCATCCTCGACGAGGCGATGGTCGGCCTCGACGCCGAATCCGAATCCCTCGTGCGCGAGGCGCTGACGCGCCTGATGGCCGGACGCACCACCTTCGTGGTCACCCATGACCTGCCCACCATCCAGAACGCCGACCGCATTCTGGTGCTGCGCGAGGGCCAGTTGGTGGGCAACGGCCCCCACAAGGAACTGGTCGCGCAGGAGGGGGAGTACCGCAGCCTGTGTATGCTGCAGTTCGCGGCTCTCGGCTCCGCCCCGCCGGCGAACCCGCCGCGGCCGTTGAGCCAATACTGAGGCGGTGAATGGGGAGAAGTCTCCAGGCGATCTTGGCGACGGACGAACGGGCGCTCCTCCTCTGCCTGGGCGCGGTGGCCGCGCTTCTCCTGCTCGCCGCGCTGCTGCTCCTGCATATGGCCGCGCGTCGGCGCGGGCCGAAACCCTCCCGGCTTTTTCGAAGCGCGCGCGAAGTCCTCTTTGTCCTGGCCGGGCTGGGGCTCTTGTGCGTCATGGACGGGCTGCTCGAGCCCTACTGGCCGCGCGTCACGCACATCACGATCCCCTGCTCCAAGCTGCCCCACGGCGCGCGGTTCCGCCTCGTCCAGATCAGCGACCTTCATTCCGAGGCGAAGCCGCGACTGGAAAAGCGCCTGCCGGAGATCATTGCCGCGCAGAAGCCCGACGCCATCGCCTTCACCGGCGACGCGCTCAACTCGCGCGACGGCCTTCCGGTGTTTCGTGACTGCATGACCCGGCTCGCCAGGATCGCCCCGACTCTCGCCGTGAAGGGGAATTGGGACCTTTACGCGGACTACGCGAATCTGGATATGTACGGCGGCACGGGGGTGAAGCTGCTGGATGCGGGGGCGGTTCCGGTCGCGACCGGCGGCGCGACGGTCTGGATCGCGGGCGCGGCGCTCTGGGGGGACTGGCGCATCGAGGCGGCGCTGGAACGCGTTCCGCCCGGCGTCCCCACGGTGCTGCTCTACCACATGCCCAGCGGCGTCGACCTTGCCGCGAAACGGGGGGTGGATCTGGTCTGCGTCGGGCACACGCACGGCGGGCAGGTGGCGCTGCCGTTCTACGGCGCGCTGGTGGACCTCAGCCGCTCCGGCAAGCGCTACGAGGCCGGCCTGTACCGCAACGGGGAGACGTGGCTCTACGTCAACCGCGGGATCGGCATGGAGGCGGGGCTGCCGGTGCGCTTCTTCTGCCGGCCGGAAATCGCGGTGATTGATCTGGTGGGGGAGAAGTGAGCGCCGGTAGGCAAGGCTGGCCGTGTGTGGCGCGGACTATCCAGTCCGCGTCGCGGGCCAAAGGCCCGCGAAGTACGGAAGCGGATGGAACGCACGATAATCGCGGGTTGCCGTTCGACATTGCTCACGGCCCTGAGCTTGCCGATGGGGATAACCCGCGCCACATTCCGCGCATGTCACGCCCATGCGCATTTCCTTGCACAGCCGGGTAGGGTTGTGATACCGTTTGGCGAACCGCAGTTTTCCTGGAAAGAGCATCATGGCCCTGAGATACCAAGCCGATAGGATTCTGATCCGCTGCCCGAACTGGATCGGCGACATGGTCGCCGCGACGGCGGCGCTGCGGTGCGTGCGGAACAACTACGCGCGGGCGCACATCACGCTGCTGCTGAGGCCGTACGTCCGCCCCGTGGTGGAGAACGCCCTCTGGTTCAACGAGGTCATCGAATACGACTCCAAGAAGGGATGGCTGGGGATGCGCGGCGCGGTGCGCGCGCTCCGGAGCGAGCCGCGATACGATCTGGCGCTGCTGCTGACCCATTCCACCAGCTCGGCGCTGGTCGCCTGGCTGGCCGGCGCGCGCAAACGCGTGGGGCATGGCCGGCATGGGCGCTCGATGCTGCTGACCGACGCCGTCCCCTGGCCTGCCGCCGGGCCGGAGCGCGACCTGGTCTCGAAGATGGCGCTTTACTCCAGCCTGCTCGACTACCTCGGGCTGGAGGGGGTGCGCAACATGCGCCCGCAATTGTTCACCTCCACCGAGGATGAGGCCGCCGTCACGCGCCTGCTGGCGGCGCGCGGAGTGGACCCCGCGCGCAAGCTGCTGGCCATCGTCCCCGGCGCGGCCTACGGAGCCTCCAAGCTCTGGCCGCCGGAACGCTTCGCCGCCGCCGCCGACGAACTCGCCCGCCGCCAGGGCTTGCAGCCGGTGATCCTGACCGGGCCGGGTGAGTCCCAGATTGCCCGGGAAATCCTCCGCAGCGCCCTCTCCGGGCCGATCACGTTCGATGAGCGGGAGATGAGTTTCGGCCGGCTCAAGTCGCTCATCCGCCGCAGCCGCCTGCTGCTCTGCAACGACACCGGCCCGCGGCACGTGGGGATCGCGTACAACGTCCCGACCGTAGTGCTCATGGGCCCCACCAGCCCGCGCGTGACCGACAGCGCCTACGACCGCACGATCGTCCTGCGCCAGGAGGTCCCCTGCGGCCCCTGCTACCTGCGCACCTGCCCCACCGATCACCGCTGCATGGACCTTATCACCGTGCCGATGGTCGTGGACGCGGCGGAAGAACTTCTAAAACGGACGATTGCAGATTACTGATTACTGAATACCGACTTGCGATTTGAACGCTCCGCCGGATGAGTGTTGAGGAACCAAGATGGTCCGCGTGAAGATTTGCGGTATCACGAACGTGCGCGATGCGCGGCTGGCGGCGCGGCTGGGGGCCGACGCGCTGGGGTTCAATTTCTACGAACGCAGCGCGCGCTATGTCCAGCCCGAGCGCGCCAAGGCGATCATCGCCGCCCTCCCCCCCTTCCTGACCACGGTGGGGGTGTTCGTGGACGAGGAGCCGGAGCGCGTGATGGAGATCGCCGCGCTGTGCGGGCTGGATGCGGTGCAACTGCACGGCGACGAGCCGCCCCGCGCGGTGCACGCCATCCGCGGGGTGCGGCGCATCAAGGCGCTGCGCGTGCGCGAAGAGCATGATATCGAACTGTGCCGCCGCTACCGCGTCGAGGCGTTCCTGCTGGACGCGCTGGTGCCGGGGGAGTTCGGCGGCACGGGGGAGACGTTCAACTGGGAGCTCGCGCGCGAGGCCACGCAGTTCGGGCCGGTCATTCTGGCCGGCGGCCTGACCCCCGAGAACGTGGCCGAGGCGATCCGCACCGCCCAACCCTACGCCGTGGACGTCGCCAGCGGCGTCGAGGCCGAGCCGGGCAAGAAGGACCGCGCCCTGCTGGAGCAGTTCATCCTCGCGGCGAAAGGGGCGGAGGGGAAGGAAAGTGATGATTGATAATTGTTCGGACGTTCCCGCACCACCTCTGAATTCGTCCCCTCTACGGTGGCTGTCAGTCCCGTTTCCGTTGCCCCGCCCCCGCCGTTCTCTGCGCTCTCCGCGGTGAAGCGCCCCCCCCCTTATTGCACGATCGGTAGTTTGACGCCGCACTTCTGGCATGCCCCGCCGGCGAGCCCGAGGACGCGCGCGATGAACCCTTCGCGTTCGATCAGCGTCGCGCTGCAATTCGGGCAGTGCGTATCCTCGCAACTTGCGCCCGGGACGTTCCCCGCGTAGACGTAGCGCAGCCCCGCCTTGCGCCCAGTCTCAATGGCGCGCGCGATGGAGGAGACCGGCGTGGGAGGGGCCTGGTCGAACTGATAGTCCGGGTGATAGCGCGAGACGTGCCAGGGGATGTCGCGGCTCACCCCGGCCAGAAACTCGGCCAGCTCGCGCAACTGCGTCTCGTCGTCGTTGAAACCGGGGATGAGCAGCGTCGTCACCTCCACGTGGATGCGCGCCTCCTGCATGCGCCGGATCGATTCGCACACCGGGGCCAGCTTCCCCTTGCAGCGCTCATGGTAGAAGGTCTCGGTGAACGCCTTCAGGTCCACGTTGGCCGCGTCGATCAGCCCGGTCATCTGCTCCACCGTCTCCGCGGTCATGTAGCCGTTGGTCACGAAGATATTGCGCAGCCCCTTCTCTTTGGCGAGGCGCGCACAGTCGCGGGCGTACTCGAAATAGATCGTCGGCTCGGTGTAGGTGTAGGAGATGCTGGGGCATTCGGCGCGCTGCGCGGCGGCGACGATCTCCTCGGGCGTGGCGTACTGGCCGGGGATTTCCCGCGCGCGCGCCGCCTGGCTGATCTGCCAGTTCTGGCAGAAATCGCACTGGAAGTTGCAGCCCGCCGTGGCGATGGAGAAGCTCTCCGTGCCGGGAAGGAAATGGTAGAGCGGCTTCTTCTCGATGGGATCCACGTGCGCGGCGATGAGCATGCCGTAGACCAGCGAGCAGAGCGTGCCGCCGCGGTTCTCGCGCACGCGGCAGAGGCCGCGCTTGCCCGGGGGGATGTGGCAGCGGTGGGCGCAGAGGAAGCAATCCACCGCCCCCTCCTCCGCCTTGCGGTACAGCATGGCCTCGTGCGGCGCGCGTGCGAGTTCGCCCATCCTTCCTCCCCAGCCGGTTTCCGTTCCAGGTTCCAGAGTAGTGCAGCGGAGCGGATGGGTCAAGGGCGGGGTCAGGGCAAACGCGTCTAAATGATGGCGCGTCATTGGCATGACTTGACCGCCGCAGCGTTTATGGAGTGCGCCGCCACAGGCGGCGCTTTGGCTGCGCCGGGGCGAGAGCCCCCACCGGCAGACCCGCCGTATTATCAAGTCCCCACCGGGACAAAGCGGCGTCGTTCCGCGTGATCATACCGTGCGGAGCGGCAAACGGACTTACAGGGGAGTTCAGATGCATTTGCCCCGGGGGCGGGGGCTCATCACAATTGACGTACCGGCCAAACTCGGGTAATGTCTGTGCTGACCGAAGACACGCTGGGGGCGGACAAGCGAAGGAGCCGGCGTGGCGGAACAGGACGAAACGAACGAGAAGCTGCTGACGGAAATCCGCATTTTGCGCGAGAAGCTGGCCCGGCTGGAGGATGCGGAGAACTCGCGCGGCCGCGCGGAGGAGGCGCTGCGCGAGAGCGAGAACCGCCTGCGCAATCTCACCACCGCCGTGGAACAGAGCCCCGCCTGCATCGTCGTCACCGACCTCAAAGCCAATATCCAGTATATCAATCCGCAGTTCGTCCGGCTCACCGGATACACGGCCGAAGAGGCGATCGGCAAGAATCCGCGCGTCCTCAAGACCGAACACACACCGCCGGAAACCTATCGGCAACTCTGGCAGACTATTACCTCGGGCCAGACGTGGCATGGGGAGTTCTGCAACCGGAAGAAGAACGGGGATCTCTACTGGGAATCGGCGGCCATCGCGCCGATCACCAGCCGGCATGGAACGCCCACGGGGTACGTCGCCGTCAAGGAGGACATCACCGAGCGCAAACGCATGGAGGAGGATCTGCAGTTCAGGAGCATCATCCTCGCCACGCAGCAGGAGGCCAGCATCGACGGCATCCTCGTGGTGGACGGTAAAGGGAAGATCCTTTCCCACAACCGCCGGCTTGTCGAGATGTGGGGGCTGCCGGCCGAGGTGATCGAATCGCGCTCCGATGAGCGCGCGCTCCAGGCGATGGAGGAGAAAGTCGTCGACCCCGATGAATTTCTGCGGCGGGTGAAATACCTGTATGAGCATGTGCGCGAGACCAGCCACTACACGATCGCGCTGAAGGATGGCCGGACGTTCGACCGGTATTCAGCCCCGATGTTCGGCCCGGACCAGAAGTACTACGGCCGGGTCTGGTATTACCGGGACAAC
Source organism: uncultured Planctomycetota bacterium (assembly GCA_903901045.1). GTDB lineage: Bacteria > Planctomycetota > Brocadiia > CAIUPP01 > CAIUPP01 > CAIUPP01. The sequence continues at coordinate 49,972 of CAIUPP010000011.1, forward strand.
ACCGAGGCGAATTGCTACCGCAGCCTTCTGGAGAAGCTCTCCAGCACGGATGGGCTGACCGGCATCGCCAACCGGCGCCGGTTCGACGAGTCGCTGGAGCGCGAATGGCGGCGCGCGGCGCGCACCCGCTCCCCCATCTCGCTGATCCTCGGCGACATTGATTTCTTCAAGCTGTACAACGACCACTACGGGCACCTGGCCGGGGACGACTGCCTGCGCCAGTTGGCGCTGATCCTGGCCGGCAGCACCCGCCGCCCGACCGATTTAGTCGCGCGCTACGGCGGCGAGGAGTTCGTCTGCCTTCTGCCCGAGACGAGCGCAAAGGGGGCGCTGCGCGTCGCCGAGCATCTGCGCCAGGGGGTGGCCGAGTTGGGCCTCCCGCACGCCCATTCGACCGTCGCGCCGCACGTGACCGTCAGCATCGGGGTCGCCACCCTCGTCCCCAAGCCGGGGCAGCCATCCTCGGACCTCATCCGCCGCGCGGATGAACTCATGTATGAGGCCAAGAGAAACGGGCGCAACCAGATTCAGAGCGCGTAGGGGTGGGTTCGGCGGGACGGTGACGGGGGCGCGGCGTTGAATCGGCAGTTATCCGCAAGGACGGCCCATGCGTCGCCGCCTTATGGCTCCTTGCCGCTGGGCTTCTCCGTCCGCTGGAGTCGGTACAACCGGTAGAGCGGCGAGGTGAACTTCTTTCTGGGCCCCCAGCCCGCGCGCAGCCGGGCCAGCGTATGCTCCTCTTTCTGGAACGGACGGTACTTCCCCGTGACGCCCCGCCCGCGCAGCCACAACTCCATCTCCTGCCACGGGTCGCCATCGTGCAGCAACAGCCAGACCGTCCGGTGGGTGCGCAGCGCTTCATATAATTGCCAGCGCCACTCCTCGAAACGCACGGGCGCCGGCTGCAAGGGGCCGTGGTAGTAGCGGCGGAAAACGTCATAGACGCCGCGGTCCGGCTGATAGCCGATCAGCAGGGCGTCGTCGGGTGTTTCGCCGCGCTCGACGACCCCCGCGATCTGCGGCCAGGGGGTGACCATGTCGGCATCGGCGAACTGCCGGTTGGTGAAGTAGTTGAAGAGGGAGGCGGCGCTGACGATGAGCATGACGGCCGCGAGGGCCGCCGCGGCGCGACGCCGGCGCATGCGGCTGAGCGAGATGGCGACGAAGGTCAGCCAGGCCGGAACGATCACCAGCAGATGTTTCGGCGCGGCCGCGGAGAAGCAGAGGCCGAACCCGTACACCGCCGCAATCTGGATGAGCAGGAAGAGCATCATCGGGTGCCGGAAGCGCGCGATGAGGACCACGCCATAAGCCGCCGCAATGCCGAATGCGAAGAAGGCCGGGATCACTACCCACAGATTCAGCGGATTCACCGTCTCGCCGAGGCAGAAAGTCAGAGGCAGGTAACAGGCCTTCGCCGCCAGCCCGAACTGGCCCGCGGTGTACACGGTGTCACTTCCCCAGGAGATCGAGCTGCGCAGGTTCGGCAGCATCCAGGGGGTCAGCAGCAGCCCGACCGCCAGGCAGGCGATCAGCCAGGGGGCCAGCCGGCGCATGCGCCGCCGGTAGAACCAGAGCAGGAAGAGCCCCTGCCCCAGCGCGAGGGAGGCGGCGACGAGGTTCGATAAGACCATCGCTGCCGTGGCCAGCACATAGAGCAGGCAGGGGAGGAAACGCCGCCGTTTCATCGCCCATATCAGCGCCAGCATGCTCGCCAGCGCCAGCGTGCAGGAGAGGGAATAGGAGCGCCCGATGCGGCTGTACATCAGGTGCAGCGGGCTCAGCGCCATCAGCCACGCCGCCGTCAGGCCGGCGAAGGCCCCCGCGCGGCGCGCGAGCAGCCAGGTCATCCAGACCGCCAGCACCCCCAGCGCCGCCGAGGGGATGCGCATGCGGGCATCCGACCCATCGGGGGGCATCCAGAATCGCAGCAGGATTTCATACAGGGGGTGGTTCCCGCTCATGGCGCGCAGGTGCTCGGCCAGCGGCAGGCTCAGCCGCTGTAGCGTCGCCAGTTCGTCGCACCAGAGCGGCTTCTGCCCCAGGTCGGCGAAGCGCAGCCCCGCGGCCACGGCCAGCGCCGCGAAGAGGCAAGCCAGAGTGCGCTGTCGGTTTTCCCTGAGCATAAGGAAGGCAACCCGATAGAAACGACGGTTACGGCATCTACTCCGCGCCGCGCTTGAAGAATCCCGGAAGCACGGCGGAAAGGCTGAGGAAATCGCGCAGGCGGTTTGGGATGCAGTTGCGGCAGACGGTATAGCCCAGCCGGCACGCGACGGCGTGGCGGCGCAATTCCCGGTATGCCGGGCCGTTCCATATTTCCTGGAAGCTCTGCGTGAAGAGGTTCCCGAGCACGAAGGTTTCCCCTTCGGCGAAGGAGCAGCAGGGCCGGACGTTTCCCTCGACGGTGATGTACAGGCTGAACCAGGGGAGCAGGCAGACGCGGCTGGGCGGCTTCGCCGGAATGCCCGGCTCGTACTTGCGGAAGTAGCTGGGCAGGCTGCGCACCAGGACGCCGGCGTTGGTGGTGATCTTGAATTCAGCCGCGCGGTCGCGCGCCGCCGCCAGCCGCCTGCCGAGGTCCTCCATTTGCACCCCGCGCGTCAACTCCTCCTTGCGGTCCTGGATCAGCAGCGTCTCCAGCGGCTGGAAGTAGACGGAGTCGGCGCGCAGCCGATGCGCCAGTTCCACCATCTTCTCGATCTCCCCCAGGTTGTCCGCTTGCAGCACGAATTGAAGCCGGACGTACGGGGTCGGCGACCCCAGCCGCTTCTTGATCGCCTGAAGCTCCTCCAGGTCGCGGAGGATGAGAGCGAAGCGGTCGACCCCGCGGATCTTCTCGTACGTCTCCGCCGTCGTCGCATCCAGGCTGATCTTGATGAGGTCGAGCCCGGAGCGGACGATCTCCTCCAGCTTCTTCGTGCAGAGGGTGAAGTTCGTGGTGGTCAGCACGGAGGCGCGGCCCGCTTTGGCGTAGCGAACGATGTCGAGGAGTTCCGGGTTCAGGAAGGGCTCGCCCGATCCGCTCAGAGCCACATTGGTCGGCCGAATCTGGTCGAAGATGCGCTTGAACTGGTCCAGCGACATATTCTTCCATTGGTCCGGCTTGTAGTCGGGGACCTGGCACATGCGGCAGCGCAGGTTGCAGCCGCGCGCCGGCTCCAACTGGAAGTGGAGCGGGAGGGCTCGCACCACCTGCGGCTTGCGCAGAATGGTCAGCCCCGTTCTCACCTTGCGCCAGAAGTGCGCCATGGGAATTCCTTTCGAGCCGTTTGGCGTGCGCGTTCGGCACGCCGGATAGTTCGATTATATAGAGTCACCGCCGCGCACTGCAACGAGAGGACCGCGGGCGCGGCGTCACTGCGTATGGGCCGCCGTCCCGACCGGCTCCTTCAGGAGCTCTTCGTAGAATGCCAGGTACGCCTGCGTCATGCGCTCCAGGCCGAACTCCTCTTCCACGCGGAGGCGGCCGGTAAGCCCCATCCGCTGCGCGAGCTCCGGGTCGCGCGCCAGCCGGAGGATCGCCTCCGCCATCGCGCCCGCGTCGGCGGGGGGCGTGAGCAGCCCGGTCTTGCCGTCGACCACCTGCTCCACATTCCCATCCACGGCGGTGGCGATCACCGGCTTGCCCGCCGCCATCGCCTCCAGAATCGCGTTGCTCATCCCCTCCCACAGGCTCGGCAGCACGAACAAATCGGAAGCGGACAGAAGCAACTCCACGTCCCGGCGGTATCCCAGGAACTGCACGCGCCCGTCGATCTTCAGTTTTCGTGCGCGCGCCTCCAGTTTCTCCTGAAGCGGGCCGTACCCGGCGATGAGAAAGCGCGCGTTCGGAAGTTCGCGCAGCGTCTTGGCCGCCGCCTTCAAGAGAACCGTATGCCCTTTCTGCTTGTGCAGCCGGCCGAAGGTCAGGACTATGAACTCCTCCGGGGAGAGGCCCAGCGCGCGGCGCGCTTCGTCGCGCGGCGGCATCCGCCACGAGGAAAGGTCGATGCCGTTGGGGATTACGCGCGCGCGAGGCAGCGCCACCCCTTCGTGCTCCGCGGCGAACTGCAGTGATCGCCAGGAAACCGAGGTGAATGCGTCGGACCAGCGCGCGGTGGAGCGCGCCAGGAAGAACTGCCACCAGTGATTGCGCAAGTTGCTCGCGCGCACGGAACCGACCACGACCGGCCGGTTGTGCCGCGAGAACCCCTTGGCGATGCGCCCGGCGATGCGGCCCGTCACGTCGGAATGGAACAGGAATGTCTGGAGCAGGTCGACCTTCTCCCGCTTGAGATACCGCACCAGTGCCAGCGGCTGGGAGAAGATACGCCAGGCGCTCTTGTGCCTCCCCAATACCGGCACCCCCGCCGCGGCGAACTCCCCCTCGATGGAGGAGCTCCCCCCGAGGCACCAGACCGCCGGCTCCGAACCGGCCGCCTTCAGCGCGGTCGCGATCCCCAGCAACGCCTTTTGCGCGCCGCCGGGCCGCAGGTTGTCGATCAGGAAAAGAATTCGCACCCGGTCACTCCGTTTCCCGTCAGGAAAATGCGGCTTGATTCCGGATAGCCAGTTACGTGCGCGGGTCAGGATTGAAATGACGAATGACGAAGCCCGAATGCCGAAAGAATGCCTAAAACGGCAAGCCCGAAAGCCAGCGTCCCCATGCGGCGCAGGGCATGGCTGGGCCGGTGGGGACACAATACTTTCCAAAGGAAAGTTTTGTGTCCCCACCTCGACCCAACCGCGCTACGCGCCGTGACTATGTCCATGCTCATGTCCATGGTCATGCCCATGGCAGGCGCAGCCGGCGGCGCAGTGAGTCTCTCCCAGGGCCGCGTTGAGCCGGTCGCGGAGCCAGTCCTTCTTCTCGTGCGACAAGTGCGGGAAGAGCGGCACCGGTTGCCCGGCGTAGTCGAACAGCAGCGCGTAGTCCACCGTCGAGATATGGCAGCAGCAGCCGTCGTGCTGGGTGCTGCAATCCTTGTCGTGGGTCATGAAGGAGTGGACCTTCTCCATGTCGTAGCGGCGCGTGAGCAATCCCAGCAGCCAGGGGCTGCCCAGGCGGAGCGTCCCGCGGCGGATCACGAGCCGCTCGTGTCCGAGCATCGCCCAGAGGCACAGGGCGGTGCAGTAGACTCCGATAAACGAGAAGAGGGCGTGGACGGCGATTTCCGGAATCGGATTGGCGAGAGTGTGCGCCCCGAGCGCCTGGAGCACGCGGGCCAGCTCGGTCAGCCAGAACAAACCCCAGATGGCCGCGATGAGCGCCGCCGCCATGGTGCGCAGGTCCAGCGTGCCGGCGCGGACTCGCACGACGAGCCCCCCGGCGGTCGTGCGCACAGTCACGCCGGCTGGCGCGGGCGCGTTGCTTGACGTATTTTCGGACATTCGTTTCCCGTTCATCGAAGGAGGGCGCGGAAGCGCGCAACGGCCCTTCGCCTCATTATAGGGTACCGGCGGGAAATCGGCAACGCGAGCGCGGGAAACCTTGCGAAGGTCAAATGCTCTGTTGAAACTACTCTGTGAGCCCCCGCAGGGGGCGACGGAACCTTGGCGGGAGGCTCCGTCGCCCCCCTTCGGGGGCTCGGGGGTTGGGTACGACTTGACCCCACGACTCGCTTCGCTCGCCGTGGGCTAAAGTCCGACGGCCGCTTCGCGGCCTGACGAACGGAACAGGATGATTTCAACAGAGCGAAGGTCAAACGAACCTTCGCAAGGTCCGGGCGTGAAGCTTCTCACTATTCGGTATTGTATTCGATGCGGCGCGGGGGCATACTGACGGTGACCCGCGCACGTTTCAACAAGGAAGAGGAGGAACCCATGGGCGCCGCGATTGTGAAGTACAAGGGGGACTCACTGTTCGAGGCTACGTCCGGGAAGCAGAAGATCCAGATCGACCTGCCCGCGCCGATGGGGGGCAAGGACCGGGGGATGACGCCGACGGAGTTGTTCGCCGTCTCCCTGGCCGCCTGCATCAACGCGCTGGTGGTGAACTACTGCCGGGATATGAAGATCAAGCACGACGGGATCGTGGTGACGCTGGAGTACGACAAACTGGACCAGCCGGCCCGGCTGGGGAATTTCAAGGCGCACATCAAGATGCCCGCCAAGGACTGGGAGACGCGCAAAGATGGCATCCTCCGCGCCGCCGAGCGCTGCCCGGTCCATGAGACGATCCACTACCACAAGGGACTGACGATCGAGGTGGAGTGAGGGGGAAAGGGTTGGCAGGCACAAGGCCCAAGGACGAATGCTAAGGTTCCTCCCACTTCCCCATGTCGGCGGTCGTGATTGCAATCCGCGCAATGCAGATATTCCCGTCTTCTTCATAGACGGCCCAGTCTCCATCTGCGCGAATGGCTTGGAGTCCCTTTCCAAAAGTCACTTCCTTCTCGGTCAGTGCGTTGTGCAGGATAAAGCTGCCGCCGGCGTTGTAGGGGTGCGCTGTGGACTCTCCCGACATCTTCGTCAGGAACACGCAGTTGTCAACGGACGACGGTCCCAGTGGCAAGAGGTCGGGGAGCACTCTCACAATCTCGTGATATTCTGAGCTCCAAATTCTTGTCCAGGTCCGGTCGCGGCCGTTCGTGCCGCTGTACACGAAGAATGAGTTATGCTTGCTCCAGAAGAAAGACGGCGTTTCGTCATCTTTGTTCAGGGGAAGCTCTTGCAGGCGATGGAAGCCGTCCCTGACGCAACACATCGTAAAGCCGTCGGTGTAGTCCTCAAAGGGGACATTGAATCCCGAAGGGCGAGGTTGCGCTACCACGCCCTTGACTCCGACCTTCTGAACGGTCCCATCCGCCAGCGTCCACAAGCAGAGTTCCGTATCCTTCCAGTTCCCGCCTTTCGGAGTGAGGCTGAAATACACCTCCTTTCCTCCGGCGGCGAAGGCCGGCGCGAAAGCGTTCCCCTCAACCTGGGGAGACGTGAGCTTGCGTTTCTCCAGGTCAAATATCCCCACAGTCATCTTCTCGCCCGTGGGATCCTCCCCTACAGTCAGCAGCATGCTCTTGGAATCGGCGGAAAAAAGGGAAGCGTACCCAAGGCAGAATCCATACCGCGCAAACCACGGATCTGGTACCGGAGGGGTCGGAAGCGGAATGTCTTCTCCCGTGTCAACGTTTCGAACAAAGAGCCGGTATGCTTTGGGCAACTCCAGGAGAGGAAGGTCCACCCTGCGCATGTAAGCGACCCACTTGCCGTTCGGGCTGATCCACATCCCCGCCGCGTGGTTGGCTATATCCTTGCTTGCCCGGAAGACGACGCGTTCTTCCTGCAATGACAATGAAACCACTACTGCGGGCCCGTCCCATCCCAGAAGCAAATGAACCTTATCTTCCTCGGAAATATTCTGCGTTGAGGGCGGGACGATCTTGGAAGTTGTTCTACAGCTCAGAATCGTGGCAATAAGGAGCGCAGCAAGGCCACACCGCATTCCCCATCCACACGCTGTCACGGCAAGCCCTCCCGCTAAAGCCTAAACCCTAACTATTGCTCTTCCGTTGCGGTTGCGCTCGGCAACTCCGGCAGGTCGTATCGCACCTCCATCAGGCAGAGCCCCTGGGGCGGGGCGGTGCGGCCGGCATTGGCGCGGTTGGCGCCGGCGATGATCCCGGGCATCGCCTCGGGGGCGATCTTCCCGCGCCCGACGTCCGTCAACGTCCCCACGATCGCGCGCACCATGTTGTAGAGGAAGGCGTCCGCCTCGATGGCGAAGATGAGCTGCGAGCCGTTCCCCATCCACTCCGCGCGGGTGATCGTGCGCACGGTGGTCTCCGACTGCGCGTTGGCGGACTCGAACGCGGCGAAGTCGTGCCTCCCCAGGAGCGCGGGGGTGGCGGCGCGCATCCGCTCCAGGTCCAACTCCCAGCGGAAATGCCACATGAACTGCCGGAACATGGCCGGGCGCACGGAGCGGTTCCAGATGGTGTAGTGGTAGAGTTTCGAGAGCGCCGAGAAACGCGAATCGAATTCCGGCGGCACTTCGCGCGACTCGACGACCACGATGTCGCGCGGCAGGAGGGCGTTGAGCGCGCCGCGCAGGCGCTCGGGGGTGAGGTCGGACTCCACCTGGAAGTTCGCGGACTGACCGCGCGCGTGGACCCCCGCGTCGGTGCGGCTGGCCCCGGTGACGCGCGTGCGCACGCCCAGGATTTTCTCCAGCGCCTCCTCCATCGCCTGCTGGATGGTCATCCCCTGCGGCTGGCGCTGCCAGCCGAGGTAGTGCGTGCCGTCGTATTCGAGCGTGACCTTGATGTTGCGCATGGCGGACAATCCTTAACTGCAATTGCGGATTGCAAAGCGGACGGGCGAATGCAACCCGCAAAGGTCGTTTGCGTCCCGTCGGGACGCAAGGATAATACAGCATGTTTCATTACTGCCCAATGGCAGGGCGCGCAATCGTTAACCTATTGCGTCAATGCAAGTTACAGTATACGCATTTCGGTCAAAATTAGTTATGAAACAGCTTCTAGGCAGGGGCTTAAGCCCCTGCGACGCGAGGTCAGACCCGAGTCGTTCCGGCGTCCCGCAGGGACGCCGGGAAACCGGCCGGAAGACATTGTCCCTGCGTCCCTACGGGACGCATCCGGAGCAAGAGGGGGCATTCCCCAACAGGGGCTAAAGCCCCTGCCTATTTTCCCACCGTCCCTGCGGGACGGACAATGGCGATGTCCTTGGGCATCACATGCGCCCGATCCGACCGCGCGCAGTGCGGCTACGGGCTTTAGCCCGTCATGAAGTCTAACGGCAGGGCGCAGCATGCTGCGCCCCTACACCGGGGAATGGCGGCGTCCCCGGATCTGCACGGGCTGAAGCCCGCGCCTGCGCACGACGCGGCGACCTCAGCGGCATCGCCGCAGCAGTTCGAGCGGGATGTTCTCCGCCTGCCGCGCCGGCTCGATCTCCTCCAGGAAGCGCTCGCCGTCCGGGAGATAGCCCGCCGTCGGGCGCAATCCCGGCACGCGCTGGAGCCAGAAGTCGTTGAGCATCTCCACCATCAGTTCGCGCGCATACTTGCTGAACATCGAGGCCAGCGCCACCGGGAGATGGTGCGCGTCGGCCCTGGGCTCGAACGTCACCGTCATGCGCCGCGCGCCGTTGCGCAGCGTGTAGCGCGAGCGCTCGGCCCCCTGGCAATGGCGCGTGAGCGCGCAGCCGTAGAAATTCGCCAGCAGGAACTGGCCGTAATCGTTCCGGCCACCCTGCTTGTCCACCGTCAGCCAGAGTCCTTCGGTCCCGAAGCGCTCCCACAACTCCCGCATCAACGCCGCGACGCGCCCGCCCAGCGCATGCGCCTTGTTGTCGAAGGCGGTCACCTCGCGGCTGAACTCCGCCGCCTCCAGCAATTCGAGGCGGGCCATGCAGAACTCCGCACTCGCGGCGGAGAGCCCCTCGCGGAGACAATCCGCGCCGCGCTGGAGCCGCTCCACCGCCGCGGCGCGCGGCAGGGGCTGCTCTTTCCCGCGATACCAGGGATACGCCGTCAGCGCTTCCGCCTGCGGCGCGCCCATGGCGCGGAGGAATGCTTCAACATTTTCCGGAATGTGCCCCGGCACGGCGGATGGAGAGACCGAATGATTTCTGATTTCTGAATTCTGATTCCCGATGTTCCGCTCTCTGTGCCCTCCGCGTCCTCCGTGGTGAGCCTGCCGCCGTATGTCTCCAACGCCGCCAGGAAGGGCAGTACGTTGCGCTCCAGCAGCTCGATCCCCGCGCTGCCGTGATGGAGCTTCTTGCTATCGGCCACGCGCAGACGGCGGTTGTCGCGCACCGCGCCGCGCGCCACGGCGGCACGGAACAGTTCCCACAGGTCCGCCTCGGCGGCTTCGTCGGGCACGCGGAAAGCCGTTGCGGTGACCGCCAGCGGCCCCAGGAGGGGACCGTATCCCGCCTCGTCGATTCCAGCCACGACCGCCATCGGCGCTCTCCCGTGAAACCTCCGGAGCATGGATTATAGTGGAATGACGCACGGGCCGCCAATGGGAGGCGGAGCGCTCCGCTGCCCCTCGGGGGCGCGGCATGGCTCTTCCCTGCGGTGCAGCAGTGAGCGCCCAAAACAATCCGGGCGCGGCGCGGGGTTTTCGGCCTCGCGCTGCGCCCGATTTCGAATTGCGTGTGTGCGGCTCGTTACGGAGTAACGACAAAGTCGTTCGACCAGCCCCAATTCGAGGTGCCGTTGTCCACATCCAGCGTGTAGGAGCCCGGGGCCATCTTCGGCACCACGACGATGGCCTGGCTCACGCCGGTCGTGGGGTCCATGGTCCAACTGGTCACTTTGCAGCTCTTCGCGAGGAAGGATGGCTTCTTGGGATTGGGCCACCGCAGAGCGACCTTGCCGGGCTTCAGCCCGAAGTAGTTGCCATCGATCGTCACCGTGGCGCCCGCCGCGCCCGTCTCGGGGGTGACCGCGGTGAGTTCCATTTGCGAGAAAGTGAACGGCTGAGTCATCCGGATGTAAGAGCCCCCTTTAGGGGTGAAGCTCACGCGGTAATCCATGAAGCCGCTCTTGGGCATTTTGGGGATGGTGGCGACTACCTGCGCATCGCTCCAGGTGACCACTTTCAACGTCGTGGTCGCGCCGGAGGAGGCGTCCACCAGCGTGGCCTTGCCGCCGGCGGCCCCGAAGCCGCTGCCGTTCAAGGTGATCTGCGTACCCACCGTGCCCGCGGTGGGGAAGACGTCCGGCGGGGCAAATGCGACTCCCGCCGAGAATGCAAGAATGGCCGGAACGGCCAGCGTCCACCCCCCAAGAAGCTTTCGTCGCGCGACCATACTGTGCCTCCTTCCCTATTGAAAACCACTCCACGTCGCGGATGGTACGCCGCAGGCATGGGATTGTCAAGGAGGGGCAGGAGAGACGGAAGCGGAAGAACGCACAATGATCGCGGGTTGGATAACCCGCGCCACCCCGGTGGAAAAAAAACCGGGCGCGGCGCGGAGGTTTCGGCTTCGCGCTGCGCCCGGTTTCAGAATTTTCCAGAGAGGTCCGTTACGGCCCGGTGACGGTGATATCGTTCGTCCAGGTCGCGTTGGAGAGACCGTTGTCCACGACCAACTGGTACGTGCCGGCGGGCACCTTGGGCAACGCGGCGGTCGCCGTGCTGGCCCCCGTGGCCGGATTCATCGTCCAGGTCGCCACCTTGCACGCCTTCGCGACGATCCCCTTCGGTCCTGATACGAGCAAGGACACTTTCCCTTTCTTTGAGCCGAAGTAGTTGCCATTGATCGCTATGGTCGAGCCGACGGCCCCCGTCTCGGGGCTCACGCCGCTGAGCGAAAGCGGGGCCAGTGTGAACGTGCCGGGAATCGCCGCAGCCGCACTTCCCTTCGGCGCGACTTCAACCCCATAATCCTTCAGGCCGCCCTTCGGGGCCTTGTTGACATCCGCAACGATCTGCGTGTCGGTCCAACTGGTGACGGTCAACGCGGTCGTCACCGGCTTGGTGGCGCCGGTGGTGCTATCCACCAGCATGGCCTTGCCGCCGGCGCCGAAGCCGCTGCCGGTGATGACGACCTCCGTGCCGACGCTTCCCGTGTCGGGCGTAAAGCTCGATTGAGCCATGGCAGCGCCCCCGAGCAGTGCGACGACGGCCAGGGCGGCGAGCGACCAGCCCGCAGAAATCCGGTTACTTACGATCATGACCCTTTCCCTCCTGTATTCACTTGCAGAGGTTCGGCAAGGGCCGGCACGATACCGGCCCAATCGCGAACCCCTCCCTCGCGCGCGTACGAACGATTCTTATATCCACAGCTATCCTAGCGCCGTCCGGTTGCCCCAGTCAAGGTGCAATTTTGCCAATAAATGAGATAATTTCATTCGCGATACGCTTGGCGGAGAGGTCGTATAAGGGAGCGGCATGCTGTATCCCTGCGTTTTGTGGTGAAACTGCGCCTTCGTCGCAATGACGCCGCGCCCGAATGAACCGCGCCCGCCCGCCAGATAAGTGCGCGGGGCCGCTGACGCTCGGAGTCGCGTTCTTCCACCGACCCCAGGCACCGCCGGAAGAAACAGAGCATGGCGACGTAGTGACGTAACGGCGGGTCGTCGGATGCAAACGGAAAGTCTGTCGCAGATGGACGCAGAAACGTGCAGATGCGGCAACGAGTGAAAGGCTTCACAACCGAGCGAAAGGGTGTACGGAGGCGAACAGGGTGGAATTCCGGAACGACTGCGAATCTTGACGGTAGAGTATGGTAATATTCCAGCACGTGAAATATGCAACGCCGCGCACGAGACATTAGGAAAGGACGCAAGAATGGGCAAGCGGAACTGGCTGTTGATTGCGAGTTGGCTTGTGGCGGCGGTTATCGGCGGCGTCGTGTCGAATTGGGCCTCGTCCCCCTCCGTGACAGCTCAGGAAAGGCAAGGTACAGAGGTTGCACGAGAGCTTACGGTGACGGGACTGCGCGTTGTGGACAGTAGCGGAAAGCTTCGGGCGCAATTGGTTCTGGGCGCTGATGGAAGCCCTATCTTCGCACTCTCTGACCAGAACGGAAAGCTGCGTGTTGTACAGACCGTAGCCACTGATGGTACGCCGGGACTCACGCTGCTCGACGGGAGCGGGACGATCCGGACCGGATTGTGTGTTCACCCCGACGGATGCCCGGCTCTTGTGCTCTTTGACCGGGACGGGAAGGACCGTGCGAACTTGGGTGTGGCTACTGACGGAAGCCCATTGCTCACATTCCGCGACCAGAACACGAAGATTCGCGCCAAGGTCGGTGCAATCACTGACAAAGGCCCGGGCCTCATACTCTGCGACCAGAACGAGAAGAGCCGCGTCGCCCTGGCCCTGGCCGCCAACAAGACTCCAGCCCTGATGCTCTTCGACCAGGACGAGAAACACCGTGCCGGGCTGATCGTGAACGCTGACGGAACCCCTTTCCTCTCGCTCTGGGACCAGAACGAGAACCCCGTCTTCCGGGCACCGTAGTGGGCCAGAATGCAGCCCAGTGATAGAGGCCACAGGAAGTGAGCGGGCCACGGCATTTGCTGTTATTGTCCTGCCCGCCGTATCCGCACGTTTCCGCGCCTGCCCCCGGCCCAGCCGATCAGGTTCGTTTGCTGCAATATCGGCGCCGTTTTGTTGTCATCGGCCGGCAACACCCCTCTCTGTGTCCCAGCGGTGAAACGTCCTTGCCTGCCGCATTGCTTGACTGCCCGCCCCCTGCTGTTATACTGCATGACCATGAAAATTGCATTGGCTCAAATCAATCCGACGGTGGGCGACTTCCAGGGGAACTCGGAGAAGATTCTCTCCTTCGCCGAGCGGGCGCGCGCGCAGGGCGCTGAGCTGGCGCTCTTCCCGGAACTGTGCCTGATGGGTTATCCCCCGCGCGATCTGCTGGACCACCCGGAGTTCGTCCGGCGCGGACTGGAGACGCTGGAGGCGCTGGCGCAGCGCCTGCCGCTGCCGGCGCTGGTGGGGTTCGTCGCGCGCAATGAAAAGGGGGAGGGGAAGCCGCTCCACAATTCCGCGGCGTTCATCAGCGACGGCAAGGTGCAGTCGGTCCACCACAAGTCGCTGCTGCCGACCTACGACGTGTTCGACGAGGACCGCTACTTCGAGCCGGGCCCGAAGCCGCAGCCGGCGCTGTTCCTGGGGCGCAAGCTGGCGGTGACGATCTGCGAGGACGTCTGGCGTCCGGGATTGGGGCCGCATGCGCGGTACCATCTCGATCCGGTGGCGTCGCTGGCCGGGCAGGGGGCGCAGGCGCTGCTGAACCTCTCGGCCTCTCCCTTCACGCTGGAGAAAGCGGCGCAGCGGCATGAACTGCTCGCCGGGCTCGCGCGTAAGTACCGCACGCCGCTGGTCTACGTCAATCAGGTCGGCGGGAATGACGAGCTGATCTTCGACGGCGCCAGCGTGGTCTTCAATGCGCGAGGGGAGCTGGTGGCCGCCGCGCGCGCGTTCGACGAAGACCTTCTGGTCGTCGACCTGGATGCGCTGCCGGGGTCGCTGGTCGCCATGCCGATGCTCCGAGCGGAGGCGGCGTTCCGCGCGCTGGTGCTGGGGACGCGCGACTACCTGCACAAGTGCGGCTTCAAGCAGGCGGTGCTGGGGCTGAGCGGGGGGATCGACTCGGCGCTGACGGCGGTGATTGCCGCGGAAGCGCTCGGGCCGGAGAACGTGCTGGGGGTGATGCTCCCCTCGCGATTCAGTTCGCAGGGATCGCTGGACGATGCGCGCAAGTTGGTGGAGAACTTGAAGATACGCTCGATGACCATCCCCATCGAGCCGGTCCACCATGCGACGCTGGAGAGCCTCGCGCCGGCCTTCGCGGGGCGCGCGCCTGATCTGACCGAGGAGAACGTGCAGGCGCGCATTCGCGGCTTGCTGCTGATGGCGCTCTCGAACAAGTTCGGCATGCTCCTGCTGACCACGGGGAACAAGTCCGAGCTGGCGACCGGCTACTGCACGCTCTACGGCGACATGTGCGGCGGCCTCGCGCCGATCAACGACGTGCCGAAGATGCTGGTGTACGAGATCGCGCGCTGGCTGAACCGCAGCCGCGAGGTGATCCCCGCCGATAGCATCAGCAAGCCCCCCTCCGCCGAACTGCGCCCGAACCAGACCGACCAGGATACCCTCCCTCCCTACGACCTGGTGGACAAGGTGCTGCACGAGTACATCGAGGAGCAGCGCTCCGTCGGGGAGATCATCGCCTCGGGGGTGGAGGCGGCGGTGGTGATGGACGTGGTGCGGCGGATCGAGAGCTCCGAGTACAAGCGCCGCCAGGCGACCCCGGGGCTGAAGATCACCTCCCGCGCCTTCGGCTACGGGCGGCGCATCCCCGTGGCCAAGCGGATGCCGGGGGTGTAAGGGGCGCGGCAAAGGAAATCGGCGCCGGAGGTGGACGATGAAGAATGCGACCCTTCTCCTCCTTGTGCTGCTCTTTGCCGGATGCAGCCATACCCGCGAAATGCTCCAGACGGACCTCTACGACGTGACCCTGATACGCGCCCAATGGACGGAAGGGCGCACCGGGTTTGATCCGCAACTCCCCGGCTACCACGTGGCGGGGGATATCGCCAGGATCGAACTCCGCCCGCACCCCGGGCGGCTTCCGGACCGGCTGGTGATTGCGATCACCGTCCCGGGCGAACGGCCGATGCTGGAGTACCTCGGGGTGTCCTCGGCCGACGTGGTCATCGACTCCGCGCTCTTCAATGGGCTGGCATACGATCTCGTGAAGGGTGGCGATGGGAAGGAGATCGCGCGGCTGAAGCGCGGCGAATGCCTGCGTTACGAAATAGTCGGGCGCGAGATCCGCGTCACCCTGCTCCCGAAGGCATTGCAGATGCTCCACGGCGCGTTCACTGTGTCATGGATCGACTGGTACAGAAAATGAAAGATGCGACCTCGGCCCGCCCTGTCAGCGCTCGGGCACCAGGACGGGTCCAGCGATTTTGCGCGGCGTTCCGGGGACCGGTTTGTTCGGCTTGTCCTGCACCTCGTCCGGGTGTTCGGCTATAATCTTCTCGATCTCGGCCTTATACCCCTCCGCCGAGGGTTCCCAACTGTGGATGAAATGGGCAGTGTAGCGCCCTTTCTCGAACGGCTCGATGGCGAAGCCCTCAATGAACTCCATCGCCGCCGAGCACTTGCGCGGCTCATCCGGCTTGGCGGGATCGGCGGGACCTTCCGGCAGTTTCGCCGGGTCCGCCAGAATGAGACAGTCCTTGCCGTTCACTTGCAAGTAGCCCAAGGCGACCCGCAAGGTGTTTTCCCGCTCCAAGAGGATCGGGATGCGCATATCTATCGCCTTCTTGTACTTTCGGAAATCGCAGTCCGCGCTTTGCTCGTGAACCGCCACCCAGCCATGAATCTGCGCGAGTTTCTGGAGCGCTTCGTCGTAGTCCTTCGCCCCCTGGATCGTCGCTTGAACGCGCCGGAGGTCCTGAACGTACTTCGGCCCATCCGCCTGCTTCGGCGCGGAGGCGTCGTACGCCTGCTTCGCCTTATCGCTGATCGGCTTGAGCGCATCGTACTGCTCCCTGGTTACGATGTACTCCTTGCCTCGTTCTGCCATGTCGCAAAGGAGGGAGTTCAGCAGGACAAATTGGGCCATGCCCGGCTTCGGCGCGCGGTACGCCGTCAGGGTCAGCCCCAGTGTCAGCGGCCCAATGCCTTCGGGCAGCCGGATCAGCGGCACTCCCTCGATCACTTTGAAGTTGTCAAAGATGCGCGGGGTGCTGTTCCCCTTGATCTGGCTGTCCCAAATCTTCTGCGCTTCAGCCTGCGGCAGGTCGGCGGCAACGAGGGAGCCGCCGGCAATGCAAGCCCCCAGCAAAGCAGCCCCAATAAGTCGGTTCAACTTCATTGCGCCTTCCCTTCCTTGGCTGGGGCCTGCTTCTTGGCTTCCTCGGCAAGAATCTTGGCAATCTCGTCTTGCCACCCCTCAGCCGAAACGCGCCAGTTATAGATGAAGTACGCGGTGTACTTCACCCTCTCAAACGGCTCCACGGCCAACCCCTTAAGCAACGGTAGTTCCGGTCGCGGCTGCAATTCGCGAGGGCTGCTATGGCCGAAGAATTTCGCTTCATTGAACAGCGACAACATCGAAGACCTTCCGGTTGCGCTGCCAGTTCGCGCGCGCTCGCGGTCTCGAGGGGAGATTGACACTGATCCCTGCTCCATCGGCACTTCGGATGGATTGGCCACCATCAAATACGGCTTGCCATCGGCCAGGAGATACCCGAAGCAGACAAAGTAGCTGTTCCCTATTTCGAGCACAAGCGGAATCCCACTGTCAATCGCTTTCGCGTAAGCCTCGAACCCGCAATCGGCGCTTTGTTCCAAAGTCGCCACCTGCCCTTGGGCGCGCGCCATCTGCCGGATGCAATCCGGCACGTTTTTCGACTGGGAGATCGTCCGCTGCATGACCATCGAGTCGCCTAGTTCAAAGGTGCCATAGGACCCCGTCTGCGGACCGGCTCCATAGAGTGCCCTCGCCTTTCTTGGAATCTCTTGCAGGCGCGCCTTTTCGGATCCGGTCAGTGCAGCGCCTTTCAGCTTCGCCGCGTAGTTGAACACCACGTCGTCCGTCAAGGCAGGCCGTTTCACTTCTACCGTGTCCGCCGTGCAGAAGATGACGCTGGAGAGCGCGGCCGACCGCTGCGTAATCTTACCTCGCGCTGGAACCAGTTCAAGTTCGACGATTTGGAAGTCGCCCAAAATGCGCGGGGCGGGTTTGTCCTTGACGTACTTGTCCCACAACTCCGTCCCGGGCGAAGGAGCAGGCTGAGGATCGGCGGCGAGGAGGCAACCGGCGCCGATGCACACTCCGAGCAATGCAGCCCCGACAAGCCGGTTCAATTTCACTGGGCCTTGCCCTCCTTGGCTGGGGGTTGCTTCTTGGCCTCCTTGGCAACAATCCCTGCAATCTCGTCATGCCACCCCTCGGCCGACACGCGCCAATCGTGCAGGAAGTAGGCCGTGTACTTCCCCTTCTCGAATGGCTCCATGGACAGGCCTTGTATCAGGAAGATACCTGTGCGCGTCACGAGTTCCTCAGGGAAATGAGACTGCATCTCAGACAGGATTCTCACTCGCAATTGTGGGTCTGTGCGCGCTCCTTCTCGCTCCCTTCTGGACAATTTCCCTTCGCCGGGCGCAAACGGCACTTGGGGCAAATCAGCAACAGCTATATAATTCTTGCCCTCTGCACGCAAAGATGCAAAGGCCATCGTGAGTGACCCATTGCGTTCCAAAATGATGGACATTCCCCGATTTAGCGCATCCTCGTACTTATCAAAGTCGCAATCGGCGCTTTTCTCAAAAGTGCATACACATCCGAGTACCTTAGCCATTTGGGCCAAGGCTTCGTCCAGACTGGCTGGGTTCCCAACTTGCGCCCGAGCGCGTACGCTTCTCCGGTGAAGAAGGTGAAATAGTGAGGAGGCACGCCCCCATTTTCATCGGGGCTGGAAGCGTACTTCGCATAGAGTTTCCCAACGCGCTCACGTTCCTTTTCCGTTAGCGTGCCCCCCTTGACTTGAGTGGCGTACGCGAGGAAGGAATCCAGCGTGAGTTGGCGCGCGGTAAGGTTGCGATAGCCTCCCGCAAACGAAGAGGAGAGCACGACGGCCGCGTATCCCTTGATCTCGCCCCGAATCGGGACCAATTGCGCCGTCACGACCTGATACTCCGCCAATACGCGAGGGCACGGGCGGTCCTTTACGTACTTCTCCCAGACATCCGAACCGGGACCGGTCGGCTGCAGTTCATCGGCGAGCGCCATCCCCGTCAACGGCGCGAGCGTTGCCGCCAGCAGCACCTGTTTCATCCCCGTTTCCTTTCTTGCCGCACGGCTGGTTCAACTCTAGTCCGCGGCGTTATTGTGTCCCGCCCCCGCCAAGCGCGCTGGGACAGCGCGCTCCACCAACTCAGCATCGCCGCGTATGCTTTCCGCTCTTTGCCGTTTCTTTCGTCATTCGTGCTTCGTCATTCGGCATTGCCCCGTCGCGGGGGAGGAAAGGGGGTCAGGCAACTTTTCCAACGACCGAAAAGTAGCCTGACCCCTTTTCCTCCGTAACTCCTTTTCCTGCATCAATCAATATATCCCAGCGCGCGCAGGTGGTCCGCGACGCCTTCCGCCACTGCCGATTCTCCGCCATCGGGCGCGCCGCTGTCGGGCGGGGGGGGCCGTAGGTGGGGATGCGCGGAAGGGGGGGGCGCGCGGCGCGGAACTCCGGGGTGAGCAATTCCTCCAGGCAGCGACCCGGCATGTCCTGCGCGGCGGGGAGGCCGCAGAGGCGAAGGACGGTGGGGGCGATGTCGCACACCCCGGCGTTCTCGATGCGCGCGCCTGCTTTGAATTCCGGGCCGATGCAGTAGAGTACCCCCGGCGGATTCCCGCGCGCGTGGCCGTACTTGCCTCGTTTTTCCATCCAGCCAAAGCCGTGATCGGACATCGTCAGGAGCGTATCGGAAGGCTTCATGCGCGCCATGACGCGCCCGAGCATCTCGTCCGCCTGCCGGTACGCCTGCGGGACGACCTGGCCGAAGCGGCTGCGTTCCTCCGGACTGCGCTCCGAGTGTGTGGCGGAGGGCATGTAATCGAAGGCGCAGTGCTGCGCGATGTCCGGCCCCCGCAGGTACAGAGCGGCGAACGTCAGGTCGGGGAAACGCTCCAGGCAGCCGTCCATCAGTTGCGAATACGTCCGGTCCGCGGAGATGAGGAATTTCAACTCGCCGCGCAGTTGGTGATGCACGAACTTCGCGTCGATGAACTTGCCCAGCTTCTCCTCCGGCAGGTTCACGAAACGCTGCAGTTCCTCCAGGGTGACATGGTCCGGCGGAATGATCAGCCCCCCCAGTTCCTTCAGCAACCTCGGCGGCCAGATGACGCGGCTGGCGTCGGTCATCTGCCCGAACGCCATGGCGCGCCAGTAGTGCAGGCGGCTCGAGACGAGGAAGCCGTTGATCGGCACGGCGGGCCAACTGTTCCACCAGTTGACCACCCCCACGCGCCCGCCCCCATCGCCGATGATCTCCCAAAGCCGTTTCGCCTTCAGATCGCGCATGTCCAGGAGGCGGCGGTGGAACAAACCCATCCGTTCGAGAAGACGCAGCGGCCGCTTGAGCCCGAGATGTTTCAGGCGGTGGAAAGTCTTTGTGCTGATGCGCCGCCCGAACAGCGTGAAGTGCTGAAAGCCATCCACGCCATGCCCGTCGGGCAGCCGCCCCGTGGCGATGGTGCTCCAGATGATCGGGGATTCGGTGGGGAAGAGCGTCGCCAGGTCGCCGTGGCAACCCTGCTCGGCGATGCGCCGGAGATTCGGCAGGTCGCCCAGGGCGGTGAGTTCAGCGATGACCGCCGGGCTCAGGCCGTCGAGGCCGACGAGATAGAGCGTCCCCGTCCGGCCGGCGCGCGGCGCGGGTGCGGCGGCTTCAGTTTGTCCTGAGGCATTGTCGCTCACGGCCTGCTCCGTAATCGGAATAACTCACACTTGATACCGCATTAATGAAGGGGATGTCAAACCGGGGAGGGCGACCCTCGACCGGAGTACTGCGCGGGGCAAGGTAATGCCTTGAGCTTGCCGAGAGCCATAGCGCCTCTGACGTTCATCGCGCGGCGCGTGTAGCGACGGGCTTCAGCCCGTCGAACGGCGGGACGGCTGATCGAGGGACGATGGTATCGACGGAGCAAAAGAGCTTCCAGATGGTTTGACAGAAAAGCGCGGAAGTGGTAAATAGAACTGACCGGTCAGTTCTATATGTGCGCAGGTGCCTTCCGGCCAATCCGAGCGGTATGGGCGCATCAATTCGCCTGCTTTCAGCGGCTGCGCCCACCGGGTGCGCGGCAAGTCGAATGTATGGAGATGTAAATATGCCGACGAGAGGAGGGGCCGCGACCCGCATTTCCCTGTGGGCGGCTGCCGCGGCCTGCGTTGTTCTGGCGTCCTGCATCAGCCCGTCGCCGCGAGCGGCGATGGACTATGTCGGACCGGAGGCCGAGGCCCCGGCCCCCCAGCCCGCCGTCACGACGCCGCCGGAAAAGCCGTTGCCGCTTCTCCCCGGCATCTCCCAGGAGAAGCCGCCGACGGGCCCCCTGCAACTGACCGTTACGGAGGCCATCCTGGTCACGCTGGAGAATAACCGCGGGCTGGCCATCGTGCGCTACGCTCCTTCCATCGCGCAGACCTTCGAAGAGCAGGAGCGCGCCACGTTCGATCCGGATTTGACCGGGATACTCCTGCTCCAGCGCACCATTGAGAATCAACCCGGAGCGGCCTCCAGCCGGTCGCAGAGCTACGCCGGGCATGCCGGCATTTCGCAGTTCCTTCCCACCGGCACGCAACTGGACCTGTTCGGCGGGGTCACCAATCAGGTGCTGGATACCGCCCCCGATGCGCACCGGTCCGCCGATGTCTCCCTCACGGTCACGCAGTCGCTCCTGCGCGGCTTCGGCACCGATGTCAACCTGGCCAGCCTGCGCCAGGCGCGGCTCGATACGGAAACCTCCGAATACGAGCTTCGCGGCTTCGCCGAGGCGATCATCTCCCAGACGGAAGAGACCTACTGGGATACGCAACTCGCGCGCAAGCGGATCGCCATTTTCCAGCAGTCGCTGGACCTGGCGCAGCAGCAGTACGATCAGACCCGGCAACGCATCGAGCTCAAGGTGCTGGCCGCGTCCGAATTGGTGGCCGCGGAGGCGGAAGTGGCGCTGCGCCGAGAGGACCTGATCGACGCCCGCAGCGCGCTGGAGGCCATCCAGCTTCAGATGCTGCGCTTCCTCAGCCCGAACGAGCGCAGTTTCGAGCGCGAGTTGATCCTCACCGATGAACCCTCCTCCCCCCCGGAGCCGAGCGGCACCCTGGAGGATCACATTCAGCTTGCCCTGCGGATGCGGCCCGACCTGAACGCCGCGCGTCTGCAGGCGGCCAAGGGGGAATTGCAGCTCGTCAAAACGCGCAACGGCCTGCTGCCGCAGCTTAACCTGTTCGTCACGCTGGGCCGCACGGGGTATGCCCAGTCCTTCCGCGACGCCGCCCGCAACACCGATGGGAACAATTACACCAGCGCCGTGGGGATGAATTTCGAGTATCCCCTGGGCAACCACCTTGCGGAAGCGCAGAACACCCGCGCCGTGCTGACGCTCGACCAGTTGCGCGAGGCGATTTCCAATCTCGCCCAGTTGGCCGAACTGGACGTGCGCACCGCCTATATCGAGATGCTCCGCTCCAAGGAATTGATGGGCGCCACGGCGTTCACCCGCAAGCTGCAGGAACAGAAATTCGAGGTCGAGAAAGAGAAGCTCCTGAACGGAAAATCCACCTCCCTGCTGGTCGCGGCGACGCAGCGGGACCTGCTCACCAGCCAGATCGCGGAGCTGCAGGCGGTGATCAATTACCAGAAGTCGATTGTGGAACTTTACCGTTTCGAAGGCAGCCTTCTGACGCACCACCGAATCGCCGCGCCGGGCGCGAATCCGCCCGAGAACGTCGGCCCGATGGGAGCGCGCTGGTAGGCCGCCCGGGATGGCCTTCTTGCCGGCGGGCCGCTCGATGGGACCCGGCTCGGAAAGATGCTTTGCGTCGTTCGGCATGACCTGCGGGCTGTTCTTTTGCGGCCCGCCAGTGGGCCGGATCAACCTATCGGAGGCGTTGTTCATGATGAAGCGTTCAAGACGGATGCCGTCGCTCCTCGTTGCCCTCTCTGCGGCGCTGCTGGCGGCCGGGGCGCTCCTGACGTGCCCGGCCTGCTCGCGCAAGACCGCCGCCGCCGGCAAGGCGGGGGGCGACCGCGCGGTGCCGGTGACCGCCGCGGAGGCCGTGCGCAAGTCGATGCCGCTGGAAATGTCCACCTTCGGCAGCGTGGAGGCCTTTTCCACCGTCGCCGTCGAGTCGCAGGTCACCGGCACGCTGGCGACCGTCCATTTCCAGAAGGGGGAGGAAGTCAAGAAAGACGAACTGCTCTTCACCATCGATGCCGCGCCCTATAAGGCGGCGTGCGACCAGGCTCAGGCGAACGTGGAACGCGACAGCGCCATCGAGGCGAACGCGCGCATCGAGGCGGAGCGCCAGAAGGCGCTGCTGACCAAGGGGATGGTGGCGCAGAGCGACGCCGACAAGGCCGTGACCGATGCCGCGTCGGCCGCCGCCGCGTTGCGCGCCTCGACCGCCGCCCTGGAGAACGCCAGGCTGCAGTACGACCATTGCTTCATCAAGAGCCCCATCGACGGCAAGGCGGGGAACATCCTGGTCAACGCGGGCAATCTGGTCAAAGCCAATGACGTGCCGCTGGTCACGATCAACCAAGTCCGCCCCGTCGAGGTGCGTTTCGCCATCCCGCAGCGCGACCTGCCGATCGTGCGGAAGTACATGGCCGCCGGGAAGATCGCCGTGCGCGCCGCCATCGCCAAGGAGGCGACCAACCCCGAAGTCGGCGAGTTGACCTTCCTCGACAACGAAGTGGACCGCGGCACCGGCACGGTGACCTTGCGGGCCACCTTCGATAACAAGGATGAGCGGCTCTGGCCGGGGCAGTACGTGCTGGTGACCATGACGCTGACGCTCCAGCCGGACCTGACCGTCGTGCCTTCCAGCGCCATCCAGGCCGGCGCGGAGGGAGCGTACGTTTTCGTCATCGACCCGAAAGACAGCACCGCGAAGTACACGATCGTCACGATCCGCCGCACCGCCGGGGATGAAGTGATTGTGGACTCGGGGCTGGCGGCGGGTCAGAAAGTGGTCACCGCCGGGCAACTGCGCCTGGTGGATGGGACGAAGGTGGAAGTCAGGGAGGATAAGACGCCGAAGACGGCGAAACCGGAGGGAGCAGGCGCATGAGTATCTCCGGTATCTTCATCCGCCGTCCGGTGATGACGACGCTCACGATGCTGGCCATTCTGCTTTTCGGCGTCGTGTCATACCGCTTCCTGCCCGTGAGCGACCTGCCGAACGTGGACTTTCCCACGATCCAGGTCAGCGCGAACCTGCCCGGGGCCAATCCCGACACGATGGCCTCGTCCGTCTCCACCCCGCTGGAAAAGCAGTTCTCCACCATCGCCGGCATCGATACGATGACGTCGAGCAGCAGCCAGGGGGAATCGCGCATCACGCTGCAGTTCGTGCTGAGCCGCAACATTGACGCCGCGGCGCAGGACGTCCAGGCGGCCGTCGCGCGCGCTGTGCGCAAGCTCCCCTCGAACATGCCCAACCCGCCCTCGTACCGCAAGGTGAACCCGGCCGACCAGCCTTTCCTGTTCCTGACGCTGACCAGTCCGTACATGCCCCTGTCCGACGTGGATGAATTCGGCGAGAACATGCTCGCGCAGCAGATCTCCATGGTGGATGGCGTGGCGCAGGTGCAGGTGTACGGCGCGCAGAAGTACGCCGTGCGCATCGAGCTGGACCCCTACGAACTGGCCTCCCGCAGCATCGGCATCGACGAGGTCGCCTCCGCCATCGGCGACTATAACGTCAGCATGCCGATGGGCAGCCTGAGCGACCCGAACAAGACGGTGTCGGTGCAGGCGAACGGCCAGCTTCGCAACGCGGCCGACTTCCGGCCCCTGATCATCAAGACCTTCCGCAACGGCCAGCCGGTGCGCCTGGAGGACCTGGGTGCGGTCCTCGATAGCGTGGCGGAAACGAAGTCCGCCGCGTGGGACGTGAATGCCGCGACGGGGATGAAGCCGGCCATCATCCTGGCGGTGCAGCGCCAGCCCGGCACGAACACCGTGGAAGTCGCCGATGCCGTGAAGCGCCTCATCCCCACCTTCCAGGCGCAGCTTCCGAAGTCCGTCACGCTCAACGTCCTGCGCGACAGCAGCGTGAGCATCCGCACCTCCGCGCACGACGTCCAGTTCACCCTTCTGCTGACGCTGGTGCTGGTGGTCCTGGTCATCTTCCTCTTCCTGCGCAACCTCTCGGCCACGATGATCCCCAGCGTCACCCTGCCGATGGCCATCGCCGGCACCTTCATCGTCATGTCCGTGCTGGGGTACAGCCTCGACAACCTCTCGCTGATGGCGCTGACCCTCTCCGCCGGCTTCGTGGTGGATGACGCCATCGTCATGCTCGAGAACATCGTGCGCCACAAAGAAATGGGGAAGGACAGCCTCCAGGCGGCGTACGACGGCTCGCGGCAGGTGGGTTTCACCATCGTGTCCATGACCCTCTCGCTGGCGGCGGTCTTCATCCCCGTGCTGTTCATGGGGGGCATCGTGGGGCGCCTGTTCCGCGAGTTCTCCGTGACCATCGGCGTGGCGGTGCTGGTCAGCGGGTTCGTCTCCCTGACGCTGACCCCCATGCTGGCCAGCCGGTTCCTGCGCGAGGAACGGGGCGCCCGCCACAACTGGGCTTACCAGGTCACCGAAGCCGCGTTCCAATGGTGCCTGCGTTTCTACGGCTGGACCCTGCGCGTGGTGCTGCGCCGCCGCCGGATGACGATGGTCTTCTCCGCGCTCATCCTCATCGCCACCGGCTGGCTGTTCTGGTACATCCCCAAGGGGTTCATCCCCTCGGAGGACCGCGCCCAGATCTCGGTGAACGTGGAGATGCCGCAGGACGCCTCGTTCGATGCGACGCAGCGCGCGCAGAAGGTGCTTTCGGGCATCCTCATGAAGGACCCGAACATCGACCACTTCATGGCCCGGTGCGATGCCAACAGCTCCGGCATGTTCCTGGTGCTCAAGCCGGTCAAGGAGCGCCAGCGCATGGCGGACGGGCGCTTCCCGACGGCGGACGACGTGATCGCGCAACTGAGGCCCATGCTGAACGCGGTCATCGGCGTGCGCGTTTCGTTGACCAACCCGCCGGCCATCAACATCGGCGGCCGCATGAGCCGAAGCCTCTACCAGTTCACCCTGCAAGGGGCCAACACGGACGCGCTGTACGATTTCGGCAGCAAGCTGGAGAAGCGCGTCACCTCGGCGCGCGAGTTCTTCCAGGATGTCAGCAGCGACCTGCAACTGAAGAACCCGCAGTTGAACGTCCAGATCGACCGGGACGAGGCCAAGATCCGCGACGTGACGCCGCAGTTGATCGAAGACGCCCTGTCCAACGCCTACGGCACGCAGCAGGTCTCCACGATCCTGACCCCGAGCAACGACTACGAAGTGATCATGGAGCTTGCGCCCCAGTACCAGCGCAACGCGGCGGTGCTTTCCATGCTGTACGTTCGCTCCAAGAGCGGGCAACTGGTGCCCCTGAATGCGATCACGACGATGTATGAGGATGCCGGGCCGCTGAGCATCAACCATTCCGGCCAGCTTCCCTCCGTCACCATCTCCTTCAACATCGCCCCGGGCGTCTCGCTGAGCCAGGCGGTGGACAAGCTCAACGAGTTGGCGCGCACGGACATGCCGTCGGGCATCACCAGCAGCTTCCAGGGGACGGCGCAGGCGTTCCAGTCCTCGCTCAAAAGCATGGGCTGGCTGCTGGTGCTGGCCATTGCCGTGATCTACATGGTGCTGGGCATCCTGTACGAGAGCTTCTTCCACCCCATCACCATTCTCTCGGCGCTCCCCTTTGCCGGGTTCGGCGCGCTGGCGACGCTGCTGATTTTCGGCTCCGACCTGTCGCTGTACGCCTTCGTCGGCATCATCATGCTGGTCGGGCTGGTGAAGAAGAACGGCATCATGATGGTGGACTTCGCCATCCAGAGCCAGCAGGAAGGCAAGGACGCGACGGAGGCGATTCACGAGGCGTGCATGATCCGCTTCCGCCCGATCATGATGACGACCATGGCCGCGCTGATGGCCGGCCTGCCGATCGCGCTGGGATACGGCGCGGGGGGCGAGGCGCGGCGGCCGCTGGGACTGGCGGTGGTGGGAGGGCTGGTCTTCTCCCAGACGCTGACGCTCTACGTCACCCCGGTCTTCTACATCTACATTGACCGCCTGCGCGCCCGGTTCGCTTCGGCCAGGCACAAGGCGCATCCCGAAGACGGCCACATCGCGCCGGGACAGGGGTGAGTTCGCGCGAAATGATGCAATGTGGCGCGGGCCTGGCAGGACGCGAACCGTGTAGGTACGGGCTTCAGCCCGTACACAGGTGGCGGGCTGAAGCCCGCCCTACACACGGCGACGGCGAGCGGACATGGGACAGAACATAATGCGAACCAGCGCGGGCTTGGCAGGACGCGAACCGTGTAGGTACGGGCTTTAGCCCGTACACAGGTGGCGGGCTAAAGCCCGCCCTACACACGGCGACGGCGGGCGGACATGGGACACAACATAATGCGAACCAGCGCGGGCTTGGCAGGACGCGAACCGTGTAGGTACGGGCTTTAGCCCGTACACATGTGGCGGGCTGAAGCCCGCCCTGCACACGGCGACGGCGGGCGGACATGGGACACAACTCTTGGTTGCCGCAGGAATGACCGCATGGACCTGACGCTTTCCCAGATGATCTGCGCGGGGATTGCCGCGTTCCTGGTCGGCTTCTCCAAAACGGGGCTGACGGGGCTGGGCATCCTCATCGTTCCGCTCATGGCCGGCATCTTCGCCGCGCGCGAATCCACCGGCGCGCTCCTGCCGATGCTCATCCTGGGGGACCTGTTCGCCGTCGCCTGGTACCGCCAGCACGCCCGCTGGGAGATCGTGCTGCGGCTGCTCCCCTGGATCGTGCCCGGGTTGCTGCTGGGCTTCTTCACGCTGAAGGTCGTCTCCAACGAGCAGCTCTATCCCATGCTCGGGGGGATGATCCTGTTCCTGATTCTCGTGCAGGCCGTGCGCGACCGCGGCGGGGACTGGCTGGAGAACCGCATGCCGCATCAGTGGTGGTTCAGCGCGGTCATCGGCATCATGGCCGGCTTCGCCACAATGGTGGGGAACGTCGCCGGGGCGATCATGGGCATCTACCTCATCAGCATGGGGTTGGAGAAGAAGTCCTTCATGGGGACGGGGGCGTGGTACTACCTGATCGTCAACAGCGCCAAGGTGCCCTTCAGCGCGGCGCTGGGGCTGATCACCGCGCGCTCGCTGATGTTCAACCTCGCGGTCTCGCCGCTGATCGTCCTGGGGGCGTTCGTCGGCCTCACCACCTTCCGCCACATCCCCCAGAAGTGGTTCATCCGCGCCATCCTGATCCTGGCGGCGCTGGCGGCGGTGCGGCTGCTGTTTATGTAACAACGGGGCTCACGCAAAGGCGCAAAGACGCAAAGAACGGCAACACAGCGTAACGGTCACAACAGCATGGGGACGGGATAACGGGGATCACAGAGATATGAGTGGAAACGGAAATGGTCGTTGCTCTCGTATCCGTTGACCTACCCCGCCGTTCTTTGCGTCTTTGCGTGAGCCCCGTTGTTCACAGTGTGCGGACGAGTTCGCGGAATTTCTGGCCGCGTTCGGCGTAGTTGCGGAACATGTCGAAGCTGGCGCTGGCGGGGCTGAGAAGGACCACGTCGCGGGAGGCGGCAAGGCTGCGGGCTGCGGCGACGGCTTCGGGCAGGTCGGCAACGAAGCGCAGTTCGGGCGATCCCTCGCCGGAATCCCGGATGGCGCGCTCGATGAGGGGGCCGGTCGCGCCCATCAGCACCACCGCCTTCGCGCGCCGCGCGATGCGCTTGCCCACTTCGGCGTAGGAGAGATTCTTGGAGGAGCCTCCCGCGATCAGGATGATCGGCTGCTCGAAGGAGTCCAGCGCCACCATTGTGCTCTCCGGCGTCGTGGCGATGGAGTCGTTGTAATAGCGCACTCCCTGCTTCTCCGCGACCAGTTCCAGGCGGTCGGGCAGTCCGTGGAACGACTCGACGGCGCGCTCGATGGCCTCGCCGGGCGCGCCCAGCAGCCAGGCGGCGGCGGAGGCACAGGCGGCGTTGAAGCGGTTGTGCGCTCCGGGGAGACGCATCCGCTCCAGGGAGACCTCCAGCCAGTTCCCCTCGCGCCAGAGGCGCACGTGCTTTCCGCGCAACTGGATGCCGTTGGGGGCGGAGTCGGAGGCGCCGTAGAAGAACTTGCGCCCGCGCCCGGCGTCGGCCCATTGGCGCAGGATGGCATCCTCGCCGTTCAGGATGGCGAAATCCCCCGGCCCTTGCCGCAGGAGGAGCTGCTTTTTCGCGCCGGCGTACTCCTCCATATCGCGATGGCGGTCGAAGTGGTTGGGGGTGAGATTGAGCACCATCGCCAGTTTCGGACTTGCGACGGAGCGGATGGACTGCGGCGTCAAGGGCGCAGCATGCTGCGCCCCTACGATGGCGGGCTGGGCGCCTTCCTGGGCAGCAGCAAGGCATGCCTTGCCCTTGCAAGCGGCGGCATCGTCATTCTGAAGCCAGGCGAGGCGTTCGCATTGGAAGCTGCTGATCTCAATCACCACGACGTCGCCGGCGGCCATACGGTCGGTCTCGGGCAGGAGCGAGCCGCCGAGGTTCCCGCCGAGCCAGACGGTGC
Source organism: uncultured Planctomycetota bacterium (assembly GCA_903901045.1). Taxonomy (GTDB): domain Bacteria; phylum Planctomycetota; class Brocadiia; order CAIUPP01; family CAIUPP01; genus CAIUPP01. The sequence continues at coordinate 78,811 of CAIUPP010000011.1, forward strand.
GTCCGGCGGCGCGGAGCATTTCGGCCAGCAGCGCGGTGGTGGTGGATTTGCCGTTGGTGCCGGTGATGGCGGCGACGGGGGCGGGGCTGAGGGCGAAGAGCAGGTTGATCTCCGTCTCCAGGCGCGCGCCGGCGCGGCGGGCCATCTCCAGGGCGGGGGCTTCCGGCGGGACGCCGGGGTTGACGATGACCAGTTCCGAGCCGGCGAAGTCCTCCGGCCGGTGCCCGCCGAGGCGGTAGTCGATGGGGAGCCCCTTGAGCGATTCGATGGATTCGGCCAGCGTCTCGGGGGAGCGCGAATCGCTGACGATCACGCGCGCCCCGCGCTCGGCGAAGTAGCGGGCCGCGCCCGCCCCGCCGCCGAACAGCCCCAGACCCAGCACCGTCACCTGCGCCGGCGTTCGCAACCGCTGGTTCATTGAATGAGCCCACTCATTGCAGGCGCTCCGCGCAGGAGCCGTAGCAGAGAGGAAAGTGGAAGGAACGCACAATGACCGCGGGTTGGATAACCCGCGCCACCTCAACGACGTTCAGCAGGCGCCTCCCGTTCATTCGGCCAGCGCCTCTTCTTCGGTCGCGAAGAGCGGGATGAGCTTCTGCAGCTTGCAGATGCGGAACGCCTCCTCCACGTCGGGAGACATGCCGCACAGGCGCAGCTTGATGCCCGCCTGCGTCAGCGATTTGTTCAGCGTAATCAGCTTGCTCAGGAAGGCGCTGGTCATCTGGCGCAGACGCGAGAAGTCCACCACCAGGAGTTTGATCTTGTAGTTGTAAGCGATCTCGTCAATCTCGTCGAGCACCTTCTGCGCGTCGGCCATGTCGCGGATCGCGGTGGGCACGAAATTCACAATCGCCTTCTCGGTGTCCACAATCGCGGTAATCTTGGTCTTCTGAACCTTCATTGTCCCATCTCCAAAGGAATGCAGATGCACTAGGATAGCCGGGAATGGCGGGGGAATTCAAATCGGGGCGTTGAAAAGCGTCGCTGAAAGCCTCACTGCGCCGGGAAGAGGGGATCTTCGAGCGGCTTCTCCTGAAGCATGGTCAGGGTCAACTCGGCGGCCATCTGCTCCGCCTCCTTCTTGGTCGCGCCGTGGCCGATGCCGTAGGTCTTCTCGCCGATGACGGTGACCACATCGAACTGCTTGACGTGATCCGGCCCGGTCTCGGAGGCGACGCGGTAGGTGGGGGTGCTGCCGAGGCGGCGCTGCGCTAACTCCTGGAGCGTGGACTTGCTGTTGCTGGTGGCGGCGGCCTGGCAGGCGCGCTCGATCTGCTCCTGCATGTGGCGCGCAACGAAGTCCTTGGCCGGCTCCCATCCGCCATCGAGGTAAACCGCCGCCACGACCGCCTCGAAGGCGTTGGCGATGAGCGAGGGGGGGAGCGTGTCCACTCCCTCTGCCCCGGCGGGCTGCGCCACTCCCTTGGCGACGATCAGGTGCGCGCCCAAATCCAACTGACGCGCCGTCCGGGCCAGGCTGGTGCGGCTGACGACGATGGATTTGATCTTCGTCAGCGCCCCCTCCGCGTAATGGGGGAAGCGCCGGTAGAGCGTTTCGGAAACGGCGCAGCCGAGGATGGCATCTCCCAGGAATTCAAGACGCTCGTTGCTGTAGCTCAACTCGGGGCGGCGCGATGAGTGCGTCAGGGCGTGCGTCAGAAGTACGCGGTCATGGAAGGCGTACCCCAACGCCTCCTCCAGCCGGCCCAGCGATTCCTCCCCCATCATTCACCTTTCACTTCAGCATCCATCCGGCCCGCCCGCCGCGCGGCAGGCCCCGTGAACTGAATATAGAAAACGAACGGCATAAATGCAACCCGGGAAAAACAGCGGCGACGGCTTTCCCTGCGGAGGCACCGGGGGCGCGAAGAAAAGCGAAATCGGGCCAGGGCAAGGGCCGCTGAACCACAAGAGGCGCATGGCATGCGAAGGACGGCGCTCCGGAGCGGCGGGGAGCGCACCAGCGCCTTCCGGCCGGGATAATGCAGAGAATGCGCGAGGCCACTGCCGGCGCTTGCCGTTCCCCGCAGTTTCTGTGGCGAACCCCGTCTCCATTGGCCTGAACGGCCGTTCTGCGCGCTTTCCGCATCTCTGCGGCGAGGGTCCGGTCGATCAAAACCGCTCATTGATTTTTCGAACAAATCTGCTATAATCAGGTACTCGGAGGTAGTTGGCTCCGGCTTGTATGCAGTTGCAACTTGGCGCATGGGAGGAGGTTACATTGCCCGGATCAAAGAACAAGCTGTCCACCAAGGAACTCCATGAGTGCCGCGCGTTCCTCATGCACCGACGCGCCGTGCTGGTGGGGGATGTGACCAATATGAACACCACCATGAGCAAGACCGTCTCCGCCGCGTCGGGGGACCTCTCCACCGTCCCCTATCACATGGCGGACGTGGGCACGGACAATTTCGAGCATGAGTTCACCCTCGGGCTGATCGAGAACGAGGAAGAGGAACTGCGCGAGGTGGATGCCGCGCTCGACCGCATGGACAAGGGCAAGTTCGGCCTGTGCGAGGCCTGCAAGAAGCCGATCCCCAAGTCCCGGCTCAAGATCATCCCCTACACCAGGCTTTGCATCGAATGCAAGAAGGGCGAGGAAAACATCCCGAGCCAGTGACGCGCCGGCCTCCCGCGCCACCAGCCGCGGCGAGTCCGCGCCTCCACTCCCGGCAGCTCATTCTGACCCTGATCCTCGGGCTGGCCGCCGGCATCCTCGCGGTGGACCTCCTGACGAAACATCTCGCGGAACAGGCGCTGCGTTCCGACACCTCCTTCAAATCCATCCGCGTCATCCCCGGCTGTCTGGACTTCCGCTGGAGCGAGAACCGCGGCGCCGTCTTTGGCATGGGGCAGGGGATGGGGGCGCTCTTCATCGCGTTCACCCTCATCGCGACGGTGGCGATCCTCTGGGTGGGCCTGACGCACGGCCGCCGCAGCTTGCTGCTCACCATCGGCCTGGGGCTGCTGCTGGGCGGGGCACTGGGGAACCTCTACGACCGCATCTTCTACCTGTACGTCCGCGACTTCATCTACGCCTACGCGGGCACGCACGTCTGGCCCACCTTCAACTTCGCCGACATGGCGATCTGCGCCGGCGCCGGCGTCGTCATCCTCTACTCCTTCCGCCAGCCCAGCGAGTCGTAACGCAAGCACGGGCTTCAGCCCGTGCCTAAAGGCGCTTCGAAAGCGGGGCAGTTACGCCGCACGGCGCTCTCTTCGGTGTCACATATTCTCATCATCTTGTTATCCTGCTCCATCCCTCTTTGCCGCCGCCTAAGCGCCTTGCGAGAAATCTTTCTCGCACCCCATTGACAAGCCGCCGGGCCGGGAGTATATTTCCAGCGAGAAAGAATTCTCGCTGACGCTTGACACTAAGGGAGCGGCAATCATGGCGCGACGCAAGTCCCGCACGATGACCGACGTGGAACTGGAGTTCATGAAGGTGCTCTGGGCGCAGGGGGAACTCTCCACCGAGCAGGTGCAGAAGGCGCTGCGCGGGCAGGGACGCCTTCTGGCCGACGGCTCGATCCGCAAGGTGCTTTCCATCCTCGTGGCCAAGGGGTACGCGGCGCGCCGCGCCGAGGGGCGCGGCTTCCTCTACCGGGCGCTGATGCCTGCGGAACAGGCGAAGCGCGGCATGCTGCTGGAACTGGCGGGGCGGGCGTTCGGCGGCTCGGCGGCGCTGATGGTCGCCGCTCTGCTGGACAGCCGCTCGGTGCGCGAGGGGGAGATGGAGAAGATTAAGCGGCTCATCGCGAAACGTGAAGACAAGCAGTGACAAAGTGGCGCGGACTATCTAGTCCGCGTCGCGGGACGAAGTCCCGCGAGACGTGAAAGCGGAAGGAACGCTCGCTATTCGCGGGTTGGATAACCCGCGCCACATGAAGAGGAGAAAGAATCATGATTCCGTCGAGCCTCTGGGGGTCGCTGGACGGCGCGGGGTTCCAGGCGGCGAGGATGTTCCTGTCGCTGCTTTGGCAATCCTCCATTCTGCTGGCCGCGGTGGGGATTCTCGCGTGGTTCCTGCGCAAGCGCTCGGCGGCGATCCGGCACACGCTGTGGCTGTGCGCCCTGCTGGCCGTGCCGCTGCTGCCGCTGCTGGGATGGGCGGTGACGGGAATCGGCACCCCCAGCGCGCGGCTGGCCGTCGTCCCGTCCTACGCGCCGCCGGAGGACTTGTCAATCGCGCTGCCTGAACCCGCCTCGACGGCGGGCGGGCCTCGCGGCATCCTTCCCGCGAGCGGGCTGGAGGCCGCGCCGAAAGTGGAAGTTGCGCAGCGCTCCGCCCTCCGTTATCCATGGGCGATGGGGTTGCTTCTGTATGGAGCGGGCGCGGGGGTCCTGCTGCTCATGGTGGGGATGGGGCGTCGCCGGCTGGGGCGCTGGATACTCGACGGGCAAGTCGTCACCGACGCGCGGGCGCTGGAGGCGTTCCGCTCGGCGGCGCGCGACCTCGGGCTGAGGCGGCGCTTCATCCTGGTCGAGAACCGAGAAGCCCGGGCTTCCCTTGCGCTGGGAATACTGCACCCCGTCGTCCTGCTGCCGGAGGGGTTCCTGCGGGAACTCAGCGACGCGGAGTTGCGGGCGGTGGCGGTGCATGAATTGGCGCACCTCCGGCGGCACGATCCGGCGGCGCTGACGCTGGTATCGCTGCTGCGCGCGGTGCTGTTCTTCCATCCGCTGGTCTGGCTGGGGGCGCGGCAGGTGTCCGCGCTGGCCGAGCAGGTGGCCGACGACGCGGTGCTGGCGGCGACCGGCGAGCCGCTCTCCTACGCGAAGATGCTTGCGCGGCTGGCCGAGGGGCTGCCCAGCCGCGCGCTTTCGACCGAACTGGCCGCGGGCATTCTCTTCTCGCGTAGCGCCTTCCTGCGCCGCGTCGAGGCGATCCTCTCCGACCGGCGCGACCAGTTCCGCAAGCTTTCCCGCATAGCCCTGGCGGCGACCCTCCTCTCTCTGCTCATCTCCCTCGCGGTGGCGATTGCCGTGCCGCTGGGGGAGAAGGAAAGGACGCCGCCGCGTAGCACCTACAGCCTACTGGAATTGGCCGACGCTGACCCCAAGTATGAAGGAAAGGCAGCCTACGAGGACACACTGACCGCCTTCACCAGCACGGGAGAAACCCTGTGGAAGCTTAGCGGGATAAACACCTGCGAGACCTGTGGCGCCAACCACTCCATCCTCTGGAACGGCACGGACCGCACCATATGGTTGTGCGAGCGCGCCGGAACAGGGCGACTGCTCAAGGTGGACCATGAGGGGAAGACCGTCTTTGAGAAGCGAGACCTGCGACCAAATGCTCTGGGGCTTGATCCCAAGACGGGCGAGGTATGGACCCTTACAAACGACGGCACGATTTATGGGCTGGACACAGCCGTCCTGGACCACGAGGGACAAGTGCTTCGCCGTTTCCCCGTCCGCGGATTGGACATAATCTACAGCCGTAAAGATGATTGTTTCTGGATAGTGGGCAAAGACGTGACGAAGTGTGGCCGCAACGGGCAAATTCTCTTCCAATTGAAAGCGCCCTTCCCATACATAGCCGTGGCCTGCGACGTCAATGAGCGTGACGGGAGCTTGTTCGCACTCGTGCGTCAGCACCCCGATATCGCGACAAGCGCCAACTGTCTTCACATCTTTGCCAGTGATGGCAAGACGCAGCAGGTCATTGAATTGGGCAAGGGAGTTTACACCGGCCTGGCCGTGGACGCTGCTAGGGACGCGCTATGGGTTTCCGAACGCGAGGCGCTCCATAAATTCACGTTGGAGGGAAAAAAGGCAGCCGAGGTTCGCGTGCCAGGCTTCTCTGTCTGCGTCGAGCCGGATACCGGCTGCGTGTGGGTTGGCGGCAATAAGGGGCTATACCGCCTGAACCCTGAGGGGAAAACGCTGGTTCATCTTCCCGGCTCCTGCTGGGAGAGGTGGCTTTGCATGGCGTCGCTGGGGGAGAAGGGGGCGACGCAGCCGCGCTTCCAGGGAACGGTGTTCATTAACAACATCAAGTACGGCCCCGACAATGGCGCGAGCGGACCGCTGGGGCCGGTCGGGAAGTTGACGTGCGGACATCCGGGGGCTGTTTCCGAGGTGACCTGGCAGTTCAAGGGGAACAAGGAGGGGAAGGACAATTACCTCTTCGAGCGTCGGTTCCCGACCGATGGCCCCAAGACTTCAACGGAGCGGAAAGAGGTCGCGTACGCTGGAAAGGAACTGACGGTCTTTCAGGATGACACGCAACGAGTCGTCATCTTACCCCCCATGCCAGGCTTCTGCCCTGTCATCGAGCGGACAGTAAACCACAGTGGCGAGGATTGCCTGATTGACCTTGACACAGAGAAACTGTTTTCGGGCGACGTCCCGAAGAAAGTCATGGATCAAGGACCGATAGCAATCAATGCGTGGGTGGCGGAACAGGGGATTGACGCAGGCGGCGGAATGCAGCCGGAGACCATGGGGCTTATCGGCTTCGACCTAATCGCCCTTCCCGTTCCAAACGAGTGTTGGGATACGAAGACGCCTCAAAGCCTACTGGCTGACCGTGAGAACGCCTTTAAGGCCGCCAAGCCAGGCAACCCGGTCTTTCTGAGCGCCAAAGGGGGCGTTCCCGCCACTTGGATATTCCAAACTCGCGAAGGGAGCGTTGGCGTACTACAGATCGTAGGCTTCACCGATAATCCCAGGGGAGTGAAGATTCGGTACAAGCTGATTCTTGCGCCCGTCCCCGCCCCCTCGGCCGACCAGCGCCTTGATACGGTGCTGGATCAGAAGAAAATCGCGGCGATTGCGTTGCCGGGGGTGACGCTTCAGGAGGCGGTGGAAATACTCAAGGCGCAGTTGGGCAAGGAGGCGAATTTCCAGATTGACCCTGCGCTCCTCCAGAAGGGGGATATTCCGATCACGCTGGACCTCAAAGACGTCACCCTGCGAACGCTCTTCACCGCCATGCTGAAGCCGCATGGGCTGGAGTTCACGGTCTGGAACAACTCGATCTACATCTCGACGCCGGAAGGATGCCAGAGGGTGAAAGGGACAGCAGCCCCGAAAATTGAGGTCTCAATTCAGTTGGTCAAGCCGGACGAGGAGATGAGGAAGAAACTGTTACCGGTTCTCAGCGGGTCGAGGCGGCCAAGCCCAGCATTCATTGGGCCGCCGTTTCTGGAAAGCGCCAATTGGGATCTGGGTGAAAGGGCGCTGGCGAAGGCCACCGTTACGGTGGAGTCCGGAAGCAAGGGATCCGTCCTGCTGCGCACGGCAAATACGGATGATCCAAAGAGCGGGGAGATGACATTCCAAGCTGACCTTGCACCCGTTCTCTCGGACGACAGGCAGTACGTGCAAGTGGGTCTCTCCGTTTCGCGCAAAGAGGTGACGTTCGCCAAAGAGCGCAATCCGCGGACGGAACGTAACCAGGCGACAGAGTCCACCGCGCGAATACCGCTGGATAAAGCCATGCTGACGGGGTGGGACATGGACGGAGCGAAGCCAGCCGATGGCTTCTGTTTCGTCGTCGGAGTGCGCATGGCGACAGAGACTACTGAAGCCGCAGGCAAGGCACAGCAAGTGGAACTGGACAAACTCAAGGCCGAATTGGTGGGCCGGGTGGAGGATTTCTTCCAGCACAATTATCGCGACATCACCGCTCGGACAACGATTGAATGGGGGGACGTGGCGACCGACGAAAAGGGCAATCGCTCCATCCGCTACAAGTGCCTTGCGACGATCTGGGACAAGGAGAAGATGATTCTCAACGAGATCTTCACGTTCGACCCGCAGGGGAACTTCGTCGCCGTGAAGAAGGTGGAGGGATTCCCGCAGAAGTACGTCCCCGAGCCGGCGGATACGGGCACCCAGGCTGGCCTGATCAAGCTGGTCGAGAAGTTCTTCAACGGGAATTTTCGGGATGTCACGTCTCATGAGACCATCGAATGGGGGCCGCGACTGGAGTTGCCGAATGGCAACGTCTCGATCCACTACAAGTACGACGCGACCATCTGGAATAAGGATCACAAGGTAATGAACCAGGTCTTCACCTTTGACGCGAAAGGGGAGTTTGTCGAGGTGAAGGACGCAGTGGCCAGGGAAGGGGTTGCGGCTCCGGCCACTGTCTCCACGCCCGCCACGCCGGTCCCGTGAGGGCGGGGCAGGTACGGGCTCAAGTCCCGCCCGCTACGCAGGCCTCACGCGCAGGGGTTGGGCAAGGCATGCCTTGCCCCTACGGGGACCATTGCGCGGGATGTGGGATTCTTTTGGGAATCGGAGAGAACGCACGATATCGCGGGTTTGATAACCCGCGCTACACCGTTCGGCGCGCGCTGCGCGTGTAGAGCGGGCTTTAGCCCGCTATGCATCGTTCAGCGTGCGCTGCGTGTGCTACGCGTGCGCGGGCTGAAGCCCGCATTTACACACCCGCTTGCCGCTGCCAGTACTCCATCAGCTTCCCATGCCGCTTGATGGGCCAGTCGGATTGGTCGCTCCAGCGCGCGAGGTACTCCTCGACGGTTTCCGCGGCGGACCAGAAGTTGAACTCGTCCAATGCGATCCCGGCTTCGGCGTAGCAGGCGAACTCCACGTACTCCTCGCATCGCGCCAGGGGGAGCGGCGTCCAGTCGCGCGGGTTCCAGGCGCGCACGTTGACGACGGTCTCGGATTCCGGTCCGAAGCGGAAGATTTTGGTGACGTGCGGGAAGGCGGTGATGAAGCCGATCCCTTCCATTCCCTCCAGGCCGTCGAGCCGCGCGAGGATTTTGTCGCGCGCCATTCCCGACTGCGCCCAGACGGTGCGCGCCGGCTCGGGCCGCCCGACGACGTCGATGAAGTACACCTTGAACGCGCTGCGTCCGTCGGCGCAACGGTGCAGCAAGCGCTCGTCGAGGATGCCATGGTACGTGTTGCAGGGCTTCATGGTCTTCATGGAGAGTGACATTGTCGCTCCTTTCATTGGGGAGGAAAAGGGGGTCAGGCATCTTTTCGCCCATCGACGGGCTCAGGGCGAAAAGCAGCCAGATCCCTTTTCCTTCCCCCCTTTTCTTTCCGGAAACACGAGGTATTTTACACCAGATGAATGCAGAATGCGCGGTGCGCACGGCGCACCTGAGAACGCAGAGTGCAGAGTGCAGAATGTCGTGCGCGGCATACCGCGCACTCTTGGTGGAGCGCGCTTGCCCAGCGCGCTTGTTGTTGTCGTCAAATCGCAATTCGCTAATCGCCAATCAGATATCGCAAATCATTCGTTTATCGCGCAAACGTCCCCATCAACTGCCCTTCGGCCAGCACGTGCCCTTTCATGGCGGCGACGAGGTCCGCCTTCCGCGCGACTCCCTCTTTCAGCCCCAGCGGGGCGTCGAGGGCGCAGAGCTTGAAGTAATAGCGGTGCGGCTTGCCGGGGGGCGGGCAGGGGCCGCGGTAGCCGATGACCGGGAAGTCGTTCAACCCCTGCTTCGCGCCGTTGTCGAGGGTCGCGTTGGGGGGAATGGCTTCCGGCAGCGCGAGGGCATCGGGGGGAAGGTTCCAGAGCACCCAGTGCACCCAGATGCCGCGCGGCGCGTCCGGGTCGTCCATAATGAGGGCGAGGCTTTTCGTCCCCTCGGGCACGGCATCCCACGCGAGGGCGGGCGAGATGTCCTCCCCCTTGCAGGTGTACCTGGGCGGGATCGGCTGGCCTTCCTTGAACGCGGGGCTCGTCAGTTGGATTTTCATCGGTTCCTTCCTTTCGGTCGCGCCGTGCGCGCAAGCGCTGATGCATGCGGCGAGCGCCACGATGGCGGCGGCGCGGAATAGATGCCGAATGTCCAAATTGTTCCCTCCCACAATGCCCCTCCCAAGCTAATCCCGCTGGAAGGGCGTGTCAATGGTGAAGAAACCTCCCCGAAGTCGGTTGCCCTGCCCGGCGGCGGATTGATATAATCCACCCGTTTGGCGCTCGCGCGCCATCGTCATCGTCACGCACCCTGTGAGCATGATGACCGAAGAACGGATTCTTATCACTGGTAACGAAGCGGCGGGCGAAGCCGCGATCCGCGCCGGATGCCGCTTCTACTTCGGCTACCCGATCACTCCCCAGAACGAGCTGACCGCCTACATGGCGCAGCACGTCCCGGAGGCGGGAGGCGTTTTCATCCAGGCCGAGAGCGAGCTGGCGGCGATCAATATGTGTTTCGGCGCGGCCGCCTGCGGCCAGCGGACGATGACCTCCTCCTCCAGCCCGGGGGTGAGCCTGAAGCAGGAGGGGATCAGCTACTGCGCCGGGGCGGAACTGCCGGTGGTTATCATCAACGTCATGCGCGGCGGGCCGGGGCTGGGGAATATCGAGCCGGCGCAGGGGGATTACTTCCAGGCGACCAAGGGGGGCGGGCATGGGGATTACCGCCTGATCGTGCTGGCCCCGTACAGCGTGGAGGAGTTCGCCAACCTCACGATGCTGGCGTTCGACCTAGCCGACCTGTACCGCATTCCGGTGCTGCTGCTGGCCGACGGCCAGCTTGGGCAGATGATGGAGCCGTGCGTCTTCCGCAAGCCCCCCCCGCTGGAGTTGCCGCCGAAGGACTGGGCGCTGACGGGGGCGAAAGGCCGACCCAAGCGCATCGTCCGTTCCTTCTTCCTGCCCGCCGGCATTTTGGCCGAGCACTGCAAGAAGCTGCAGGCGAAGTATGAACTGATCCGCCAGCGCGAGGTGCGTTTCGAGGAGCGCGACGTGGAGGAGGCGGACGTGGTCTGCGTGGCGTACGGCACCTCGGCGCGCATCTGCCTGGAGGCGGCGCGCCTCGCGGCGAAGTCCGGCCTGCGGATCGGCCTCTTCCGGCCGATCAGCCTCTGGCCTTTCCCGGAGCAGCCGATTCGCCGGTGGGCCGAGCGCGGCAAGAAGTTCCTCGCCGTCGAGATGAGCGCCGGGCAGATGGTGGAGGATGTGCGCCTGACCGTCGAAGGGCGCAGCCCGGTGGGGTTCGTCGGCCGTTGCGGCGGCGGGACGCCGACCACGGCGCAGATCATCGATGCCGCGCGCGCGCTGAAAAAAAGTGGGGACACAATACTTTCATCCAAGAAGGGGGAGGCCCGGTGATGAAGGTTCTCCGCCCGGATAAAAGTATTGTGTCCCGACTTTTCGGCGGGGGGGAATGACCATGGCCAAAGGATACCATCGCCCCGCTGCGCTGACCCCGGCGCGGACGCACTATTGCCCCGGCTGCGGCCACGGCATCGCACACCGGCTGGTCGCGGAGGTCATCGACGAGCGCGGCTGCCGCGAGCGGACCATCGGCATCGCGCCGGTCGGCTGCGCGGTGATCGCCTACGATTACCTCGACATCGACATGACTGAGGCGGCGCACGGGCGCACGCCCGCCGTCGCTACGGCCGTGAAACGCTGCAACCCGGACAAGCTGGTCTTCAGCTACCAGGGGGATGGCGACCTGGCGGCCATCGGCGCGGGCGAGATGCTCCATGCCGCGAACCGCGGCGAGAATTTCACGATCATCTTCATCAACAACGCCGTCTACGGCATGACCAGCGGGCAGATGGCCCCGACCACGCTGGTGAACATGAAGACCGCCACCACGCCGCTGGGGCGCAACCCCGCGACGGAGGGCTGCCCCATCCGCGTCTGCGAACTGCTGGCGACGCTGGGCCGCACCGTCTTTCTCGCGCGCGGCACGCTGACCACCCCGCGCAATGTGCGCGAGACCAAGAAGCTCATCCACCGGGCCTTCGACGTGCAGGAGCGCGGGCTGGGGTTCAGCATGGTGGAGATCCTCTCCCCCTGTCCGACGTACTGGCGCCTGCGCCCCGACGAGGCGATGAAGTTCATCGAGACCGACATGGTGAAGGCGTTCCCGCCGGGCATTATCAAAGATACCAGCGCGGAGGTCCAATGACCGAGCGCATCATCATTGCGGGGTTCGGCGGCCAGGGGGTGATGACCATCGGCAAGACGCTCGCGCAGGTGGCGACGGGCCGGGGGCGGCAGGTGACCTTCATCCCCGCGTACGGTCCCGAGGTGCGCGGCGGCACGGCGCATTGCGAGGTGGTGCTTTCCGATGAGCCGATCCCCTCCCCGCTGGTCGAGGAAGCGGACACGCTGATCATCCTGAACCAGCCCAGCTATGACAAGTTCCGCCCGCGGCTGAAGCCGGAGGGCACGGTGCTGCTGAACAGTTCCATGGCGCAGCCGGACCCGGGAGACAAGCGCTCGCTGCTGATCCCGGCCACCGAGGCGGCCAACGAGCTGGGGAATGTGCGCGTGATGAACCTCGTGGCGCTGGGGGCCTACGCGCAACTGCGCGGCGGCGTGCCGATCGAGGCCGTGATGGAGCTGCTGGCCAAGGAACTGACCGGTTCGCGCATTCATCTGCTCGAAGTCAACCGGCAGGCGTTCCTCAAGGGAGAGGAACTCGCGCGCAAGGTGGCGGGGTAGGCCTCTGCGCATATCCGGCAGCTGTTGAGACCCCGGCCAGGGGGAGCATCGTTGGCAGGAATGGTGGAGCGCGCTGTCCCAGCGCGCTTACAACCGCTGACGAACGCCCGTTAACGAAATGGGTCTACCGGCCGACGTGGCGATCTCCCGCTTTCCGCACCTCCTCTCAAGCGCGCTGAGGACAGCGCGCTCCACCAGAAGCATCCCCGGAAACCGGTGTGGCGATCTCCTGCTTTCCGCACCCCCTTTCAAGCGCTGGGGACAGCGCGCTCCACCAGAAGCATCCCCGGAAGACGGAAAAACCTTGCGAAGGTCCAACGAACCTTCGCAAGGTTTCCGATTCAGGTTTCCGATTCGATCGCGACGCCGTTAGTCCGCTTCTTTCCCTTCTTCGGCCGCGGCGGTTTTGACCGGCGCGACGCCGGTGCGCGCCTTCTCAAGAATCGCCTTTTCGAGCTCGGCGCAGACGTCGGGATTCTGAGTGAGGAACTCCTTGGCCTTCTCGCGTCCCTGCCCGAGCCGCAGTTGCCCGCAACTCAGCCAGGTGCCGCTCTTGTCCAGTACGCCCATCGCTAGGCCGGCGTCCACCAGGTCCCCTTCGCGGGAGATGCCCAGGCCGAACATGATGTCGAATTCCGCGCTCTTGAAGGGCGGGGCGACCTTGTTCTTGACCACTTTGGCGCGGACGCGGTTGCCGATGATGCTCTCGCCGCTCTTGATGCTGCCGATGCGGCGGATTTCGACCCGGACGCTGCTGTAGAATTTGAGGGCGCGCCCGCCGGGGGTGACTTCCGGGTTGCCGTAGACGACGCCGATTTTCTCGCGCACCTGGTTGATGAAGATGACGCAGGTTTTCGATTTGCTGATGGCGCCGGAGAGTTTGCGCAGCGCCTGTGACATCAAGCGCGCCTGGAGGCCGACAAAGCTGTCCCCCATCTCCCCTTCGAGTTCGGCGCGCGGCACGAGCGCGGCGACGGAGTCGACGACGATGACATCCACCGCGTTGCTGCGCACGAGCAGTTCGGCCACGTCCAGCGCCTGCTCGCCGCTGTCGGGCTGGCTGACCAGCAGGTCTTCGAGTCGCACGCCGAGCTTGCTGGCGTAGTCGGTGTCGAAGGCATGCTCCGCGTCGATGAAGGCGCTGGTGCCGCCGGTTTTCTGCGCGGAGGCGATGATCTGCAGCGCCAGGGTGGTCTTGCCGCCGGACTCCGGCCCGAAGATTTCGACCACGCGGCCGCGCGGCATGCCGCCGACGCCGAGGGCCATGTCCAGGCTGATGGAGCCGGTGGGGATGACGCTGACCTCGATCTTCTGGTCCCCGCCGAGGCGCATTACCGCGCCCTTGCCGTACTGGCGCTCGATCTGTCCCATCGCGCGCAGGAGCGCCTGGTCGCGCTTCCCCTTCTCTTCACCGACGGCGGCCGCTTCGGCCGCGGCCGCGACGCGTTTCGCCTTCTCGCTCTTTGCTGCCTGCTCGTTCTTTGCCGACATGCCTTTTCTCTCCTGTAAGAACCGCCACGTTGCGCGGGTTCTCAAACCCGCGATCATTCCACGCTTATCCCGCTTCCCGCACTTCCCGAGGGCGCAGCATGCTGCGCCCCTACGGTGCGACGACTGCCGCGGGCGTTCCGCCCGCGACGTGGACTGGCCGTTCGACTGCGCTCACGGCCCCGAGCTTGTCGAGGGGATAGTCCGCGCTACACACGAATGAAATCTGCGTACGACTGAAATCGTGGGCTGAAGCCCGCGCTACACACGACGCACGGCTGAAATCGCGGGCTGAAGCCCGCGCTACACACGACACACGGCTGAAGTCGCGGGCTAAAGCCCGCGCTACACACGACAGACGGCTGGGCACGGCTACAGCGCCATTTGCTCCACGGGACGGTAGATCGGCCCCTGGGGGGTGAGCGTGCTTTCGATCAGGGTGATCTGCGTCACCGTCATCTTGCCGAAATCGCGCGCGGAAGCGGCGGCCATTTTCGCGGCCAGAGCCGGGAGCGCGCGCGGCTCGCGCAGGCGGCCCAGCGTCAGATGGCACTGGAACGGGCGATCCTCGCGCTCGATCCCCAGCGCCTCCATCCGCTCCTCCAGCCGCCCGGCCAGTTCGTGCGCCGCGTTGCGCTCGTCCTGCGCGCCGGCGAAGATGACCCGCGGCTGCTGCGTGCTCGGGAAAGCGCCGGTCCCCTGTATCGCCAGCGAGAACGGCCCGATCCCCTGCGCGCAATCGCGCACGATCTGAATCGCCTCGCTCACGCGTTCCTGCGGCACGTCCCCCAGGAATTTCAGCGTGAGGTGGATGTTCTCCGGCGTGACCCACTTCACCGGCTGCGAGGGGCGGTTCAGCTCCTCGATCAGCCCGGCCAGCGCGCGCCGGATCGGCGCGTCCACTTCAATTGCAACGAATGCGCGCACGGCAGCCTCCCAGCACGGCAAAGGATGGCAAGAACCCAAGGGACTGCAACGCCCCGTGCGACAGCGGAATTATACCGAAGGGGTCTGACAAACGCACGACCGCGCTTTTCGCCACAGATAACAGCGTAAGAGGCTGCGAAAGTCAGCCTGTCACACATAAACGCGGGTATAATAACATAGTACTAACATGCATGCAAGCCCCGCGATGGCCTGCAAGATGGCACTCTTGCGTGCAGGTCCTCTGCTGTGCGCCACAGAATCAGCTTGACAGACCATGTGGCTTGTGGACTGCGGCGGCAACGACGCCGCTTTGGCTTGGCGGGGACTCGATTGCACATGGGGGTGCCAGCCAGGAATACCGCCCACGGCGCAGCCAAAGCGCCGCCGTTGGCGGCGCACTCCAAAAAACAGATGTCTGCCTCCGCGTCAAGGTAATTATGCGGCGCTAAGCAGGCCGCCTCCCCCTCTCCGTCAGAATTTCAGCACGCGCCTGAATTCGAGCATGCGCGCTTCGACCTCTTCCAGCGTGAGGGAGGCCACGCGGCGCACGCCGAACTCCTCGACATTAAAGGAAGCGATGATCGTGCCATACGCCATGGCCAGACGCATTTCCTGCGGGGTGACCTTGCCGACGCGGCTCAGATGCCCCATCACGCCGCCGGCGAAACTGTCCCCCGCGCCGGTCGGGTCCTTCACGCGCGTGGTCGGGAAGGCGGGGATGACGAACACCTCCCGCCCGCTCACCATCAGCGCGCCGTGCGCGCCATGCTTGACGATGACGTACTTCGGCCCCATCTCCAGCACTTTCTGCGCGGCGCGGATGTGCTCCTCGCCGGTCAGCAGGCGCGCCTCGGAGTCGTTCACCACCACCGCGTCCACCCGGCGGAAGAGTTTGTCCAGTTCGGGACGGTTGGAAATGATCCAGTGATCCATCGTATCGAGCACCACGAACTGTGGTGCCTTGCATTGATCGATCACCATCATCTGGTGTGCGGGAGCGCCGTTGGCGAGAAAAACGAAATCGCTGTCGGCGTACTCGGGGAGAAGTTCGGGCGGGTACTGGCCGAAGACGTTCAACTCGACGCTGATCGTTTCGCGCTGGTTCATGTCGTGGGCGTACCGGCCGGACCAGCGGAAGGTCTTCCCCTCCTTCACCGTCAGGCCGCGCAGGTCGATGTTGGGACGGCGCAGCGGGGCCAGATGCGCCGCGGTGGCGTCGCGGCCGATGTGCCCCGCCAGGCGCACCTTGTTCAGGAGCGAGGCGGCCAGGGCGAAGTGCACCGCCGATCCGCCCAGTTCCTCCTCGGCGCGGCCATGAGGGGTCTCAATCGTGTCGAACGCCACCGAACCAACCACCACCAGGGACAAGGCGGCCTCCTTCCGGGCATATTGGACGACTGAACCGGTGCGACAATAGCCGAGGCGCAAGCGGGATGTCAAGCGGGGTGAGGCAGGATTCACCGCGGCGGGGCGGCTTTGGGTTTGGGAAGGGTGATGAAGAAGGTGGCGCCCTTTCCCGGCTCCGATTCCACCCAGATTCGGCCCCCATGCCGCTGGATGATCTTCTTGACGGTGGCCAGGCCGATGCCGCTCCCGGGGTACCCTTCCTCCTTGTGCAAACGCTGGAACATTCCGAAGATGCGTTCCTTGTCTTTTGAGTCGAAGCCGATGCCGTTGTCGGAGATCCAGATGAGCCGCCCTTCTCCCTCGTCGCGGCTGCCGATGTGAATCTCCGGAGAACGGTTGGGAGGATGGAACTTGAGCGCATTGGTCAGCAGGTTCTGAAAGACCTGCCCCAATTGCATGTCGTCGGCCAGGACCTGCGGCAACAGCTCGTGCGTGACCCGCGCGCCGTTGCGCTCGATTTCCCCCTGAAGGACCAGGAGGGTCCGTTCGAGCACGGCGTCGGTGTCCACCGGCAGGACGGGCTTTGCCTGGCTCTCCACTTGCGCATATGCGAGCATCCCCTGAACCATGGATTGCATGTCCCGGAGAACGCGGTCCATCACCTCGATGGACCGGGAGGCGTCGGCGGTGAGGTTCTGCCCGAGCGCCCGTTTCAGCAGGTTCAGGTACAGGGCGACGGTGACCATGGGTTGCTGCACGTCGTGCGAGATTACGGCGGCGAATTGCGCGAGGTCATGGTTCGAGCGCTCCAATTCCTGCGCCTCGCGCTCCAGGGCCTCCTCGGCGCGCACGCGCTCGGTGATGTCCAGTCCGTAGATGCGGATGCGCGGGCCGTCAGTCGCCCAGTAGAGCGTTTGCAGGTAATAACGCTCGCCGACCGCCACCTGGCGCACCAGGACTGGCGCGTTTCCCGCTTGAAATGCCTCCCGGACTGTCTCCAGGTCCGTCAGCCAGGGATGCTCGCGCCCCTTGCGAGGGAGGTCCGGGAACAGCTCTTTTGCGACGCCATTGAGATAGGTTGGGCTGCCCTGCTTGTCCACTTCAGCGATGGGGAAGGGGGCCAATTCGGGGAAGGAGGCCAGCCAGACGCGTTCGGCCTCGGCTTGCTTGCGTTCGGTGACGTCCTGCACAGCGCCGACCATGCGCAGCGGCCGGCCCTGGCCGTCGAAGTTGATTTGCGCATGCTCGACGACCGAGCGCTCGCTGCCGTCAGGGCGGAGGATGCGGTGCTCCACCGTGTAGGTGCGTTTCTCCGCAATGGCCTGCGCGATGGCGTCGGCGACACGCTGCCGGTCGTCGGGATGCACCCGCGAATGAAACAACTTGCTGGAGACTTCAACCCCGCCCGGCTCGTAGCCGAAGATGCGGTACACCTCCTCCGACCAGTGCAGCGGATTGGCATTCACATCTTCCAGGTTGACGAACTCAATGTCCCACGCGCCAAGGTGGGCCAACTGGCCGGCCTGCGCCAGGATCAGCCGGTTTTGGTAGAGCGCCTCCTCGGCGCGAACGCGGTCGGTGACGTCCAGAACGGCGCCCACGGTGCGCACCGGGTGACGCTCGGCGCCCTTCCCCTCAAAGAACGTCTGCGCGCGGCGGGTGAGCCAGCGAATGCTGCCATCGCGCCGGATGATGCGGTGCTCGACGGCGTAGGAGCCGTCTCCGGCGGGATCATGTGTGCGCTCCATTGCTGCGGCGATGCGTGCGCGGTCCTCGGGATGGACTGAATCGAGGACGACGGACACGCTGACCGGCTCATCGGGGCCGAAGGCATACATTTGCCGCAGTTGGGGGGACCACTGAAGGACGTCCGTGCGTATATCGTGATCGAATATCCCCAGGCCGCTCACGCGGACGGCTTGCCGCAGCCGTTCCTCGCTTGCGCGCAAAGATAGCTCGCTGTTCCGGCAGGATTCAGCTTCTGTCCGGGCCCGCCGACGCGCCCGGCGAAGCTGGTCGCCCACGTATCCCACGAAAACGGCGCCCAGTATCATCACCAGCCAACGGAAGAGAACGGCCCATGTCAGCATCGCGGCCCCGATCGGTTCCACCAGCCATCGCTCGGTCATCCAGAGGCCAACGATGGCGGTGAGAAGCCCCGGCCCCGTGCCCAGCCCGACTGCAACGATCATGACGGTCGGATAGAGCATGTGATACGGAGCCGTGGTGCCGATCAGAGGGATCAGCGCCCAGCGGACCCATACGGTCGCCGCCCCGGCCAGCGCCCCGATGAGATAGCGCGTGAATGCCGGCAGGCGTTTCCGCCCGTTCTCCGCAGTAAAGGATGAAGTGCTTTCGCGTGAGTCCGGTCCCGTTGGTGGACTGCCCACTACTATTTACTCCAGATGGGACAACGACACTCCCTCATCGCGGCCTTGCTTGGCGTTCTCCTGCGCTCACAGACCCGGGATTTCATTCGTGTGCCGGCGCGCTTCCAGGACGCGCCGAATCGTCGCCGTCAACTCGGTCAGGTCGGCCGACTTGGTCAGGTACGCGTCGGCCGACCAGGACCGGTAGTTGTCGCGATAGCCCGCATAGGAGGAGTAGAGGATGATCGGGATGCGGTTGTTCTTTCCGATCAGGCGCTCCATGGCATCTATTCCGTCCATCCCCGGCATGTTGATATCCGTGACCACGATGTCCGGCATCGCCTGCTGGCACGCGGCCAGCGCCTCCCAGCCGTCGTGGGCGACGCGAACGGCGTAGCCCTCTCGCGTCAGTTCCGCCTCGTACGCGCGGCATTGGTCCGGGTTGTCCTCAACCAACAGGACCGCAATCGGACGCGTGGCCTCCTTTTCGGGGGCTTCGCCGGAAGCCGTTCCCGAATGAGCCGCATTTGCGTTCTTTTCCATTGCATCCCTTCCCGAGTTCTGCCTGTTTGACTGTATCCCACAATAGCGGGCGATTCAATATGCAGGGTGGCACCGCACTTGACCTCTTCCCGCCCGAGGGGGTAGAAGATGGGCGGGCCAAAAGGGGCGATAGCGCGCCGTCGCGCCGGGCCGTCGCGGGATTATCCCCATGGAGGCGAAAGCCGTGGAACCTAGTAACGACGTGAAGGAAGCGCCTCTGCCGGCGCAGGCGTATGAGACGCTGAGCCGGCAGTTCAAGCATGAGGCCTTCCGCCCCGGACAGGAGGAGGTGATTCGCTCGGCGCTGGCCGGGCGGAACCTGCTGGTGGTGATGCCCACCGGCAGCGGCAAGTCGCTGCTCTACCAGTTGCCCGCGATGCTCGCCGAGGGGCTGACGCTGGTGATCTCTCCGCTGATCGCCCTGATGAAGGACCAGGTGGACGAGCTTTCCCGCAAGGGGTTGCCGGCGACGTTCATCAACTCCAGCCTGGGTCCGGAGGAGCAGCGGCGGCGGCTTTCCGAGTGCCTGCAGGGGCGCATCCGGCTGCTGTACGTCGCCCCGGAGCGGCTGGCAAACCCCGGCTTCCTGGCGCTGCTGAGTCAGGCGCGCATCGCGCGGATGGCCGTGGATGAGGCGCATTGCATCAGCGAGTGGGGGCACGATTTCCGCCCCGATTACCGCCGGCTCAAGGGGTTCCGCGAGCGCATCGGGCAGCCTCCTGTCACCGCGTTGACTGCCACCGCCACCCCGCGCGTCCAGCGGGACATCATCGAAAGCCTCGGCCTGCGGCCGGAGGAGGTGGACATCCACGTCCGCGGCTTCGACCGGCCGAACCTGGCGATCCGCGTCGCGCAGACGCCGGACGCGGGGGAGAAGATGGAACTGCTCAGGCAACTGGTGCGCCGTGAGCAGGGGACGGGGATCATCTACGTGGGGACGCGGCGGCGCACGGAGGAGATCGCCGCGCAGTTGCGGGAGGTGGAGCCGGAGACCGTGGCCTATCATGCCGGACTGGCCCCGGATGCCCGGAGCGCCGCGCAGGAGCGCTTCCTCACCGGCAAGGCGCGGGTGGCGGTCGCCACGCTCGCCTTCGGCATGGGGATCGACAAGCGCGACGTGCGGTTCGTCGTCCATTTCAACTACCCCGGCTCGGTGGAACAGTACTACCAGGAGATCGGACGCGCCGGGCGCGACGGGCTCCCCTCGCGCTGCGTGCTGTTCTATTCCTCCGAAGACCGGTTCCTGCATGAGTTCTTCCTGGACCTGAACTACCCCTCGCCGGAGATCGTGCGGGCGGTGTACGACGTGCTCTGGGAGTTGCCGGAGAACCCGGTGATGCTGACCTATGCCGCGCTGGCCGAGGAGTGCGGGATCAAGGAGGGGCACGCGGGCGCGGCGGTGCGGCTGCTGGATCAGGCGGGGGTGACGCGCGCGTTGATGGATGCGGAGGCCTCCGTCACGCTGAGCCGGCCGGGGAAGGAGATTCTCGCGGGGCTTCGCGGGAAGAACCAACGCCAGGTGATCGAGGCGCTTTCCTCGGCGGCGGATCTGGAGGAGCCGGGGAAGTACCGCTTCCCCCTGCGCGAACTGGCGCGCGCGGCGCTGCTCACCGAGGAGCAGACCGGCCATGCGCTCTCGGCAATGCACCACGAGAAGGTGATCGTTTACGAGCCTCCCTTCCGTGGACGCGGCATCGAGAAGCTGGCGCGCACGCCCCCCGCGTTCGACAAACTGCCGATCGACTGGAAACGCCAGGCCGCGCTGCGGGCGATCGAGCAGGAGAAGCTCGACCGCATCGAGGAGTACATCCACCATCGCGGCTGCCGCCGGGGGTTCATCCTCAGGTACTTCGGGGAAGAGTCGTCGCTGAAGTGCGGGACGTGCGACTTCTGCGCCAGGGAGGCCGCGGCGCAGTCCGGCCAGAATCGCCGGGGAGTGATGGAGCAGTGGCCGGATGTCGCGCCGCAAGCGCTGCTCGCGGTCAAGCACCTGCGCTTCCCGGTGGGGGCGGGGATCGTGGCGGAAATTCTCAGCGGCTCGCGCAACAAGAAGATTCTTCAGTGGGGGCTGGACCGCAACCCCGCTTACGGGAAATCGAACGCGAAGCAGGAGAGCATCAAGTACGTGATCAGCGACCTCATCCGCGAAGGATACCTGCGCCGCGAGGGGGAATCGCAGCGGCCGGTGCTGGTGCTCACCGAGCGCGGGGAGGCGGCCGTGGCGGAGCAAGTGGAAGAGGCCGTGGTGGAGCGCGCCGTCCCGGCGCGCTCAGCGCCGCGCCAAGCCTCGAACAAACACGCTGGGCAAGAAACGCGCTTCACCAGAGGCTGGCAAGGCGAAGCGCCGCCTTCATCAAACGGTGCCTCCGACAACGCCGCGATTGAGCGCGCTGCGCTGCAATGCGTGGAGACCATCCAGCCGGCGGTGGGAGCATACAAGGTGGCGGCGGTGGTCGCCGGTTCCAAGGCGGAGTGGATTGCGCGCATGGGGGCGGAAAAGCTGCCCTGCTATGGCGCGGTCTCCGGCGGGCAGGAGCGCGTCCGCAAGATTGTCGAGGGGCTGGTGGAGCGAGGATTGCTTGCGAGTTCAGGCGGCAAACTTCCGGTGCTGACGCTGACGGGGCGCGGTGAGGAATTCCTGGCACGGAATGCCGAGGTGGAGCGCGCTGTCTCAGCGCGCTTGGATTCACCCCCGGCCGCGAGTGCGCACGCTGTCCACCCGAGCGCAGAACCACCATTTGGCGCGAACGAGCGCGCTGGGACAGCGCGCTCCACCACGGACAAGTCCACCGCCACCGCGCAGGAAGTGCTGTCGGGGCTGCTGGATGCCACGCTTGCCTCCACGCGCGAAGAGGCTTTGGCGCAGGTGAAGGAGTTGAAGCTCTTCCACCCGCGGGAGGTGGTTGCGCTGCTCTCCGCGCGGCTCGCCGCAGCCGCGGATGAACGGACGCAGTCGCGGCTGGTCTGGCTGGCCGGAGAAGCGGGAGAGAGCCATGCCGTGCCGCTGCTCCTGAGTTGCGCCGGATCGCCGCACGCCAACGTGCGCCGCCTGACGGCCTCCGCTCTGCGGAAGCTGATCGAGACCGGGGCCGTCGCGCCGGAGACCGCCGACGTTCGGGCAGCGCTGGAACGGCTGCGCAATGACCCCACGCTGAAGATGCGGACGCACGGCTGATTACTGAATACTGAGTACTGATTTTGCTCTGTAGAAACCATCCTGCTCCGTTTATTAGGCCGCGAAGCGGCCGTCGGACTCTAGCCCGCGGCGAGCGAAGCGAGTCGTGGGGGGGGAGTCGTGCCCAGCCCTTGAGCCCCCGAAGGGGGCGACGGACCCTGGCGGGACGTTCCG
>CAIUPP010000012.1 GCA_903901045.1 uncultured Planctomycetota bacterium
ACGTGCGGATGAGGATGGCCGGCATTGGGATGACTATCCAGTGCCTTGATCCGTACATCGCCGTTGCTGGGAATCTGGATTTCGTATCGTCCCACCTCGAACTCCCAGCTGTCGTGCTCGATGGTAACGGCCGAAGTCGTCGCCAGGAGCGTGCCCTCGGCATCCATTGTGACGCGAGAATACGTTCCGGCGTTTTGAATCTGCATCAGTGCTTTTGCCTGTGACCGCGCCAGCGGAGTGTTCTCCCGCCCGGCCAACTCGGAGAGGAGCGAGATTTCCTCATCCAGGACGGACCGTTCCCGTTCGAAGTCCACGATTCTGTAATAAGCCTCGTCGGCCCCACGCTGCTTCTCTGCAAGCTCCTCCTTGCGCAGTTCCAGACGCGTCGTGGCGCTGGTGTGGAACGTGGAGATGAAGTGCTGGCAGAACTCCTCCTCCTTCTCTTTGAGAATGTCCGTCACGTCGAAGTCCAGCAGGTCCAGCGCTTTCTCCAGAACGTACGCCAGCACCGCCTTCGCCGTGTCGTTGTCCACGGCGGTGATTTCGAGAGGCAGAATGATCCGGTTGTGATCCACGCACCCGATGAGCTGGCCCGCTTCGTCAGGAATCTTCTTCCAGTTGTTCTGGACGAGCGCTGAAGCCATGCCTCTCTGTTCTGACGAAAGCGGATACGTCTCGCCGTTGATGACGACGCGCTGCGGATTGTACGTTGCGACCAGGTCGTCTTTGACAAAGACCCGGACGCTGACAGACTGATCCGAATAGCCTTCATTCTCGGTGTACCAGCGGAATGTCACCGGCTTTTGCGTCTTGTGCGCCAGGTACTGTAGCGCCTGTTGTATCTCCTGGCGTGGAAGCTGAAGGTTGTTCCACGTTTCGATTGTGATTGCGGGGATATTCATCACCTTCCTCCTGCAAAAAGGAAGGGGCCGGCAGAATATGCGATCCCACCGGTCCCTTGAACTGAACGACTACGGATACACTACTGGGCCCCGCCCTCCACCTTGGGGATGATGAGGATGGTCGCGCCGGCGCGGACGGGGGTGTCCAACGTCGCCGAGGTGCCGTTCACGCGCAGCGTGCCCAACTGGGCGATGCTGCCGTACATCTCCTCAGCCGCCTCCATGAGGCTCCCGTCACGCCCGATCACCTTGCCGGAGTCCGGATGGGAGAAAACGTCCTTGACGGTCCCGTTCTCGCGCACGTCCACGCTGATCGGCTCGCCGGTGAGTCTGAAGATTTCAACGCGCATTGTACTGCTCCTTCCATTCCAGAATGAAAAAGCCTCGAATCCGCCACCAGGCGAACGCGAGGCTAACCAAGAAACGTAACCATCTCACGGCTGAGTTACATCATCCCTTCACCCAATCACCTTCCTTTCGTTCTCTGAACGGGAGTGGATATCAGTAATCCTCTGGCCTGAGTGCTGTAACCACATCGCCGTCGTCAATGATCCACAAGCGCGCTCCGTTGATCTCGAACACCTGAAGATAGTCCAGCGATGCGCCTTCGCGCAGCCTCATGCGAAGCACGAGCAATGCTGCCAGGACGATGGCCTGTCCGAATTGCTGAAGCGCGTTGCTCGTGGCTACGAACTGTCCATTGAACCGGCATTCTCCTTCCTGCTCCTGTGGCAAGAGCTTGATTTCCGCAGGTCCCGGACGGGGTTGGGTCAGAAGTGCGACCATCAAGACCTCCTCTCTCTATTTGTCTGTGGAATGATCATTCATCCTGAACCGGCGCGATCTTCAGAGCCTTCTCCTCCAGAGCCGTCGGTTTGATTTCGAGCAGCGCATTGACCTGCTCCCAGAGTTCCTTGATCTGACTGCTCGACGTGGCCAGCCAGACGGTGTCGAGAAGGTTGTCCTTCTCTTCGCGCAGCGAGAGCACTTGGCGGCCGATCTCCGATTCAGCCAGAATCTCGGACTCCAATGCCTTGGCTCTGGCGTCCACGGCGTTTTCGACGCTGTTTCGGTCGTAATACGCGCTGTCCTCCAGCTCCCGCTCGACCGATGTGCCGTTGACGATGGCGTTCTGTTCAGCCAGGAGTCGGCGCTCTCGCTGTTCGAGTTCCTCCTTCTGCTTCTTGATCGCGTCCAACTCGCGCTGCTGTCCGTCAATGCCGAGGCTCTTGTACGCCCGCGCTTGCGCATCTTTCTCCACACGCTGGAGAAGCGTCGGGTCCGCCTTCGCCAGGACCGTCTCAATCCGCTGATCAATCCGCTTTGCGATTCGCTCCTTCCAGTGCTCCTTCTCGCCCAAAGTCAATCCGGCCATTGCTGCTACTCCTTCACTGTGTTGAAGTGTTTGCTCAGGGCCTCGACGCACGACTGCGTCTGAAATCCTCGGCCCATTTTGCTTTCGTACGCAACGCCCAGCCGGGTGCAGATCCACTGCGCCAGACTCCACCCGGCGATGCCACGACTCCCTTCCTGCCCGGCCTTCATCGAGAGGCCCTTCGGATCGCTGTCCAGGTTGCTGTAGCCACGGTGACACGGAACCGGCTTCTGGACGCCCAGCGCCCGAGCTACCCGGTTCGCTGATTCCTCGGAGACAAACGAATGATGCCAGCCGGCGAGGGCACTCAATGCGTCCTCCACCGTCATCTCCGGCGCTCTCTTCTTGTCCGGCACGATTCCTCCTTCCTGTCCTTCTTAACCTGAGTTCCTGGCGCCGGCACATGTTGATGCCAGCCGCAGTTCGGACAACGCCAGTCACAGGCGCCGTCCTGATCCGGGTCGCATTCCAAGCGACTGCCGCAACCTGGGCACGCGGGATCTTTGGCCCGTTTTGCCCTCTTTCGTTTGTCGGTTCCCTCCTTTCTCTCGGCCTCGTAATGAAGCTTTGACCGCCGGACCATGCCTTCGAAGTCCAACTCTGCGCCGGCGCAGAAATGACGAAGATCGGTCAACAGGTCCGTAATGTCCGCTTCGTGATCCACCTCTCCGCTGTAACCTTGCACGCGCGAGTAGTGCCGGACGAAATGTTCTGCGCGTGCGGCTCGATCCGAATTGCTTTGTTCCGCTAGTTGTGCCATCACCGCTCCTTTCTCTGAAACCTACGCGCAGGAATCCTCATAGATCAGCCTATTTGTTGCTTCCGCCCTTCTGCCTGTCGCCGAAGATGCGCCGAAGATCCTCATGGCAGCCAACGAGCCGTTCGATCACGGGCCGCGGAAAAACGCCGCCCCAGTCGAGTACGGGATCGCGCCAGTGGTCGCAGTGATAGCCGCGCCACGCCACGGCAACCGTCCTGGGCGTGACCTTCGTGACGACGTACCATGCCGCTCCGTCGCCGCAGGCAACGTTGAAGAGCCGCCCCGGACCGAACCCATTCACTCTGTCCGATGCCTTCATGGCGGCCTTCAGAGCTGAGTGTCGGTGCAGGTTGAGGGGGTTCTCGGCGTTCCACGGAAGCTCTCTCACTACCTTCACCTGATCCGGAGAAAGTTCGTGGCAGACCGGGTAGATCTCGTCAGAGACAAGCAACAGGCCTCGTGCCGCGCACTTGCACACTGTCTTGACAGGTTCGGTGCAGACTCGTCCGAACCGTTCCTCTCCTTTCACCTGAAACAGAACGATTTGGCGGGCCAGTGTCTTGAACGTAACTCCTGCAACGCTCTCGGGGAGCGTATCCGGCTTCTTCTTGGCCATACGCCTCTCCTATGTCATGTATGAATGTCCACGAGCATTACGGCGTTCCCCTTCTCCGCATCGCACAGCGCGAACGCCCGGTAGTCGTAGGGGCTGCGGGGCCATGCGAACGGCGGCTTTGGGCACTCGTTGAGAATCTCAAAGACCGCCGAGCGCCTCTGGCGCGTGTAATCGGTCAGAAACGTATCCTCCCCCTTCTTCCTGGGTTTGATCTCCGAATACGCTCGCGACAGTGTTTTCGGGACCCAGTCCCGGACCGCCGTCAGGAGCTCGTCAAACGACATCTGCTCCATCTTCTTCCGGCCTTCCTTCGGGTCAGGCAGGATTCCGATGGACGGCGTGTCGAATAGCTCCATCTCGGTGCATTATGTTGAGGCAGAAGTTATGTGGAGTGGAGCCTGATTTCGTCCGTATTCCTACCGGTCAAGCCCTTTCCGCTCCACATAACGCGGCATAATGTGCTCATGCGCGGCCATGGTGGTCGTGGGAATGCATGGAAGGAGCA
>CAIUPP010000013.1 GCA_903901045.1 uncultured Planctomycetota bacterium
AGGAGTTCCTTCGCGCCGCGAAAGCGCGCACACGGGACGCTTTGGAAAAGGCGATTGCGAAAGCCTTGAACAAGGTCAGCGCCAAGGATGCGGCAGGATGGTTTCAATCGTGCGGCTATACTATTACTTAACCTGCTCTAGGAACATATGCCGTTAGTCAGAACCAACACTCCCGCCGCAGGTTACACCCGGATGGAATTTTGGACGGCACGAGATGTATTACGAGATGGGCCGAATGGTCGTGGATGATCTGGAGCAGATATTCAAGGGGCTGCCACCGCTGCGGTTGCAGCTTGCGTCGCCGAGTCTGTCCTCCCGGCTGCGGAGCAAGCGCATCGTATTGGCGGCCCTCGATGCCCGCAGCGGCATGAAGTGCAAAGGTCTATTCAGGGCGGCCCGGCTCTCCGAGATCCGGGCTGTTCCTGAACTCGACCCGCGGCGACCGGCTCCCATGCAATTCGAAGACCACCAGTTCGTTGTCCCCTAAGCGGAGCAACGGGGCGGGAACGTGCAGCGTTCGCTGTGGACCAATGTCCCAGTAGCGACCCAGATTGAACCCGTTAAGCAGGCAGACGCCTTTGGTCCAACCCGGCAACGCGAGAAACGTATCCGCCGGCCGGTCCACGACAAAGCGTCCCCGATAGAACGCCGGACCGGCAAGGCCGGTTCGTGTTCTCCATTGCACACGGGACAGGTCATCCAGCGGCAGCGGGAAGATCGTCCAGTGGAAAAGGAACTGGGTGTCCAGTCGCACCCCCTCGGTAATGCCCTTCCGGTCGCACATTCGCGGCCCGTAGTTGACGCGCCCCATGTTCTCGACCAGGAGGTCCAACCGGTGGTTCCCTGGTGCAAATGCCAGCGTCAACGGGTCCTGCGTGGGGTTGCGGTCGACAAATCCCTGGTATTCGCCATTCACGAAGACCTGCGCGCGATCATGGACCTCCTGCAACGCCAATGTCTGCGGTTCGCGCGGCCCGGTCACGACAGTGCGATATAGAATGAGGCCGTGGGACTGGCCAAGCATTTCCATCGGCTCGGGCGAAATTCGGTCCACGGGAACAGAAAGCTGGGACAGGGTGTCGAAGAGAGGCGCTTCTTCCACCATTTCCACGGGCCCGTATGCCTGCTTAGGGGCCGGTGCCAGCGCGGGCAGGTCGGGCAGTGGAGCGTACTTGCCGATCACTTGGCGAAACGCGTGGTACATTTCAGTCGGGTCCCCGGCCTCGTTCAGAGGCGCGCCGTAGTCGTAACTGGTCACGTCCGGAAGATATTCCTTGCCGGTGTCGTTCGCCCCGCTCATCCATCCGAAGTTGGTCCCACCGTGAAACATGTAAAGGCTGACGGAGGCACCCTCCGCCAGGATCGTGTCGAGCGCCTCGGCGGCCTCCTTGGCGTCGCGGTGGTGATGCGTCTTTCCCCAGACGTCGAACCAGCCGTTCCAGAACTCCCCGCACATCAGCGGCCCTTCGGGCTGGTGCTCGCGGAGCTTGGCGAACCTCTCCTTCGGGTTCGCGCCGAAGTTGGTCGTCTTCAAGAGGTTCGGCAGCGTCCCGCCCTGAAGCGCGGCGTCGCTCGCCCCGTCTGAGGTGAACAGCAGCACATCGATTCCGCGCCGTCGCATCCCTTGCTCCAGGTGGCGCATGTATTCCTTGTCGTTGCCGTAGCTGCCGTACTCGTTCTCCACCTGCATGGCGATGATCGGGCCGCCGCGGGAAGATTGGAGCGGCGCCAGCAACGGCAGAAGCGCGTCGAAATAGCGGTCCACCGCGGCGAGGTACGGGGGATAGCTGCAACGCAGCCGCATGGCCGGGTCCGACAGCAACCACGGCGGCAGCCCACCCAAGTCCCACTCCGCGCAAATATACGGGCCGGGGCGTATGATGACGCGGAGCCCCAGTTCAGCGGCCGTCGTAACGTACCGTGCAATGTCGAGCATTCCGTCGAAACGAAATGAGCCCGGGCGTGGCTCGTGCAGATTCCAGGGAACGTACGTTTCCACGGTATTCAAGCCGCAGGCGGCAAGCTTTGTGAGCCGGTCCTTCCAATACTCCGGGACAACCCGAAAATAGTGGATCGCTCCGGCAAGAATCCGCGTGGACCGACCGTTCATCCAGAAAGTGTTCTGGCGCGTAGTTAGAATACTCATGGCGACTTCTCCCAATCTTTCTTCCTGAAATGCCTTAGAAACCCGGCTGCCCGCAAGCTGTCCGACCAACCCGGTGCCTTTGACAGTGCAAACTATCTCGAAAGGCGTAATCAGAGCTGTCCCTGTCGGCTGTAGCCCCCGAGACCGAACATTCGCTCCTTCAGGTCAAGATAGTAAAGGTAGTCTTCCACTTTGACGTTGGGCGGGCAGCGATGGTCGCAAAAGGGGATGTAGCCGCCGCGTTCGACGAGAGGCACCAGCGTCTCCAGGTATGTCCGGATGGCTTCCTGTCCGCTGCCGAGGGCGATCTTGTCCACGCCCCCCATGATGCGCAGCGCGCCGTCATACTGGCGCAAGAGTGCGCCCGGATGGGTGCAGCCGTTGACCTCGAAGGGAAAGAGGCAATTGATGCCGCCTTCGATGAGCCCGGGGAGGATGGGGCGCACGTCTCCGTCGCAGTCGGTGTACCACAGGTCGATGCCGTGGGCATGGAGTTTCCTGCTGATGCGTTTGTAGCGCGGCACGACCACGGAGTTGAAGAACTCCACTGACACAATGGGGCCGTTCTTGAAGCAGATGTCCTCCCACCCGCTGGCATAGTCGAAATCGAGCGGGTCCAACACCTGGTCGAGGAAGTCCTCCACCAGAAGACAACTGGTCTCGACCATGTCCTCGACCATGTCGGGGTAGTCGTAGGTGGCGTAAGCCAGCCCCTCGAAGGTCAGCATGTCGCGGACCTTGCCGATCATGGAGCCGCAGGAGACGCCCAGCGGAAAATCGCGAGTGGGCGGGAAGAGTTGCTTGAGGTTCTCCACATCAACCTTCCGGGCGGGATCGTCGCGCCGGAACCGCTCTTCCTTGACCCGCTTCCAGTCCTCGGGCGTTACCACACTGGGACGGGTGAAATGTGGGATCGTGTCGTGCCGGTCCTTGGGAAGCTCCGCGAGCAGGCCGTCCTCATTCTGGATGGTCAGAGTGTTGGAAGTCTCCCGAACCACCTTGTGCGGGAACGGCGGATTCATCCATACTCGGCCCCCAACTGCGGCCATGCGGTCGAAATTGAAGAATGCGTTGGCGTCACTTTCGTTCGTAATGCCGTTCTCCACGAAGAGCGGCCATTCGCGATAATTCTCCTCCCAATAGCCGAACTCCATGTTGAAACATCGGTCCACGGGCTGATAGTGCATCTGGCGATTGAAACGCTCGCGGTCCGTCATCTTCCCGGCCCACTTGGGACGGAAGGGGGTGATGACTCTGCTCATACGCCGTGACTCCATTTCATACTGAATGTATTGCCTCGAATCCGTCGGAAGTGAACCGGTATATACCGTAACCGACCTCAAATACTGCCGTCTGGCCCTCTTCCATTCGCGCATATCGGACGCCTCTGCTCTTGACAACCGGCTTGCCGCTTTCGCGCACGTCTGCTGGGTTCCTCACTGGAATTAGTACTGTTGCGATCGTATTAGCTGGAATGGGCACTTTGGAACGGAGAACCCAATTCAGTCGCGGTCTTGATATGTCTACGCCCAACGGGCTCGTGCGGTATTCATCGCCGCACGAAAACGGCCGCGTGTGGTCCAGTGCGTATTCGCCATAGTTCAGCTTCCACGTACATTTGTCAAGAAGAATGACCGAATGGACAGTCATGCAACTATAAGTAATACACGTTGATGCAAGAGCCTTCCTTGACTATTTTCACAACCCGCCGGGCCACATTGGCACCAATCATATCCGTCGCCCCCGTAACCCGGACCTTCATGCCTGGTTCCTCTCTGAACCACTCACACTCAGGACTGCCAGAAGCGAGAACGCGGGAAGAGGGATGCGAAGAGTTCCGCCTTCGGTTATGACGTTCAACGTGCGTTCCCCCTCCGGCGTCTTCCAGTGGAAGCGCGGCGAGGCAACAGCAAGTGCCCGGCGATTCAGGAGCAATGTGCTTTCACCGACAGGCTCAGGATGCCTGTAGTTGACCAGGCAGAAGCGATAGCCGCTGGCGGTCCGATAGCACTCCATGCCTGCGGTCCTGGGCAGGTCCGTGCGCACGCGCCAATCGGCACCCAGCAATTCCTCCACCGATTGCGCAAACGTCTCGGCATTCTTGGGCGGATTCCAATACCGATGCGTGTACCACGGGTACTTGCCGAAGCGGGGCGCCGTGGACCGTTCCGGCAGGTCGAAGGCCAGTTCCGGCAGATGGATCGCCCGTGCCGCGCCGCCAGCCTTGTCGCGTTGTAGCCCTTCGCTCTTGTCCGGAGCGATCTGCCGGGAGAAGATCTGGCTCAACCCCCACGCCGGTCGGAATTGGTTGAGCGTCGTGGCGCGTCCGGTGTTGCCGGTGGAGAGCAGCCGTCCGCCCGCAGCCACAAATGCTTCCAGTTGCCCGATTTCGCTGTCCGACAGACATTTCGTGTCCGGCAGGATGACAAGATCAAACTCTGCCCGTAGGCGCTCGCTCTGCAACTCGCTGTTGTCAATCAGGGCAAAGGGCACATGGCGTTCGAAGAGCATCTGCTCAACCACATAGGGCGAAAGGCCGCTGGGGAATGGGTTCAGGAGCATGCTCTCGTGATGACGCAACACGGCCACATGATGCCAGGGGCGGCGATTGAGAAATAGCGACTCATTCGCCACGAGGAACTCCAGGAACGCCCGATCTTCCGGTGCGGTCATGCGGAACTCTTCGTGCATGACCGTCTCGACAAAGCCCAGGCAACCATAGTTGAAGGCGGCCGCCTCGACGAGCATCAGCGGGGTATTCTCTCCCCGGATCGTCGTGTAATAGCAAACCCCTGTTCTCGTGCGCGACCCTCTCTTGTAAGGCCGGAACCGCGACACGGGCATGCCATCGTCCGTCGTACGCACGGGGTTGTCTATGGAGTCCTCCACACAGGCGAGTTCCACATCATTGAACGGCTCCATTTCCATACGGGGACAGCTGTACGTGGTGATGCCGCAGAGATTGGAGCCGTTATAGAAGATGGACACGTCGGGCGATAGACTGCGGGCATACGCAGCATAGCGCTGCAACGCGCGCCGGCCGGCCTGGGCATGATAGAGTACCCAGGCGATGTCGCCCGGTTCGCTGATTTCCTGGACGCTTGCCAGATATTCTTCATTGCCTGGCGGCGGGGGAAGCAACTGCTCCGCGCGCTCGTAGCCGGCGGCCGCGATGATCCCAGGTATCTCCTGACGCACGAATTCGGCAAATCCCGCCATGCAGTACTTGCAGTGGCACAGTTGATCGTGCCGAAAACAGAACGCATGATCGAAGTGGATAACATCGGCCTTCACCTCATTGACCGCCACTTGCAGCACCTTCTGGAAGTACTCGAAGCTCTTTGGCGAGTTGTAGCACCACCGCCTGCGAAAGTACTGCGCCCCAAAGGACCATTCGGAGGCACCCCGGGCGAGCATTTCGGGCAAATCGGGATGGCGGTAGACTTCGTCAAAGAACGTACATCCGACATAGACGCCCACGCGAATGCCATGGGCGTGGAGCTTCTTCGCCCAGGCGGCGGCCTCCGCAATGGATTCCCGTTCGACTTCCAGGCCGTAACCTTTGTGGAAATGGATATGGGCCAGATTGATGCCCATCTCCTTCATCCGCCGGATGGCGGCGTCGCTGTGGGATTCCGCCCAGAATGCGTCTACGTCAAAGTGCGCTCCCTCTCCACGACGTTTGAGGAACATCTTCGGTTCCCAATTGCCCAGAATACGCCACTGCCGCTCTGGCCCGGTTCGCGATTGCGTCTCATGCATGGCGAGTCTCCTGTTTGCTGTTCCAAGCCCAGAACGGCTTTCCGCGATAGATGCTTCTCGGCGTGGCGAAATCGGCGAGCAGTTTCTTGTTCATGGCGCGCTACTCAGGCTCTTCAAGTTCATTCCGCTTTCTTCGGCTGGTTCGGATTTAGGCCACCGGGACAGGATGACGATCAGGACCAAAGATATACTGCTGAAGAACGCGGGGAAGAGGTAGATCATCCGGTAGTTGTTGTGGAAGACATCCAGCAGCCTGCCGGCCAGCGGGCTGAGCACGGCCACTCCGGCCGCGCCGACAATAGCGCTCGCCGATCCCCACTGGCCATATTGAGCACGCGGATACTCGTCCACCATCCACTTGAGCACCGCAATGTAGAGCAGGCCGCTGGGAATAGACATCATCGGAACCAGCACGAACGCGGAGAGTCGACCGTGTATCCCGACGAAGCAGAGCAGATTGCAGAGGATAACAGCGATCACACCGACTATCAGTGACTTATAGCTGCCCCATCGGTCCACGAGCGCGCCCATCGGCGCCGCCAGCACCAGCGAGATGATCAGGCCGATGCTCCCCAGCCGTCCGTACTCCGTTTCGCTCAGCCCAATCTGGTCGCGATAGAAATATAGGAAGAAGATATTCGCCGCGCTGCCCCAGCCCATCGTGCCATAGATAAGGAAGACGACCCAGTTGCGCGCCGAGCCGAAGCACTCGCCAGCGTAGTTCCGGATGGGCGAATACCAGTGCCCATGGTCCTCCTTGATTTCCGGGTAGCCTCCCTCTCGCACTTTCCAACACATCAGCATGAACGAAATGCCGTACAGCCCCCCGAAGACGGCAAAGAAGAGCCGCATGTGCGCGTGGGCATGCCCGAACAGGAACCAGTTGAAGCCCAGCGCCGCCACGCCGCCGCACACGCGAAAGAGGCCCATGAACCGGCCGATGAGCGGTTCGGGAACCGTATCGGGCACCAGGTAGTAATAAACCGTGCATGTAAACATGTTGAAGACCTGGAAGCAGGCGATCAATATCCCAAACGTGAGCACCAGCGGAGCCACGGGGCACAGCGCCAGGACGGCGCGCGCCGATTCGTGCCGCATCAGGGCCGCCGCGATTTCGGGCGCCCACGGGATCAGGATCAGAAAGAGCGTCACGAACGGAGTCGTAAATAGCAGAAACGGACGCCGTCGCCCCCAGCGGCCGCGGTGGCGGTCGGATGCATAGCTGATAACGGGGTTCAGAAGGATGTTGCAGATCGTGAAGATCGTCGTCAGCAGCGCGGCCTTGGCCTGATTGCTGATCTCGTAATCACCGAGTTGCATGACCAGCAGCCCCGGCATCGCCTCCATCAGACAAAAGACCACGTCGCCCCACAGCAGCCAGCCGAACAGCGTTGCTAGCGCGGCAGGGGTGTAGTGGAGCGTGCCGCAGGTGTACTTGTCCTGCGCCACTCCCGTCGCTCCGGCGTCTCCGATGAACCACTTATGAAACCGCTGCGTCGTGTTTCCCATAGTCTCACCTTGTCTGACAATCCGAATACCGAGGCCTGTTCGCCAATCCTGCGATTAGCGCGCCGCCGCTTCGACCAACGGCTTGAGGTCTTGCGCTTTGACGGCCACGACGTAGTCCATACGGTACTTCGTGCTCCATGTCTGTCCCGCTTTCAGCGGCTGCGCCCGGTACATCCATTCGATGCTGACGGTCTTCTGGTCCGGACCGCACCAGCTATGGAACTGCGAGACTTCCGGAGCCTCGACCTTGCAGACCACGGCGTCGTCACCGGCCGCGTTGTACTGGGCGATCCAATTCCCAGTGGTGGCGCCGGTCCGGCCGGTTCGCTCAATATCTTCATTGCCGGGCGACATCGGTTCGTTCGGCTTTGCCCAGTAGACGTCCGCTGCCGGCGCCTTGGCCGGCCCGGCGGCCGTCTGCATGTAAACCTCTTGCACCATCTCCCTGGCAGCCGGGATATCGGCCGTGAAGAACATGTGGTGCGCCCAGAAGGCAAAATTCACAGCCGGAGCCGGCCCGGGGTTTTCCACCGTCACTTCAACTTCGATGCCCGGCTGGGTTTCACGAATGCTGATTGTCTTCGTGACAATCAGGTTGCTGAGCGCCGCCGTCGTCTTCTTCTGCCGGAGAGTCAGATAGGCAACGCCGCCATGTGCCGAACCGGATACTACTTCATAGGGCATAATCTCGTCGCCGGACCACATCGCGCCGGTGGGAACCCAGAAGAGATCCTTACCGGCGCCTCCGTAGAAGTCGAAGGCATTCTTGATCGGATCCGCATTTTCCCGGATCAAGTGCCAGCCGACAATCCGGCCGCCTTTGTTCGGCCGGACTTGAACTTCCTGCCAGGGACTTTTCATCGAAATGCCGACCTCGTTCCCGACCATGGTCCTCGTGATGGAGAGTCCCCCTCGTTCGGCCAGTTTCTCGGCCCTCACGTCGGGCTTGCAGTATTGAGCCAGCGCCTTCTCGCAGCTTTCAAGGCTGACGCTGTTGGCCGCCCGCGGGGCGTCTTTGGCGGGTTCCACCATGAGGAGCGTAACGCCGTATTGCGGCGGCGTCCTGATCACAACCCCCTTGGCCAGGCGCGCCGATGAAACCGTGCAGGACTTGGCGTCCTCCCAGAAGTTCGTCTGCTCGCTCACATCCGTCACGCGATACTCGCCCTGCGGAAGGCCCATACAGGCTACGCGAGCGAAGACCTCCTTGTCGGTGTTAACGTTGATGATCCCCACCAGCCGCGTGTTCCCATTCGCGATGCATCGGTGGAGGACGCTGGCCTCGAAATCGGGGACGCTTATCCGGCGTTCTTCCTTGCCAACGGTCATGAGTATGTGGTGCTCGGGAATGAAGGCGATGGTCACCCCGGCGGGGTCTTTCTGCCCGTCCAGGATAATGTCCTCAAGCCGGCTGATTTCCCGGTTCGTCCGCGCGATCCAGGAGAACTGGCGCGCGCCGAATTCGCACATAAACATGCCGTATCCCCTGGCGCCGCCGAGGAGCGCCCCCCAGACGAAGGCGCGCAGCGCTTCGCCCGGGTCTCCGCCTCCGCTCCCCAGGTAGTAGTCCCGCGCCTGCCCCCAGAAGAGCGGCTCCAACGGAACCGCCACACGCGGCGCGATGGCCCGCGACCAGATGAAGGCATCCTTCACCTGCTGCACGCCGTGCTCGTACCACATGGGGTACATTACGTCCATGATTTCCTGGAAACGGCGGGTGGGATAGGGGTTCAAATAATAGGTCATTCTTCCCGCCTCGTCCTTCCCGACTTCGATCATGTCCGACATGACACTGTTGTCGTTGGTCATGACCTGTTGCGGCAGCGCCCCCAACCTGACGGTCGGGTTGGCGGCCTTGGCGACGTCGTGGAACAACTTGTGAACGGCCAGCGTCTGTTCGGCCCGGAAATCCCCCCATTGCGTCCGATGCTCCGCCCATATCTTGGCCGGGGTCAACGCCGCGGCGTCCAACCCGAACCGCGCGGCAAACGCCCTAATCCCCGCCGGAGAGAACCCGTTGTCCCAATTCGCGTTCCACTCGATATCCTGCGATACGACCTCTTTCCCTAGCGCAAAATTGCGATAGTTCTCAATGTCCCCGGCCCACGGCTTTCCCTTTTCGTCCAGGATCCATTGCAGGTCAGTGTCGTACGGCCAACCGCCGGTGGCTATCGGCCTCCCAAGATGGTCCTGATTCCGGTAGTCGGGGTTGTCGGTCCTGGCGTTCTCCGCGGCGGGAAAGCCGGTGATCCCGGCCTGGTCGCCGACGATTCGCATCCCCTTCTCGCGCGCGGCAATCAGAGATTCGGCCGTGAGTGCCCCTGCGACCAGGTCCGTAACGCCCACCCGCTGCAGGAACGCCAGAACCGGCTCCAGCTTGGCCGGCGAGATCCTGACGTTGGAAGGAGCCCAGAGCCTCACATGAATTCGCTTCGGCTGCTGCGTTTCCAGCGGCATCGGGAGCAACTGGATGGGCGCCACCCTTTCCGCTTCCACACCCCACGGCGTGACGAAATGCCATGCAAAAACGCCAGGGGCCGCGCGGTCCGCCGGCGTGGGCCTGGGAACCCACGTGCTGTAGAGGACCTCCCATCCTATCTTGACCTGAACCGCACTGCGGAACAGGCCCTTGAACTGGTATCGCTTGTACGGTTTCCCGTCCCGAGTCACGTCGCTGACGACAGGCGCATGCATCGCCGGGTCAAACTGGTCCGTGGCGTCCAACAGGTCCACATACGCGGGGACTTCGACGACAGCCGCCCACTTGTCGGAATCCTCCGGAGTGACTTTGGCCGCGTCGGCTAGCGGATAGCATAGCTCTTCGAGATTGGGCGCGCCGTCAATGAGGTTGCAGGTCATCGCCTCGTCGCTGACGGGAAAGACTTTCGATCTGGGCGCAACTTCCTGCGCGACTGCAAGGCCCACGCCGAAGCAGCACAACAGCGCGACTGACAACCACTTTTGCGAATGCGTACCCAACGACATCTTGCTTTGCGCCCTCATGACGACTCCTCCTGTCTTGTTTTGTTTCCTGCAACAGCTTAAGCGCCAGCCTGAACTTATTCACAAAAACCGACGCCGACATAATACGCCATGTTCGCCTGTGTCGTATCGAGGCGCCCGAATTGTGCGACGAGCGGCCGGTCCGATTTGACGCGAAGGGCATACTGAGTCAGGGGGGGAATGACCGTACCTCCGATCTCATCCGGATGATCCAACCGAAGGGTGCGGACCCGCTCCGCTTCCACGTTCGTGGAAATGTCATGGATCGCGGGCCTATCCGTAAAGTAAAAGCTTATTCTCACATTGGCCGGTTCATTTCCGGTGTTGAGGAGCATCAGGGCCTCATGCGCCTCCATTTTGCTGTCGCCGGTTTTCGCCGGGAGGTAACCGTCAGGGAAGTACCACGTCTTTGCGCCACCCTTTGTCTTCATTTGTTCTCCCTTCAGACCTTGCCGGATGCTTCCATCACGAGTTCCCGGTAGTATCGATAGTTGTCAAAGGAGACATCCGGCGGCACGGCGTGATCGCACGCCGGAATAAACCCACCCTCTTCGAAGCAGGCCCGCAATTGGGGCAGGACTACGTTCCGAATGTCGCTCCGCGTGCCGGCCAGCACGCGTTTGTCAATGCCGCCAAAGAAGCCGATGCGCTTTCCGTACTGCTTGCGCAGCGATACGACGTCCATTCCGGCCGCGACCTCCATGGGGTGCATGATGTTGACCCCCGCGTCCAGCCAGAATGGGACAATCTCCCGGATGTCCCCATCGGAGTCCACCATTGCCACAGGGATGCCCGCCGCATGCACCCTGTCCATGACCGCCCGGTAATAAGGCACGCAGTAACGCTTGAACAGACTTGGCGAGATCAGGGGGCCGTTCTTATACGCAAGGTCTTCCCAGAACATCACCCAATCAAGTTGCATGCCGGATTCCAGGACCCGATTCAGCAATCCCAGCGACAAGTGCGTGAGGCACTCAACCATCTCTTCGATCAACGCCGGGTCGTCATACAACAACACGGAAATCTGCTCCATGCCCCACCAGTTGCGCATGTACCCATAGGTTCCTCCCAGCCACATTCCCAGGGGATAATCGCGGTCAGGGCATTTTGCCACGAGTTCAGGAAGATCAGGCGGGAGACGTTCAGGCGTATCGGGATTGAGCCGAGACCTGTAATCTTCCCAGTCTGCACGGGATTGCAGAGGGTAGCTGATCCACACCGGCATGGCGGGCGGGGGAACGTTCTTCAGTTTCTTGACAACTTCGCCCCCCGTCCGCACGGTCTGGTACTCTTCCGTCTCTTCCACAACCACCCTCTCGTAGCGCGGCAGGACGGCCAGATTAGCGGGCACTCTCCATTGGAACGGGTCGAAGTCCATTCCGAAGTATTCATTAAGGTCGACGCCCGGAGGCAATCCCTCCCGCTCCCATCGTTGCTGGGTTGAATCGTAGGCGAAGTAGTCGCCGGACGCGGGGCGATCCGGCGCGCCGAATGTCATGGTCTCCAGGAAGCGTTGTCGTCGGTTCATGCTAAGCACCTGCCTTTCCGCAGAGTTCCCGGATCAGTGGGGTCAATGATTCCGCTCCCTTCGGGCCGATGACAAACCCCTCCTCGATGCGATTCGACCCGCAGGGGTGGCCGAAGAGGCTGATGTCCGAATTCACGCACATTCCCGAGCGCAGGGGATAATCCGCTTTCTCGTTGGGGTATGGGGATTCGGCCTCCGCCAGACCAATGCCATGCATGGGTGGATAGACATCGTACTGCGAGAGCTTGTGCTTCCTGAACACATCCCGGACGGCTCGCACCATTTCCCCGGCGTTCGCGCCGTGGTGCAAATAGCCGAGTTGGACGTTAGCTGCCTCAAAGAGCACGGCAAGGAACTGTTTCTGCCCCGCGCTTGCCTTGCCCGCAACGAAGGGGAACTCCACAGTTGCCACGTATCCCTGATACTGCACCGCCATGGCCGCCATGATCATGTCACCGTCCTGGATGACGCGCTCCGTGGCCCGGCCGATTATCGTCGCCGTGCGCGGACCGCTCCCGAAGACCGTGAAATTGATGTCTTCCGCCCCCGCAATCCGCGCGGTGCCCTCCGCGGCCCCGGCAGCCATGGTTTCCGTATGACCGGGCACAGCAGCCTCGATTAGTCTGGCGTACCCCAGGCAAGCCTGTCGTCCGGCTTCGCGCAAACACGCGATTTCCGCCCTGGACTTGACCAGGCGCATTTCCTGGATGAGCGACGCGGCGTCCACAATCTCGGCGCCCGGCGCGACGCTCTTGACGCGTTCGAAGATCGGCGCGGGAATGTCCCACTGGCCGACCAATCCCAGCCTCTGGCCATTCCCCAGCGTCTGGCGGATAACCTCTTTGAGGGAGGAGAACTTCGCAAGCGGGTAGTCAATTTCCTCCGGCACCGACACGCAGGCGAATTCCTGGACGTTGCGCACGTCCGGCCAGACGTTCATCTCACGCGCATACCGCTCCCCCTCCGGCGCGCTCGCAAGGATTGGATCGCCCTTCCGAGGAATGAAGCACATGGCCCGCTCGAAGATCGGCCAGAAGTTGCAGACGTAACGCAGGTTCTCTTTTCGGTACTCGTCGCCGTAGACCATCAGGCCATCGAAATGTTTCTCCTCCATCAGGCCCTGAACACGCTCAAGCCGTTTCCGAAACTCCGCCTTCTCGATTCTGATCATGTCTCACATCTCCTCACTTTCATGGGTCCGAAGCCTGGGCGCCGGCCCGGCGGAGCGCCGCAACAAGCAACGTGGATTGATTCGTCGGCACGAGATTATCCGCTGCGCCGTGGACGGCCAAGCAGGGCGGCGCGTCGTCTTAAGTCCGACCAAAGCGCATAAGTGCCCTCCGGCCGACCCTCCCGTCAGCCCGATCCGCTGCGCGTCGAGCCCATGAACGACCGCGTTGCCGGCAACCCAGTCCAGCACTGCAGAAATGTCCTCTTCCTGTGCCGGATGGCAATGAGTTCCCGTGTGCCGATAGTTTGGATTGACCGAAGCAATGTTGACCTCGGCCAGGACACGAGAGTAAGGCTCCATTATTTCCTTCTCCCCGTGTATCCACCCGCCGCCAAAGATGCACACCACCACCGGGAAAGGGCCCACGCCATCCGGCGTGAAGAGTTCCAACTTTCCTCTGTCGCTGTCGGCGCGGCAGGGCAGGTTTCGCGTGACTCTCATACGGTCAGCTTCCTCATGCCCAAAGCGTCCGCAACGACATCCAAGTCCTTTGCGATATGGCCAGGAACCAGAATCACGTGATGCGCCACTCCCGCGCGCAGAATCTTTTCAACGTACTCGCGGACCGGCATGGCCACCCGGACCATGGCGTGGATTTCATCGCATGGCAGGCAGGGGAAGGAAATCGACTTTCCCTCGGAAATAAGCATCTGCCATCCGTCCGCCGTGTCGAGAAAATGCCCCAGCGTCACGGGACCGGGCTTGACGATGAACTGGTAATTCATCCCGCTCCCCTCGAATCCCCATTCCTCCGGCGAACGCGTCAGGGTGACGGCTTGCGGCCCGGCGGCAAGCTCCGGCGTGCCGATGCCGTGTCCCAGAAGAAAGACCGCATTGTGGGCGACATCGAACTGGCCCCATTCCGTCTGGAGCGGCATGTTGCCGGTGATCTCTCGCATGATCTGCATCATGATCAGGCCTCCGATGTCCCCTTCGCAGGCGACCATGACACCCTGGTTCTCCATTAACATGGAGGCCCCGAACCGGGCCGGAGCGCCGGTCATCTTCTCGATATAGTGCTGTCCGAGGAAACACAAGCCGTCCAGCCGGAACTGTTCCACTAGGGCCCGCATCGCCAAGCCAAGCCGGCAGGACTTGCGCGCGTCCTCCAGCGTCACATGCCGCACCGTGAAGCGCTTCATGGCCGAACGGGCTGCGGCATCCGCCTCCGCTTCGGACACGTCGTTCCAGAGCCGGATCAGATGGTCGGCCTGGACCGTCATCACCTCCGGGCCGAGAGAGCCCTTCACTCGGGTGCGGTCGTACTCAAGGTCGAACATGCCGCGGAACACCTGGCCAAGAAGACCGAGGGTCTGTGAGCGCAGGTCGGCGGTGATCCTCTGCGCGCGGACCAGTCCCCAGATGCGCCGATAGACGTCGTTGTTGTCCGTCTCACCTACCACCACTTCATACTTCCGGCGCATCTTTTGGAACGAACCGGTGAGTTGGGCGATGCCGATCAATGCACTGTTGCGCATGGTTGCCGGGTAGTCATCCGTTGGCGAGAGGTCCGACCCGGTCTGTGTATTGAACAGGATCACCGTAGCCCCCCGGACGTGGTCGAGCGCGCGCAGGGTGATGAAATCCGGCAAGTAGGTGCCTTCAACGACCACGATCGCCGTCACGCGCGCTTCGGCAAACGCTTTGCCCGCCTCCTCCGCGCGATCAAGCGTGTCCACCATGCCGGGATAGACGACTTCGACCTGTTCGCCCAGGCGCGCCGCTACGCGCTGGAGGTCCTTCTCCACAATCTCTTTCAGCGCCGGGTACATGCGCCAGTATTCAAAATAGCCGCAGCCCAGAAGCCCGATCTTTGCTCCTCTTCTGATCTCTTTGGCGCTCAGGATGTCCCCAAACGCCGAGCCTTCGGCCGCCTCGAACGATGTAACGGCAGGTTTATCCATGGGTCCCTCCGTTCTGCTTCTCTTGGCTACGCGCAAGTGCTGGCAGCGTTTGGCATGCCTCTGAGAGCGTCAGCATGCGCAGTTCAGCGCCTGCCGCCGCGGCGCGTTCTTGAGCATGTCTGATCAACTCACGGTACAGCTTGAACCCGCAATCTTCTTCGCCTTCCCGAATCGGTGAAACATGGCAGATGGGCACGAAGGGGATGCCGGCGTCCATGCAGGCGTCGAAGTCATGAATCGCCAGTTTCAGGGTGGCGTCGAACATTGCCGGCTTCAGATACCAGGTGTATTCCGCAGTGAGGGGAAGCACCCGCAGACTGCCGGCATATTGCAGGCTGTCAAAGACCTTGCGAGTGATCGGGCTCGGAACGCACGCCCCACGATTCAAGAGGTCCCATCCGCCCGGCTGCATATGCCGCGAGCTGTCATAGACGAAGCGCTCTGCCTCGAGGGCGTGAAAAAGGTTGTCACAGATCGAGAGGCACGGTCCTCGGAACCCCTGGATCGGCAGGCCAAGCGCCTGCTTCAG
Source organism: uncultured Planctomycetota bacterium (assembly GCA_903901045.1). Classification (GTDB taxonomy): domain Bacteria; phylum Planctomycetota; class Brocadiia; order CAIUPP01; family CAIUPP01; genus CAIUPP01. The sequence continues at coordinate 15,613 of CAIUPP010000013.1, forward strand.
GATGTCCCGTCCGCGCGCCAGTCGCCGGCGCAACGGCGCTATGGCCAGTTCCTTTTCGATTTCCGCCCGGTGATTCTTCAGGCGCTCGCGGGCGGGTCCCTCGTGCGACAGCGCAAGAACCATTGCAGGCGGAATGCCGAATTCGAACCGGTCGTGCTCCAGCCCGTGCTGGCCGACCTCGTGGCCCGCCGCGATGGCGTCCTTGAGAATGGAGACGTATCCGGGGCGTTCGCGCAACGCCTTCCCCTGGGCGAGCGGGACCGTGAACAGCGTGGCCTTCAGTTCCTGTTTCGCGCAGAAGTCGAGCAGCCGCCGCAGATGTTCCTCGGAGGAGTAACCTTCGAAGCAGAGGTCGTCTACTGTGAAGCAGAAGAGAACGGGGGAACTCTTCATGCGAGGTCCCTCGGGTCTTGAACGGCTTCGGGCACAAAGCACGACTGCTTGAGCACTTCGGCGTACTTCGTGCCGATGCGGCTGCCATGATGGCGCGCGCGGGCTTCGAGCTGGTCGGTCATCTTGTCCAATTGGTCCTGCGCCGCCCCGAACTGCTTCCAGGCCTCTATCTTGGCCTCGAACGTATCGCTGACGTCCACGATATGTGTCGGTTCGGGCAGGTCATGAATGACTTCGAAATGATAGAGCGCGCGAGCGGTCCACGGTTTGCCCAGGTCGGCGCTACAGTCCCATTGCGCCTGCCACCACGCGTCGCACGCCAGCCGCGCCATGGCGTGGTGCTGGAAATATTCCGCCCAATAGTGGGCGAGGATCATGTCCGGTTTCACCCGGCGAATGGCCTCGATGCACTGGCGATAGGTGGCGCGATTCTCCTGCACGGCGAAATCCGGCAGGTCGAGACATTGGAAGTCCTCCACGCCAAGAATCTTGTGCGCCGCCACCGCTTCCGCTTTGAATCGTTCAATGGCGCGCGCTCGCCCGCCGCGTTCGGTGAACGCCTCATCGCCATTGCCGAAGCAGACGACAGAGACCTCCACCCCGGAGTTGACAAGCTTTCGGATGATCCCGCCGACCGCGATGACGGAATCGTCGAGATGCCCTCCCAACACCAGTACTCGTTTCATGGCCGCTCCTTCTATTTGGACCATCGCTTAATTTGTCCAGGACAACATCGAGAACCACGCCGAACGCGACGCCCTCCGGCCTGGCCTCGGTCTGTGGAAAGCCGGTCCGCAGTTCCATTCGCCGAATCGGGCTTCCCGCCGGCCATAGTGACAGATCCTTCGCGGTATTGGAGAGCCTTCTGCAGCGCATCGGCCGGACAGAGACGGGGATTGAGGCCGATGACCTACTTGTGCTCGGCGATCCAGCGCCGAGTCCATTCCACGGCCTCGATTCCCAGATCGCAGATGCAGCTGGCGAGGAAGACCATTCCTTCAATCCGGCCTTCCTTGATCCAGCGGGCGCCCAGTTCGCACTGTTTCTGCATCCGTTCCATGGCCATCGCCCTGGAATTACCGAAGTCCCACATGTAGCAACCGAGCACTTTTTTGCGCTGGGGAACCAGACGTTCAACCGCCGCGAAGTTCTCTTCCAGTCGGTCAAGTTCCTCCTGCTTCCAGGTCCAGAATGTAACTGTGTCACACAATTCCAGGTATGGGCGGACGGGCAGGGACAGTAGGTGCGCATAGAGCACCACCCATAACTCAACGGAACGTCCGGTTTGCGTCAAGCGTCGGCGAATTGTCCCTATCTGTTCGATGGAAAGCGCTGTCGAGCCATCGGATGTGAAGAAGTCGTCCATGATCACACCGCGGATATTGGGGAAAGTGCGAAGGATATCCAGCACATGCTCGCGTTCGCTTTCGCTCGTTTCCCCACCCATACCCACGATGGACCAGACGACGTTCTGAACCTCCCGAAGCGGTTCAAGACACGGATTGAACGGCAGTACAGGCTTGCCGCTGTAGCGGACCATGATGACATTGGGGACCCCCAGCCAGGCAGCTCCTTCCGCCGGCGTCATCCGAGACCCGCGCGGAAGGCCAAATGCGCCTTCGTAGCTCCCGGCTTCGTGCGCCCAAATCCAGAATAGATCTCGTATCGACGACGTGCGCTTTGACTGTTTGTCCATAGGCCTCTCGTTTCCCTCAAGGGATTGTGTTCCCACAATTGTCTCCGCATTCTCTATCAACAAACGTAGTCGGCGAGAGATGGCCTATCCACAAGAGCAAGGGTTTGCCGGACTTCTTCGGCAGCACATGGACAAGAGCGGAACGTCCCGGCAAAACAGCACGCCGCGTAAAGCGGCCGCTTTCGATTACCGCCGACAAGTGCTTCTTCCGCCATCACACAGGCACGAGTTCATAGGCATGGAATTCATTGCGGCATGGCGGCGCGTCCGCCACGAATAGGACTCCCGGCCGACTCTGAGGCAGCGCATACGTCGCGGTCACTGTGCCGTCGTTGCAGATGCAATTGGGGTGGCCGGCGTGCGAACGCAACAGGTGCTGCATCGTCCTGACCGTGCGCGGCATCGACGCGCGGGCGCGCTCCAGCGTGGCAAACCGCGTCATTGAGTATTCCGTCACTTTCGGCACACAACCGGCGGCGGTCACCTTGGCCACAAGTTCGGGCATATGGATGTGGTTCGTGTTGAAGAGGAAGTCCTGCTTCCCTTTTGCCGGCTGGAATGCCTGGCAGAACCCGCCCAGACTCTGGCACGCGACCAGGTTGCCTTTCGCGTCGCCGATCACGAGGCTCTCGGTGGACTGGATGCGCTTCAGCATCTTCAGGGCCTGCGGCACGTCCTCGCATCTTTCCAACAGGATGCGCCCGCTCGTCGAATTCCGGATCCGTCGCTTTGAATTGTCATAGGACAGTCCCGGCACGGTGCACCCGAGGCTGGATTGCGCGAGGCACAGCCCTGCCGCGTTCGTGCCGTTGTGCCCCCAGCAGGAACCCGCCCAGATGACCTGCACGTGCGAGATGCCGTTGCGTGGGATGCGACGGATCAGGACATAGCTCTGGCGCGGATCGTCGAGCGTGCCTCCCACGATCACGCCGTCTTTCTTCGCGATCATCCCAATGCCCGTGCAGCCGCCGCTGGACGGGGTCAGTTCCTTCCTCGGCACGTTGTTCCAGACGCGCAGGTGCATCCGCGTGATTAGCGCCAATGGAACGCGGCTTCCCTCGGCGATGCCCCGCAACTCATCGAAGACCCACGGCGCGAACGTCTCGTCGCCCCGGCGGATCGGTTCGAGCGCCTTGTCCGACTCTTCATCCGTCCCTTGAAAATCGTGCCGTAGCGCGTAGGCATGGATGTTGGCGACGATGACGTGACGGTACGCCTGGCCGTGCTGCAGCCCCATTTCATAATGCGAACCGCGGACGGTTTCGATCGGCATGGCAAGGTTTGGGATGTTCATGTTCTTGTCCCCTTTTCTTTTCCTGACCGCGCCGCGCGGCGCGATTCCCGGGCATTGGGGTCGAGAGCGACGTCGCTCTTGTACATTGAAATGTCTTTGGTCTCACGGGCGATCAACTCGCGGAGGTCCTCCACTGCCGCTTCGTTCCGAGGCGCGAACTCATCGCTCGAAGCGTAGGAGAGCACCTCGTCGAAAAGATACACGGTCGCCGGATCATCCCAGTGCAGCGACAGTGCGCAACCCAATAGCCGCCCTTCGCCGACCCGATATTCGTAGAGCAGCGCCTGTTTCCGAACGCGCTTGAACGAACTCGCCAGTTCGAGGAGTGGATCGAATGCCAGGTTCAGTCCATTGAAAATCGGCGGGTTGGCGTGATGCAGAAGCGAATAGAACTGCCAGTTGCAGTAGCCGTCATGGGGAAAGCGCCGGAAGATCGGATGGTCGGCGATGACGGTGGCTATGTCACCGTACGGACGTCCCGAAAATGCGGGGTGGAAAGTGTGCATGACCTCGGGCTTCGAATCCTGCCAGAGCAGGACGACACGGCCGCCGCGCCGGAGGAACTCGACCGTCTCGTCGCTGAGGTCTGAGACGATCCGCAACGGCGCCGTGGGCGCCTCCCTCAGGGAAGGAAGGCGCGCAAACCGGCTTTTGAGTCTCTCAGCGGAAGCGGCGTCCACAGCCGCTGAGACCGAAACCGGTTCGCGTCGCGGGAAGACCCAGAAGTCCCACTGGTTCTCGAGTTCCACCTTCTCGCCGGAGAGGCGCACGTGCAATGTGAGTTTCCGCGCGTCCGTCAGAACCGGCATGGAAAACTTGATCGCGCCGAGCGAGGTAATCGCGCCGTTGGGCATGTCCCGGGCAGAGAGACTTCCGCGACTGTGGATTGCTCCGCTATCGTCGCGGACGTGCCAGACAATATCGGCCTTGGAGATCGGCCCAGGCCCGTAGTGTGAAATCAGCAGTTCCAGGTCGAACAGGTCTCTGCTAAAGAAATTCCGCCGCGTGGTGTGGTCAAGGAGCAGGACACTCTCGTTGTTGTAGCGGAGGACGTTCTCTCGCGTCTCTCCAGGCTTCATCTCGTAGAAATCGTTGAGCACGCCGCAGGGATAGCCGGTGCGGTGCCAGTGGTGGTCGGAGCCGCCCAGAAGATCGTACCCCTGGGCCTGCGCGCAACGGCGGGCCATCTCGACGTAGTATTTGCGCCACAGGGCTGTCACTGCGCCGCTGTTGCGGTAGTAGAGACTCGCCCGGTCAAGCACTCCTTCCTCACGCAGGTGTTTGCGCGCGGCGGCATAGAGGGCCGTGCCGATGCGCGTGCCCTCATAACGATGTTCGAGATCGAGGTCCAGGTACGTCCCCAGGATGCACAACTCATGGATCAGATGTGGATGATCGTCCTTCAGCCAGCGCCAAAGTCCGCCCAGCCCTTTCCAGTCGCCTTTCCAGGAACTCGCCCGGTTCAGCCATGCGAGACGGGTCTGAGGCCACCCATATTCCATGTTGCAGGGGAGGCTCTCAAACACGTCAGAGAAGTCGCCCAGGAGCGCGTGTCGTCTCGAATTGACCCGCTGCTCCGGCGAAAACGAATCAGGCCCGGGACCGGCGTCGGGTTCGACGTTGGTCGGGCTCCAGCCGTACTCGACCCCCCGCAGAGCCTCCATCGGGCTGAAGAGCGCGTCCGGGACGTGCTTGCGCTGGAGCGCCTGCATTTGGCGCAGGAACTCGATCATGGCTTCGTCAAGCAGTTCCTCGTTCCCGCCGCAGTAGAGCACGACGGAGGGATGCCGCCGGCAGGTTCGCAGGATGTCGAGCCACTCGCCTTCGCCGAATCCGCAGGGCGGCTCGACCTGGATCAGGAACCCCAGTTCGTCGGCCGCCTGCATGTACTCCTCGTTCGGCACCCAGGTGTGGAACCGCAGCCAGTTGAATCCCAGCGATTTCAGCCTCCGCAGGTTGCTGCGATACGTCTCCGCGCAGATGGGCGCCGTGCAGGTGAACGGAAAATAGTGGTGGTCGCAAACCCCGCGCATGTAAATGGGTGTGCCGTTGAGGCGCAGCAATATCCCATCCCGCTCCAATCGACGAAGGCCAAAGGGCTGCGCGCACTGATCCTGAACCGCATCCCCCTGTTTCACGCGCACTTCGACTTCGTAGAGGATCGGGGAACGGTCGGACCATGTCCGCATGTTGAAGGTCCCCGTGGTCCATTGCGCCTGTCCGCCCTCGCCTGCCGCGATGCCCTCGGCCAGGGGCTTGCCGCTCAACGGTTCTCGGACGGACCACTCCGCCCGCCAAGACTTGTCCGGGACCTCATCGCCGCAACCGGAGAGTTCCAGGTTCCAGACAAGCTCCTGATTGTCCCGGCGCGGATACAGGTACAGGGAGCGGATGCGGAGTTTTCCCCCAACCTTCAGGCAGACGGGACGAGTGATCCCGGCGCTGCATCCGGAATAGCCGCGGATGGAGCAGCCTCCCCATCCGGTCCGCATGTTGGCCACGGCGATGAGAAGCTCGTTCTCTTGTCCACTCTTTAGATGCTTCTCCAGCGACATCTCAAATGGGGTGGAATGCCCAAGGTGATATCCGACGAACTGCCCGTTCAGCCAGACCCACGCTTCGAGCGCCACGCCGCCGACATGCAAGGTGACCGTGCGGCCGTCCCACTCCGGCGGCGCGATGAAGCGCTTGCGGTACCAGCCCGTACCGATGAGATAGGGAAGCGATGCGTCCGGGAGCGCCGCCCCGGACGGGAAGGCAATCGGATGGGCGTTGGGATTGAAAGAGGCCTTCCTCCAATTCGAGAGTATCCGTACGCGGTCGAGATGGTCGTCCCAGTATGCGGGCACAGGCATGCTGGTCTCGAAAGCCGCCGCATCGGGAATTTCTGAAGGTTTGTCAGTTTGTCCGCCTCGCCGGACCATAGTGGTTTGGTCGCGGTCTCTGCCCTTGTCATCAGGCTGATAGGCAAACGCCCACTCGCCATCCAGCGATACGGTCAGGCCCATTACGTTTCCTCCATGAAAGCGTCGCATAATAGTTCCCACGGGCTATGGCGCGGTGGGTATCAAGTGCGCGGGAATGTCCGAGGGTTTGACATCGGCCATGTACCGCAGCAGATATTTCGTGTTCCAGCTCTTGCCTACGTCCAAGCGGACCGCTGGACACATCCATTCGAGGGTCAGTTGGTCCATAAGGCCGACATCGGTGTATCGGTAGGAACTGAACTGGGTCACGGAGGGGGTCTCGACCTGGCACAGGATCATCTCACCATTGTCGGGGTTGCGCTGAGCAATCCAGTCGCCCGTCGTCTCGCCGCAGCGCGTGGCCTTCTCCCAGTCCTCCTGCCCCGGCGTAATGGGCGCGCCCGGCTTGGCCCAGAGGATTTCAAGCTTGTCCTTGGGCACGAGCGCGACCCCTTTGGCTGTCTGAAGGTACACTTCGGGACAGTCCGCCAGCGTGTTTCCGGGGACGGGATTGGGCCCGAGATGAAAGACGTGGTTCGCCCAGAAGGCGATCTGCATGGACTTGGCGGCGTTCGCGTTGGTCACTTCGACCTCCACGAACACGTCGGTCCCTTGCTCCGGCACGATGTACTTCTTGGTGATCACCAATCCGCCGACTTGCGGCGGCTCCTTGAGCACGTGCCGGAACTCCAGCCAGGCGCATCCGGCGTGGACTGATGCGGACACCAGTTCGTAGGGAGCCCACACTTGCTCGCTGAAACGCATATCCGTTGGAACGTAGAAAATGTCTTTGGCCACTCCGCCTTCACGGCCCCACCAGCCCGACTCGACCACCGTCCTGTTTCCGTGTTTGATCCGCCACTCCTCGATCATCGCTCCGTGGTCAGGCCGGATCCATATCTGCTGTGCACCGCAGTCCACGAGAATCGCCTTCTGGCCTTTGATGATCTCTTCGCGCACCGAGATGCCGCCGTGCTCAGCCAGAACGGCGCCTTCGGCATCCGGCTCGCGGTACTTCTCATAAGCCTGCGCCGCCGCGGCGGCGGGCTGGCGGGTCCAGTGGTCGGGCAGCGCGCCGGCGGCGGGGACCCGTTCCACAAGGATTGCGGTGACGCCCATGCGCGCGGGGGTCGTGACGACGACGCCCTCGGCCAGTTCCTCGGCGCTGAACAGGTCCCGCTTCTCAGACGGAACGAGGAGTTGTTCCTCGCACACCAGCAGCGCGCGATAGTCGCCCTTGGGGAGGCCCGTGAACCGGACCTTGGCAAAGAGGTCCAGTCGCTCGTCCAAGTTGATCATGGTGGCCAGGCGTTGTTCTCCCAGCTTGTAGGTTCTCCACACGGTATTCGCAGCAAAATCGGGCTCGACCAGGGCCGTCTTCCGACCATCTTTGATGGTGGAGAAGGTCCGCTTGGGCATGAAGGTGACGGAGACATCGGACACGTCCGGCATCCCGTCCAGCAGAATGTCCTCGACGCGCGCCAGTTCGCGCGAAGCCCGCGCCAGCCAGGACAACTGCAGAGGGCTGAACTCGCACAACCAAAAGGCGTACCCCTTGGTGCCGCCCAGGACGCCGGCCCACGCGTTCGCCCGAAGCGATTCCTTCTCCATGGAGTAGGGCAGATAGAACTCCCGGCTCTGGCCGCTATAGAACGGAACCACGTCCACCTTGACACGCGGGGTCAGCGCCTTGGACCAGTTGAACGCGTCGCGCGCCTGGTCCGCGCCGGGCCCGTACCACATGGGGACGATGAAATCAGAGCACTCCTGCAACCGGTCCAGCGGATAGCCCAACGCCAGATACTGCGGCCGGCCGACCTGATCTTTGCCCAATGAGGCCAGGTTCGACATGAGATTCTCATCGGATGTGATCGTCGTCTGCGGACAGAAGCCGTAACGCACGTTGGGGTTTGCCTTCTTTGCAGCCTGATAGTAGAGCCGCATGCAGAGCAGGAATTGCTCGGCCCGGAAATCGTTCCATTGCTTGCGGTAGTCCTTCCAGATAATCGGCGCGGTCAGCTTTGCGGCGTCGAGGTTGTTCTTTTTCGCAAAAGCCCGAATGCCCGCGGGCGAGAAGCCGGAATCGAAGAGCCAACTACCCCATTCGATATCCTCAATCACCACCTCGCACTGCGGGGTCGGCCAGCTGGCAGCAGCGGCCAAGTCCTTCTTCCACGGTTCGCCTTGAGTGTCAATGATCCACTGGAAGTCCTGCTTCCCATGGTCGTCGGTCCCCCCAAGCGTCGTCGGCTCGCTACGGCAATTGAAGTCCTTGTAATCGGGCTCAGGGCTGGGCGCCGACCATCGCGGCAACTCAAAGCCGCCGCCGATTCGGATTCCTTTCTCGGACAGGTGGCAGGTGCGCAGTTCATCGGGTTCCCCGGTACAGACCACGTTGAATCCCGCGCGCGAAAGCAGTTTCATCACGGGTTCGGAATGTCCCTTTTCGACATAGGCGAATGCAGAACACTGGTCGAATATGACTGTCAGGCGCTTGCACGGCGGCACGGCCGGCAGCTCCGGAAGGAGTCGAATGGGGTATTTCTGCTCCGGTTCCGTCCCGCCGGGAGTGACGAAATGCCAGGCGAAGACGCCGGGTTGCCGCCGATCCGCCTCGGTGGGCCGCGGAACCCACTGGCTCCAGAAGAAACCCGACCAGTTGGCGAAATAGGCGGCATGGCTCAGCGGGGGCGGAAGTGTGTATCGCCGGTACGGACGGCCATCACGCTCGATCTCTTCGACTTTCCGCACGGCCGTTCCGTTCGAGCCGGTGACGAGGGAGACCAGCTCGATGTAGGCGGGAACTTCGATGACGGCGAGGAAGTTCTCTGTAGCGGCTTTCGGCGCTTTCGCATCCGCGGGACAAGCGAAGTGCTCCACGTTCGGAAGGTTTTCGATCATCCAGGCAACGTGGTCGTCGCTGACGGGCCATACCTTCGAGACGGCCTCGCGCCCGGCCTCCGCCGCCTGCGCCGCGCCTGAAATGCAGACCGCCAGAAACAGAACGCCACAGAGCAACAGGTCCTTTCTCATGCCTCTCACCTTTTCATTCCGAACAAAAGGAAACAGAAGAGCGACCGTCTATCGGGACAGGGCCAGGAACCTCTCCATGAATTGCTGGACGGCTCCCTGTGCAACGTGTGAATGAACCATTCGGATTCTATTTCAGCATGGCCTTCGAATCCCACGCAATCTCTCCGGCAACCCCTCAGGTGCGCCGTTCGCTCGATCAGCCGCCGAGTGATCAGCGACGACCGAACGCGCTCTTCCCGCACCTTGGGCACTTGTAGTCGGGCGGGGGTGGGGGGGTATCCAGCGCCCCTATCGGATGTTTATCCTTCCCTTGCGGTTCAATGGGAGGCTGCATTTGGGGAGGCCGCATCTCAGGAGCAGGAATGGGCCGGCCGCACGCCATGCACGTCATCACGTCAACCATGGTGTATTCGCCGGTCTTGGGACTCTTGTAGTGACAGGACTTGTCAGGCGCATATTTGCCTTGCCAGTCGCCGAACCGCTCTGTCATAACTTCCAGAGTTTTCAGGTCAATCCTATCAATCTTCTGATCCATCAACCACGCCGGCGGCTGGGGAGAGCCGCTCGTGGTCCGTTTCACAGTGATCACCACTCCGACGACGATGACGACGAGCAGCACTGCGGCGAGCACGATCTTCTTGCGTCCCATACTTCACTTCCTCCCATAAGCTCTTGCGGAGTTCAGAGCCTTTCGTTGACCTGGCCCCACTGAAGGGTGGCCGGCGCGCGAGTTCGTGCGCGGGCAACCTGCCGAACAGCGCCAGAACCACAGTCCCATTTCTACGCGGAATGCCCTCGCCTGAAGCATTTGAGGCATACAGTGTGGCTCGCGGGGTGGCCCAAGCCAGGAGCGGGGGGGCGTCGCGTGTTTGGATGACAAAGTCATCCTCGCCGGCGCTCGGGAAGCACTTCTGGACCCGGCGGCTGCGCCGATGCGGACAACCTTTCCCCTGCGCGGCCGTCAACTGCCGAAAGCAGCGCCGCAACTCTTCCGTTGAGGGGGATTTCCCGCCTGGCAGGGGCGGATTCGCGAGGAGCGCGAACCCGCGGCTACTCAAGCCTTTCGTTCGCGAAATTGTCAATGCTTCCGATGAAGGGCTCGTTGAACGCGTTCCCTTTTGTCGTTTCGTCATACCTCGCAAAGTTGCCGATATAAGCCTGATCGGCTGCATTGACAAGCAAGGTCGTTGTGCTCTCCGTTGAAAAATCTTCCACCTTGTCGTCAATCAGCAGGACGTCGCCGTCGGCCCCATAGTAGAGGTCGAAATGATGCCATGCCTTCAAGGCCACCGGAGCAGAGGTCAGATTGCGGTAGCCGTTCCCCATCGAGATGCTGGCGTATACTTCTCCTTTGACAGTGAATAACATAGCCATTTTGGTGTTGCCACCGGTACCGACGCTCAAGAGACAGCAGGCTTGCCCAACACCCGGGAGTTCAACCGGATAGAAGTCAAACGATATGTGGGCTTTGGCGGGCAGGTAATAGGGTATGTAGACGTGGCTTATCGGGTCGGCGCCCTTGGGGAACACGAGGGCCTTGTGCTTTTCATCTGCGGCATCTTTCCCCGGGCCGAGCGTCGTAGAACCAAACAGATCTTGCTTCTGCTTGGTTGCAAAGTCTTCCTTCCAGGCGGTGATCACCTTCATCGCTTTGAACTTTGCCACAAGCGCCTTGGCCTGCTCATCGCTCCGGGCGTCGGCGAAAACGCGCACTGGCAGGAGGGAGAAGACGCACATCAGCGCGACCGGCAACCACCTTCGCGAACGCGGCCCAAACAGCATGCTATCCTGCGTTCCCATGTCGTCTTCTCCTAAATCCTGTTTCCTGAAACGCCTTCGGCGCCAGGTTGACCGTGCGTTGTCCGGCCAACCCGGCGCCTTTGACAGTGCAAACAAACTCGAACGGCGTAATCAGAGTCCGTCCACTCCCACGTCGATGCCGGACGCCGTGTCAAACCTGTGCCAGATCATCGCCGATCCATTCCCATGACTGATGTTTTCAGGCCAGCTGTTATAGGTGGCGAAGCTTGAGTGATCAACACCTGCGACGGAGCCCCAATCAACAATGTTGGGCAGCATCGTGCCGGCAGCCCATGAATAGGAGCAGTTCATGTTCCACCATATGATCTGCTGCTGCGCGTCGCCATACCACTTCGCCGAGGCGTCGCCATACAGGACGTTGTAGCCGTCGCGATGCCCATACCACCCCTCTCCGGGCCAGTTGTTGCCGCCGTTGTTGGCGGAGAAGGATGTCGGGCACCAGAGGCCGTTCCGGCTGAACGTGTCGCTCACGATCGCGCGGCCGCCGAGCTGCTTGTCCGTCTTGAACATAGGCTCGCCGGCGTACACGACGCGGTTCGGCTTGGCCCCCAGCAGTCGCACCCAGGCGGGGCCATCGTAAGCCGAGACGCCTTGGCCTATCGAAGCTTGAGACGCCATCAAGCGGTAGTTATAGCTGCATTCTATGCCGACATAGGGGCCGTACGTATTGTTGTCTCCCCAATTGCCTGTCGGAGCGGAAGCCACGGGGTAGGCCGCATGCATGACCGAGTGCGGATCGAGGTTGCTGAATTTGCGTATTTCACTCAACGTGCTCAGCGCCTGGGTGTAGGCGCCGCCTGCATAACCATTGCCTGTAGTGTAGTGGGAGTTGATACCGGGCGGATACGCCCAGTCGTCGCCCATGTTGGATGCGGTCGGACAAAAGAAGGCGCTGATGTCACCGAAATAACCTGCGGCCGCCAGTGTGCCCAAGCCGATCGGACCCAGGTTGAGGTCGCCGGCCACCATCACGTTGGTGGTGTCATAAGGAGACCCCACCGACAGGTAGGTTTGATGTTTCTGCCCGACGAAGATCGTTCGATAATTGCGCATGGAGTCGAGCCATGTGCCGTCGTGTGTGGAAGGGGCACACGTGTAAGTGATGCCGGTGAAGCCGGGGGCTTTCCCCGCCAACTGCGGCTCCGTGTATACGCCCCACTCGGCCCAGTCGGTCGCCGCGCCGGTGTAGATGATGGTGTTGAACCCAGTGGGGGCGTAGATTCCCCCCTTCGTGGAGTCGGTGTAAATCGTGCCCGTTGCGGAGTTGATGTTGCCGGTCGGGGTCCCCCAACCCGGCCAGGATGGGAAATAGCCGCTGTAGTCACCGGTGTAGGAGGCCAACGCCACCGACATCTGCTTCAGGTTGTTCAAGCACGCCGTGCGCCGCGCTTTCTCTCTTGCCGCCGCCAGGGCCGGCAACAACATCCCGGCCAAAATAGCGATAATAGCGATAACGACTAACAACTCGATCAGCGTGAACGCCGACAACCATGCCCGACAGTTCCTCATGGTACGACCCTCCCTTCCTTAAGGATCAGACCGCCGGAACACCCGACGACGCCCGAACCACTAGTTGCGGAAACACGTGGGGACGGACCGCTTTTTCGCCGCGGAGGCGATTCACAATGTAGTTAACGGCTTCCTCTCCTTGCTGCGCAAAATAGCGCTCGACGGTTGTCAGCGCAGGGATGCTTCTCGCAGATTCCCAACAGTTGTCGGATCCGACAACCGACATGTCGCCAGGGACACTCATCCCGCGCGCTTGCAGAAGGCTGAGCACCAGCAGGGCTCGCGCATCGTTGTTGCACAGGATCGCCGTGGGCCGCGGGGAACGCGACAGCAGAATATCCAAGGCCCTGACCGTGTCTTCAGGACCGTAACTCTCCGAGTGCAACGCTTCCACGTAGAGATAAGGGTTCGGTTCCAGTCCCGCGCGAGAGTAAGCCCGCAGGTAGCCTTGGCGGCTGCCCCACGCAACGGACCGTTCGACCGACGCCGAATCGGTGGGCATCGGCAGATTCAACAACGCGATGTCCCTGTGGCCCAAAGCGAGAAGGTGCGTCGTGGCCTGCTCAAAGCCGCAGTCGAGGTTGCATTCGACAAAGGGCAGATTTGTCTCTCCCGTCGCCATGACGACGCAGGCTGGAATATCACGCTCGATCACCTCCTGGGCAACGACGCCAAAACCATCCGCCTCGTATGCGTGGTCAAAGAAGAGCACGCCAAACCGCGACTTTGTGTAGTGCTGCAGCCTGAACTCCGCTCCATTGGTCAGCGAATGGAGCCGCGCGTGCCGCCGTTGCACACCGTGTGTTATGCCGCGCAGCCATTCGACCCCTCTCCAGTTATGGCCGTCGAGAAACACCGGGTTAATACAGAGGACGATTTCCAGGTCAACGGCCATCTCGGCAATCGGCGCTACAAACGCCCCGGAATTCGTCCGCGTGACAATCATGCCTTCGTCTCGAAGCATCTCGAAGGCTCGGGCGGCTGTGCGTATGCCCACGCCGTATTCCCGTGCGATCTCTCGCACCGTCGGCAGTTTCGTTCCTGGCGAGAGCTGCCGATCCTTAATGATGGTGACAAGGTCATCGCGAATACGGTTGCTCAAGGGTACGCGCGACTGTGGATCCGTCGGGCGCTTCATGTCGGCCAGTAGCACGCGTGTTGAACTCACGGTCATCGCCTCTCGGTATCTGTGAATGTGCGCGCGTATCTATGAATTTTCACTTGTATCATTGTGTCTCTTTATGGTAATATACCGCCAGTGAGGGTCTTTGTCAAGAAGTAACCAAAGAATTTCTTCTTCCATTCGCGCTCGTGGAAGCGGCGCAAGGTGAAGATCAACACGCAGTTTGTTGCGAAAGTGAGGGTGTTAATGTCTGAAGGCATCATCGTCGTCGGCGCCGGAGCGCGAGGGCTGGCTTTCATCCAGATGCTTACACGACAACTTCACCGCAAGGTTGTCGCGGTCGTCGAGAACAACCCTGACAAGGAAGAACTCGTTCGACGCCGGCTCAAAGTGATTGGCGCTCCTAACACTCCCCTTGTGCGCACGTTCGCGAAGGCGCTCCCCTTCATACCGGCCGGGTCGCGGAGGGTGGTTTTCATCATGACGCCGGAGTGGCAGCACTTGCCAATCTTCCGCCAAGCCATCGCCGCGGACTGTCACATCTTCCTCGAGAAGCCGGTGGCAACCACACGGCGAGACGCCCTCGAAATCCGCAGGCTTGCGCGACGGAGCCCGCGCGTGGTCCACTTGGGATTCGTGCTCAGGTTCGCGCCTTTCTATGAGAAGATCAAGCGCATCGTGGATTCCGGGGCGCTGGGCACGCTGGTGTCCATTCAGATGAACGAGCGTTTGGGCTTCTCGCACGGCGCATGTTTCCACCGGGGCTGGCACCGGAAGAAACGCTACACGGGCGGCATCATAAATGAGAAATGTTGCCACGACCTCGATCTGCTCTGCTGGTTGAAGGAGAAGCAGTCCACTCCATCCAAAGTGATGTCCTTCGGCGGTCGGAACTTCTTCCCGCACCGGGATACGCCGGAGCGTTGCGAGGAGTGCGGATTGCGCAAGTGTCCGTGGCGCATGCGTCTCAAGATAGTTGATCCGAACATGCTCATCCGTGGGGCGCTGCCCAAGGATCCGACGGTTTCGGACTGGAGCCGATGCGTGTTCAGGTCCGACAGCGACGTCATGGACCACCAGTGCGTGCAGATCGCTTTCGCCGACGGCACCCAGGGCGTTTTTAACTTCGTCACAAGCTCCAGCACCCCCGGCCGCGACCTGTTAATCCACGGCTCGGACGGATACCTTGCCGGCGATCTCCAAACCGGCACATTCACTTACCAGAATTACTGGAGCGGACGAACAAAGAGGGTGTCCGTCGGCGCTCTGGGGCCGCACGGCGGAGGGGATGTCGGTATCGTCGAAGAGTTTCTCAAGAACGTGGCCCACAATCGCAAGCCGGTTCCCGGCGTTGAGGAGGGCGTCCGGGCCAGCCTGATCGCTTTCGCCGCTGACCAGAGCGTGGCAACGGGCCGCGCGGTAACATTGCGCTCGTGAAACAGAGGCGGGGAACATGGCTTCTTCAATCGGGGACGCGTCATTTGAGAAGTGGTTTTGGATCGAGTTGATCGGATTCGACAATACGCAGAGCGATTTCGGCGTCCGCGCGTGTTTCGAGCGGGCGGGATTCGTTCCCGAAGGGGTGACTCTTCTTCTGTCGAACTCGGACTTCATCAACGCCCCCGAGGGGCTGGAACAGGACGCCCCGCTTCCGTTCGACTGCTGCTCGTATGGCGGACATCCCCGCAATGCCGAACGGGAACGCCAGGTGTGGACCCGATGGCAAGTGAAGGGGCTGGTGCAAGAGCTTCAACGGCATGGCAGTAAGGTCTACTGCTCGGTCTTCGGCTCTTCCATGTCGGCGGGATGGAACGACAAACATCGCGAGGTCCTTTTCCATTCCACACGGCAACGCGCCGAGACCAGAGTGATTTGCATATGGAAACGTTTCAGCGACAACACGTACTATGAGGATTTCTTCGTCCGCAAGCTCGTGGCGGTGATGCAGGATTACGGGTTTGACGGCTACCATGGCGCGGACTGTTACAGCCCTCAACTACTGGCGATCTATGACGGGGACTTTTCGGATGACGTGGTGGACCAGTTCCTGAGCGCCACGGGAATCGCCCTGCCATCGGGCGTCAAGAAGAAGTGCAACGGCGACACGGCATTGCTCGAACAGCGGGCACTCTGGATATGGAAAACGCGGCGGCGGGAATGGATCGCATTCCACGTCCAACGCATAGTATCCTTCTGGCGGAAGGTGGCAGATGCGCTTCATGGCCTCGGAAAGGCCGTCGTACTGAACAGCTTCTGGACGCGCGATCCGTTCGAGGCAGTCTACCGCTATGGCTCCGACTACAGAAAGCTGGCGGAAGCCGGGGTGGATGGGTTCATCGTCGAATCAGCCGCCGCTGCGCATGAGAGCATGGAGTTCGGCGAGCCGGGGTCGCGCATTCTCTGCAACTTCATGGCCGCTCAGCTTCTGATCAAGGCCCATGCGCCCGCAGCGCCGCTTCGCTGGTTGCACGGAGTGAAGGACGTGCAGGAAGGCTGGGACACGCTGCATGATACGCCGCGCGCCCTCGACAGCGAAATCTTTGCCTTGAATAATCTGTACTGGAACGACCCCAAGGGAAAGACAAGACGCTGCGCGAACGGCCTGGTGGTCTGCACGCCGGACGGCATCATCCAGGAGGATTGGCGGCGGCTTCGGCAGACGTGGGATTTGTCCGTATCTCTCTCGCCCGCACGCGTATTGGGGGCCACTCTCATTTGGTCCGAACAAGCCTTTGAAAGACAGATGGATGATTTCATCACTACCCGGCGATGGACGACTCACCGCCTTGTTCATCACCTGATCGCCCGCGGCGCCCCGATTCATGCGGTTGTGGACGTGAAGAACCTGGACGTCGCCAACGGACCCCTTCTGCTCCTGAATCCACATCTCTTTCCCGAAGAAGAAATCAGAGAGGTCATGGCCTATCGGAGAGGCCCTGTCATCACGATCGGCGGGAAGGCAACGGCGCTCCCTCAACCCGAATTTCGATTTGAGGACGTTTATCCGCCCAATCAGCTGATTTGTGGCGTTTATCGAGCCGGCCAACGCTTTGATGTGAGCGTCGTCAAGGAGGGCGACGAGACCCCGCCGGCGGAGATGTCGGACATCAGCGATCCGGCCTCCTGGGTCGACGAACTCTACTTCCGCAGAGTCTCCGACAGCTTCTTGAAGAGCTGCGCCGAGGTCCTTTGTGCGTGCAGCCACGGCATGAAGATCCGGGGTAATTGGGGCCTCAGCATTCGCGGCGGGGCGCTCGCGATTGGATTGACGGCATTGGAAGAGACTCCGGGCAGAATTCGGGTGCTGCTCAGGAATGACAGGTACGTTTACGCTATCCCGCGAATTGAAACGGGGCGCAAGATCAAGTCGATGCGCTTGTTGACAGGCGGTTGCTTCATGGTCCTGAACTACTGGGCGACTTGCGGGTACTGTTCGGAAACGGAATTTGAGATCGGCAGGATACCGCCGAGAGGGACGTCCGTGCTGGAGATAACCTTTGCGTGAAGGGAGAACAAATAAGGGCGGGGAGCGGGGGGGGGGCGGGATGCTCATCATGCCCTGGCTCTATCATTATCATTGGTACATTCTTTGGGGGCTGGTCACCCGTCTATTTTCTGAGTAAGGGAATGAATCATGTCCGGTCCGAAAATCACGGTTGTGGGCGCAGGGAGTTTCTTCTTCGGCAGACCCATCATTCATAAGGCGGCTACCAGTCCCATCATGGCCGGTGGCACGTTGGCGCTGGTGGACACAGATCCAAAGACGCTGGCCACCATGATGAAGCTGGCGAAACGCATCCTGGCGGAGTCGAAGTCCGGCGTGACGGTGATTGGCTCGACTGACCGCAAAGAGGTGATGAAGGGGTCCCATTTCGTAGTGCTGACCTTCTCTGACCGTAACGCGCATTTTCGGGGCATCGATACCGCAGTCGCGGCAAAGCACGGAATCCGCATGTGCTCGTCCGACACCATCGGCCCTGGTGGTATCTTCCGCGCGCTGCGGGAGATTCCCCACGCGCTGGCCGTGGCCAAAGACGCGCAGCGGCTCTGTCCGGAGGCATGGGTCATTAACTTCATCAATCCCACCGCAGTGCTGGGCATCGCTCTGATGCGCTACGCGCCGCAGATGCGTTCGTTCGCCCTGTGCGACGGCCTTCACGAGCCGTACCACACCCTGCGATTGTGCAAGTGCGTTGGACTGTTGCCGGAGAATGCAACGTCGGTTTCCGCGGAGATGATGTCCAAGCTGGAAATGAAGGTCGGCGGCGTCAACCACGTCACCTGGCTGACGAGCTTCAAGTTCGAGGGCAAGGACCTGATGCCCAGGGTGCGGCGTTGGCTTGTCAGCGAGATGAACAAAGAAGCCAAGACCCCGTGTCCCTTTGCCAAAGGGCGTCACAACTGGGACTACGCGCTGCAGCTGTTCGACCTCTACGGCGCCTATCCCATGGTCATCAGTCACACGAAGGAGTACGTGCCCTTCTGGCAGGGCTATGGCGTGCTTCCGAACAAGCCCGAGCCGGTCAAGCTGTTCGAAGCCGATCAGCGGGCACAGTTCATGGCCGACGCCTGGAAGGTGACCGAGGAATATGCCTCCGGCAAGCGCACGGTCAAGGAATTTATTAAAAAGATCCACAACGACCATGCCACAGACATCATTGAGAGCATGTGGGGCGGGTTGAATAAGCCGTTTTTCATCAACACCGCCAACCGTGGTGCGGTGACGAACATGGCGCCGGACGCCTTCCTGGAGTTGCGCAGCGACGTGGACATGCGCGGACCGCGGCCGCAGCCTTTCGGTCCCCTGCCGAGGGGAATCCTGGGCCTGACGCAATTGGTTCTCGACACGCACGAACTGACGGCTGAAGCGGCGGTGACGGGCGACAGAACCATCCTGCGTCGCGCGATGCTCACCGACCCCATTGTCAACAACATCGCCGACGCCGATGCCTGTATCGCCGAACTACTCGAAACGGAGAAGGACGCGCTGCCATCCTATTGGTACAGGCGCAAGTGAGGAGAAGGAAACCCGGAGGAGTCCGGCAACACCGTGATGTTTGTGCCAGGAGGTCTTGAATATGCCAAGTGAGCGCCGATTTCATGTAATCGCGGAAGGCAAAACCGCTTACCGGATTCGCGTACAGCCAAATGCGAGCGAGCCGGAACTCTTCGCGGCGGAGGAACTCCAGAAATACCTCCGACAGATGACCGGCGTCGAGGTTCCCGTCTCAGCACGATCACGAGGGAGCAAAACCATCCATGTCGGTGTGGTGAGCGGCGATGATTCTCCTCTCCGAAACGCAGGTGATGACGGCTTCATCATTCGGACGAGGAAAGAGGCGCTGGTCCTCGCCGGAGCCAGTCCGAGGGGGGCGCTTTACGCCGTCTACGCGTTTCTTGAAGAGGTCCTCGGTTGCGCGTGGCTGAAACCTGGAGATGAATTCGTTCCGGAGACGAATGACCTCTCGGTGCCGGCGCTCGACCGGCTGGAAATTCCCGATTTCACCACGCGAATGCTGGTTCACTTCCCTTGTCCTGCGCCGGCCACCCGAAACCAGATCGATTGGATGGCCAAGCGCAGGTTCAACGAATCGTTCCTTGCTACGAACAACGATCTTAGCGCATGGGAGAACGGCGCCATGTGCGACCGGGTCGTTCCCGACCTCCGGCGGCGCGGACTAAAGGCGCGAATGCCGGGGCATGCCTTTACGGCTTGGTTGCCCCCCGCGCGGTATGCCGGCCGCCATCCGGAGTACTACGCGCTGATCGGCGGTGAACGGCGTCCGGAAGCCTCTCTATGCCTTTCCAATTCGGACGCCGCCAAAGAGGTGGCGGCGAACATCGGCGCCTTTGCCGACCAGCATCCTTTCGTTAAGCAGATCACACTCTGGCACAATGACCATAATGCGGGGTGTGAGTGCGCGAGATGCAGGGAATGGGAGGACAGGACGGAGACCTCCGTCGCTCTGGACCCTTCCGGAAAGACGTCCCGGTTTGTGCGGACCGTATCACAAACCGGGGCCGAGATGCGGTTCGTCAACCGGGTGGCGGAAATTCTGGAGCGCACTCACCCGGAAGTCACCGTTGAAACGCTGGCCTATCTCTCGAACTATGCTCCGAGCCGTCGGGTTGTCCCACGGAAGAACGTGTGCGTGGGTTTCGCCCTGTTTGACAGACTGCTCCGCCCGGAACTGGCCGGCGAGCCGGTCTTCAGTCGAGGCAGCCGCCTTCGCCCTATGGCTGACTACCTGCGGCAGTGGCGCGCCCAGACGGAGCGGCTGTACCTCTATGAATACTTCGGCTTTTTCCATGATTTCGCGCCTTTGTGGGATGTCATGCGCGCGGATTTCCAATCATACCTGCGCTACGGCATTTGCCAGATCGGAAGCGAAATCGGCACCCGGAACGACCTGCACATGTACTTCCTGTCGCGGCTCTCATGGAGCAGCCGGACATCGGTGGACAATATACTTCGGGACTACTGCCGTGCTTCCTATGGTCCGGCCGCAGGAACCATGGAGGAATTCTGGCAAGTCCTTCGACGCGCCCACTTGCCATGGAACTACGGGTTGATCGCGGCTCGCCGTGCCGGAGTCACACCAGGCGGATGGGATGCCGGGCGCCGCAGCGAAGCCCGCTGGGCGCGCGCGGAGCGGCGCTGCATGGAACAGTTGGATTCCGCCGTCCGGAAACTGAGAGGATCGCCCCTCCTGCCGCGAGGGACAACCGCGCAGTCCGACCCTCGCGCGCTGGACCGTGTGCGCCAGCTTCGGTCCGCGTGGGCCGAACCGGTTATTCCGTGGTGGGCCACTTGACGACAGCCGACGAAGGGGAGTCTCATGGCAGCCATGGATTCGTATATTGATCGCATATCGGTTGATTTGCCGCCGCAGGCTGATTTCTTCCATCGCGGGAGTAACAGCATCACGCCTGCGGAATACGGTCCTTTCATTCACCGACTCGCCGGGTTCGATGCACTACTGGCTTCACAGGACTTCGTGATTCTGGGGGCCCCGAAGGAGCGGGACTACCGCCTGTTCGGCGCCGTGACCGCCTCTCGCTCACTCACCTATTTCCTTGCCCATCGCGAGCATGGACGTTTTGCCAGCGTTCTCGTGTACCAACCTGAAATTCGCCGCGGTGAAACGCCCGAAGAGGTGGTCTGTCTTCGCGGCGACGATTGGCGGGACTTGTTGCAGGAGTACGCAAACATTGCCGCCGAACGCGCCGGTGTGAGTGTGCGCAGCGCGGGAGAAACCGTAACCGGCTATTGTTCGTGGTACTTCTCGTATGCACAGGTCAGCGAACAGGAGTTTCTTGCCAATGTGCGGGCTTTGGCCGAGCACCTATCGGCCTTTTCAGCGCGATTTGTGCAGATTGACGACGGCTACCAGCCGTTCCAGGGTGATTGGCTGGAGCGGAACGATCGTTGGCCACGCCCTCTGTCTGAGACGGCGACAACAATTCGTTCTGCGGGATTTCAACCGGGAATCTGGCTGATGCCGTTTCTGGCATCCACCGCAAGCAACGTTTTTCGTGATCATCCCGACTGGGTTGTCCATGACGAGGCCGGCAGACCGCTATGGGTGCGGGGTTGGTCTCCTGCACCCGATGACTGCTGGGCCTGTCTGGATGCGACAGATGACCGCGTGCAACAGCACATGCGGGACGTGGTGGGACGCTTCTGGGAATGGGGTTTTCGCTACTTCAAGCTCGACGGACTGGGATTTGCCCCGCAGCGAGGCCGCAGAGCCTGCTCGAACGCCACCGGCATTAGCGCGTTCCGGACGGGTCTGAAGGTCATCCGCAACGCCATTCCCGATGCGACGTTGCTCGGCTGTGGCGGACCTTTCCTTCCATCACTGGGCTTGGTTGACCATGCACGAGTCGGACCGGACACCGGTCGGACATGGCGCGCCGCCGGGTTGCTAGACGAATCGGGTAACGTGGCGAGTACGACGGAGACACCCTATCCCTCCGCCCCTTGCCTTGAGAACGCTCTCCACGCATCGCTGTCCAATTGGTGGCAGTACGACCGCTGGTACCGTGCGGACCCCGACGTAGTCATGGCGCGCGACAACAACACACATCTGACCTTCGGCGAGGCGCGCATGTCGGCTCTGGCCGCCATTCTCTGCGGCATGGTCTTCACCAGCGACCGCCTGGACCTGATGTCGGAGGAACGCCGCCGACTACTCACTGTTGCCGCTGCCTCACGCATTCGCGCGGCACGGCCCGTTCTGTGGGAAAAAGACCCGTGGCCTTGCGCCTTTGCGGGAACACTGGACGGACGGTCGGCACTGGCGCTCTTCAACTTCGCCAATCACCCCAGACAGTGGGACATTGGCAATCTTGGGTTTTCCGGCGGAGCGCGAGAAGCTCTTCGCCCCTGTGATATTGCTGGCGATTGCTTTACGCTGCCTCCTCATGACGCTGCGCTTCTGGTGCCAATTCCTTGAAAACACTCGCAACTGTTGGAGACCATGCCCATGGACACGCCGAAGACATGCCCCTTCCACCGAGTTCCACCGCTTTCACTTAAGCCGGACCTGCAGGACGCTGCGAGACGATGGGACGCGTTCTATGCGGGCGAACTGATTGACCGGCCCGTGGTGTGTGTTACGGCGCCGCGCAATGGCGCATGTAACGCAGTTCCTCCCTTGCTCACGTATCGTGACAAGGCGTTTGGCAACGTGGATACGGTGTTACTGAGCGCCTTGGCCGGCGCGGAAGCCACCTATCACGGTGGCGAGGCAGTGCCGGCATTCTTTCCGAGCCTGGCCGCGGATGAGATTGCCGCCTATATCGGTGCGGAGATCAGGTGGAGTCCCGACTCGCCGGATACGAACTGGTCTGTTCCTTTCGTGCGAAACTGGGAACAGGCCCTGCCGCTTCGAGTTCAGGAGGATAATCCACTATGGCAGCGCGTGCTACAGCTATACGTGCGCGGCAGCGAACTGCTCGAGGGAAAGATGCTATTGGCCCCACTGGACTTCCACTCGAACATGGACTTGCTGGCGGCGGTTCGCGGACCGGAACAGTTATGCATGGACCTCGTCGAGCAGCCCCAGGCGGTTGAAGAGGCGATGAAGTCCGCGCGAGCCGTATTCCCTGTTCTCTGGCAAAAGATCACGCGAGCCGGGAAGATGTCAGAACGCGGATATTGGCAATATATGTTCTCCATGGACGGGGCCGCGTTGCTCTGCTGCGATTTTATCGCCATGATCAGCCCGAGCATGTTCAAACGTTTCGTCCTCCCTGCGCTGGAAGAGGAAGCGGCGATGGTGAAGAACGTATTCTTTCATTGGGACGGTCCGGCCGCGCTCGTACATGAACCGCATATTCTGTCGAGCAAGGCGTTCTACCTGCTGGAGTTCGTGCCGGGCGCAGGCTCCGGGGGATACATGGCCTATCTGGAGCACCTGAAGCGGTGGCAGGCGGCCGGCAAGGCTGTCTGGGTTGAAGGGACGCCCGAGGAAATCAAAGCGCTGCATGGCGAACTGTTGCCACAAAGGGTGGTGTACTCGACGCGCGCCGCATCAGAGAAGGACGCCGACGAATTGCTTCGCTGGTTCGTCAGACACACATAGCCTAAAGATGTCCCGGCATGGAATGGCCCCCATCTGGCACTGGATCGCCACGGCGAAGACGATGATCGAAGCGCTGCAGGACAAGGAGAGCGGGAGGCCATCGAAGCCGCACGACCCGCAGAAGGAGGGACTCCAGAAGCGCCTGGAGGACCTGGAGGAACGCGAACGGATACGCCAGCAGGTGGAGCACATCCGCTCCGTGGTGGATGAATCGAAGACGGCGGCGGAAAAAAAAATGAGGCGATACGCATGCTGATCGAACAGGTCGAAACGATACGGACGGAGATGGGTGGGTCCTGCCGCCAGGTGATCGAGGCGGCGGGCCTGCCCTGGGCCACGTTTCATCGCTGGACGGCCCGGCTCCGGAACGAGGATCCCATTGTGCAGACGCACGGTCCCAAGAAAGACGTGCAACTGAATCTCGACGACATCCTCGCAGATGTGCGGCAGATGGCGCACCGCCGGTGCCGGAGCTTCGGGACGAGGGAACTGTATGAGGCCCATAGCGATCAGATCTCACGCCGGGGGCTGCAGAAGATGGTTAAACTGGAACGCTGCCGGCTCAAGGCGGAGAAACGAGCGCGCCTGCGGAGGATCACATGGCGGGTGCCTGGCCTGGTGTGGGCGATGGACGGGACGAAGATCGGATCCGTCGAGCTCCAGCAGGTGCAGGACCTGGCCTCTCACTACAAATTTGAGCCGTTTCTGGCCGACTCGGTGAGTGGCGAGCAGGTGGCGGAGCACCTCGAACGGATCATTGAGGTGCATGGTGCTCCGCTGATATTGAAACGCGACCGGGGGAGCAACCTGCGCGACAAGACCGTGCAGGCGGTGCTGGAGAAACACCTGATCATCCCGCTGGACTCGCCACGGCAGTATCCCCGGTACAATGGCGCTATGGAGCATGCTCAGGGAGAGATCAAGGGCGTGCACCGGGTGGGACC
>CAIUPP010000014.1 GCA_903901045.1 uncultured Planctomycetota bacterium
GCGAAGGCGCTGATGGACAAGCCCTCGCTGACGCGCGACGACCTGGAGCCGATCCTGGGCAAGCTGTACGAGACGATGGAGGCCAAGCTGCGCGAGAAGCAGCGGGCCGACACCGCCGACGTGCTGCGCGAGAAAGCGGAGGGGAAGATCAAAGGCTTGCAGGAGAAGGTGATCGCCGGGCAGGAGGAAGTGAAGAAGGTGATGGCGGAGCTGAAGGACGCGCGCTCCGGCCGGCGCACCTCGGATGAGAAGGAGATCGACGCCGCGGTCACCCAGGCGGAGAAGCTCATCGCCCAGGCCGTGGCCGTGGTCGGCCCGCTCGACTTCGACCACTCCCCCCACGCCCGGGCCAAGTGCATCGAGCTGATCGACACGCTGCGCACCGTCGCATCCAAGCTGCAGGTCGAATACGCCAACATCGTCGAGGAGGCGGAGTGATGGCAATCACCGTAGGCAACCTCAACAGCATGGTCAGCTACAAGGGGCGGGTGGACCGCGCGATCCCTGCGCGCGGCACAGGCCGCCAGCCGAACCGCGCGGCGAACAGCCACACGGAATGCTGCCTGGGACGGCTCGCGTATTTCTGCAAGCAGTGCGGCGCGCCGGCGGCCACGCCGGAGGATCTGCGCGCGCACTACCTGAAGCATCATCCCAAGGCGATGACGGAGACGGGCGGCACGTACCTGCCCGGCGATCCGAACGCGCCGCTGGGCGTCCGGATGCCCTGCCGCAAGTGTGGGCGGCTGATCAGCGCGAAGCACCACGGACTGCACAAGTGCGGGACGCGATGGAGCGTTCCTGGCAAGCGCCGCAAGAACCACGCCGCGTGATCCCATATCAGATGGAGGTTTATTCGATGGTGACGTGCAAATGCGGCAAGCAACTGCTTTGGACGACGGGCTGCCGAGTCGCCTGCCCGGCGGGCCACACGATGCAGTTCGACGTGGCCGGTCACGCGGCGGACGGCGCGCCGGGAACTCCGTACACCGGCGACGCGGCCAGCCTTCGCATCGCGCCGATACCCGACGCCGTCAACCTCCAGGAGGAAGGCGCGGCGCCGCGAGGTTCGTTCGAGCCGGGCGTGCCGCTGGGGTTCCGCAAGCGCGTCGTGGAGAAGGGAGGCGAGGGATGAGTCTTCGCGATTCCAATTACTCCGCCGAAGCGACCCGGCCGATCCTGGACAAAGCTGAACCGCATGACCTGCTGCGGCTTCATGCGCTTATAGAGGAGGCGGTCGATTCGCGCATGGTTCTGCGCAGTTTCGAGCGCCTCCTTGAGGATGCCAAGCGCCGCGACGACATCGGCGCCGTGGTCGCTCTGGATGCCGACCTGCACACCGCGCGCGACAACAACCATGAAAAGGAGCAGCAGGTCCTCCGGTTCATGGACGCGATCGAAAGTCGCGTGGTCGGAACAGTGGAGATGCGAAAATGATCACCCCCTCCGTCGTCGCCGACATCGCCGCGCGGTTGGCTGACTCGCCGTGGGGCGGGCGCCGCAGCCTGGTCGAGGACGAGGCGCGCCGCCTGGGCGTGACCCCCAACACGCTCTACGCAGAGCTGCGCAACTTCCGCGGCCGCACCCGCAAGGTGCGCGCGGATCGCGGAGCGCACCGCAGCGTCAGCAAGGAATCCGTGCTGGCCGTCGCCGCCATCAAGGCCGCCTGCACCGACACGCTGGCGCATCGCCGGATCCCCACCGAGGTGGCGATCGAGATGGCCGTCGCGAACGGCAAGATCGAGTCCGGCTCGGTGACGCGTGCGAGCTTCGACCGCATCGCCCTGCGCGACCGGATGTTCGGCCTCCGCCACATCTATAGCCGGTTCCAGGCCAAACGCTCGAACCAGCTCCACCACGTGGACTCATCGCAGTCCAAGTACCTGCGCGTGGTGGGCAAGACGGAGGATGGGGATTGGCTCCTGGCGCCGCGCATGCCGGAGTACTCGCGCAAGCGCTCCGCCGAGCCTCTGGGGCTCTGGGCGACGGGGG
The DNA here is from genome assembly GCA_903901045.1 of uncultured Planctomycetota bacterium. Taxonomy (GTDB): domain Bacteria; phylum Planctomycetota; class Brocadiia; order CAIUPP01; family CAIUPP01; genus CAIUPP01. Next base: position 1,990 of record CAIUPP010000014.1, read on the forward strand.
TGATGGATGACCGCAGCCGCGTGGGGACGCTGGTGTACGACGTCGCGCCGGGCGAGTCCGCGCGGCTGGTCTGCTCGGCGCTCATCAAAGCATGGTCCCCCGATCCGCGCAACGCGCTGCGCGGGATGCCGGAGAAGCTCCTGTGCGACCACGGCCCGCTGCGCCGCAGCCAGGAGGGGCAGGGCTTCTGCGACTCGCTCGGCGTCGAGTACATGCCGCGCATGCCGAATAACCCCGAGGCGGGCGGGAAGATGGAACGCACCTGGCGCACGCTCATCAGCCGCTTCGAGCTCGCGTTCAAGGCCAACCCGGAGCTGCGCCTGACGCTGACCGACCTCAACCGCATGGCCTCATCCTACATGGAGGAGCGCAACGGCCGGCGGCATCCCTGGATGCTGGACAAGACGCGCCTGGCCGTCTACGCCGCGGCGCTCGACCAGGAGATGGTCCGCTACGCACCCGAGCGCGCGGAGGAGGCGATCTGGCACGAGGATTATCGCAAGGTGGGGACCGACTCGCTGCTGCGCTACGAGAACAAGATGTACCTGGTGCCCGACAACCTGGCCGGGCGCACGGTGCGCATCCTCCGCGGCTGCGAGGGCTTCGTGATGGCGGAGTTCGAGGGGGAGAACTACCCCATGAAGCCCTTCGCCCCGCATGACGCCGGCGAATACAAGGACCACAAGGACACCCCGGCGCGGCGCTTGGAGAAGTCCGCCGCCGATCTTCGATTGGACGTCCTTCCCCACCAGGGCGAGCGCGACGTATTCCACCTCCACACCGGTCCGCGCGCGGAGATAGCCACTCCGTTCGACGAGCCGCGTTTCGTGAACAAGGAGGAGGCGCTGGACGCATTCTGCGACTGGCTCCACATGCCGTACCACACGATGTCTCCCGTGTGGCAAGAGCTGCTGAACAAGCTCTTTGCTGACGAACGTAACCTCTTCAAGCGGGTGGTGCAGGACTTGGTTTCGGAAGCTCGCGCAATGATGGCGCAGGGCGCAGGGTGAGGGAACGGCGAATGCAGAACGCAGAGTGCAGAGTACTGAGTGCAGAGTAAACGACAAGAAAGGAGATGGGGATGAAGCGAGGCGAAATACTAAATGCGTTGAAGCTCGCTGTTGAAGGCATGGCCAAGGAAAGCGATCTGACCGGCCTTCCGCAGGGGTGGGTTACCCGCAACCAGGAAGAGGCCATGGAGGCTTCGCGGTACGCCCGTGACGTGCGAGGGATCAAAGACCTGCTCTCGCGCTCACTGCGTCTGGTTCTTGGCGAATCGCTGCCTTCTGATGTCGAACAGGCCACCGCCTTTGAATGGACGCACACACGCCAACGGCTGCACAGCATCTTCGGTGCGCCAGGCGACTGGGGATATGAAACGGCGTTGGGCAAAGCGCTGCAAGCGCTCTACGGTTCACACTGATCAGGAGGGACGCCATGTCGGGAGATATGTTCACGCACTTCGGCCTCAAGGAGGATCCGTTCGCGTATCCGGAGCCGTTCGAGAGCGCCGACTTCAAAAAGGTCTCCACCTCGGTGCAGCGCTGCGCGCGCGACCGCGGCTGGCTGCTCATCACCGGAACGCCGGGCTCCGGGAAGACCTTCGCGATGTACGAGGCGCTGGCCTCGCTGGAGAACGTCCGGCCGGTTCGCCTGATGGGAGGCAACCGCCGGCAATACTACGTGACGAACGTGGATAACGCGCTCTTCCTCGACCTGGCCGACGGGACGGAGACGATGCGCTCCAGCCGAGAGGCGCGCCGCCGCCAGCTCGAGCGCGTGGTCGGACAGGCCAGCCGCGAGAAGGACGTGCTGGTCCTCGCGGACGAGGCGACGAACCTGCCGGCGACCACCTTCACCGAGATCAAGATGATGCGCGACAGCCTCCACTTCGGCACCGACCCGCGCAACCCGAAGCGTCCGGACCGCCGGCCGCTCTTCGGCGTCGTCATGGTCGGCTGGCCCTGCGTGGCGGACCGCGTCGAGAGCAGCAACGAACTGCGCCCGCGCATCCAGCGCCTGGAGATGCAGGGGCTGGCGCGCAGCGAAGTGGTGCGCTTCGTCGAGCACCTCGGCCTGGCAAAGATCTGCCCGAAGGAGACCTGCAACGCCATCGCCGACTTCTCCCGCTATCCGTTGGTCATCATGGACCGGCTGCGCTACGGCATGGAACGCGCCTGGCAGCGCGGCGACAAGGCCGTCAGCACCGAGGACGTGACGATGGACGTGAGCGAGCTGTACCACCTGGTGCAGCGCACCGGGACCAAGCTCAAGGAGATCGCCGAGGGGGCGCAGGTGAGCCTCTCCACGGCGTACCAGATCATCCACAACACGTACCCCCGCAACGGCGCGCGCAGCCAGGAGAAGTACGACCGGGTCGCCGAGCTGCTGCAGGGCAAGCTGGCCGAGAGGCACCAGGACGGCGCGGCCGCGGCAGGGTGATTTTCTTTTATCCGACCGATCCGGCTGATCGGTCCTATCCGGGAAAGGAGATGTGATGGCTAAGAGCAAGCCGAAGGAACCCACCGCGCAGGAGAAGCGCGCGGCGGAGGCGATGAAGGTCGAGGCGGAGAACCTGCGAACGATGGCCGGCAAGGTGGAGCGCGGGGAGTTCCGCCGCCCGACGGATCTGCGCCTGGCGCTGGAGCAGGCGGCGGAGGCGACCTTCGCGAACTACGGCGAGAGTTGGGGATGCCAGTGATGCCGGCCGGCGCGGGAAGCCAGCGTGTCGCGCCCCCACCGACTACGCTCCCGCGTCCGGCTCGGCCTCTGACGCGCACGGCGCGCCAGTTCATTTTCGACCGGGGCATCTTGCACCGGGAAACCAGAAGGAGGTTGGACAGCATGACGCCGCAAAAGCACGTGGAGGAAGGGCCGGCCATCGAGGGATGGGAGCAGGCGGACAAGTTCCTGGGCGAGGTGCTCACGCTCGAGGCCCAGGTGCAGAAGATCGACGGGGAGAAGGATGAGATCGTGAAGCTTGTCAAGGATCTGTATGTCAACGGCGACGGGGACGACGCGCTCCTGCGCATCCGGCTGGCGCTGAAACTGGACGGCAAAGGCGTGGACGTGACGGCCGCGGGCAGCAAGGAGAAGGCCACGCGCGCAGCGCTCCTGGCCAAGGGCCTACAGGCGTTTGCCGAAGCGCGCAAGAAGGAGCTCGGCGATAAGAAGAGCAAGGCGCTGAACAACGGCGTCCTCGGGTTCCGGCTCGGCACCGGCACGCTGGAGACAATCAAGAAGATGACGTGGGCGAAGGTGCTGCTCACGCTGCAGGCGGCCAAGTCCTGGAAGAAGCGGTTCGTGCGCGTCAAGGAGGAAGTGGACAAGGACGCGCTGATCGCGGCGATCCGCAACAAGGCGCTGAAGGCGGAGGAGGCCCAGAAGATCGGCGTGTATCTGGACAAGAGCGACGTGTTCTTCTACGAGGTCAAGAAGGACGCCACGGTGGCCCCGGACGCGGTCTAGTTGATGGAGGAATGCTGCGATGGAGATGAGCGGGCGCGTGTCCGAGCGCGTTGGACAGGCACTTACCGGACATGGTGGCGATGCCATGCCGACAGAACAGCCCCATCACACGGCCGGTCAATCCGGCCGCCCGCTCACCTCTTCTCCTACTCTCCCCGTCTCCGCGATCTCCGCGCCTCCGCGTGAGCATGTCGTTCACCATCTCAGCGAGGACTGCTGGCGCGTGCTGGATTACTTCTACTGGCACGGCTGGCGCGCGCCGGCGGCGGATCTGAACCGCGAGTGCGGGTCGCTGAGTTACCGCGCGCGGATCAGCGACTTGCGGATCAAACACGGGCTGAAGGTCGTCGCCTGCCCGCCGCATCCGAAGCCGGGCGAAGCCTCGGTCTACGTGATCCCCGAGGAGGCGCGCGCCAGGGCGGTCCACCTCTGGCGGTTCCGGACGCTCGAAGGTTACACGATCGCAGAACGTCAAGGAGGGTTCTTCTAATGAGTCCAATCAGTCCGATATGTCCCATCCGCCCGCCCACGGACAAGCAGCGCCCGCGGTGCTCCCATTGCAAAGCGCCGCTGGTAGTCCCCGAGGACATCCCCGGCGACCCCGAAGGGTTCATCGGCGAGTGGGAGGACGGCTGGCGCGGTGGGCAGAAGCCGTACTGCTTCGAGTGCTGGGACAACGCCGAAGTGCCTTGGTCTCGCGGTCCGATCTACGTCGCTGCTCCATACGCGAGTTGGAGGGATGCCCGGCTTGTCGAAGAGAATCAACTCCTCGCGGAGTGGCGCAAGGGACCCGGCGCGCCCGGCCACTGCGTCCCGATGGAGTCTGTGCGGGGGGGGGGGGGGCGACGTGGCTGAAGCCTTGAGGAGATCGGCATGAGCGCGACCGCACCAATCGCAAAGAGACTGCCGGCAGCGTTCCCCTACATCGGCGGGAAGTGGCGGCTCGCGCCGAAGATCGTAAAGCTGCTCCCGGAGCATCGGGTGTATGTGGAGGTCTTTGGCGGGAGCGGCGCCGTCCTGTTCGCTAAGCAGCGCACGCAGGTCGAGGTCTACAACGACGTGGACGCCGACGCGGTGAACTTCTTCCGAGTGCTGCGCGATGAGACGATGACCGACCGGCTCATGATGCTGCTGATCCACACGCCGTATTCCCGCCGCGAATACAGGGACCTCTGCCACATGCCCGCGCCGGCTGATCCGGTTCTGCGCGCCTGGAGGTACTGGGCAATCGCGCGCATGTGCTACGGCGGCTACCGCCCGGCAAACAACGGCAAGTCCTTTGCCGGCAGCACGGTGGGCCGATGGCGCCGGTCGCTCTCCGCGCGGCATCAACTCGGCGGGGATGCGGCGACGCTGCACAACAAGATTGACGAGCTCGCGCGGTTCGCGGAGCGCCTGCGCGGCGTGTACATCGAGGACAAGGACTTCCCGTACATCCTCAGCCGCTGGGACAGCGCGGAAACCTTCTTCTATCTCGATCCGCCGTACTTCGGGACGGAGGGGTACTACGATGGCGGCCTGTTCCCAACGTATCGCCACGTCGAACTGGCGGACCTGCTGGCGCGCATCCAGGGGAAGGCCATCGTCAGCTATTACCCGCATCCCAAGGTGGACGAACTCTACCCCAAAAACAAGTGGCGCCGCGTGCTGCTGGCCGGAACAAAGAACCATCAGTCCGCGCGCCGCGGCATGACCAAGGAAAAGACGACGGAGTTGCTCCTGTGCAACTTCGATCTGGAGAGCGCGGAATGAGCCACGCGATGCAGAGTTTCTTCGCCTGGGGCACGGTGGGCTGGTTCGCGCTGCTGGCGGGATCGTCCGCGTGGTGCAGCGATTGGAAGCAAGCCGCCATCGCCGGCCTCTTCGCAACCAGCAATGCGGTCATTTTTCTCTGGAGGTGAGCCGTGGCGATGTGGATTGCCAACGAGGGATGGGCCTCACCGCTGCACGCGGAGATCTGCCCTCTCGTGCGACAGTACATCCAAAACGCGCGCTGGCTCGGCAACACCTCCATCGTCGCGCGAGCGATCGTCTTCACGATTCAGGATTGCGGCAACGACACTTGGTTCGTCGGGGCGCGGGTCAACGAGGTCAAGCCAGGCGACGTGCCCTGGAAGTTCCGGGAGCGCTGCCTGGCTGCGTGGAAGCTCCGCCGCGACGCGCCGCGTCCGGCCGCGCGCAAGGCGGGGTTCGTCCCGGATAAGAAGCCGGAGGTCGCCAAGCTGGGCGAAACGCCGGAGTGGGACGCGATGATGCGGAAGATGAATATCCCGTTGCAAGGAGAGAAGAAATGAAGGTCGGCACCAAGAGCGTCCTTTTCGGCGCGCACCAGTTCATTCTGCGCCCGCTTTTCGTCGCGGCCGCCTGGTGGAAGCTCTACGGCTTCCCGTGGGACCCGCGCCTCTGGGTCGCCTTCTTCGTCCACGACCTCGGCTACTGGGGCAAGCCGAACATGGACGGGCCAGAGGGGGAGCGGCACGTCGAGTTCGGGGCGCGGGTGATGCGCTTTCTGTTTGACTGGTACACGAGGTGCCATCATGAACGGTTCTCGCGTTGCTCCTTTCACTTCATTCCGAGTCTCGATGCCTCCTGCTTTACCTTGGACGCCTACCCTAATTTGTCTTTGCAGCTGACGTGTTTCCGCCGTCGCTTTACGTGGCTGGTCGAGTGGGACCATATGCACAGAGTTCAATCCCAATGGTATTGCCTATGCCTCTACCACAGCCGATTCCGCGCGATGCAGGACGGCTGGCCGGTAAGCCGCCTCTGCTGCGCCGACAAGTTCTCGGTCTGCCTGGAGCCCGCCTGGCTCTATCTGCCTCGCGTGCGCCTCTCCGGCGAGATTCACGAGTACATGAAGCTAGCCGTGGAAAAGTACTCGACAATGAACCTGCGGACCACCAGCCAGTCGAAGTGGTTCGCCGACGTCCAGCGCTACCTGCGCGGCTGGGTCGCCGAGCACAAGGACGGACGCCCGGATACCTGGACGCCCGCCGCCGGCAAGCAGGCGGCCACGGAAAGCGGGGTGTGGAAGTGAGCGACACGACGCAGGTCAGCCCGGTTGAGGAAGGGACGCACATCCGCTTTATCCCGGCGCCGCCGAAGCCCAAGACGCTGGTCTGGTACGTCGTCAACCGCTACGAGGATTCGCACCTGGGCCGGATCAAATGGTTCGGGCGCTGGCGCAAGTACTCCTTCTTCCCCAAGCCGGAGTGCGTTTTCGAGGAGGTCTGCCTTCGGGAGATCGCCGACTTCTGCGAGCGCAAGACGCGGGAACATCGTGAGGCGAATAAGGCTCAGAGAAAACGCGGACTATAGGAGCATGGACCGTGGGATTCGACGCGGTGATGCTGTTCGGAGTCATGCCTTCTCTGGCGTGGTTCCTCTGGTGTTCGGGGCTCTTCTCCTCCACCGGGGAGATCCCCTGCGTGACCGTAATAGTTCAGAGGGTCACTGAAGACATCGCGGTGAAGAGGAAGCCATCCAACTTCCTCGGTGGATTCGTTTAGGCACGTTGGTCCTCGGTGGAGGGCCGGCGGCCAGGCGGCAAGATGAACGACGTGCGCGTGCAGGACGCGGGAATATCAAGAGGCAAGGAAAGCGGAGAGTCGGGAATGAGCAGGTTACTGAGCGCGCAGCAGATCGAGATCATTCGGCGAGACTACCGCAAAGTTCCGGCGCGGGAGATCGCCACGGCCATCGGGCGCAATGTTTTTTCGGTCTATAACGCCGCCTTCCGGCTGGGGCTGACCGAATGCCAGCGGATCAGGGCGCCAGGGTTCGAGGCGTTCCTGCGGGCAAAACACCGGCTCGGTTGGAGCGATATGGAGATTGCCGAGTGCTGGGGAGGCGTGGATCGCCACGCCGTCTCCGCGATGCGCCAGCGGCTGGGGTTGCCCTCCGTCCTGCACAGCGAACACCAGCGCGACAACGTCCGCCGCAAGACGGCGGAGCAGCTCAAGGCGGCCGGGCTGCCGAGCATCGGGCATTTGCGCGTGGAGGCGTTCAAGCGCCGCGCGCGCGAGGCGGGCTGGCCGGAGGACATCAAGCCGCGCCAGGTGCAGATCCTGAACCTGCTGTGGGAGCGCGGGCCGATGACGCGCGAGCAGCTCGGGCAGGCGCTGGGGCTGACGAAAAAGCCGCGTGGAATCAGCCGCGGCCGTCAGATGAAGCCGTGGTATCCGATGCACTGCAACACTCCAGTCCACGGGGCCGATACAAGCTACGTGGCGGACCTGATGCGCCGGGGGATGGTCATCAGCCTGGGGCGGATCGCCAAGCACCCGGAGTTGAAGTGTCGCGGCAGCAGTACCGTGGTTTACTCGCTGCCGATGAATATTTCTCGGCAGGGCGGTGCGCAGTGCGCACCTGTAGGAGGAGCCGCATGACTCAGGAGAACGAAACCGCTCTGACGCAGAACGTTCCGCCGTGGATCGCGGCGATGCGGGCGGCGGCGCAGGCGCAGATCAAGCAGTCCGACATCGAGGAGATCGTGAAGAACCAGATCGCCTCGGCGAAGAACGGGAACAAGGACGCGATCAAGTTCATTTTCGAGCAGGTTCTGGGGGGCGCGGCGCCGCGGGCCGGGACGAACATCCAGAACAACTACTACGACGGCAAGAGCCCGAACGCTCCCACCGCGGCGCTGCCGGGGACGCCGGAGAAGGTGGAGGCGATGCGCCGGCGCGTGGCCGCCGGGCAGCAGCCGACCAACGGCAAGGACGCGAAGAGGGGGACGGAATGATGGTGCTGGGGAATTACAGCGGGATCGTCATCAGCATCAGCGGCGGCAAGGACAGCCAGACGATCCTTGGCGTGGTGATGGGCATGGTGCGCGAGCAGGGATACTCCGGCCAGGTCTTCGCCGTCCACGCCGACACCGGCGCCGAGTGGCCGCAGAGTCTTCCTCACTGCCGGATGCTGGCGGCCCACTACGGAATCGAGCTGAAGGTCGCGCTGCCCTTCCGTCCGCTTCCCCAGCACATCGAGCGCCGATGCCGGATGATGGCCGCGCAGATTCCCAGAGGAGCCCCTGGATGGCCTACGGCAGCAGAGCGCTATTGTACGTCGGACTGCAAAGCGAGCGCACTCGACAAGGCGCTTCGCGCTGAGTTTCCAGCGTCTCCCAAGCCCGGCTGGCCTTCAGCCACACGCCGCTACTGCACCTCCCACTGCAAGACGAACGCGCTCGATAAGACGATGAGGTCGGCCTTCCGGGCCGCGGGTATTCCGGGCTGGCCTTCAGCCGCGTGCCGCTACTGCACGTCGGATTGTAAGCGCGGCCCCATCGAGAGAACCTTCCGCTGCCAATTTCCGGCCCCGTCCGGGTGGGATGTTCTGAGCGTGACCGGCGAGCGGCGCGAGGAGTCTCCGCACCGCGCGAAGCTCAGCCCGATCGAGGTCAACAAGCGCCTGTCCGCCGGCAAGCGCGTGGTGACGCAGTGGCGGCCCATCCTGGACTACAAGCTGCAGGATGTGTGGAACCACATCATGGCGACTGGCCTGCCTCGCCACGTGGCCTACGATCGCGGCAACGAGCGCTTGAGCTGCGCGATCTGCGTCCTGGCCAAGGATGCGGACATCCGCCGCGGAGCTGTGGCCCGGCCAGATCTGGCGGAGCATTACCTTCGCATCGAGCGCGAGACCGGGTTCACGATGAAGCACGGAAAGAGCCTGGCGCAGATACTGTGGGGATAGTCATGGCACGCAGAAAATTGAGCGCTGGCAAGCTGATACGTTGCGCGCGGGCAGTGGTCGAGGCAACGTCGGCGGGCGCGCCTTCGGAAAAGTGGAAGTCAGCCGTGTTCGACCTGATCGTTGAGGCGGAGAGAATACGCATCCGCATGTACTCTCTGGACCACAGACTTTCCGCATCCGAATTGTGGAGGGACTGGTGATGGCTCAATGGACCTACGGACAGCAGAGGAAGTACCGCTGGCAGGTTGCCGCGCTCAACCAGGCGACTGGCGGGCACTTTGGCGATGATGAGCGCAGGGACCTGATGGACCGCGTTGTCCACAAGCGTTCGACGGCCGACTGCGATGGCCTGGAGATGAAGCGGGTGATCGACGAACAGACCAAGCTGCTGCGCCAGTGCGGGATCACTCAGCGCAAAGCGCCAGGCCGGCGCACGTTCAGCCAGGTCGGGTACATCGAGCACCTGGTGGGGCAGTTGGGCTGGAGCGACCCAGCGCGCCTCCAGGGGTTCATAACGCGCCAGTTCAGCGGATGGACGCATTCCGTGGAGGATCTGACCGTCGTCGAGCGCAGCAAGCTCATAACGGCCCTCAGCGGGCTTCTCAAGAGCCAGCGCGCGGGCACAGCGCGCTCAGACAGGCCAGCGGATGACCGTCCGAGGCGAACCTGGACACCCAGCGTGGTTCCCGGCGGAGTGCCCCTCGCCAGAGCCGGCAAGTAGCCCTCAAACCTGCCTTTTTTTTCTTACCACTCTCACCACAGCCCCTTCCGACTTTATATCGCGCATCCCTTCAGATTATAATGCTTCGCGTCATCGCCGTCGATTCCCGTCCCCATTCAATCGTGCCGTTTCTTCACTCCTTGACGCCCCCCATCCCCAGCGCCTCGCCGATTCCCTGTCGTATGCGGTCGGCGAGTTCTGTGGCCCCTTCGTGGAGGGCCATCTCGGCGGCGC
>CAIUPP010000015.1 GCA_903901045.1 uncultured Planctomycetota bacterium
ACCGGGCAAGGCCACGTGGGAGCCGGGTGGAACGAAGGCGGAGACGCGCTGGAAAGAGGGTGTCCTTCAATTCGTTCTGCCGCGATTGGACATCCACTCCTGTCTGGTGTTGGCGGGATGGCGTCCTCCGAGGAACAGGTAGCGAAATCCGTTTTATTGAACCAGCAGAAGGAGAGACGCAATGAGCGCAAAGCGACGCCGCCCCGCCGCCCCGAGGGGCTCCCACGGCGATACCGGATGGTTCACTCATGACCGGTTCGGCCTGTTCATCCACTGGGGCCTCTATGCGCTGCCCGCGCGCCACGAGTGGGTGCGCCACAATGAGCAGATCACGAACGAGGAGTACGAAAAGTACTTCAAACACTTCGACCCCGACCTGTACAACCCGACGCTCTGGGCTCAGACCGCCGCCCGGGCGGGGATGAAGTACTTCGTCGTCACCACCAAGCACCATGAGGGTTTTTGCCTCTGGGACAGCAAGCTGACGGACTACAAAGCCCTCAACACTCCCGCCGGGCGCGACGTGCTCACGCCGATGATCAAGGCGTTCCGCCGGGAGAACCTGCGCGTGGGCCTGTACCACTCCCTCCTCGACTGGCACCACCCGGACTATGTGATCGATCCTCACTTCGGGCCTCTCCGCGCCCACCCGGACCGCGAGAAGCTGAATCGAGGCCGCCGGCAGAAGAAGTACGCGGAATATCTCCACGGACAGGTCAGGGAACTGCTTACCCAGTTCGGTCCGGTGGATATTCTCTGGTTTGACTTCAGCTACCCCAAGCCCGACGGCAGCGGCAAGGGCCGCGAGGACTGGCAGAGCGAGAAGCTGCTTCGGCTGGTGAGGAGGCTTCAGCCCAAGGTTATCCTGAATGACCGCCTTGACCTGCCCGACGCCTGGGATGTGAAGACCCCCGAAATGATTCAGCCGAGCGAGTGGATGAAGGTCGACGGCAAGCCGGTGGTGTGGGAGGCGTGCCAGACCTTCTCCAATTCCTGGGGCTATCACCGCGACGAAGGTTCCTGGCGCAGCACGGAAGAGCTTATCCGCACGCTGATTGACTGCGTGAGCAAAGGAGGCAACCTGCTCCTGAACGTCGGTCCGACCGGTCGCGGAGAGTTCGACGAGCGGACGATGGCGCGCCTTAATGGGATCGGCGAGTGGATGAAGCGCCACAGCCGTTCGATCTATGGCTGCACGCAGGCGCCGGAAGAATTCGCCTGCCCGAAGAACTGCGCTCTCACGTACAACCCGGAGAAGAAGCGGCTCTATGTTCATGTCCTCGCCTGGCCCTACAAACATCTGCTCCTGGAGGGAAGAGCGTATTCCGAGCGGGTGGAGTATGCGCAATTGCTCAACGACGCGAGCGAGATCAAAACAGGCGCGGACGATTGGTATGTAAGGCAGATGGGCGGGGTCACCGGCGCGGTCCTGCTCAATCTGCCGCTCGAAAAGCCGAACGTGGCCGTTCCGGTGGTGGAATTGTTCTTGAAGTGAGCATTCCTCCGCTCGAAGGATCGGTTCGCCAGGCGGAGTGCGAGAGATGCGATGGAGAGAGTGGGCGCGTCGAGCCGCTATGCGGCGGGCGCCACGTTGCGCAAAGGCTCGATCGTGTCGCCCCGTCTGTGGAAGACCGAACGTTGTCCTTGCCAGACCGAAGATAAAGAAAGTGGGCTCCTGCTCCCACGCGCAGTTCTGTTTCCCCGAGCAAAGCAAAGAGATCATGACAAATCGTGAACGAGCCTTGGCCATACTGCGGTATCAACCGTATGACCGCCTGCCCATCGTCCATTTCGGCTTCTGGAAAGAAACGCTCATGAAATGGTCGATGGAGGGGCATCTCTCCGAGGAAGACGCGCGTGCCTGGAGCCATGGCACTCCGGCGGATGTGAGGATCAGCGCAAAATTGGGCTTTGAGATGAACTGGTACAGCGTCCTGCATCTGGATCATTTTCTTCGCCCGGCCTTCGAGGCGAAAGTGATTCGGGAGTTCGCCGACGGGACACAGCATGTTCTGAACGACTGCGGCGCTGTGGTGGTTCAGAGGCCCGGCGCCACGTCCATCCAGGCGGAGATCGATCATCTGTTGAAAGACCGGGCTTCCTGGGAAGAGCACTACAAATGGCGGCTGGCCTGGACGGAAGGGCGTGTCACCCACTCCCAGGTCCGCGACAATGACCGCGTGCGGCCTTACATCGACGGCGGCCTGGCGCTTCTCAAGAGTGAACCTGTAACGCGCGACTATGTGTACGGCCTTCATTGCGGCAGTCTATTCGGAAACGTCCGGAACATTCTAGGCGTGGAGGGGGCGTGCTACTTGCTGGCTGACGACGAAGCGCTCTTCGATGAGATCATCGAGGCGGTGGCGGAACTATGTTACCGCAACGTCGAGTACGCGCTGAAGGCCGGGGCGCGATTCGATTTCGCTCATTTCTGGGAGGACATCTGCTTCAGGAACGGCCCGCTGATCTCGCCGAAAGTCTTTCGAAAGAAGGTCGGTCCTCATTACCGCCGCCTGACCGAGATGGTTCGTCGCTATGGCTTGGACATCATCTCCCTGGACTGCGATGGATGCATTGACGCCCTCTTGCCTATTTGGCTGGAGAACGGTGTGAACACCCTGTTCCCCATCGAGGTAGGCGCATGGAACGGCAGCATAGCTCCCTGGCGCGCGCAATACGGGCGGACGGTTCGAGGCGTGGGGGGAATGAACAAGAGCGTCTTCGCTCGAGACAAGTCCGCCATCGATGCGGAAGTCGAGCGCATCAAACCACTGGTGGCGCTTGGCGGCTACATTCCTTGCCCGGACCATCTCATCGCTCCCGATGCCAAATGGGACCTCGTGCGCTACTACTGCGACCGAATGCACGAGACATTTCAGTAACATACTTGCTGGAGGGTCGAGCATGTCCGCGAAGACCATTGCCGAGCGGACGATTCAACAAGGCAAGGGGATCCTGCGTCTGGCCCCCGCATGGGTGCCGCGTTCCTTCTGTGTGCCTGGTCGCAGAATCAAGCTGCATCCGGACGACTACTATGCGCTGGGGGGCCGCAGAGGTGGCATTGACGAGCGATGGCTCTCCTCCACTACTCCGGCGGATAACGGCCCGGAGACCAGCCCCAACGAGGGACTCAGCGCCGTGGTTCTTCAAGACAAGACGCGGACCGAACAGGTGCTGCTCAGGGATGCGGTGCAGGAACTGAAAAGCGCGCTGATTGGCGAGCGCCTTTGGAACCGGTATCAAGGCTGGCCGATGTACTCGAAGTTCTTCGACAACAAGGGCGCCCTGCCATTTCACATACACCATCGCGATCAACATGCCGAGTTGGTTGGCCGCATCGGCAAGCCCGAGGCGTATTACTTTCCTCCACAATTGAACAACTATGGCGCTGATTTCCCCTATACCTTCTTCGGCCTTGAACCAGGGACGACTCGCGACCAAGTTCGGGAGTGCCTTGCGCATTTTGCGAAGGGCGATAACAGGATCACCAGCCTGTCGAGGGCATATCGGCTGATTCCTGGCACGGCATGGGACGTTCCGGCAGGGGTACTCCACGCACCCGGCAGCCTGTGCACCTACGAACCCCAAAAGGCCTCGGACGTGTTTGCCATGTTCCAATCGTTGACAGGCGACCAGGTCATTTCCGAATCTCTGCTTTGGAAGGACACGCCGCCGGACAAAGTGGGCGACCTCAATCACCTGATTGAAGTGATTGATTGGGAGTTGAATACTGATCCGCATTTCGTTGCGAACCGCCTCATGCCGCCTCAAGCGGTTCGCCCGGTCGCCGAGATGGAAGAGAACGGCTGCATCGAACATTGGATATGTTACAGATCCTCCGCCTTCAGCGCGAAGCAACTTACGGTTCTGCCCGGACGGACGGTCACAATGCACGACGGCGCCTGTTATGGACTGATCGTGATGCAAGGACACGGAACGATGGGGGTCTGGAACATTGAGACCCCGGCGTTGATCCGGTACGGTCAGTGGACGAATGACGAATTCTTTGTCAGCGAAACGGCCGCGCGTGAAGGCGTTCTCATAGCAAACCCGTCCTCCACCGACCCGATAGTCATGCTGAAGCACTTCGGGCCGGAAAACCCGGACCTAGGGTTGTGACGGAAAATAGCGAATGACGATCATGTCATCTGCCCAATGGCTTCTTCCGCGAGTATCTTGCACGCGCCGCCGCTTGGGTCGCGTTGCAGTCCACATGGTACTCCCCAGGGAGAAGACGTTGGCAAGTAGCGTGAGAGGGGCTCGCGATTTGCCCAATCTTGTGCCCAAATTACAGGCAGCAAGTCGAATAAATACCCTAACATGCTGTGGTAAAGTAATATACATATTGTAGCCTGGGACGTCTAGAGATTCCTCCCGCCTCCACCAATGGCAAGAAGACCGGTATGGGACTGAGGAGGTCCTATGCCGGTCTTCTTGTGTTATAAGTGGTCGAGCCTCTGTGGCCCTTGTGTAGGCCGGAATTGCTTCCCAAAGTGAGCATGCGGCCTGCCACATGGATGGCGCTGCATACTTAGACCTGGGGCCAGCTTTCAGGGCTTTCGCCGCCGGTCGCTTGAAGTCGGTCCGTCAGTAAAGCCCGGAGTCGCACGAATGGTCATGCCGCCGCAAGAACGGACTCTTGGAATGCCGCTGCCGCAGAGTATGATATCGGTGCGGACTGGACATGATTTCGCCACTGCGGCGTGGGTCACCCAACCGCGGAATCGATGACGCCGGGCGAATGGCCCGGTGTCCTCCGGGCGCCTGAGGCATTTCGCATGCAGTACTTCATTGTGATGAAGAGGACTCAATCCCATGCCATGGCTGAAGCTGCTTGAACTGATTCGCACACGCGCCTCGGGCGAGAACGCCATGCGCGCTGCTGCGGCTTATCGCGAGTATCCCCTGAAGTTGAGCTTCTCCTCCTATGGCCAGGGAATCGAATGGCTCTCGGAGTGGTACAAGGAGCACGGGCTCCAATCCGAAGTGATCCGCTTTCCCGCCGATGGCAAGACGATATTCGCAGACCGCCATTTCCCCCTGGCTTGGGACGTCGAAGAGGGCTGGCTCAAAGTGGCGGACGCCGCATTTCCCGACAAGCTTCTCGCCGATTACAGGAGCGATCCCTATGGCATTGTTCCCTTTTCTGCGGACAGTGGCGGCGAGCAGGAAGGCGTCATCATCCCGGCCGTGGTCTTGCGTGAGAAGGGCGCGCGCGGGAAGTTCCATGATGTCGTGATCCTGTTCGACAGGTACCCGACGCAAGGCGACCTGCTATGGGCGCTGGACGCTGGGTGCAAGGCCTCGGTTGCGTGCGCCGGAATCGACCCGGGCAACCCGGTCAAATTCGAGGCGCGTCGCTGGTTCAACGACCACTTTGGCGAAGGGCAGATAGACCTTCGCAGCCGCACGCTTCCCGCCTATTCCGTCCCGCCCCGATGCGTTGTCGCCCTTCAAGCGCACTATGCAAAGCACGGCCCCGTGCCGGTGAAGTACTTGATGAAATCCAGAACGTACGCCGGCAGCGCGCCCGCCGCAACGGCGCTCATCGTCGGCGCCCGGGAACCGCAGCGGGAGGTCTTTCTGACAGCGCACGCCTATGAGCCCAACGCATCCAACAACGTCGCAGGCGTCGCCATTTGTCTGGAAGCGGCGCGCGTGCTCGCCGAATTGATCCGATCCGGCCAACTGCCGCCGCCGCGGCGGAGCATCCGATTCTTCCACGGCCTCGAAATGTTCGGCCTCTATGCGTACGCCATGCGCAACCGCGACTCTTTCGGCAAGGCCATCGGCGGGATGACGCTGGACTGCCTGGGCTACGCGGACCAGCGGGGGGTTGTGGAGAAAATGGAACTGCTTCGCATCCCGTTCCTGAACCCCTCCTTCGTCCACGCCTTGAGCGAGGAGGTTCTAAGGGACTCGGCGCGCAAGCTGGGCCTGGAATTCTGTGCGCGGGAAGGGTTCACAAGCAATGACGATATCGTGCAGGATCCCCTGTTTGGCCCCGGGTGGGCGTTCGTCAATGGCACCGCCTGGCAGAAGGCCGGTTTCTACCACACGAATGCCGATACCGTTGACAAGCTATCTCCGGAACGAATGGCTGAATTCGCGGCCGGCGCCGCCACCGTCGCGTACCTTGCCGCGAGCGCCGGGCCCGACGAAGCGAAGGCGCTTTCCCGAATGTCCTTCAATCGCGCCGCAAAGCAGATCTCCTCAACCTGCCATCTCGCGCTCGCCGGGCTGTCCACGGACCCCGACGCCACGCGCGCACGGGGACTGAAGCTTCATGCGTTCAGAAGTGTCGCCATTCCCGCGGCAATTGCCGAAATCGAATCCTCGGCCCAATTGCTTCCGGAAGGCGATCAGGAATCGTTCAAGAAGGGGCTGGCCGGCCTGACGGCGGGCTTCAGAGCCTTCGCTGAGGGCGAAATCGGCTCTGCGTTACTGGCCATGGCGACCACCGTCGGAGACGTCCCCGCCCGATTCACCCGGCGCCGCCTGGCCGGAATTGAACTTGAAGCGGCAAGCATGACCCCGACGCGGAAGATCCCGGGCTGCCTCGGGCTCGGCACGCTTCCTGCGGAAGCGCGCAAAGAGGCTGAAGCGCTCACCGGATGCTATCGCGCCGAGGAATATTGGAGTTTCTTTGCCCCGGAGGGGTACTGGTTTGACGGCAAGCGCTCCCTTCTCGATGCGGCGCTGGCCGCTTACGGAACTGCCGGATGGGATCGGCCGGAAGCGCCGGCTCAGCGGAACGCCGCCATTGAACGCTATATGACGTTCGCCCGCTTCCTGGAAAAGCATGGTTGTCTCGACATCGCCAGAAAGCCGGTCTCCAGACCCGTGTCGAAGGAGGCGATCATCGCCGGCGTGAGGAGCATTGGAATCAAGGCCGGCGATCTGGTGATGGTGCATTCCAGCCTGAGCCAGTTCGGCGAAGTGGCCGGCGGCCCGGACGCAGTCATTGATGCGCTCGTGGAGGTCGTCACGCCCGAGGGCGTTCTGGCCATGCCGGCCTTCACGAACACCGCCGTGGGGGAGGCCGATCCGCCGTTCGATCCGGCAAGCTCGGTCGCCTATACCGGCTCGATCAGCAACACGTTCTGGCGACGCCCCGGCGTCCTGCGCCATGGGCAGTATACGCATTCCATTGCCGCGCGGGGAACGAGGGCTGCCGAGTTCCTCCAATCCGAAGATCTGAGCGATACGTTCGACCGGCGCGGTCCGTGGGGGCGGCTGCTCGACTGGAATGGCAAGCTCTTATGCTTCGGCGAGACGATGGGCGCAAACACCTACCTCCACGCGCTGGAAGCGTGGCTCCTCAGCTACCTGGATCGCGCGTTTGCGCGTGTCAGCGACGGTGGGAAGGAGAAGGAGGTCTTCATCAAGAACTATCCCAACGGCTGTCGCGGCGGGTGGTACAGCAAGCGGCGGGAGGCGGAGTACTTCAAGCGCCTGAATGCGCGGGGCGTCTACCGGGAGACGAAGATCGGCGAGGCGGCGGCCCTCGTGGTCAACGTCCGTGACTTCACGCGCGAAATGCACCAGCTCTTCAAGGAAGATCCGGCGATCCTTCTGCACAAGAGCGGTTGCCTGCCCTGTGCGGAGCGGCGGGCGCGACTGGCAGGGTGGACGGTGCCCGAAAAGCTCCCGGACGCCGGCCGGCCCGGTACGTGAGGAAGCCCGGCACCGCCTGCGCTACGGGAATCAGCGCGCGGAGATTCGAGTCTCTTTCCACTTCCACGGCATGCGGCGGCGGAGCCGGCGCCAGCGCGCGAATGCAGAAGGCTGCGAGAACCCCAGCGCGGCCGAGATGGCGCTTATCCTGTACCCCTCTTTCAGGAGTGCGGCCATCCGTTCGGCGCGGCACGCGTCAATGTATTGATGCACGGAGCGGCCGGTGTGCTTCTTGAACATTCGCACGAAATGGTACTTGCTGTAGCCGGCGATGCGCGCGAGCGATTCCAGGCTCAAGTCCCTGCCGGCGGTCTCCCGGATGTGTCTCTCGACCGCGCTGATGATGCCGCGCTGGAAGGACTCCTTGGACTGCGGCGCATCCATGGAGAGGATTCGCCTGACCGTCAAGGTGATCAGCAATGATATGGCGGACCGGAGGGCGGCTTGGTCCAGCGCGGGCGACGTCCCGTCGCCGGCGGCGCAAGCGCTGAGAAGCTGGTCCGGCGAAATCCCGAGTTCTTCCTCCGTGAAAATCAGCCGCCAGACCTGCCGGGGGAGCGGCTTGCCGCGCCGGACGGCGAGCAACCGGACCACGAGTTGATTGCGGAATATCAGGAACCACAAGAGATCGGACTCCTCGGCGGTTCGATATCCGCTGTCGTGCGATTCCAGCGGCTCCAGCAGGCAGACCATTCCCGGCCGCCGCGGAAACACCTTTCCGCCCAGGCCATGCTGGCCGGCTCCGCGAAGCACCAGCAGCACCTCGCGGTGCGCGTGGGAATGGGAGTGGCGTTTCATCCAACGGCGATGCGCCGGGTGCTGAACGGGCCGGACATCCGGGCCCAGTCGCGTCCCCGCGAACTTCCAGGCCTGGGGATTCAGAAGCACCTTCAGCATGGACGCGGTGAAGAATCGGTTGGTCATAGGATCCCCAAAGCGCACGAAAGGTCATGCGGCCGCAAGAACGGACTCTTGGAAAACGGTTTTCAGAGAGTATGATATCAGCGTGGCCGGTATGTCAACAGCGCGGCCCGTCGGAGTGGAAGGAGTTTGACGGATGAATCCCAGCCGTCCGAGACGCGGCAACATGGCCGATGAGCGGAAGTGGTTCTCCGAGAGCCTCTTCAATGTGCTCGTGGACTACTATCCCGAAATCGCCTTCCGCCCCTATGGGTCGGGGGCGACGCCGGAGAATGTGCTTCCCGCGCTCCGCGCGCTTCGGCCCGGCTGCGTGATCGTCTATGCCAAGGGGCATGGCGGCCGCACCACGTTCCCCAGCTCATTGCGCACAGAGCATCCCATGCTGGGCCGGGACATGCCTGAAGCGTTCCGCGAGTACACCCGGAAAGCCGGCGTGCGGCTATTCCTGTATTACAGCGGCCTGCTGGACGGAGTGGCCGGCGTGCGGCATCCCACATGGAGGATGCTGGGTCGCGCGGGGGAGCCGCTACAGTACTTCAAGGAGATCGGGGACGCCTTCCTCTCGTACGGGATCTGCCCGCTGAGCGGCTACTTTGACGAGCAGGTGGCGGTTCATCTGAAAGAACTCGTCACCCGATATGACCCGGACGGCTTCTGGTTCGACGGCGACTGGGCCGGGCCGTGCTACTGTCCCCGATGTCAGGCGAGGTTCCGCAAGGAAAGCGGTCATCGCGGCCCGATGCCGGAATTCAACCTGGCGACGCCGGAAGGGGCGGCCTGGGTGCGCTGCTGGGCGAACGTGCTGGACGAATGGCGCACACGCATCAACGCCTTGATCAAGAAGCTCAAGCCCAATTGCATGTACAGCGCGGGGAATGTCACGGCGCGCAAGGAGTTCATGCAGCCGTTCGACTGGCGTTCCGGCGACTGGTATTCGCCGAGCAATCACCGGCTCCACATCAGCGCGTCCATGCGCCGATATGCCACGCTGGGGATTCCGTACGACGCCTACACCTGCGACACAGCCTTCGTCTTCGCGCGTCCGGACATCCGCCCGCGCACAAAGAGCCTCCCGCGCATGCTTCAGGAGGGGGCGACGGTGCTGGCCAACGGCGGGCAGTGGGGATACTGGACCTACCCGATGCCCAACGGGGCGTTGATTCCCTCGAAGATGCGCCTGGCTGTCGCCGCGAGGGAATTCGCGGAGGAGCGCAGGAACCTCACCATCGGAACCAGAGCGGTGGAATGGACCGCCATCCTGAATGCGGAGCCGGGGGCGTACATCAGCGATGAATGCGCCCCGAAGTTCCTGGGCGCGGTGAAGGCGCTGGTGGCGCTGCATCGTTCGCCGGTGGTGATCGACGAATCCCAACTGGACGACTACTCCCAGTGCGATCTCATGGTCGTTCCGGAGAACCTCATTCTTGAAGAACGCACGGTC
>CAIUPP010000016.1 GCA_903901045.1 uncultured Planctomycetota bacterium
CCCACGACTCGCTTCGCTCGCCGTGGGCTACTATCCATCACCCCCTGCGGGGGTTCGCAGGAGGGTTTCAACAGAGCAAAACAGCTTCTAAGCTTCCCGCGTTTCCTCCGCCGGCGTCGCCGCCACGGCCAGCAACAGGACGAAGAGGATCAGGTAGAAGTAGTTCATGAAGGACTGCTTGCCGAACATGAAGAAGAAGAGGTAGAGCGAGGCCGTCGAGAAGAGCCAGCCCGCCGCGGTGCGCTTCATCCGCCAGGTGAAAAACCCCACCCCCGCCAGCCACATCGGCACGACCACCTGCCAGGGCAGTTCCATGCCGAAGCGCTTCAGCGCCCCCACCAGCGAAAGCGCGTCCGGACGCGTCGCGGAGCCAAGGAAGAAGCCGAGCACGTCGGAGTACATCCCCTGCCAGTCCCAGAGAATGAAGGGGAGCAGCGTGAGCAATCCGACCACGCCGCCGATGAGCCATTCGCGCCAGCCGAAGCGGCGCACCTTCGCCGCCAGCGGGGCAGCCACCAGCAGGTACTGCTTGCTCGCCAGCCACAATCCCAGCGCCGCCCCCTTCGCCCAGGAGCCGCGCGCCAGCACGAGCAACCCCAGGAACCCCACGCAAAGCGGCTCCGTCCAGGATTGCTCGATGACGAAGAGCGATCGAGGCAGGAAGAGCCAGAGCAGCGCCGCCAGCGCGCCGATCCGCCTCCCCCGCTCCCCCGGGCTGCTCCTGCGCGCAAGCAGGAAGATGCACAACGCGCCAAGCAGGTCCGCGACAACCCACAGCCCGCGCACGTCATGGAAGAGCATAAAGGAGAGCGCATTGGCATACACCGTCAGCGGCGGATAACCGTAATGCTCGAACGTGGGCTGGTCGCGGTAGGGAGAGGGGAAGATCATCGAATAGACGCTCATCCGCACGGGCTCGACCGTGATGCCGAGTTCATCCCCCAGCGATCTGCCCGGCGCCCCCGCCTGCACGGTGGCTTTGGCTGTTTTCCCTTCCCGAAGCACCGACAACACCGCTTGCCCGCCGGGAGGTATGGCCTCGGCGGCAGCGAGCATCTCGCGGGGGGAGCTGATCTCCACGTCGCCGCATGACAGGAGCACGTCTCCCGCGCGCAAGCCGATCCGTTCGGCCACGCTCTGCGGCGCGACGGCCGTCACGACCACGTACCGCCCCAGCAGCCCCTTCGCGCCCATGGTCTGGCTGACGAAGACATCGATCTTCGGCGAGGGGCTTGAGAAGAGCATCAGCACGCGCGTGGCAATGGCGATTGCAATCAGCGCAACGAACGCCGCGCGCCGAAGCCTCGCCCCCAGCCCCGCCAGCCATGCCAGCAGGACCAGCAGCGCCGCCCCGGAGAGGATGCGCACCGCCATCCCCGGCGCCGTGAGCCGCCACTTCGACAATTGCCCGCCGCCGGGGGAAGGTATCTCGTACTTGACGGTCTCCTGGTATTGGCCCGCCAGCAGGCAGCAGCACAGGGCGACGCAGGCGATGAGCAGCCCCAGCAGCATCGGTTCGGCCGAGAGCGCGCGGAACGGATCGCGCCCCAGGTGCATCCAGAGGCACAGCCCCAGCGCCGCCGCCATGAGGATCAGGCCGGTCCACGCAAACGCGCCCCAGTTCTCCAGCGTGGCCGTAAGGAGCAGAATGACCACCACCAGAATGCCGGCGGCGGAGACCGGGCGGTCGTCCCTCTGAAGCGTGGGCATCATTGACTCCTTGCGAGATCGCAGCCGCATTCAATGCGTTGGTGGAGCCGGCTGTCCCAGCCGGCTTGTATGCAGGCTGCGCGCATTGTAGCCGGAACCAGCGCGCTGGGACAGCGCGCTCCACCATGTCACAATATCAGCATCGCATCGCCATAACTGTAGAACCGATAGCCGTGCTCTTTGGCTTCCTCGTACGCCGCGAGAATCCTCTCGCGCCCGGCGAACGCGCTGACCAGCAGGAGCAGCGTCGAACGCGGGAGATGGAAATTCGTCAGCAGCGCGTTGGCCATCTTGAACTCGTACGGCGGATAAATGTAGATGCCCGTCCAGCCCGAGCCGGGGCCGAACCCCTCCGGGCGGGCGGCGGCGCTTTCCAGCACGCGGCAGGCCGTGGTGCCGACCGCCACGATGCGTCCCCCCGCCCTGCGCGTGGTCAGAATTCGTTCGGCGCTCTCCGGCGAAAGCGTGTAGTACTCCTCGTGCATCTTGTGAGCGCGTATATCGTCCACCTTGATCGGCTGGAATGTCCCCGCGCCGACGTGCAGCGTGACGAACGTTGTCCCAATCCCTTTGCCCTGAAGCGACTCCAGCAATTCACGCGTGAAGTGCAATCCCGCCGTCGGCGCGGCCACCGCCCCGGATTCCCGGGCGAAGACCGTCTGATAGCGCTCACGGTCCTGCTCCTCCAGAGCGCGGTCACCGTCGCGATGGATATACGGCGGCAGCGGCATATGCCCCGCCTCCCGGAGTTTTTCCATCAGCTTCATCCCTCGCGGGACGATCACAACCCAATGGCCGTTCTCCAGCTTGCGCCCCAGCTTCACGGCCCAGTTGCCCGGCTCCATCTCCAGGTACTCGCCATTCTTCGGCTTCCCGTGGCAGCGCAGCATCGCCTCCCACTGACCTTCCCCCCGGTCGCGCAGGAAGAAAAGCTCCGCGCGGCCGCCGGTCGAGCGCAGGCCGAAAGTGCGCGCGGGAAAAACGCGCGTATCGTTCAGCACGAGCAGATCGCCGGGGGAAAGGAACTCGCCGATCTGCCGGAAGATCGCGTGGGAGGTCGTTCCTTCCTTCCGGGAAAGAACCATCAGCCGCGAACTATCGCGCGGCTCCGCGGGGCGCTGGGCGATGCGCTCGGGGGGGAGGAGGTAGTCGTATTGCGCGATGTTGAAGTCAGGCATGGTCAACCGGAACTTTCCGATAAGGAGGCGTATAACTGCTCGTATCGGCGAATCGAATCCGCCAGCGTCAGCCCGCGCGAGACGATGCGCCGGTGCGCGGCGGCGCCGAGGCGCGCGCGCAGAGCGGGGTCATTGGCCAGGCGGGCCATCGCTTCCCCCAGCGCCTTCGCATCCCCCGGGGGAACCAGCGCGCCGCAGCCGTCGTCCAGCATCTCCGGGATATCCCCCACCCGCGCGGCAATGATCGGGCGGGAGAGCCACATCCCCTCCAGGAGAATCTTCGGCACACTTTCCCAGCGCGAGGGGATCACCAGCACATCCAGCGCATTGAGAACCTCCCCCAGATCGGAGCGGAATCCCGGCATCACCGGGCGCAGCTCCGGCGGAAGCGCCGCGCGCAGCCGCTCAACCTCCGCGCGGTCCGGCCCATCGCCGACCATCACGAAAAGTCGGGACACAATACTTTGTCCAGACGTAACTCCTGCCGTACCATCACTTACAGTTTTAGAAAGTATTGTGTCCCGACTTTTCGGGATGGCGCGCAGGAAGAGGTCCTGCCCTTTTTTCGCGATGTCCAAGCGCGCGATCATGCCGATGGTCAGCCCTTCAGGCGCCAGGCCGAGTTCGCGGCGAACCTCCTGCGCCGCGCGACGCGGCTGTAGCTCTTCGACATCCACGCCATCGTAGATCGTGATGATCCGGCGCGGGTCCATCCCCTGCCGCGTGGCGGCCAGCCGCCGCGCTCCCTCGCCGTCGGCGACGACCACTGCCGCCAGCCGCGAGATCACCCGGTCGAGCAGGCTGTAGACGCCCGAGCGCTTCCACAGGTCCCAGTCCTGGACGGAGTAGACGACGCGCCGGCAGCCCGCGAGCCGCCCCAGCAGAACGGCGTAGTACGCCATCGGGAAGCCGAAGGCGTGGATGACCGCCCCGCGCCGCGCGCCCAGCATCCGCCAAAGCCGCCACTGGTACGGCAGGTTGCGCAGGAAGAGGCGCTTCAGGAACGGCTCCCCCAGCGAGGGCGCCCCCTTCAGCGACCGGCAGGCGATCCCCCGCGCGCGCAGTTCCTCCTGGATCGGCTCCCCCTCGTAGTCGCTCCAGACTTCCACGCGAAAACGCTTCGGGTCCAGCCGCGTAGCCAGGTGGAGGATGTTGCGCTCCGTGCCGCCGACTCGCAGCGAGCCGGTGAGGAAGATGACCTGGATCGGTTGCCCGGGGCGCTCAGCCATTTCGTTTTTCCTGGGCGGCCAGCCGCCGCGCGCGCAGCCGGCGCACCCACCCGACCGGCAGGCAGGCGCGCAGCAGGTAGTCCGCCGCGAGCCGGTTCCAGCGATGCGACAGCGAACGCCGGAACTCGGCGCGCGCCTCGGCCATGCGATAGTCGCCATAATGCAGCATCCCGAAACGATAGTGCGCCCGGCTGAGCGCTTCCGCCGCCAGCGGACGGTACAAATCGGGCCGACGCGCCAGCGCCTTCTGCAGCACGAGCAGGTTGAACCTGGCGTAAAGCTCCTGGTGCGTGACCGACAACCCCTGCGCGTGCAGCCGGCGTTCCGTCAGGACCTCCGGCACATGAACGTACTCCGTGACCTCCGCCAGCCGGAGCATCAGGTCCCAATCCTGCACCCGGAAGAACTCCTCGTCGAATCCGCCCACCTTCTCCAGGCAGGAGCGGCGCGCCAGCAGCGTGGAGGTATTCACCCCCTTGCATTCAAGGAACAGCTCCCGGGCGATTGGTCCACTAAGAGTATACTGCGGCTGGAGATACGCGCGGCCGCTATCCAGCTCGCGGATGCGCAACGCGGTGTAGGCGACGCCGATCTCCGGTCGCGCCAGCAGCGCCGGGACGCAGCGTTCCAGCTTCTCGGGCATCCAGATGTCGTCGGAATCGAGGAAGGCGACCAACTCCCCCGTTGAGGCGTGGATGCCGGCGTTGCGCGCCACAGCCGGCCCGGCATGTTGCTGGCGCACGATCCGAATCGCCGCGCCGAACTCCCGCTCCAGCCGCGCCACGGTGTCGTCGGTGGAGCCGTCATCCGCCACAATGACCTCGCAGCGGGGATAGCTCTGCGAAAGCGCGCTGCGCACGCTGTCCGGGCCGAGAAGCGCCCGGTTGTAGGTGGGAATGACGATGGAGACAAGAGGATCAGCCACGGGGCCTGCCCTCCTGCGCAGGGAGCAGCAGCGCCACACGTCGCCGGCGGCCGAGGCATTGCCGCAGCAAATCGGCCTCCTGCGGAGTCGCGGCCACGGCCGCATCGAAAGCGGACTTTCTGCATGCGGCGGCGGTGAGCACCGGCACGCCCGCAACGGTGCGGCGCTCCGAAGCATCCCGCAGCAGCACGCCGGTCAGCTTGATTCCAGCGCACAGCAGCGCGGCGACGGCCTCATCGGCAAGGGCTTCGCCGGCGCACAGCAGCGCCTTGCGGCACCCCGCCGCGCGCAACCCCTTCGCCTCCCGCGCCATCTGCGCGCGCAGCGGCCCCAATAGCGCGCGCGACCCGGCGGCGAACTGCAAGGCCCCCTCCATCAGCGCGCCGCGCCCCTCCTCGGTCAGCGCGTATCGCGGCGCTCCCTCCGCATCCACCCGGATCAGCCCCTCCCCCTCCAGGCCGCGCAGGAGCTTGTTGGCCTGCCCCAGCGAAACCCCCAGCCGCCCGGCCAGGCTGCGCTGCGTCAGCCGCCGCCCCGCCGCCACTTCGTTCAACAAAACCAGGCGGAGGCACAGGTCGGAAAGGGACGGCATGGACGGCTCCTCCTTGCGGGTGACGGATTGGCCGGATGTTCAGGTATTGAACTTACCCCATTCGGAAGGAAATGGCAAGACAGAGCCGACTTCCACTTGCTTTTATATCTGGAAAAGGTAGGATACTGGCGTGACAAAGTTCACGTTACTCGGCTCAATGGGCAGGCGGGCGCGTGTTGAAGACATTACGGTTTGTTGAAGGCATTTCGGTTTAAGGAAGGAGGCTGTATGGCTCGTGGTCAGGCAAGTCGTTGCGCGCTGATCGTTTTGGCTGCGGTATTGGCCGTCAGTACCGCCGGTGTGGCGTTCGCGGATGGGCCGCTTCTGGGGACCGCATTCCAGTACAGCAATGCGATCACCGGCGCGGAACACTCCGGTCTGGACAAGTTGGCTGACTTGCGTTTCACGCTTTGGACTGCCCCCACCGGCGGGTCTCAAGTGGGCGACGGCCAGTTGGTCCAGAACGTGCAATTGGCCAATGGCGCGTTCACGGTGCTGCTGGATTTCGGTGATGCGCCGTTCGATGGCACCTTCCACTGGCTCCAATTCGAGGTGCGCATCCCCGCAGGCAGAGGGCCCTACACAACGCTGGCGACACGGCGTCCTCTCAATCCGGTTGCGCTCAGCATCTACGCCTCAACCGCGGGAGATGCCGACACCGTGGACGGCTACCATGCCGTTGACTTGTTCGGAGCGACTGGCGCGACGGGTCCTACCGGTGCGACGGGCGAAACGGGAGCACCGGGCGAGCCCGGCAGCAACGGTGAGGACGGCGCAACGGGCCCGACTGGCCCCACCGGCGAAAGAGGGCCGATCGGCCCCACTGGCCCCAGAGGCATAACCGGGCCCATCGGCCCGACCGGAGACATCGGCCCGATAGGTCCCACCGGCGCTGACTCTGAAGTGCCCGGCCCGACTGGCCCCACCGGCGAAATCGGCCCGACCGGCGTCACAGGCCCGGTCGGCGCTGACTCCGACGTGCCCGGTCCGACAGGTCCCACCGGCGACATCGGCCCGACCGGCCCCACAGGCCCGACCGGCGCTGACTCCGAAGTAGCCGGTCCGACAGGTCCCACCGGCGATATCGGCCCGACTGGCCCCACCGGCGCGACTGGCGCTGACTCCGAAGTGCCCGGCCCGACCGGCCCCACCGGTGACATTGGACCGACAGGTCCCACCGGCGACGTTGGGCCGACCGGCGACACCGGCGAAACAGGTGATACCGGTGATATCGGCCCGACAGGGCCGACAGGCGACGTTGGGCCGACCGGCCCGACTGGACCGACCGGTGATGTTGGCGAAACAGGCGAAACCGGCGACACCGGCGATACCGGCGCGACGGGTCCGACCGGTGCAACCGGCGCGACGGGTCCGACTGGCGCGACTGGCCAGGTGGGTGCGACCGGCGCAACCGGCGCTACTGGCGCAACCGGCGAGCAAGGCCCCACCGGCGCTGATTCCGAAGTAGCCGGCCCCACAGGCCCCATCGGCGCGACCGGAGCAACCGGTCCCGCCGGCCCGACGGGCGCTGATTCCGAAGTGGAAGGTCCGACTGGCCCCACCGGCGCGACCGGCCCTGCGGGTCCCACCGGTCTGACGGGCGCAACCGGCGCTACCGGCCCGACCGGCGCGGCTGGCGCGGTCGAAGCCATTGATGAAGAAAGCGCAACGAGTGGCACGACGAGCAGCACGACCTATGCCGCCCTCAGCGGCGGCGGGGAGAATCCCTCCGTGTCGATCGCGACCGGCACGCGCGTCCTGGTGATTCTGACCGCTCATGCCGTAACGCACGCGAACTCGGAAGCGTTCATGAGCTTCACGGTGTCCGGCGACACCACCCAGGCGGCGAGCGACTCCCGCGCGCTCCGTGTCGGCGCCGACAACAACATCGTCCGGCTCACCGCAAGCGCGATGTTCGTCGTCACCGTGAACAGCGGCGAGAACACGTTCACGCTCCAGTACAAGACCAGCAACGCATCGCGGTCGCAGACCTTCTCCGACCGCAGCATTGTCGTGGTTCCGCTGAACTGACGCAGACGCACAGAGGTTAAACGAAAAGACGGGAGGCTTTCGAGCCTCCCGTCTTTTTTTGTCCTTTCGCGCCGCCTCACGCAGCCGGCCCGGAAGCGGACGTCCAACCGGATTTCCGCTTATGCTTCCTCGAAGTACGCCTGGGGGTGCTTGCAGACCGGGCAGACCTTGGGCGCTTCGACGCCGGTGTGGATATGGCCGCAGTTGCGGCAGCGCCACGCGGTGGGCTTGGAGCGCTTGAACACGGCGTCGCCCTTGACGGCCTTCAGCAGCGCCTTGTAGCGGTCGCGATGCGTCGCCTCGATGGCCCCGATCCGCTCGAACTGCATCGCGAGGTCCTCGAACCCCTCGGCGCGCGCCTCACGCGCCATGCGCGGGTACATCGACGCCGTCTCCTCGTTCTCCCCTCCCGCGGCGGCCGCCAGGTTGGCGGTGGTGTCCCCCATGCCGCTCAGCGCCCTGAAGTGCAGCTTGGCGTGCTCCTTCTCGTTCTCCGCGGTTTCGAGGAAGATGGCTGCGATCTGCTCGAATCCCTCCTTCTTTGCCGCTGAGGCGAAGAAGGTGTATTTGTTGCGCGCCTGCGACTCCCCGGCGAACGCTTCCTGCAGGTTCTTCTCCGTCTTGCTTCCTTTCAACTCCGGCATGACCGACCTCCTTGTCTTAAGAAATAGAAGCTGTTTTGCTCTGTTGAAACCCTCGTGACAGCGTGTCGTTCTTCCCGTGGTCGAGGTGGGGACACAAAACCTTCCTACGGAAAGTATTGTGTCCCCACCGGCCCCGGCCGTCATTGCAAGCGAAGCCATCTTTCTGCGCGTTTATTTCCACTTCGCGTTCTCCAGCGCATCGCGCATGGCGTCCAGAAGCAGATCGTTCTCCTTCGGGCGGCGGATGCAGAGGCGGAGGAACCGGCCATCCAGCCCGCGGAAGCCCGCCACGTTGCGCGCCAGCAGATGGCGCGACAGGAGCCGCTCGCAGAGCATGGCGGAGGTCAGCCCCGGCTTCGTGCTTTTGAGGAGAAGGAAGTTGGCCTGGCTTCGGAACACACGCAGACCCGGCAGGCGGCTGAGCGCCTCGCGCACGCGTTCCCGCTCCGCGATCCTCGGTTCGCGCAACGCGCGAAGCTCTTCTGAAGCCTGGATCAGCGCCAGCCCCGTCCGCATCGCCGCCGCATCCGCAGCATGCGGCTGGAGCGCCCCCTTCACCCGGTCGCACAAGGAGGCGGAAGCGACGATGAATCCCACTCCCGGGCCGGCCGGTTCACGGGCGCAGGGGAGCGCGCGCACGAGCAGGAGGTTGGGGGGCAGGGGCCCGCCCAGCAGGGAGAGGCCCGCCGCGTCCGGAACGAGCTCGCCAAAACGCTCGTCCACCACCAGAAGGAGCCCTGGGAAGCGCGCCGCCAGGCCGCGCAACGCTTCGGCGGGGAGCGCCGCGCCGGTCGGGTCGTTCGGGTTGCCGATAAAAAGCATTTCCGTCCCGCCGAGACTCGCCCCCATCGCCTCCAGATCCGGAATGAACTCCTGCGCCTCGGAGGCGGGCAGTCCCTCCGCCTCGACCCCCACGCCGTCGCAGGCGCGCCAATAATCCTGCGAACAGGGGGCCAGGATCACCGCGCGCCGCGGGCGAAGCGCGCGCGGGATGGCGTAGATCAATTCGCTTGCGTCGCCCGAGGCGAGCAGCTGCTCGGGCAGGAGACCATACGCTTCGGCGGCGCGCCGCCGCAACTCCAGGGCCGCGCCCTCCGCATCCCCCGCAGACGATTGAGCGGCCTCCGCCAGCGCGCGGCGCAGCGGCTCGGACAATTCGCACGGACCGCAGAGTCCGCTGAAGTCGAGCGATTCATTCCCATTTCGCAATTCGCTGTTCGCCATTCGCTGATTGTCCGCTACTTCCGCTGAAACGTCAACTGGCCGTCCTTTACGTCGATTTGCACCACATCGCCGTTGCCCAGCTCGCCGCGCAGCAGGCGCAGCGCCAGCTCGTTCTGGATGCGCTGCTGGATCACGCGCTTGAGCGGCCGCGCGCCATAGACCGGGTCGAACCCCTCGGCGGCGATCAGATCCTTGGCCTCGGGGGTCAGCTCGATCTCCAGCTTGCGGTCCGCCAGAATGCGGCGCAGCCGGTCGATCTGGATATCCACAATGCGGGCGATCTGCGGCATGGTGAGCGCGTGGAAAATGATGATCTCATCCACGCGGTTCAGGAACTCCGGACGGAACTGCGCGCGCACCATCTCGCGCACCGTCGCCTCCAACTGCTCGCTCATCTGCCCGCCCGCTTCCTGAATCCGCCCGCCGCCGATGTTGCTGGTCATGATGATGAGCGTGTTGCGGAAATCCACCGTGCGCCCGTGACCGTCGGTGAGCCGCCCCTCGTCCAGCACCTGAAGCAGGACGTTGAAGACGTCATGGTGCGCCTTCTCGATTTCATCCAGCAGCAGCACGGTGTACGGGCGGCGGCGGACGGCCTCGGTGAGCTGCCCCCCCTCCTCGTAGCCGACGTACCCCGGCGGCGCGCCGATCAGCCGCGACACGGTGTGCTTCTCCATGTACTCCGACATGTCGAGCCGCACCATCGCCTGCTCGGTGTCGAAGAGGAACTCCGCCAGCGCGCGGGCCAGTTCCGTCTTGCCGACGCCGGTCGGGCCCAGGAAGATGAAGGAGCCGAGCGGGCGGTTCGGGTCCTGCAGGCCGGCGCGGGCGCGGCGGATGGCGTTGCTGACGGCGCGGATCGCCTCTTCCTGCCCGATGACGCGCCGCCCCAGCCGCTCCTCCATGTGCACCAGCCGGTCGCGCTCGCTCTCGAGCATCCGGCTGACGGGGATGTGCGTCCAACTGCTGACGACTTGCGCGATGTCCTCGGAGTCCACCTCCTCCTTGAGCATCCGCTTGTCCTTCTGAAGTTCGGCGAGGCGCGCGTTCTCCTTCTGGATTTCCTGCTCGAGCGAGGGGATGATGCCGTAGCGGATCTCGCTGACGCGCTGCAGGTTGCCGACGCGCTGCTCGCGCTCGGCGTCGAGGCGGACGGCTTCCAGCTTCTCTTTCGCCTCGCGGATGCGGCGGATCGCCGACTTCTCATTCTCCCAGTGCGCGCGCAGACCGGTGGCTTCCTCCTTCAGGCGCGCGAGCTCCTCCTCCACCTTCTTCATGCGCTCCTGCGACGCCGGGTCCTTCTCCTTGGTCAGCGCCTGGCGCTCGATCTCGAGCTGCATCCGGCGGCGCTCGACCTGGTCCAACTCCACCGGAAGGCTGTCGATCTGCAGCCGCAGGCGCGACGCGGCCTCGTCCACCAGGTCAATCGCCTTGTCCGGCAGGAAGCGGTCGGCGATGTAGCGCTCGGAGAGCGTCGCGGCCGCGACCAGCGCGCTATCCTTGATGCGCACGCCGTGGTGCACCTCGTAGCGCTCCTTCAGGCCGCGCAGGATGGCCACGGTGTCCTCGATGGAGGGCTCCCCAACCAGGATCGGCTGGAAGCGCCGCTCCAGCGCGGCATCCTTCTCGATGTGCTTGCGGTACTCATTCAGCGTCGTCGCGCCGATGGCGCGCAGATCGCCGCGCGCCAGGGCGGGCTTCAGCATATTCGCCGCGTCCGCCGCCCCCTCCGCCGCGCCCGCGCCGACGACCATGTGCAACTCGTCGATGAAAAGGATCACCTCCCCCTGCGCCTCGGTGATCTCCTTGAGGACGGCCTTGAGGCGGTCCTCGAACTCGCCGCGGTACTTCGCCCCGGCGATCAGCGCTCCCAGGTCCAGCGAAAGCACGCGCTTGTTCTTCAGCCCCTCCGGCACATCCCCCTCCACAATGCGGCGCGCGAGCCCTTCCGCGATGGCCGTCTTGCCGACGCCGGGATCGCCGATGAGCACGGGGTTGTTCTTCGTGCGGCGGGAGAGCACCTGCATCACGCGGCGGATTTCCTCGTCGCGGCCGATCACGGGATCGAGCTTCCCGGCGCGCGCGGCGGCGGTCAGGTCGCGCGTGTACTTCTCCAGCGCCTGATACTTGTTCTCCGGCTCCTGGTCGGTCACGCGGTTCGTCCCGCGGATGGACTGGAGCAGAATGAGGATATTCTCCTTGGTCAGCCCGGCATCGCGAAGAATGCGGCCCGCCTGCCCCTCGCGCTCCTCGGCGGCGGCCAGCAGCAGATGCTCCGTGCTGACGTACTCATCCTTGAGCGCCTGCGCCTCGCGCCATGCGGCGTCGAACAACTTGCCCAGACGCGGCGAGGCATACACCTCCGCGCCGGAGACCTTCGGCAGGCGGTCAAGCGCTTCCTGAAGCTTCCCCTCGACCTGCGCTGGGCGCACCCTGCCGCGCTGAAGGATCGGCGGCACGACGCCATCCGCCTGCCGCAGCAGCGCCATCAGCAGATGCTCCGGCTGAAGCTCCTGATGCTGCTTCTCCCGCGCCAAATCCTGCGCGGCCTGAATGGCTTCTTGTGACTTGAGCGTGAACCGGTCCGGTTTGATCGGCATGATGATATCCCCCGCGATTAATCTGCATTACGCACAACGGGTTTCACGCAAAGACGCAAAGCCGCAAAGAACAACGACAACCGGTCAAGACATCAACCGCCTGCCGCCTCAATGCAGCATCCGTTACCCTCGGTCTCGCTTTAGCCGTGCTTTGCGCCTTTGCGTCTTTGCGTGAAAAGGCCGTTACCGATGTTACAAGAAAGAGTTGGGGGGTGCAAGTAGACGGAAATTGTCGATTGTTGAGTGCGAATTGATGAATGATGATCGCAGGCGGAGCGCGGTGTAACCGCGCGCGCTTTTTCCGGGCTGTGCGCGATATAAATTCGGGCGGAAAAGCGACTTTTGCGGGGTGATAATCCGCCTGAAATCCACCCTCCAGCCCGGACCACTGCCCTGACCAGGCAAACCCTCTCAGGCTGCCTCCTGGAGCACGCAAAGCGGGTCTGCTGGGCGCTCAGAGGCTTCCCACGATCCATTTCCCAGACCATCGGCACAGTTCCGCCTCTGCTTCCGGCCTGAAGCACGATACCTGATTTTCTCGGATTTTTCCATCTGCCCACTTGACAGAACTATACCAATGGCATACAATGTACTCAGTTGGGCAAGGACAGGTTTCTTTAGGGAGATGGGAAGATGGAGAAGAAAGTCGAGAGGCTGGCGGGGGAGTGGTTCGAGGCGCACCGTGCGGAGATTGCCCGGTTCGCGTCTCTGCGCAATCGCCGCAGGAACCGCACGGAAAAGGAAGAGGCGGAAGCTGAGTGCATGGCCTACGCCTGGCAATGGACGCTGCGCGCGGCCAGCTTGAACAAGCTCGACCGTATCAACCCGCGCATGATTAGTCTCTTTGCCTATAGGCTCTACTGCGCCGGGCGTCGGTTCGCCGGTGGGAAGAAGTGGCGCAATGACCTGAATCTTGACGCTGTTGTGGTGCGCGTGGAAAACGACAGCACCCGCACGTCCGCGCTGGTCGATTCGCTGGCGTCGCATCGCTTCGCCGATCCGGCGGAGATGGCCCGTATAGAGGTCGATTACACCGTGGCGGCGTCCGCCATGACCAAGCGCCAGCGCGAGGTACTGGCCGGGCTTGTGTACGACCACGAGCGCGGGTCGCACGAGCGCATTGCCCAAAAGCTGAACCTGAGCCAGCCGAGAATCACGCAGCTCAAGGCAAAGATCGCCGAACGCCTCACAGAGATTGGATACGGCCCGCTGAAACGATAGCGGGCGCGGCTGGGGGCGGGGGCGCGAAGGTTGCGCCTCCGCCCGCCCTAAAGGAATGCCCTCGCCCGCGATATCATGCGTATGGGAGCGATCCACATCTTTCCGGAGGAACTGGCGATGACCATCGAGCACGCCGAATTCGTCAAGCGCAACCTCTTTGCCCGGATAGATCGGCCGGCCGGCCTGAACCTGGTCCGCAAGGACTGGCGCGCGCCGATCCGGCAGTACGTCCAGGCCATGCCGCGCGCGTTCATCGAGATGGAGCTGGGGGCCTTCAGCGTGCGTTACCATCCCAATGCGACCAATCCGGAGTTGCGAACGATGCTGCTGGATGCCATTTTCAAGGATGAATCCCTTCTCGTGAGCTTTGCAAAAGCTCACCCAATCGCCCCGGACGTCGTGAAGGCGTCCGAGTACTGGTCTGTCTCCGAATACATGGCCACCAAACTCAGAACCCTTGGCGAGGCCGTCGAGGACGTCGGTGATCTGCACGTCTGGGGACGCTGTGCCACAGACCTGCCCATCGAACAGGATCCCGCCATCCAGTTGATCCGGCGCCAGGCCATCAAGGGTTGAAAGGAAACGACTATGACGTCCGAGGAATTCCGCGCGATGCGCAAGGCGGCCGATCTGACGCAGAAGGAGCTTGCCGATCGCCTGGGGGTGCACGTTCTGACGGTCGCCCGATTCGAGCAGGGACTGCGCTCGATCTCCGGACCGGTGGAGAAGCTGATGGGCTACGTCTGCGTCCCCAGTAAGAAAGGATCGAGTCATTGACCGTCCACCTCCGCCCTTGCCTGCCGGTACAGCCGCCGCATCGCGCCGGGTGAGATCACCCACCATCCGTTGTACGCCTCGGGCAGGGCTTCCCCGATGCGCAGGATGGGCGCGCCGTCCGCCGGCGCGGCCGCGTCCTGTCCGACGATCCGCACGGGGACCATGTCGGAAGGGACGATCACCACGTCACGGGTGCAGGCTGTCCAGCTCATCAAACATACGAGCGAGCTGAGCAGCATCACCAGACGCCAACGCCTTGTCGAACGCCGCATAGTCTTTCTCCTTGTCGCGGACCGGGGAGAGCGCCTTCCACTTCTGATAAATTTCCAGCAGAGTGGGAAGCGCCTGCATCAGTCCGGCGAGTATTGCCAGGATCGCCGCAACCATTGATTCGGCCTCCTATGCCGAGGGGCGCACCTACGCTCCCGCCAAGGGGGCGGCGGCCGGAACGACCGGCTCGGGGGCCACAACGACGGTCGGCTGTGCCGCAGCGGCCGCCGCGCGCGCCGCCAGGGCCTGCTCGACGGCCGCAGCGATCGCGCCGGCAGCGCCCGCGAAAGCGGCCTGCGTCCCGTCGGACGCCTTCGCCTGGGCCGCGAGGATCGTCGCGCCGCGCATGGCCAGTTCCGTCACGTTCTTAGGGACAGGCTTGTTGAACTCCGTCGCATACAACTCGTTGAACTTTTTGAGAAACGCATCCGCCTTGGCCAGGCTCGCGTTCGGCGTGTTGTCAGGGATCGCCGCCTCCGCGAACTTGAACGCGGTCGAGATGTACGGCATGAACGTCGCCAGCTCAGGCTTCTTCATCACCAGCGCCAGCAACCCGATGACCGCCAGCGCCGCTGCAAAACCGATTCCCATGCTCATCCAATCCATCACACGTCCTCCTTCTGAAAGAAAAGAAATTACGGGGTCCAAGCCGAAACGGTTACTGCGTCAGCGCCGTATCCAGTCCACACGCCCAACGGCATGGCTGGCGGAGACGTAGAATTTTCCTTTCCAACGCCGGGTGGATGCGAATACCCCATCATCAGTTGAGGGCTCAGCTCCCAACTGTTACCCGCCGAATAGTAAATGAACCAGGCAGTTCCGGTGATCTTTTTATAATACGGCTCGCCATTCCAGGAGCCATACAGAACATAATCGCCATCGGCGGTATACATGTTTCCGCCGCTGTTGACGACAACGTAGGATGGATTCGCCGGAAGCGTGGTGGTCGTGGTCGTGCTGGTGCTGGTGGAGCCGGTGCCCGTGGTCGTTGTGGTCGTGCTGGTGCTGGATGTCGTTGTCGAGGTTGTCGTGGCGATCCCTGCGGCTCCGCCGACGTTGGGGGGCGGACGGCTGGGGACGCGGAACCAGAGCACCTCGTTGTCGCTGAGTCCCTGCGCGGCGTCGCCGTCGCGGCTGAGGTAGGAATCGGTGTCCGAGGTGTGCCACACGTCAGACCCGCCGACTTCGGTGTTTGTGTTGCCCACCGTGTCGTAGATGCGCAGCTTGGCCATGTACGCGCGGCCCGCCTTGACGCTGATCGTCGCGCCGCCCTGCAATAGGTTAGCTTCATGTCCATCCCATCCGGGCACGTGGCCTGGCGCTCCGTCGCAGACCACATGGACCTTGAGCGTCCAGAATGAGAAGCCCTGGACCATGGCGGTCAGGTCGTCCATGACGTTGACCAGGCCGTCGCCGTTCAGGTCCTCTGCCAGCCAGATCTCGTAAGTAATCCCCGCCAGGTCCGCCTCGGCCTGGGAGGCGTAGACGTGGTTTGGGCAGGCCATGCCCATGATAGTCGAGATCGTCGTGGTGCTGGAGATGAAGCCCACGCCGTCCTGCAAGTGGCCGGTGGATGGATCGGACGTGTCGGATTCGATGTGCCCGACGGGCGGGTAGATTCCGACACACGCCCACGCGGGCGCAGCCAGGAGCGCGACCAGAGCGACCGTGAACGCTAGGAAATGCCTCATCGTTCCACCCTCACAAACCCTGCGAACCCTGCGTCACGCGCCGCCTGCTCCGCTTTCATCATGCGCTCCTCGAAGTCCCGCGGCTTGACGGATTCGGGGAAGAAGCACTTGTATCCATAGAAACCCAGGAGGAAGACGGGCTTCCCACCACAATCCTGCTGCACCTGTCTGCGGATCGCAGCGAACTGCGGTACGGCCGCCCAGTACGCGACGTTGAAGAGCGCAATTCCATCCCCGAGTCTGCTGACGTGCTGCATCCAGGTCTTGTAGGTCGCCTCGCCGGTTGCGCTCGGCCCGTAGAAGGCCGTGATCCAGATGAACGTGTGCGGGCTCACTTCCCGGACCACGCGCACGACGGCTCGAATCTGCGTCATGTACTCGCGGTACTGCGCCGTGTCCGGCTTCTCGAAGTTGTTGATCCCGTTACCCCACCCGATGACGACCTGCGCGGGTTGATCGGCAGATATCTTCTGCGCCCAGGTCGCAAAGTCGTAGTTGGCGTAGGGACCGTATTTCGGGTCCACGTCGATCACTGGGAAGGAGAGTTTCGACAGGTCATAGTCGGGCTTCGCCGTCCAGTAGATCGTTCCTTTGACGAACGGCGGCTGCGCGGTCGCCTGAGCTGGCGCTCGAGACTTGGATACGGAGAACAGCGCGCGATATTTCCCCGCGACCTGGTCGTCGGGCGATTCCTTCAACATCTCCTTCAGCCAGAGTATGGAAGCCAGCTTGTTCAGGCGCACCTCCGGAGGGAGATCTGTGGAGCTGACCGCTTTCGTCGCGAGCGCCTGGGTCTCGATGGCTCTGGCCACAAGCTGCGCGCGCGCAAGCGGGGTCGCCGCGAGGAGCGCGGACTGGACTTCCTTCGGAGCCAAGGCGAAGCCGGTGGTCAAAACAAAGTCCGTGGACACGAGCGCGGAGATTCCAACGTCCGTAGTGCCCACAGTGTCGGCGCTGATCGCATTCGCGGAAAGTTCCGACGCCGAAAGGTTCGCCGCCGCAAGGTCCGTCGTACCAATGGATTCTCCGCCCAGGTCCGTAGCGGGCAGGTCCGTCGGCGGCAGAGCGTCCCAGGGGATCTGGCTGTAGGAAGCCTGCACCCGATTCTGTTCCGCCGGCGCCGGTTGTTCCCCCGAGGGGAGGAACCACAAAGACGCCGCTACCAGCGCCGCTCCCGCACCGGCAGCGGCGATCTTTGTCCTCGTGTCCATTAGAGGTTGCCCTTCTCGGTGAATTGGAGGTTCTCGAAGCTGGTCTTGAATCCGCGGATCGCCTTCTGAAGTGCGGCGAAGGCCGGATCGTCCGTGGCCATGTTGTTCATCCGGTCAATGGACGCGTTGATGACCACTTTCAGCGCATCGTTATAATCCTTCGCCGTGATCGCTTTGTTCGTGTAGGCGTCGGAGAGATATGTGAACGTCGGCGAGAGGATCTCCGCAAACTTTGCATTGGCCCTTGCGAAGGCCAGAACATCTGCCGGGGTCGGACGGGCAGACGTGGGCAACATCTCCCAATATATGATCCGAAGGTTCATCGGTACGAGCGCCACCCGCTCAGCCAAGTTGGCATCCAGTGCCGCCTGATTGATGTACCCAGCCTTCACCAGCACCGGACCGGAAACGTTGATTCCCCAAACCCCGCTCATTATCCAATTATCAAACGGAGGGGTCTTGTACCGATCGCAGAACTGATTCAGTGAACTCCACGCAGCCAAAGCGGCGTCGCGTGCCCCTGCCGTTACCGCGAGGGAGATTTGCCGCTCGTAGCACATGGCAACGATGTCGGATGTCCACCCCCGGACACGCAACTCATTCTGCTCATTCTGGACGACCGCGAGATTATCCGCGGCCATCGTGTCCAGCGCCGGGCTGATCGCCGTGGAGATCAGTAGCACAGCCTGATCCCGTTGCGCCGAGTCAATGCAACGAGTTGCGGCCGGAAGAGCTTTCCACGCCGCATAGTCCGCCGCCCAGTCCGCCATCGCCACACCGCACACAGCCAGCACAGCCACGAGCACTGTCAACATCTTCCGCATGGCACGTCCTCCAAATGGAAAGGGAAAAGAACTTCGGGCTTTAGCGCCCCTCTTACTGCACGCCACTGATTTGAAGCTCGGAGAGACTCGTCTTGATGCCTTGGATCGACTTCCTCAGCGCGGCGTATTCCGCTCCGTTCTCGTCCAGAGTGTTCAGGCGGCTGACGGACGCCATCTTCACGCCGGTCAGGAGCGCGACATAGTCCTTCCCGGAGAGTGCGCCACCCGCGTAACTGTTGGAAAGGCATGTGAGCGCCGGGGTCAGCTTCTCCGCATATCCGGGGCACAGGTGGAGAATGTGCTGGGCCAGAGGGAGGGCGCGCTCACAAGGCAACGAGCCAAAGATATCGGACGAGTTGATCGTGAGGTTGTACCCGTCTTTCACCGTCAAGCACCAGGCGAGCTCTCCATCGATCAGCGGAGACTCCGGAGCCAGCTGGAGCAGGCATCGGAAAGAAAACAATCGGGCGTTCACTCCCAGAAGCGGAGGCGTGGCTGTGTTCACCAGAGCGTATTCGTCCGTGATGTTCCCGGCTTCTCCACGAACCGTGTGCCCGCGGAAGAGGTAGATGATTCCGACTTCCCACGCATCGCGCGCACCGGGGATCACGTCCACGTCCTTTTTCGCTTCGGCGATGAACGCACGAACGTTTCCAGAGAACTCGGCAAGGGACATGGCTCGATTCTCCGCCATCACCGGAATGGACGCGATGGCCGGATTCGCCGCTGCGTACTTCTGTGCGGCGGGCTGTGCCTTCCACGCCGTGAAGTCGGTCTGCCAATCTGCCATCGCCACGCCTCCGATCATCGCCACCGCCAGCACGGCCACGAGAACCATCAACAACTTGCCCATGGTACGTCCTCCTATGTTCTGAACGACCCCACATCCCAATCAGACGCCTCACTGGTGAGGACGGAAATCTGACGGATGCGGTACCGATACAGCTTGCTTGCCTCCAGGCTGGCGGTGATCTTGTAACGCGCGCGCGCGCCGACCGCGCCGAAGGGAACCTCGGTGAAGATGCCGGCCACGGCGCATGGGTTCGGATTCCCCTCCTCGCCGGGGGCGAGCCACTCCCGGTACGCCAGCAGCCCGGCGGCGGGGAACGCGGCGAAGTCCGCGCCATCGCAGTAGTCCCACCCCGTTTGCGCCGTCGCCGTGGACAGGTTGATGAGTGGCGTGTCCCACGACTGCCCATCCTCCACCACCTGTAACTCCAGGTGGACCTTGCCGCCCGCGCCATCCACCGGCCGTTCCGCCACGCCGGGAATGCGGTACTCGATCACGCGCGGGTAGAGGTTCGCCGCGCGGCGCGGATCGCTGGCCGTCAGCGCGGCGTCGATCTTATCCCAGTTGAGGTTCATATCGGCGGCGCAGCCGTTCGCTCCGGCGACGTGCTTCCCGAGGTCGTAATTCTCAGTTGGCGTCCGAATGTCTTGAACCATGTTCAACCTCAGTAGTTGTTGCCGTAACTGTTGCCGTACCCGAGCCCGGCCAGCGCCGCGCCCAGCCGGATCGTGCGGTCACCGACGCGCGTGAAGTCGTAGGCGCTGGCGTCCTGGTACGCGCCATAATCCACCAGGTCAGCCGCCGCGCCGCTGAACTCGAATTCGGAGGTCGGGAAATTCTCAGTGCCTCTGATTACCTGGATCACTGGAGATTCTCCCGACGCAGGAGCCGCGCGCCAGGAAAGGTTCGGCGGCGCGTTGAATATTCCGTGGAGCGTGGTGCGCTGCGGAGTTGTCGGCCATCCCGGACCGGCTGCGCTATAGATGCCCGCGAAGCGTCCACGCGCCAGAAGTGGATCTGCGGAGACGGATAGGATTCCCTGCGCGTCGGTGACGGTCGAACTGCCGATGAGAAGGCCAATCTGTGAGAGATTGTCAGCAGTCGTCCTTTCCCCGAGGAGTGTCTGCACTCCGCCAACCCGCTTATAAATTCGTATGGAATAGACCCAATGAGGCCGCCAGGCCCACACGGGATTGCTGAAGACCCACTGGTCCCACGTTTCTGTTTCGACAACGTGCGCCGCGCAGATGTAGCAGTTGTCCACATCAGAGGCACATGCGATGACTCCGGCCTCCGCCCAAACCGGGTCCGGATGCGTCGGCAGAACAGAGGAGTACCCCGCGTGACCGACAGCACAGCCGTCGTAAACGTAGGCGACGGGTGGAATGAGGTTCTTTCGGCACAGAGCAATGGTGCAGTGTGCTGCCGTCCCGATGCGGCATTCGGCGAACGTTGGGGTTGGATATAGGCTGTAGGCGCGCACGATGTGGAAATAATTATTGCTGACGAGGGCAGTCTGATTCCATTCTGCCCCCAAGGCGGCCGGAGACTCGACTGTCTCAGCCCGCTGGAAGTCGTCGTAAAGCACCCGTCTGCGAATTCTCGGTCCATCCATGCCATCCCAGTCTCACGAGATGACCGTCAGCCCCGGCGTATCGCCGGCGGCGACGGAGAAAACTTCTTCGTCAAACTCGATGCTCTCCACCACCTCGAACGTGCCGTCAGAGAGCTTCACGATTTTCCGGTCCCCGCGCTTGCCGGTGAACTGAACCCGGCACTGCGTGTTTCCATCCACCACGCCGATGATCCTGGTGATCGCGACGGGGCCGAGTTTATTGGCGGCCAGGAGCCGCGATCCCTTCACCGTGCCCAGGCATTGCCCCACGGCGTAGCCGGTCCCCGCGGCCAGGGCGAACGCATCGCCGTACAGTTGACCCAGGCTTGTCAGCCCGGCGGGGACCTCGGAGGTCGCGAGCAGGAAGCAGGCCATTCCCGTGCGCTCA
Organism: uncultured Planctomycetota bacterium; assembly: GCA_903901045.1. GTDB lineage: Bacteria > Planctomycetota > Brocadiia > CAIUPP01 > CAIUPP01 > CAIUPP01. The sequence goes on from CAIUPP010000016.1 coordinate 20,921, forward strand.
GGAACGTGAGATTGGAACGCCTTCTTCGTGTTGTCCCAGCCGGCGAGAATCGAGACGACGCCTCCGTTGGGAACGCGGTCGGCGTCGAGGTTGATGAACGGCCGGCACTCCGGGCGGAAGTCGGAGTACGCCCCGTGCGGGTCCTGACGCGAGGATCCGGACTTCTCGGGGATCGCGGAGCCGCTGAGGCGGCCGCGCGTGGCGGCGGAGTTTCCTTCCGCGGCCTGGTGCGCGCGCTTGAGCGCCTCGATCTTGCGTTCCAGGCGCGCGCCCCCCAGCGGGGGACGGTCGGTGTTGTACACCAGCGTCGTTGTCGCGCCGTCGGCGCCGGCGTGCCAGGTGACGCGGCGGACGCGGCCATCGGGATAAATGAACTTGATTCCGCTGTAGACCACCTCGGCGGAGTCGGCGAAGTCCTCGCCGGGATCCGCCAGCGCGAGGACCTTCGCGGCGATCGCGTCGAGCGACGCCTGGTTGAGGACCGTCGTCGTCCCGCCCACGATTTTCTTGCGGAGTTGGAGCCACTCCGCATCGATGATCTCCGCCGTCGCGTCCGCCGGCGGATTGGGAATGCTGGAGTAGACATAGAAATTCAGCAGGGTCAGGCTTCCATCGGCCTGCAGCTCGTGATGCGCCCAGTTGAGTTCCACGTCGGCGACGTCGTAGACCAAACCAAAGAGGTCCGTCATGATCTGCACAGGCCCGTCGGAAAACTTCACGACGCCGGTCTTCTCATCCAGCTCCCATTTCCGCTGGTTGAGGTCGTTTACGGCCGTCTTCTGTCCGGTTCCCTTATCCTCCACGTACACGGTGTCATCGCTGGACAGATACGGCTTCTTCCACGCGGTCTTCCCGTCCTCGACTTTCGTCTCGCAGATCGTCGGGAGAACCGGAAGGAGATAGGATTGCGCCGCGGGGATCCGGAACCACTGCCAGACGCTCTTGCTGGCGCACTCGAATTTCTTCGTCCCCATCCAGTCCAGCCAGTAATTGGCAATGGCCGAGGCGATGCTCCCCCACGTGACGATCGCTTCGGCGTAATAGCTTAGTTCGGTAATCGGCTTGATGACATCATCCACGTCGAGGCCGACGGGGACCAGCGTGGAGGTGCGCTGGATGACGTTCTGCGCGCCGCGCACGAGGTAGCAGGTCGCGCGGTCGCGGCTCTGGCGTCCGAGGTCGCGGCGCTCCTTGTAGCCTTCGGGAATTTCGATGCCCGTCCCCAGTTTGTAAACCTTCGGCGTGCCGTCGGCGGCGAGGCTCAGGACGCACTGCGCCATGTCGCACAGGCGCGTGGCCTCGACGCCGGGCTTGGCTCCCTCCCAGCGGATGTAGGGATAGAAATCGTCGGGCAGAGCGGAGACGTCGACCGTGGCTTCGCCCAGGGCGGCCAGGCAGAGAGCGACCAGCGCGCGGACGCTCTGCTGCGCGTTCTCGGCGCCATCGGCGGCGGGCTTGTTGTACTCGCCGGTGATCTGCCCCCGCGTCTGCCAGCGCTGGCGGCTGTCGCGGAGCTGCACCTCGGTGTAGATGCCGCCGGGACCATCGCGCCGCTGCCAGGAGAATGGGGACAGGTGCGTGACGGTGACGGTCTCCACGCCATCGGTGATAACGAGCGGGCCTTCCGCCCAGGACGTCTCATCCCCGACGGCGGGGAAGCTGTTGACGTCCGGGGTGGGGCCGAGGCTCATGCTGAGATTGAGCCCGACCTCGCCGTCGGCGTGATGGCCTCCGAATTGTGCGTCCACTTGAGCCATGCTGCGTTTCCATTGGACCTATCGGACGGATAGGACCGATCCCATAATCATGTTGGCGGCACGCCGGGGTAAAGTGTGCTCGGCGTCGCCGCGAACTCGAAGACGTACTCCCAACTGATCGGGTATTCCGTGGCGGTCCCGCCTTTGGTCAGGCGGGGCGAACGGCGGGTCACCCGCTTGCTCTTGAGATTCGCCGAGGAATAGAGCAGCGCTGCGGGATTGACGTAGCTGCTGCGGCCGACGGCTTCGCCGGACTGGACGGCGCGGGCGATCCCCAGCACGGTGCTCTGCTGGATGGGGGATTGCCCCAGCGGGCGGCGCCAGACGAACTCCGAGAGCGCGTCCTCGATCGCGACGGTCTCCACCCAGGAGATGCAGGTGCGGCCGGCGGATGCGTCGGTGTACTGATAGGTGAAGGAGATTTCCTGCGTATCGGCGTTGGTGCGCACGTCCTCGTTCTCGATCAGCTTGCCGCTGACCTTCGCGGCGGCGGCCGCCGCGGCGGCGCCGGGTCCCTGGTACCTGCCGCTGACGGTGATGCGCACTTGCCCCTGCGCGTCGGTCGAGAGGGCCGTGGTCACCTCGCCCCAGGCCGTAGCGCTTGGCGCGCCGGCAAGGAGCTTGACGGCGGAGAGTTCGACCGACCAGGAACGCAGCGTCGCCAGTTCCGCCCCCTCCCCCTTGGGGAAGCTGATCGGCCGGGTGACCTTGACGCCGTTGAGCGTTTGCGATCCGATGAGGGAGTGGCGGACGGTCACGCCGTCATCGGCGTAGAGCACCAGGTCGCTGCCGGCGACGGCGAATGCGGTCTCCAGCGCCTGGTACGCCGTGGCGATCGC
>CAIUPP010000017.1 GCA_903901045.1 uncultured Planctomycetota bacterium
CATGGCCAACCTGAGCTACACCGGGCATTGGATCCAGAACGGCGGCACCCCCTCCACCGACGGGCGCCTCAACACCCCCACCGTCTGGCACCTCTTTGACACCGCCAAAGGCCTCGATGCCGGCGCTCCGATGTGAGAGGATGAGAATTCGTGTGGCGGGGCCGGCCTCCCGGGCCGGCTCCGCCGCCGAGGATGGCGACGGGCGGCAGGGGGTTGCGCCCTTTGCGCTGGGATGTGGCGGTTTCAACCCCTTTGCACCCATAGGCTATGAACGCCGGCCTTCCGCGATCAGTTGACGCACGCGGCGGGAGGTGGTATCGGAAGAGGGCAGAAAGGAGACGTTTGTGAAGGTCTGGGGAGGCGGAGAGTATCTCAGCGCCGAAGAGCGGCAGCGCATTCATGCGGCCGTGCTGCGCATCCTGGAGGAGACGGGCGTGGTTATCGAGAATGACCGGCTGCTGGAGCGGCTGGCCGCCTCGGGCGCGCGCGTCGTCAAGGGGGAGCAGCGCGTCATGTTCAGCCCCGCGTACATGGAGAAGTTCCTGGCCGAGTCGGTCCGCGGGAACGCGCCTCTCGGGACGGGCAAGGTGGGGGGGCTTTCCGCCGTTTACTACGGCCATTATCTGAACCCCGACACCAACGAGTACGAGCCCTGGGATACCGCGCGCGTGTTGCGCTATCTCAAGATTGCGCACCACTTGGAGCACACTTCACCGTTTCTGAGCGTCATCGTGCCCTTGTCGGATATCCCGGCCGATGTGTTGACGCCGTTCTATCACTATATGACTTTCAAGTTCCTGGGACGCAGCGCCTGCGGGATGGACGACCCCCGCTGGACGCCGTGCATTCTGGAGATGTGCGAGGCCGCCGCGGCTGAGATGAACCGGCCCATGCGGGAGCTTTTCTCCGGTTATGTGTTCCTGATTTCTCCGCTGAAGATGGGGCGTCAGGAAGCGGACATCCTGGAATATTCGACGGAGCATGGCCTGCCGCTAGGCGTCGGGCATATGACTTCCGCGGGAGGCACGGCGCCCGTGACTCTGGCGGGGGCCGTGGCGCTGCACCTGGCGGAGGAGTTCGCGGCCCACATTTTAAGGCGGGTCTGTTTCGGCGCAAAGCAACTGACCTTCAACATTTCCCTTTCCCACATGGACATGCGCACGGGGATTTTCCCCTATGGGCGGCCGGAGCGCGTGCTGGCGGCCATGGCGATGGGGGATATGGCGCGGCACTACGGCGGCCGGTTCAATCCGCCGCGCGGGCAGTCCGACGCCAAGCGCCCCTGCGCGGAAGCCGGGTTCCAGAAGGGCATGTCGGCTACGGCGATGCTGATGTCCTGCGGGTCCGCCTCCATCGCCTGCGGCGTGCTGTCGGTCGATGAAGTGTTCTCCCCGATTCAAATGATCATCGACAATGAGATGGTGAGCGCGCTGAAATATCTGGCGCGGGGCTTCGAGGTGAACGACGAGACGCTCGCGCTGGACGTGGTCCGACAGGTGGGTCCCGGCGGGCAGTTCCTCGACACGACGCATACGGCGGAACATTGCCGGGAGGCGGTCTGGGAGCCGCATCTGTTCGCGCGCGAGATGTTCGCGAGCTGGAGCCAGAGCGGGCGGCGGATCGACGTGGACTACGCGAGGGAAGCTTACCATGACCTGGCCCAGCGCGCGCCATTGCCGGCGTGCATCTCGGAGGGTTTGGAGCGGAAGCTGCTGGACATAATTCACAAGCACACGGGCCGGCGCATGGCGCCTCTCCAGAGTGTTTGACGGGGCTGGGAGTGCGCGCCTCAAGCGGGCGCTTTTTCGCGGCAAAGGTGGATGACCTGTGAAGATTACGATCATCGGCGGGGGCAGTTACCTGTGGTCTCTGGGGTTCTGCGCCCAATTCATCCGCAGCAGCCATCTGCGGGATGTGACGGTGTGCCTGATGGACACGGACGCCGCTGCGCTCGACCTGGTCGGTTCGGCGGCGGATATTCTCAATCGCAAGCAGGGCTCCCCGGTCCGCCTGGAGCGAACGGGCGATCTGAACGCGGCGCTGGACGGCGCGCAGTTCGTGCTGGTGTCCATCTCCACGGGCGGGTTGGAGGCCATGCGCCACGACCTGGCCATTCCGGAGAAGTACGGCATCTGGCACACCGTGGGGGACACGGTCGGGCCGGGAGGATGGTCGAGAGCGGTGCGCAATATCCCGGTCTTTCACCAGATTGCGGAGCGAATGAAATCGCTCTGCCCCGGCGCGTGGCTCATCAATGTGTCCAACCCGCTGACGGTTCTGACCCGGGTGCCGCATCGCTGCTTTGGCATCCGGAGTGTGGGCATGTGTCCCGGCGTGGAGAACCAGGTCGCGAGTCTCGCGAAGCTGGCCGGCGCCGGCGAGGGCGTGAGTCCGGATTACGTGGTCACGGGGATTGACCACGGTTCCTGGTTCACCCGTTTGCGCGCGGGCGACCGGGATATCCTGGGGTGGCTGAAGGAGGCCGGTTATTGCCGCGGCGACGGGCTGCTGCCCAGCGAAGTCCGCACCGAGGACCCGCTGGCGGAGAACGCGCAGACGCGCGCGGCCTTTGCCGTATGGCATGAAGTGGGCTACCTGCCGAGCATCGGGGACCGGCATATCGTGGAGAATTTCCCCTGGTTCGTGGCCCAGCCGACGGCGGAGCTTCCGTTCCGGCTGAAGCGAACCAGCATCGACGAGCGGCGCGCGCGCAAGGAGCGCAACAAGACGCGGTTCGAGGCGTTTGTGAAATCGGAGGATGAGGTCGCGCTCGGCGGTCTGGGGCACGGCGACGACCCGGTGGCGCTGGTCGTGGAGTCGCTCTGCGGCTTCCGCTCGTTCCTCTACGGCTCGAACGCGCCCAACGTCGGGCAGATTCCCGGCCTGCCCGAGGGGGCGGTGGTCGAGACGCGCTGCCGGTTCGATGCGGCGGGGGTTCATCCGCTGGCCTCCCCCATGCCGGATATCCTCAAGTGCCTGACCCTGCCCACTGTGCTGCGGCAGGAGATGATCATTGACATTGCGCTGGAAGGGACGTTCGACCAGTTGGTTGCGCTGATTCTGACCGATCCGCTGTGCAGCCGCATGCCCATCGGCCGGTGCCGTGAAATGGCACGGGAATTGTTGACCGCCAATCGCGAGTGGATCCGAAATCCCCGCCTGTTGGAATTCTAACCAAGGAGACTTCGCTTGAAGACTGCCGTGACGCCTCTGCGTTTTCTTTCCCCGGAAGAGATGGAGACGATCCATCGCAACGCGCTGCGCATCCTGTCCGAAATCGGGATGAAGATCGACCATGACGCGGCGCTGGACTACCTCCTGGCCGCCGGCTGCAAGGTGGACCGGGAGAAGCGGCGCGTCCTCTTCCCCGCGCAAGTGGTGGAGGGGGCCGTGAAGAAGCTGCGAAAGGACTACGCCGCGCGGGAGGCGCCGGAGCGCATGTCCGTGCGCTACTCGCACGTCCGTTTCCGCAAGGAGCCTTTCCAGGTCCACACCGATTTCACCGTCAGCGCCGGCGGCTATTGCATCTTCATCCACGACCTGAACGGAGTGCGCCGTCCCGCCACTTTGCAGGACACGCGCGACGCGCTGAAACTGGTCGCGCAACTCGACCAGATCGCCTACACCGGCCTTCCCGTCGCGGCGCAGGACGTGCCGCTGCCGATCCGGCAGATTCGCATGGCGGCCGAACTGGTCAAGCACACCGACAAGTTCGGCGGCATCGAGGCGCTGGACCCGTTCGACATCGAATACATCTGCCGCATCGGCGAGGTCGTCCGGGGCGGGCGCGAGGAGCTGCGGAAGCGCCCGATCCTGATCGGGTACGCCGAAGCGCGCACGCCGCTGAGCATCGACCCCAACATGTGCGAGGTGTTGATTGAATACGTCCGGCGCGGGATGCCTCAGTCGCTGGACACGATGCCGAACGCCGGGGCGACCGCGCCGATGAACCCCGCCGGCGCGCTGGCGCTGGGCATCGCCGAGACCCTCGGCGGCATGGTGCTGGCGTATGCGGTGGACCGCGGCGCGATCGTTACGCTCGATGTGACGCCCTCCTTCAGCGACATGCGCACGGGGATTTTCAAGTATGCGGGAGCGGAGCGCACCTCGCTGCTGGGCGCGCGCATTCAGATGATCAGCGAGTATTACGGCTGCCCGAGCGGCGTTCACGGCGGCAAGACCGACGCCTGCCTGCCGGGGGTGCGCGTCGGCGTGGAGAAGGGGATCTCCATGCTCGGCCCCATCCTGTGCGGCGCGGTCGGCTTCGGCACGGTCGGGCATATCGAAAACGCCATCACTTTCTCTCCCATCCAGTTGGTGATGGACAACGAAATCGCCCGCTACGTCCGCCGCGTGGTGCAGGGCTTCGAGGTGAGCGACGAGTCCGTCAATTTCGATCTGATCCGGCGCGTCGGGATCGGCGGCAACTACCTGACGGAGATGGAGACGGCCGAGGGGTTCCGCGATTTCCTGAACCTTTCTCCCTTCTTCGGCGTGGAGCCATGGGGGTCGAGCGACGAGGCCCGCGAGGCGCGGCGCTGGGAGAAGATGGCCGCCGACAAGGTGCGCGAGCTCCTGGCCAGCGATGTTCCCTCGCCGCTCTCCCCGGAGCAGACGCGCGCGGTGGATGGCATCGTCGCCGAAGCGGAAGCCAGGTTGCGCGAGCAGGGGCGGATGTAAATGAAGAGCGCGCAAAAGCTGTGGACGTCGAAGGAGCGCGTGCGCGCAGCCCTGCGCCACGAGGAGCCCGACTGCGTGCCGGTGGGCGAGACGGGCATTGACGCGCATATCACCGAGCGCATTCTGGGACGCCGCACGCATTACCGGGGGGGCTGGTGGAGCCAGATCGCCTCGTGGGAAGGACGCGCCGCGGAAGTGATGGAGAGTCACAAGCGCGACATGGTCGAGCTCTATACGAAGCTCGACTACGACGTGGTTCCGGTCTTTCTGGGCGCCGACGTCTCCATGGCCAGGGCGGTGGAAGTCAAACGCATCGACGACGAAACCGTGGAGGTCTCGGGGGTCCGTTATGTCCTGAGTTCGCAGACGAACAAGTACGTGGCGGTCAAATCTTCCTATCCCGCGCAGGACTTCACGCAGTGGAAGGAGGGGCCGCCGTACCAGTCTCCCTCCGACGCGCAATGGGAACTCTTCGACCATTGCGTCAGCCATCTCGGCGACCGGTTTCTGCTCGCGCGCGACCTGGGCGGCTTCTTTCACGGCGACGAGGCTTTTCTCATGGCCTGCTACGATCATCCCGGGATCATCGCCCGGATGAATGCCTACGCCTGCGAGCACGACTGCCGCCGGGCGCAGGATTTCATCCGCCATGGCGCGGACGCCGTCTTCATCGGGGGAGATTACTGCGACAGCCGCTCTCCGATGATCAGCCCCGCGAAGTTCCGCGAGTTGATTTTCCCCTGGCTGAAGGAACTCTGTGCCGCCATCCACAAGGCGGGCGGCTACGCCGTGAAGCACACCGACGGTCACACCTGGCCGCTGCTGGACATGTTCGCCGAGGCGGGGGTGGACATTTTGCACGCCATCCAGCCCTCCGCCGGCATGGACATCAAGAAGATGAAGAAGCGCTATGGCAAGACCTTCACTTTCCTGGGAGCCATCGACTGCGACACGCTTGTCCGCGGCACCCCGGAGCAGATCCGCAACGAGGTGGACTACAACCTGCGCTGGGCCTCCCCGGGGGGCGGGCATATTCTCTGCTCGGGCAATACCATCCAGTACGGCGTGCCCTTCGAGAATTTCATGGCCATGCTCGGGCGGCTGCGCGAGAAGGGGAGCTACCCCATTGATTTCCAGGGGCTTCATCCGCAATCCGTGTACGAACAGGCCAGGGCGTCCTGAAAACGAGGTAACCGCCGTGCTATATCCCCGCGAAAGCGAAACGCGCTTTGTGAAAGATCTCTCCGGCCTCTGGCGGTTCCGGTGCGACCGCGCCGAGGAGGGCTTTGCGAAGCGATGGTTCGATGCGCCCCTGCGCGACCCGATCCTGATGCCGGTGCCGGCCAGCTACAACGACATCACGCAGGATGTCACGCTGCGCGACCACGTCGGCTGGGTGTGGTACGAGACCACGCTCTTCGCCCCGGCGAGTTGGCAGGGTCAGAGCGTGCTGCTGCGTTTCGGCAGCGCCACGCACCACGCCACGGCCTGGGTGAACGGGCGCGAGGTGGTCTCACACAAGGGGGGGTACATGCCGTTCGAGGCGGAGATCGCCGGGCATCTCCATTACGGCGAGGAAAACCGCATCACGGTGGCGGTCAGCAACATGCTGGATTGGACGACCATCCCGCCCGGACAGGTCAAGACGCCGCCGGAGGGGCCGCGCTACCCGAAGGGGTTCAAGTTTCAGGAAATTTACCAGGACTTCTTCAACTACTCCGGTCTGCACCGTCCCGTGCGACTCGTGGTGCGGCCGAAGGACCATATCGAGGATATCGCCGTCAGGACCGGCGTGCGCGGGCGCGACGCGCAGGTGTTCTACGCCGTGACGCTCTCCGGAGGCCGGCGCGATGTGCGCGTCAGGCTCCTGGACGAGAAGGGCAGAGTCGTCGCGCGCGGCGAAGGGCTCAAGGGAAGACTCCCGGTGAAGAACGCCCGCCTCTGGTTCCCCGGCAAGGCGTACCTCTATACGCTGGAGGTCGAAATGCCGGCGGCAGGGCGCCCCGAGGACATCTACCGCCAGCCCGTCGGAATCCGGACTATCAAGGTCACGAAGAAGCAGTTCCGGATCAACGGCAAGCCCTTCTATTTCAAGGGGTTCGGCAAGCACGAGGACGCGGACATCCGCGGCAAAGGGCACGACGATGCGACGGATCTGAAGGATTTCAATCTCCTGGGCTGGATCGGCGCGAACTCCTTCCGCACCTCGCACTACCCCTACAGCGAGGAGATCATGGAGCTTGCGGACCGGCTGGGGGTGGCGGTGATCGACGAGACGCCCGCCGTCGGCCTGAACTATTTCCCTCACGGCAAGACGTTCCAGCCCGACCGCGTGGGGGAGGGCTCGCAGGCGCATCTGCTGCAGGTCATTCGCGAGATGGTCGAGCGCGACCGCAACCACCCCTGCGTGGTGATGTGGTGCGTGGCAAACGAGGCCGCGACCGAGGAGCCGGAGTCCGTCCCCTACTTCCGCCCCTGTCTCGATCTTTTCCGCAAGCTCGATTCCACGCGTCCCGTGTCCATCGTCACCTGCTGCGACCCCGACACCTGCCTCTGCACGGGGATGGCCGACGTGGTCTGCGTCAACCGCTACTACTCCTGGTACAACGACCCGGGCCGGCTCGACCTGGTGGAGCACCAACTTGAGCATAACCTGCGCGCGTGGCACAAGAAGTTCGGGCGGCCGGTGATTGTGACGGAGTACGGCGCCGACGCCGTGGCCGGCCTTCATGCCGACCCGCCGGTGATGTTCAGCGAGGAATACCAGGTGGAGATGCTCGACCGGTTCCACCGCGTCTTCGACAAGCTCGATTTCATGGCGGGGGAACATGTCTGGAATTTCGCCGACTTCATGACGCGCCAGGAAATCCGGCGCGTCGTGGGGAACCGCAAGGGGGTGTTCACCCGCGAGCGGCAGCCGAAGATGATCGCCCATGCCCTTCGCCGGCGATGGACGCGCCTGAAGTAAAGGCGAGCCCTAAGGTGTGGCCATGACCACGCGCACCGCGCCGACGTCCGGCCACACCCAGATGCCCCAGTCGCTCTCGTCGCCGCTGCGCGTGCGCCGGGCCTGCCAATCCCCCGCGTCGCTGAACCGCCCCTCTTCCACCGTCGCAAAATCGCCGCAGGACATGGCCAGCGGGTCGATATAGCGCCACAGCGCGCGCTCGTCCGTCGCTTCCTTCCGCACGATGAGCAGCTTGAATGCGCTGCCGGCGACGAAGAATTCCCGCGGTCCTTCCTGGATCACCAGCCCGCGTCCGCGTTCCGGGGAGCGCGGCTTGGCCGGGTGGTGGTAATCACCCCGGATGGACTCGAAGCGCACCAGCCCCGCATACTCGCCGAGGTCGATGTACTGCTCCAGCGCTCCCTCGTCCTGCACGACGGCATGCACTTGCCCGCCGGCATGGCGCCGCACGATGAGCGGGAGCATCGCGGCGACGATGCGAGCGCTGTCCACGGCCGCCTGCGCCTCCGGTTTCACCGTCCCCTCCGCGTCCAGCATGCTTTCGACGCCGAACATGCCGTAGCCGACCGCATGGTGCTGCGCGATGGCATAGAAGATGTGGCGCGAGCTGGATTCATCGATCCCCGATTCCGGAATGAACAAGGGGTTGTCGGGCCGCGCATAGATGCCGCAGTGCATGCAGAACGATTTCGTGCTTTGACTGTAGATATCCGGCGCGATGAGGGCGATCTCCGGCGCGGCCCACTTCCAGAGGTCCAGCACCTTGGTGGTGGGACCGCCCGAGGGATAGCACAGGCCGGCGATGTCGAAGCCGGCATGGTCGTTCCAGACGTTCACGTACATCGGCAGCGCGTACTCCTTCTTCCCCGCGGCCGCCACGGCGTTGATGTAACGTGCGATGTGCCAGGCGCTGAAATACTCCGGCGCATGGCGGGCGCCGAACACCTCCGCCCAATGCCCTTTCGCCCGGCCCCCCGCTTTCTTCCATGTCTCGTGCGGGCAGGTCCCCTGCGCCGCGGCCAGGCGCTTCATCAACGCGGCCGGCACGGGCGCATTGAAGAGGCGTTCCGCCTCCGCGCCATGGTCGCGCTGCGCGCCTGTGCGCATGCCCGGCTCGTTCTGCACCTGGACGGCCAGCACGGTCCCGTCGGCGTTTTGCCGCTTGAGATGCCGAAGCAGCGCGGCGAAGGCGCGCGAGTCCGCGGCCAGCGTCTCGGGGCAGTGCTCGGAAAGCACCGGCGTCGCCACGCCATCGTGGGTCAGCACCCGCCAGAACCGCTTCGGGTTGTTCTTCACCCAAAGCGGAGAGTACTTCATGGCGCCGTTCTTCCACGTCCCGAACCAAAGCAGGATCACACGCAGTTTCCGCGCGCGCGCTCCCGACAAGATGTCGTCCACCATGCTGAAATCGAAAGCGCCTTCGGCTGGCTCCACGCGCTCCCAGTAAACGGGCACTTCCGCCGTGTTGGCCTGCATCGCGGCGCACGCTTTCCAGAAGGACGCCAGTTCATCCGGTGAATAGGCGCTCGAATTGTGGGCCTGGCCCCCGAGCGGAAAGAAGGGCTTCCCATCGACCTGAAAGATCGTTTCCATCTGGTTTTCTTTCGTTCCTCGCATGTCAGCGCCGGTCACCGCCGGCCGGACTTTCGTCGTCCGCGGGGCGACGAAGTTGAATCAATTGTACTTCGGCGCTCAGTGCGCCACAAGCATCTGCGCCCCTGCGCGATGCCGCCGTGCGGGCATCACCAGCCCACACGGCCACTCGGTTTTCTACCGCGCGCCTCCCGGCATTTCCGGGCCGTCCGGATACAGCCATTTCATCCCTTTGACCGTGGCGTTCAGAGTTCGGCCGCCCGCGAAGCAGATGCGCACGGAATGCCCGGCGCGCAAGTTGAGATGAACGCGAGAGACGATCTCCTCGGAGGGGGTGACGATCATCTGTCCCTCCGCGCCGGCGCTCACGCGACAGTTCCATGCGGCGATGCGGCCATCCTCGCGCTCCACGACGTACGCGCTGGTCAGGGCGACTTCCTCAAGGCACTTGAAGATCTCATGAACATCGTTGTCACAGCAGCCGCCATCTCCGCCCACCGGGCGCGCAGAGCCGTCGATCGGGCCCCAGACCGCGGGCCAGGATTCCCCCGGCGGCAGGGCGGCGTCACTGGCTCCGCCCCAGTAACCGGTGACCCACGTGTCGGGTCTGGCGCGGTACCACCCGCTGATCATCGGCAGGTATTGCTCGCCGATAACGCGCGGGACGCTGCGTCCCTTGCCGGGACTGTCCGGGAATTCCTCGAAATGCAGCGCTTCGACATGGGGGTCCGGCACGAAAGCCCAGCGCAGTTCGCCGGTGTCCGCGTCAATCAACTGCGCGCAGGCGCCGAGCCCGTTCATGGCTTGCCGGAGGTGCTCCTCCTCGCCGGTCAGTTGGTAGAGGTAGTGCAGTCCGTAGATCCGCCATGCGCTCCAACCGTGCGGTGAATTGAGCATGTTCGGCGTGGTGAGGATGTCGTACTGCGCCTCCCAGAAGCGCAGGCTCGCACCGTTCATCCGGCTGTCCGGCACAAGAATCTGCGACAGGCATCGGTGTCCCCCGGCCAGGTGTGCCGCGGCCTGGAGGTATTTCTGCCGGAGGATGGGATCCTCCTGCCACAGGGCGAACTGCGCCAGTTGCGAATAGCTGCAGGAGATCATGCCGTCTTCGTAGGTCATCTCCCCTTCGGTTTGGATGTTGTCGAGATTCCGAGCGAGTTCATCCATTGCGCGGCGCACGGAATCGTAGTGGCGGTCGTAGCGCGCCTTCCACGCGGCGTCCGAAGCGGCCAGCTTCTTCTCCTCCGCAAGGACTTCCAGTATCGATTTGCCGATATACACGACCGAGGTGTAGTGCACGCTCCCGTTGCGGTAAGCGCCGTCGGCCGACTGCCTGGTCAGCAGGAAATCGGCGAGGGAGGCGGCGAATTCGAGGTCCCGGATGTCCCCGGTGGCGCGATACCGCGCCGCCATGAGCCCGGCGGCGCAGGCGTGGTTCTGGACGCGATTCTGCCAGGAGGTCGGCGTCATGGTCTGCATGTCGTACATCAATGGCCAGATTTCCTCGAACTTGGCTTTTGCCCGGGCGTCGAGCGCCGAGTCCGGGAAGTGCCGCTGCGCGAGGAAGCAGGAGAAGAAGCCGTACCAGCTTTCGGTATGCGAAGAGGCCTTCTGCGGTTTGGCCAGCGCCTCGGCGCGCGCGCGTTTCAAGTACCACGACCAGGGACGCCGGACGGTCACGATGGCTTCCGCGATTTTGCCGTTGGGAGAAGTGGCCCGCAGAGTGTAGAGGCCGGGGGTGTCGCCGGGATGGAAGGGCGCGGCCGGTTCTATGGGAGAGAGGCCGCCCTCGGGGGTCAGGAGCTCCACGCGGGAAGGGCCTCCGTGGAGCGTCAAGTTAATCGCCTCGCCCGGCTCCACGGTGCAGCGGTCGCACTCCAGCATGGGCGCGCCTGTGGCGGCAGCGAGGCGCGGCTTGATCAACTGGAGCGATGGAATTTCTTCGAGGAGGATCGTCCATTGCCGTTGCTCGCCGGGCTGGAGAGTGTCCAAGTTCTGCGGGTGACGCGTCGGCAACGGGCCGGGATGGAGCAGGTCGAGGCAAAGCGTGTAGATCCGATGCTCCAGCCCCTTGTAGTCCAGATGCCAGGAGGCGACGGCGTCGGGGGAGGCGATGCCGAGAATGCGGCCGCGCGGCGTCATCGCGTAGCCCCAGAAGTGCGTTTTCTCGCAGCGCAGGAGCGTCGGGAAGAACTTGTCGTTCCAGTCCGGAAACTTCTCCATGTAAGTATCCAGACCCAGCCGCAAACCCGCGCGCAACGGATGAGCCACCCCGGCGCCCATGTTGCGAATGGCGGCGGTCAGCGCCAGTTGATCGCCGCGGAGGTCATAGCGCAGGGAGAAGCGCAGTGATCCGAGATCCCCCTCGAATTTCAGGCGCGCGCGGTCGGTGATTCGGAGGGGGACCGGTTCTTCGCTCCCCCGGGAGCGGCAGTACCACGCCGGGCCACGGTGCGCATCAGACCGGAAATCGATGCGCTTCCACCCGCTCTCGCAAGCGCCCTCCAACGATTCCAGGTGACCTCCGTCGGCGGCGACGGTGGCGCGTAACCTGGACGTGGCGACAGTGACGGAGTTCGAAGTCATCTAACTATGCCTCATTCCTTTGGCTCGCTGTTGCGGGACTACGGCGGGCAAGCCGCTCAAATCATGGGTGGCAATAAATGCGCGAACGTCCGGACCCTGAGACCATGTTGGGCCGGGAATAGGGTAACACTCCGGAGACCTGGGTTCAATGAAGAGCCTGCAAGGTCGATGGAAATACATCCGCCGGCGACTTGGCCGAGCCGTTGCCGGTATGTCGCGCACAGGCTGCGCTTGAACTATCCGACGCCTGCGCGGCGCAGATGATCCGGCCGGAATTCCCTGCTATCCGGGCAATGCCCTTCTGTAACATTGACTTCCGTTGGCCGTCTTATTGATAATAATGGAGACGCGGGCGGTCCGGCGCATTGGGCGCAGTTGCGGGGCTGGATGTTGCGACGAGAGGATTCCAGTCGCATCCCAAGGGCAGATACTTTGCCGGGCTATGGAAGCCATCACTCGATGAAAGGACAGAACCTGATGCTGTATTGCGAACGGCTCTTCAATGATCTGAATCGTTTGGCGGACTCGCCGGATGGGGAGAAGCGGCTCATCCGCGAGTTGGCCACGAGGGTGGCGGCTCTCGCCCGCGCTCCGCGCATGCGGGCTATCAACCAGCGCTGGCGCGATGTCGTGGCGCGGCGACGCCCGGACCGGCCGCCGGTCTGGTGCAATCCCGTTGGCTGCTGGAGCGAACTGTTGCCGGAGGCCAAGCTGGCCTGCCGGACCCCCGCCTTTCAGGAGCTTGAGGTCCACTTCAAGCGGTTGCTGATCAAGGATGCCATTGGCGACGACACGCCTGTCAATGAGTACTTCATGGTCAACGCGGTGTTTGACGTCAGTCCCGCCAACACGTGGGGCCTCGACATCGAGTGCGAGAAGACGGAAACCAAAGGCGACGCCTGGCGCTACAAGCCCGCCCTGCGCTGTGCGGCGGACTTCGCCCGGCTGGTCGTTCCGCGCTACCAGATCAACCGCGCGGCCACCGAGGCGGCGCGCGCGCGGCTTGCCGACATTCTGGGTGAAGCGATGCCGGTCCGGGTCAGTCCGATCACCGGCTATTACAGCGGCGCAACCCTTTGCCAGCCGGCCGTCGGCCTGCGCGGCATGGAGCAAATACTGATCGACATGGCCGAGTCGCCCGAGTTGGTGCATCGGCTGTTGGAGACCGTGTGCCGGGGCGAGATGGCCCGGCTCGATGCCATCGAACTTGCCGGCGGGATTCTTCCCAACACCGATTGTGCCATGTTCCTGAGCGACCCATTGCGCGAGAACGTCTCGGGGAACTTCGATTTGCGGGACTGCTGGGGGCACGGCAATTCCCAGGAATTCGACACGGTGGGCCCGGCGATGTTCAACGAGTTCCTGCTGGACTACCAGAAGAGACTCTTCCTGCGCTTCGGCGCGGTCGGCTACGGCTGCTGCGAGAACTTGACGCGGAAACTTGACCACGTCCTGACTATCCCGAACCTGCGTCTTCTGACGTGCAGCGCCTGGACCGACCTGTCCGTTCTGGTCGACAAGGTCGGCGATCGCTGCTGCATTATGTGGCGTCACAAGGCCACGGACGTGGTGTGCCCGGACGATACAGTCAAACTCAAGGCGCAAATCGTCGCGCAGGCGGAACGGCTGAAGGGGTGCCACTATCAAGCTGTCCTGCGCGAGTTGCAGACGCTCATGGGCCACCCGCAGCGCCTGAGCGAGTGGACGCGCCTGACGATGGAAGCGGTGTCGAGGTAGGAAGGGCCCGGCCCTGCACGCACGAGGTCAGTTCAGCGGGGATGAACTCCCCGCTGCGCGCCTGGTTCTCCTGCCGCGCGTCCATAGGAGGCGGACGACGTTACGCGCCCTCGCGCGGGGTTCGGATTGCGCGGGCATAGCCGAGGGTCGTATCGCGAAACACCAGGGGGGGATCGAGGACAACGCGTTGCCGGAAGGGGGAGGAGGGACGCGAAATGGCCTCCGTGAGCATGGTGATCGCTTCGCGCGCGATCTGCTCCTTCGGCTGGCGAACGGTTGTCAACGGCGGGGCCGCCTTCAACGCGTCGGCGACGTCGTCAAAGCCGATCAGCGCGAGGTCCTCCGGAATTCGAATGCCGAACTCCCGGGCGGCCATCATAATTCCCAAGGCGCAGAAGTCGTTGTGCGCAAGAATGCCGTCGGGCACGCGGCCGGCGGCGAACTCGCGCGAGGCCGTCTCATGGCCTGACTCCACCGTGCCCCATGCGGGCACAACAAACGTTTCGAGAGAAACCGTGGGCTGGCATTCCTGGACGAAGCGGATGATCCCCGGCAACCTGCCCCAGGCTCCCTTGTCCTCCGGACTGCCATAGTAGCGGATGGTGCGGCAGCCGATCTGGTGGAGGTGTTTTGTCGCCGCGTAGGTGCCTGCGCCCATATCCACCGTCACGAAGTTCGCCGGGATGGGGTCCCGGTTCTCGATGAACACCGTTGGACGGGTCACATCGGCGAATGCGGGGGCGATCTTGTCATAGCAGCCGAGCAACGGTCCGCAAATCAATCCGTCAAAAAGGTGCGTCTCAAGAACTCTTTTCAGTTCTTCGACGCTGGGCACATTGGCCAGGGTGCCCATGCTGCAAAAGGCGGTGGCGAAGCCCGCCTGGAACAGTTGCCGCTGCAGCGCGATCGCCTCCTCCTGGAAGAAGCCTCGCTGGTCCAGCCATATCAAGAGCAGCGTTCCCAGTCGCTTCCTGGCGCCCTCATGGTCCGTCAAGAGCCTTCTGACGATGGCGCGTTTGCCCTGCCTTTTTTCGAGCAGGCCGTCCGTCACAAGAATGTCCAGCGCCTTTCGCACGGTGCCAACGCTGACGCTGAGTGTCCCCGCGAGTTCCGATTCCGATGGCAGCAGATCGCCATGCTTGCAGGATGCGCCTATTCTCTCCCGCAACTCATTGACGGCAAATTCGTATTTCTTCTGCGTGACCATAGGAAATCATTTCGCCCTGGAACTCAGGCATTAAATAGCTACTCTTGTGTCCAGCCGGACATATATACATATCCAGCATATCGCAAGGCCCCAGGCCTGTCAAGCAGATCAGAATATTTCGGTTATGAGTGTGTTCAAGCATCTGGGATGTATATAGGTGGCATGATATCGATATAAGGACAGCGTATCAAGGGCTAAGTGAGCCTTGCAGAATTTCGGGTAGCTATGTATTTTCCGCTTGACAAAGAGAAAATGAGTAATTACAATCATATATAGAGAGTAGAGAAGTATGTCAGTAAGTTTCGACATTCCTAATGATCCGGGTAGTGGCAAGTTCCTGTGCCTGTGTTCCCTATTTGGAGGCGAGAAGGCCATGCGAGGACAGCGGAATTGGCGCTCGGCGTTTACGCTGATTGAGTTGTTAGTCGTGATCGCGATCATAGCGATTCTGGCCGGGATGCTGCTGCCCGCGCTGGCGGCGGCGCGGGAGAAGGCGCGGCGCACGGCGTGCTTGAACAACCTGAGCCAGATGTCCAAGGGCTTCGCGAGTTACTTGTCGGACTACTCGGACTACGTGCCGTTCAACGTAACGTGGAATCTGGATTTTGATATCACACGCGGCGCACTCACGGATGTAGGGTTGTACTCCGACCCCAAAGGTACGGCGCCTCATGATGTAATCCGGGCCTGGCCGGTCTGTGATACCAGCATTCTGGGGTACCTTTCATATGCGGCGCGCTACAGCGCTGCCGGCTGGGGACGCAGCCTTATGCGGTGCATCGCTCAGGGCCAAATCGACACCAGCAGAGGCACGCCGAATTACGCCCTCGGCAACCTCGCCATGGTTCCGCATGGCGTGGGCTTCCTGGCCAGTTGCGGATACATCGGCAACCTCGGGGTGTATTTCTGCCCGACCGCCAGCAACATGCCGGATGAACTGTACATCAAGCTCGGCAGTCAGTCCTCCTACAGCAACAGGGACAACGGCGCGACGACGATGGAAGAACTGAAAGCGGCCGGAGGAACCGATTCGCGAATCCTCACGCACGGCAACTGGAGCAACGTCGGCAAGATGTGGGCCCCCAACGCGACCTGGGCGACTGAGCTGCAATATACGCGACGACTCCTCTCCAACTATTCCTATCGGTTGATGGCGGCGTATGACATCAACAACGGCCAGGTCGGTAACGTCTTTGCCGGCAGCTATACCATGCCGGTCCCCTGGACGAATCCGCGCCAGATGCATAACCAATGGCTGCCGTACTTCAAGACGAGCAAGCAACTGGGAGGGCGCGCTTTTCTCGCCGACTCGTTCGACCGTCCCGACGTATGCGAGGTCCCTGCCTTGGCAAACAGGCCCGGCGTCGGCTGGTACGGTCATCGCGACGGGTACAACATCCTCTATGGCGACTTCAGCGCGAAGTGGTACGGCGATTCCCAGCAGAAGCTGATGTGGTGGGACCAGGGGGCCAGCGAGTTTACGGCGGGATATGTGTCGTCGAACGGAGCCACGGCTTCTTCCGTGTCCGTAACGCCGGACATCTGGCACCAGTTTGACGTGGGCGCTGGAGTTGATGTCGGGACCACCCGAGGCTGGTAACGTGATACGGCATACCGCGCCCGCCGGCGGCCGCAAGTCGGCGGGAGCGCGTTGCGCCTTCAGCCCCCTTTGCGGACCTGAAACCATGCTTCCTCTTCAAGGAGGAGGGTGGACTGCGTCCAATACCCAAGGAGTGTCGTTATGAAATCGAGAATCGCGCTTGTCTCTCTGCTCGCCGTGGGTTTGCTGGGGTCGTTGAGCTTCGGAGCGCCGGTGGGGAAGTACGTCATAGAGAACGGTCGCGCCGAGCCGGACAAGTACTACGACGAAAAGCCCGCCCTGCTGGAACAAAGCAAGGCGCAGCTGTCCGAGGGGGAGGCCGCGCTTCACTTCCGTTCGACCGACGAGAAGGCCGGACGCGTGTTCCTCACCAAATTCAACTGGCCGGATGCGGCGGACTTCACCTCCATTGCCGCGAATGGAACGATCCGCTTCGATCTCTGGGTGGATGACGCCTCCAAGGTCGGCTCCGCTCCCGACGCCATGGGAGACCGGTTCGAGTTCACCGTCGGCAGCCGGTCCAACGACAAATTCACCTCCTGGTATATTCCTTCGACGCTTCTGCAGAACAAGAAGTGGAACAAGGTGCGCCTGGCGCTGCGCGATGGGCTGCCGCAGATCGAAGGCTCCACCGTGAACGACACGCCGCTCTCCAAAGGCAAGGAGCCGCAGGTGGTGGGCAGCAAGGAAACCGTTTGGAGTCAGGTGAACTATCACCGGTGGTGCATCCCGACGTACGGCGCGACGGACTTCTACCTGGATAACTGCGTCGCGGAAGCTGTGACGGCCAAGTGATCCCGTCCATGCCGGCCCGCCCGGTGCGCCGGTGCGGCGTCGGTCGAAACGCGGCGCGGACCTGTCCGCCGCTTGAAAGGGGAGACGCTCATGCGAGGAGGATGCCGGGCCTGTATTTCCGCAATCATGGTCCTCTTTCCTGTCCTGGCGCTGGGTGCGCCGGAAACCAGGTGGGTGATCGAGAACGGCCGCGCCGCGCCGGAGAAATATTACGACGAGAAGCCGGCCTTCCTCGAACAGACCTATGACCTCGCCTCGGAGGGGAATTCTTCGCTGCACTTCCGCACCGAGCCGAAGCCCGGCCGCGTGCTGCTGACCAAGATGAACTGGCCGGAGGCGAAGGACTTCTCGCTGATCGGTGCGAACGGCGTGATCCGCTTCGACCTCTGGGTGGATGACGCCTCCAAGATCGGTTCCTCGGAAACTGCAGCGATGGGAAACCGGTTTGAATTCACCATCGGCAGCCGGAGCAATGAGAAGTTCATCTCCTGGTACGTCCCCTCCGGCCTGCTCCTGAGCGGCAAGTGGAACGAGGTGGCGCTCGTCCTGCGCGACGGACTGCCTCAACTGAACAACTCCAGCGTCAACGGCGTCCCGCTCGGCAAGGGGAAGGACCCTGCCGTCGCTGGCGGCCCCCAGGTGAACTGGACGAAGATCGACTACAACCGCTGGTGCATTCCGTCGTACGGCTCGGCCGAACTCTACCTGGACAACTGCATTGCCCAGGTGTCGGACGAAAGCCGGATTCCCAGGAAGGTGGTTTCATTCGCGCGCCAGGAGCTCACGCCGCTGCCCACCAACCCGAAAGACGAGGACTTCCTCCCGCCGGACGTCCGGAAGGATGCGTTTTTCGAAAAGGCTGATGTGGACTTCAACACGATTGAGGGCTGGACCGCGACGTTCTTCGATGGTGACGGGCAGTTCTACCTTTCATCGAAACAGGGGATCCGCGGCGTACCCAACGCGCGCATCGAGGTGAATTGCACCGGGAACAACGGGCGCGTCCTCATCAGCCCGCCCAAGCCGCTCCGCATAGAGCATCCATTCGACACGGTCGAGGCATGGGTCCACGGCCATTACTACGACGGGTTGAGCCTCACCGTCAATTTCCGCGATCCGTCCGGAGAAACCTATTCCGTCCGCGGCGGGGACCTCTGCTACTCGCGCGGCGGAAAGATCTTCTATGACTGGACGCTGTACCGCAATCGCGATTCCTCCCGCCTGACTCCGGTCGGTGCGGAACTGGTTTCCATGGAAATCGGCCCGCTTGTGAAAGACCAGGCATATCTCTTCACGCTGGACGAGATGCGTTTCATCAAGTTTGACCTCTCCGGCCCGCCGCCGAAGTTCGAGCACATCGGGCCGATCGTCAAACTCCCGGTCACCGATTCCGGCTCCGCCCCGGTCACCCAATCCAAGGTGGCCACGAAAGCCTCGAAGAAAGAGAGCGCCTTCGTCCTGGAATACCGCGCCCCGGCGCAGAACAAGACCGCCGGGGAAGCGCGCTCCGGTCAGGAAGAAGTCGTCCGCTATATCGTCGAGCCCAAGAGCGGAACGTTCTCCGACATCTCCGTGGACATCGGCGGGGGTGGCCGCTTCCGCCCCGCGGTCGAAAGCGGACCGGTCCTGATCTACGGCACCACGATTGTCGACCCGGTGCGGGATGAAACCGTCAAGCGAGCCTGCCTTGGTTCGAAGCTGGAAGGGGACAAGGTGCTGATCTCCTGGAAATTCGAGTCTCCCGCCGGGGCAACGACGGTGCGCTACACTTTCTACCTCATGGGGAAGGCGCTGGCGGTCGAGGCGGAGTCCGATTCGGCCACGGTGGACCAATGGCTTTTCGGCCACGCGGACGGTTTGAAGGCGCCGAAGATCGTCGAGACGCCGTATATGCGGTGGAGCCCGAACATTCTCCTGGATCGGGGATTCTTCGTGTCCTATCTGCCGGACTGGTATCTTTCCAACGTTTCCACCTTGCCATACACCGGCGCGAACAACATCGCGGGGGACAAGGCCTGGTACACCTTCTCGGACTCGTCGAAGTACGCTTATCTGCCGAGGACCGACGGGTCGCGGTTTCCGCTGAAGGAGCGGTTCTACATCGCCGTCAGCTCCGACTACGACGAAGTGCTGCCGACGGTCAACAACCCTCCCTCGCCCAACAAGGCCGTCTTGAAGAAGTATCTCTGGCAGTTGGTGAACGGCACGGACCTTCCGACGGTGAAGGCGTACGTGCAGCAGGCGGTGGACTACGGAATGACCGACCTCTATTTCATCTGGCACGCCGGGTTCTGGAGTTGGCGCGGCGGGCGCGGGTCGGAGCCGTTCACCGGACGCATGCGCAACGCACAGGCCTTTGAGAAGTACGGCGGCGACGACGCCGTCATCTCCTTCTACCAATGGATGCGCGAGAAGGGGATGCGCACGGGCTACTACGAGGGGTACAGCTTCCTGCAACCGATCTGCGACTTCTTCCATTACGACTGGATGGCCTATGGGCCGGATGGGAACTGGCGCACCACCTGGGTGCAGGCCACGCACTGCAAGCCCTGGGCCTTTCCCGAGTATTGCGCCACCGTCTCCAAGGCGAGGGCGGGGAAGTACGGCGCCAACGTGATCTACATGGACGGCTGGACCGCCAACTACGCCTTTGAGAGCAATGACTACGACCATCGCTATCCGGAGAACGGCAAGATGATCGACACGCTCCGCGCCATGGCCTGCGCCTACCGAAACGTGCGCGAAGTGGTCCAGGGGCCCGTCTTCAGCGAAGGATGTGGACACCATTTCCGCGAGGCGGGGCTTGTGGACGGCAGCTACGGGCAGACGTACGACGAGACCCGCAAGAAGCCCACCCCGCTGTTCGTCAACTTCCAGCTTCTCAAGACGCACGAACTCGGCGGCGACCTGGGGATGGGGCCGTGCCCCTATATGTTCAGCGACAAGGCCTACCCCCCGATTGAGGAGTACTACAATTTCGTTTGCTCGGAGATTGCGTTCGGGAACATCGGCATTCAGGAGCCGTACCATAGCGTATCCCCGGCCGCCTCCTTCTGGCCCATCCGTTTCCTCACCTACTTCATGGTGCAGCAGCTCCAGGAGCAATACGTCATGGAGCCGGTGGCTGAAATTCTCCATTTCGACGGAAACAAGCTGATCGGCACGAGCGAGGCGGTCGCGCGCGACATCCAGTTCGAGAGCCAGACCTTCATCCGCTACAAGAACGGGCTGGAAATCTGGGCCAACTGCAATCCGGCGGGCAAGACCTGGACTGTGGTGCGCAACGGCGAGACGTTCCTCCTGCCGAAAGGGGGATGGCTGGCTGCCAGGGGGAAGGAGCTTCTGGAGTTCTCCGCGCTGGTGGATGGCCGCCGCGTGGATTACTCCGACGGGCCCAATTACACCTATGTGTTCCCGGGGGACAAGGAGTTCACCGGATACGGCCTCCACGCGCCCGCCGGCAAGTACTGGATCAAACACAAGCAGGGCCCGCTGGCGGGGCAGGAGTTGCTGTACCCGAAGTGAGCAATTCTTCTTTCGGATGCGATCCTATGCTGCGTTTCTGCCCATCTGAAGATGCCGTGCATCGCGAGAGGTCCCGAGTGCCCGCGCACTCGAATGAGGCGAAGATTCTGGCGTTCGCCCGGCGCGAAGCCGGCGACCTGGCCGTTGAATTGAAGGTCCTCCCCGAGCCCGGCGACCGCTATGCCGTCGAGCGCCGAGGGGCCGGCATCCGCGTGACCGGATCGAACGCCCGCTCCTGCCTGCACGGGGTCTACCACGCGCTGGGGGGTCGCGCGCCCGGGGTCTTCCGGGCCGCCTTCACCACGCGAGGGATCAACACCTGCGAGTCCCTCGCCCGGCACACCCCCGCCGAACTGCGCCAGTTGATCGACCGGATGGGCAAGTGGCGGCTGAACTCGCTCGTCGTCCACGTCAACTACGGCTGGAAGCGCCACCGGGAGCTGATCGTCGAGGAATGCGCCAAGCGCGGCATTGACCTGGTCTTCTACGTCTACACCTCCATGGCGTTTCTTCCGCCCGATGCGCCGGTCCGATGGCTCGCGACGTGGGAAGATGGAACCCCGTACACCCAGCGCGTCGAATGCGAAACCCGTCTCTGCGTCAGCGATCCGGAGGGGGTCGAGGCCTTTCGGCGGGGCGCGCGGGAGTTTTTCAAAACGCAGACCGGCCCGGCGGCCCGGCTTGTCGCGATGACGGGGGACGGCTACGGCCATTGCCGCTGTCCCAAATGCCGCGGCCTGAACCCGGTCGAGCAGTGGCAGCCGCTTCTGAAGTGCTTCGTGGATGCCGGGAGCGAACTCGCCCCCGAGAAGGAACTCGAATCGCTCGTGTACGTCCAGCGGCTGCGGCCTCCTGCGGACATGGCGCTCCATCGCCGGCTGGACGGGGTTCTGTTTGACGACCACCTTCGGAATCGCTGGCGGCCGCTCGGCGATGAACATCCCATTCACGTCAAGAACCGGGAGGCTGAGGTGGACCCCGCCGCCGAAGGGGTGCCGGTGAACATCTATCTCATGGACCGGCTCCGTGAATGGCGGGAGAAGTTCGACCAGCGGCTGTGCGTCTTCCATAATCTCCAGTTGCATGGCGCGCTTTCCTGCCCGCAGCCGAACACCGCCGTTCTGCTGGAGGATCTGCGCCGGTGGCAGCGCCTGGGAGTGGACGGCGTGGTCTACGAGGCGCTCAACGGCATGGCGTATTTCGAGGAGCAGCTCCGCATTCTTTCCGACGGGTTGTGGGATCCCTCGATCCCGTACACGGCCACGCGGCTTGAGCGCTGGTGCAGTGATCGCTGCCCTCCGGGGCCGTTGTTCTTCCTCAAGCAGTTCGACTTCCCCTGGGACTCCTTCAAGGACCAGTTCGACGACGTTCTGCGCGAGCACATGGAGAACATCCGCGAATTCTACGCGTCGTCATCCCCCGAGAACCTCCGGCGGGTCGTGCAACACATGTACGCGCACGCGGACCGCATCGACCGCCTTAGCAGCTCTTTCCGTTTCCTGAAAATGGTTCACGCTCAGCATCCGCTCACCGGCGCGACTGCCGAGGAGAACCGTTTTCTGGCCAGCACCAAGCCGTGGGACTTCATGGAACCGCTGGCGGACCCTATCTCTGAGACGGACGCCGTCATCCAATCCCTCGTCAGCCGCCTGAAGTGAGCGTCACTCCGCGCCGTCCGGAGAAGGACCGCTGCCTTCGCAATGACGAGGGGCCCTGCCTGGGAAAGCCCCTGCCCGGGTCGCCGCGCTCTTGAAGGAGATGTGACAAGGCTGTACAATCCGCGCGCGGTGATAAACGAGCTCCGGTGAGGCGCATTCCGGCTGCAACGGCACCTATTGGGAGGTGGTGGTCATGGCGGCGAAGAAGTATTCCGTGATTCTAGGGAACCTGGGAAACACCCGCGACCGATTCTGTTCCTCCGGCTACAAGGACAATCCCGATACGCTGACGATGCTCAGACGCGCGGCGCGGATTGACGGGGTTACCGGAGTGGAATTGGTCGGCACCTGGGACATCCGGCTCGACAACGTCCGGGAAATGGGCAAGACGACGAAGGAGCTTGGGCTCAAGTGCGTCTCGATCATTCCGGATCATTTTTCGCAGCCCATCTTCGGGAAGGGCGCGTTCACTTCCCGTGACGCAACGATCCGCCGCAAGGCCAGGGAAACCACCCTGGAGGCCTGCGAGATGGCCCTCGCGCTGGGCTGCGGGCTGATCAATATCTGGAACGGCCAGGACGGGTACGACTACCCCATGCAGACGGACTACATTCGCGAGCGCGCCTGGCTGGTTGAAGGCGTCCGCGCCTGCGCGAGGGCCTTCCCCAAGATTCGCTTCGCCCTGGAATATAAACCCAAGGAACCGCGCACGCACAGCTACCTGGCGAGAATGGCGGATACGCTCCTGGTCTGCCGGGAGATCGGCCTGGACAACGTGGGGGTGACTATTGACGTGGGCCATTCCTTCGTGGCCGGCGAGAACGTCTCGGAAGCCGCCTGCATGGCCCAGTGCGCCGGCGGCAAGCTCTTTCATCTGCACTTCAACGACAACTACCGCT
This sequence comes from uncultured Planctomycetota bacterium, assembly GCA_903901045.1. Taxonomy (GTDB): domain Bacteria; phylum Planctomycetota; class Brocadiia; order CAIUPP01; family CAIUPP01; genus CAIUPP01. The sequence goes on from CAIUPP010000017.1 coordinate 23,249, forward strand.
CGTGGGACGACGACATGATGGTCGGATCGGTCCACACCGTCGAGTACATCGAACTGCTCTACTGGCTCGACCGCATCGAGTACAAGGGATGGTACTCGATGGACCAGTATCCGTATCGCGAGGATGCCACGCGCGCGCTGTCCGAGAGCGTGTCATGGCTCCGGGCGATGCAGAATGGGGTGAACCGTCACCGGGCCGCAATCACCGCTCTCCTGAAGGAGGGCGACGCCACGAAGAGCTCCGCGCTGCTTCGCCGCATGCTCCTGCCCCGCTAGCGCGCAATGGACCGGGGCGGAGGAGCCGGGGAAGCGATGCCGTTCGGGAACGAAAAGGAAGGCGATGCACACTCTCCAAAAGCAGTTTGAGCGTGAGATCAATGAGACGGTCGAAGCATGCGGAGCGGCCGCGCTTCGCCAGTACGTCACAAGCCAGGGGGGCAATCTCTCCTGGCGGGTGGGTCCCGACCGCGTACTCATCACGCCGACGAAGATGAACAAGGGAAAGATCCGCTTCGACGACGTCCTCATCGTGGGAGCGGACAGCCGGGTCCTTTTTGCCGCGGAGAAGCGGGAGCCCACCGGGGAGGTTCGCATTCACCTGGGCATTTACGCAAAGCGGCCGGACATCGTCTCCATCATCCACGCGCATCCGACCTGGCTGACGGCGTTTGCCCTGTCGAAGCCGGAGCTTTTGCAGATGCCCTGGCTTCCGGAGCCGGTCATCGAGGTCGGGCCCGTGGCGCTGACGGAATACGCCCAGCCTCTGACCGAGGATCTGGCCCGGAAATTCGATCCGGTCATTATGCGGCACAATGCGTTCCTCATGCGCAACCATGGCGCGGTCGTGCTCTGCCGGGAGGGGCTTTCGCGCTGCTTCGAACTGCTGGAAATGCTGGAAACGTCCGCCAAGAGCGTGGCCATCGCTCAGATGATCGGCGGGGCCACGCCTCTGTCGAGGGAGGCCGTGAAAGGCCTGGCCGAGACCCTGCGAGCGCGGAACGCGCGCCTGCCCGGCGCGCCGGGAGAAGTGAAGGACCTGGCGGACCTCTACTGAAACGGCTTCCGAAAGAAGCACTGTCCACGAGCCGCCGCAAAATAGCCGGCGGCATTTCAGCCGACGGACCCTGCCCCCTCCGGCCACGGACGAGCATAGCGGACGTACCGGGCAAGTCAGGCGGCGCGGATTCTACGCCGCGCGCGCCGCCTCAATCATCGCCAGGAGGTTCTCCACGGGGGCATCCGCCTGGATCGTGTGGGAGCCGGCCAGGAGGTAGCCGCCGTCGCGGCCGACCACGTCGATGATCCGGCGCACGTGCCGGCGGACTTCCTCGGGGGATGCGTGGACCAGCAGGTGCTGAATATCGATGCCGCCGTCGAACGTCAGCCGGTCTCCAAACTCGGCCTTGAGGCGGAACGGGTCCATGTTCGTTGCCAGCGGCTGGACGGGGTTCAGGATGTCCACGCCGATCTCGATGAGGTCGGGAATGATGGGGTAAACCGCTCCGCAGGAGTGGTAGCGCACCTTGGCGCCGTGCTGGTGAATCAGTTTGCAGACCTGCGCCATGCGCGGCTTGATGAGTTCGCGCCACATCGTGGGCGACATCAGAAGCGCGCGCTGTGAGGCGACGTCGTCGTTGTACTCGTAGATCGCGTATTCTCCCTTGCCCGCCTCCAGGGTCCGCCGGACCAGCGTCAGGAGGCACTCCATGATGTGGTCCATGAGGCAGTTGGCGAACTCCGGGTTCAGCGTCAGGTCGAGCATGAGGCGATCCATCCCGCGCATGAAGTGCGCGATTTCAAAGACGCCGCGGCAGCGCGCCCAGGTGGCTTTGTGCCGGTTCGCCGCCAGCGCGGCCGGAATCGTCGAGAAGTCCCACAGATCCAGTTGAGGCCAGGGATAGCGGTTCAGTTCGTCGAGATGCTCGGCCTCCCGCAGCGGGGGGATGCCCGCCAGCTCGACATAGTTCTGGTATTCCGTGCGGACTTCGCGGAAGGGGACGCGGTAGATGTCCAGGAGGAGCCCCTCGGGCGTGACCTCGATGGTCGGGTCGGCGTAGAGCTTGTCGGAAGCCGGGCGGCGAATGGACGGGCGGACGGTGACGAGGTCCACGCCGATCCACTCGACAACTTCCGGCTCGGTCATGCCCAGGCGTTCCTTCAACTTCAGCATGGCGGCGGGAGCGAAACGCAGGCTGATGGGCACGCGGTCGGGTTGGGTGTGGTTGACCGCCGCGAGGACGCGTTCTCTGGATGTCATTCGGGGACCTTCCTCTGAGGGGTTTGGCGCTATCGGGACTCGGATGGCAGGCGCTCAGCCTGGAGCCGTCTCGAAGCCGGTTCTGCGAACCACGGGCGGATAATAGACGAAAAGGTGCGAGATGGTGTCGCTCTCTCCGGCGTAGATTTCGCCGTGAATGCCGGTGCAGAGCGCGCCGATGGAATGAGGCGACCATTGCACGGGGATGAAGGTGTTGAGTATCCCGAGGTCCTCGAAAACGCGCCCGGCGGGGTCGAACGTGAAGAGGTGCGCCATGCCCTTCGGCTCTTCCACGACGCCGTAGATCAAGCCGTCGTGCCCCTCGGTGAGCGCGCGGATGAAGGACTGCCGGTGCGGCTTGCCGAAGTTCAGCAGCGCGCCGGTTGCCGGATCGAAGGAAAAGAAGAATCCATCCGTCCCGCTGCCGCCATAGACGACGCCGTTGCGGGTGAGCAACAGGCTCTGCACGCTCGCGACGTAGCGCTTTCCCTTTTCGCACGGGGCGAACGCGCCGGTCTTTTCGATGGCCCGGGTGCCGGGGCGATAGGTCCAGAGCTGGCCCTCTTCGCACGCGCCAAGCAACCGCCCGTCGGGCAGGCGGAGGAGCGCGGGCGCGAGGCGCGCATCGGCCTGAACTTCGACGCGGACCTTCCGGGCGTCGTCGGCCAGGGAGATGATGCGGTTGGAGGTGGTGAGCCCATAGGTCGCGCCGGCTGTGGGATTGTAGACCAGCGCCAGGACGCCTTCTCCCTTCCCGGGCAGAGAGAGCCTTTCGACGGGCGCTTTGCGGGAATAGAAATCCTCCTGGCCTGTGCCCAGTTCATGCCGGGCGTCGTGGCGGAAGAGGCCGCCGTCCTGCCCGCGCCAGCCGCCCACGATCTTGTCGCCGAGCGTAGTGACGATGGCCCCGCCCGTGACACCCTCCCCCAGCACACCCAGGTCGACCACGTAGAAGGAGTGATGGAAGTAGAAGAGGTGGCCGCGGCGGCCCGTGGTGATGCCCAGAACCACCCCCGTCGGCGTGGTTGTCAGCGCGCCGATGGAGGATTCGCCCTCCAGGATGGTCGGCTCGGTCATCTCTTCGTGCATCGGGAATCCATACACGCTTCCCGCGCTCACCCAGGGAGAGACCTTGTCGAAGAAGAACCGGAACTTGTCCGCGACATCGGCAGGGCCGATGAGGGGCGTTTGCTCGGCGGGGGGGCGCACCGGTTTCCTGTGAGCAGCCATCGGGTCCTCTCTATGCGTTCGGGTGGTAAATTGCCAGCGTCATCGGGCGGCCATTGCCCTTGATGTAGATGTTTCCTTCCAGGTCCGTCACGCCGATCCAGCTCCAGGGCGTGACGCCATGAGCCTGCAGTTGCCCGAGCACTTCCTTCTTGCCCGTGTCGAGGTGATAGCAGCACCAGAAATGCGGGCCGGCCTCTCCCGGTCCCTTCGCGACCCAGGCGAGGTAGTAGATTCGCCCGCGGCCGTCCGGCACGAGGCATCGCAGTTGCTGGCAGGCGTCGGTGTCCGCTCCCCTTCCAAGGTCCTCGATGCGCGGGGTTTCCTCGGCCGGGTCGAACCGGAACAGGTGCGGATTGTGGTAGTGCGTGCCGTAGATTTTCCCATCCTCGGCGAGGTTCAGATTGCTGATCCAGGAAAACCGCTTGGAGGCGTTCCAGGGGTTGGCATAGGGCGTCTGGCGCGTGAAGATCAGCCGGTCCTGCTTCACGTCGTACTTGATGAGTTGCGAGTTCGTATCGGAGAAGAAGATGTTCATGCGCGGGTCGAAACAGAGGCCGATAGGATACCAGGAGGAGACGCGTCCGTAGTCGACCAGGTCGCGCCCGGCCATGTTCACCCGGAAGAAGTGCGCTTTCGGATAGGTGATGCCGTAGAGGCGGTCGCGCTTTTCATCGAGGACCATGAAAGGAAGGCCCTCGTTGGGAAAGAGGATGCCGAAGTCGACGGCCTTGCCGCTCTTCGGGTCGTAGCGGAAGATGTGCCCGCCGGGGTAGCCCAAGAGCGGGTCGTCCCACATGCCGCAGGGGTTCCAGACGGCATGGCCCATGGGCGGGGTGGTGCAGTGGGTGGTCCCGTAGATGGCGCCGTCGGAAGCGGCGCAGAGAGAGAAGTGTATCTTGCCCTGCGTGGCGTGTCCGTTGGAGGGGCGCTCGCCGGTGACTTCCCCCAGGTCCAGGCAGTGCTCCAGCTTCTTCGAGGCGACGTTGTAGCGGTATAGTTGCGCGATGCCGCCGCCGGAGTATTCCCAGCACAGGCCGATGTAGATGTGCCCGTCCGCGCCGCGGACCATCGCCCAGATCGAATCGTGGCCGGGGTGCTCCTTGAAGGGCACAATCTCCCAGCGCCGCTCGTCAACCAGCGGGTACTTCATCTCTTGGCCCTCGTGAGGCGGTGGAGTCCATCGAAACGCCCGGCTGTGTCAAGCGCCGCGCGAATAAATGGAATGGTACACTTTGTTTTCCGCGAATGCCAGCGAGGTCGAGGTCGCGTTGCGGGAGTTGGAGCCGGTTTTGCTCTGTTGAAACCAGCCCGTCGGCGCTGCCTTTGGCGTGAGACAGGGTTGGGACACAAAACTTTCCGAAGGAAAGCATTGTGTCCCGATCACTCATTCCTCGCTGATTTCGCTCAGCAGCACTTCGCGGCCCCCCTCCTCGCGGCTGCGAATGCCGGCGATGACGATCTTCATGAGTTCGACCGTTTCCGACCAGGGGAAGGGGCGTTCCCCGGTTCGCAGGAAGTGCGCGAACGCCAGAAGCTGGCTCTTGAATGCGAAGAACGTGTCCACGAAGGGGGCGTCAATCGCCTCTTTCGTTCCGATGGCCGAGAGCCTGCAGAAGCCGCCGTACATGTCCTTGTTGGCGACAAAGAGCACGTCCGCGCCGCAGGAGTGCTTGCAATGGACGATGTTGCGGTCAACGCCCCCCGTGTTGCGCACGGAAAGATAGCCGGGGCCGAGAATCGGGTACAGCCCTTCCGCGGCGTGAATGCCGTACCGCTCCCAGCTCTTGGCCGTCGTATTGATCAGGAAGCGGGGCTCGCCGATTTCCGCCAGGCGCTTCTTGACGTCCATGAACTCCTTCGAGTACCGCATGCCGCTGGACGTGAGGATCGGTCGGCCTTCGCGCACCCAGCGATGAAAGACTTTCAGGTCCGGCTCGTTGTCGACCAGCGGCTTGTCAATGAATACGGGCAGCCCCGCCTCGACAAAGGGACGCGCGCGCTCCACGTGCTCCCAGCCCTTGTCGGTGGCGATGATCACCGCGTCCACCTGGCCGATCACGTCGGTCGGCTTGCTGACGACGTTCGGAATCCGGGAGGCCTTGGCGACGTGCGGCGCGTCCTTGGGGTCGTCGGTCCAGACGTGCGTGACGCGCGCCCCCTGGATCTGGAGCGTTTTGGGGTCTTCGGCGAAGAGGTACTTGGGGATTCCGGCGAAAGGGCATTCCGACATGGCCTGCCGGTCATATCCGTTGAAGATCGCGCTCCAGGAATAGGGATGGCCGTTGCCGTCCACCATGCCCAGCATCGCCAAACGGATGTGGTCCGGCTTGGGAACCAGAGCGCTCATGATCGGTCCTTTCCTGTCAGTGCGGGGTCACTTGCCGAAACCGTTGTCCGAGAAGGCCTTGGCAATGTCATCCCAGTAACGCGTCAGCGAGAGCACGTCGGCGCCGACGGAGATGAAGCGATAGCCCAGGTCGAGGCGCTCGCGGAGGCCCGCGGCGTCGGAGACGGTGCCGGCGAATTTGCCATGCTTGACGGCGGCTTTGGCGACGGCCTTGCGCGTGGCGGCGATCTCCGGCGCGTTCCACTGGCCGGGCTTGCCGATCCCGTGGGAGAAGTCGCCGGGGCCGAAGAACAGCATGTCGATCCCGGGCACGGCCGCGATGGCGTCCAGCTCCGCCAGCGGCTCGGGGTCTTCGATCTGGACGATCACGAAGCGTTCCCGGTTCGCCTGTTCGAGGTAGGAAGTGAACTCGATTCGGCAGTAAGCCCCGTCGGCGTTCCCGCCATCCACGGGGCGGCGGCCGATCGGGTGGAACTTGGTCATCCGCGCGACGGACTTGGCGTCGGCGAGGCTCATGATGTGCGGGACCATGATGCCGGCCGCGTCCAACTCCAGCGGACGGATGTAGTCGGAGTACCCTCCGCGCGATACGCGCACGAGGGCATCGGTGTCGAAGATCTTGGCGGTGCGGACCAAGTGCTCCAGGTCCTTCCAGTCCGTCGCGGAATGCTCGTTGTCATACCAGATGCAGTCGAAGCCGCTCTGGCAGGCGATCTCGGCGGCGCGCGCGTCCATCAAATTGAGCTTCGTGCAACTGGCCGGTTTGCCGGCCCGCAGTTGTCTGAGAACGCGGCTTGGGCGCATCATCATGGCAGAGTCCTTTCAACTTCCTGAAATATCCTTGCGGTCCTCCAGTACCACCTCCGCGCGGCGCCGGCCGCTTTCGGAGAGGGCGAGGCACGTCTCAATCGTGTGGCGCGCTTCGAGCAGCGAGCACATGATCGTTCCCTTCCCTTCCGTCGCGTCGAGGAAGTTCTCCGCTTCGAAAATGAACGGCGCGTCCGTTTGCCCTTTGGCGTCCGGCTTGTCCCTGAGCCCCTCGGTCCAGGTCCAGTTTCCATCGCGCAGGACGACGCCGACGCGGCCCGTCCAGGCGTCGCAGTGGATGCTCCCCTTGGTTCCCGAGAGGATGAGCTGGTCGGTGCGCTCCGCCTGCCAGGCGACCAGATGGACGGCACCGAGCGCCGGACTGTTGCGGAAGCGCAGCAGGTAGGAGAGCGTGTCCTCCGCATCGGTCCCTTCGATCAGGAGGTGATCGTATTGCGCCATCACGCTCTTGATCGGCCCCAGGTACCACTGGATCATATTGGTGATGTGGCTGGAGACGTCGAAGACGGCCCCGCCCCCCTGCGCGCGATGGGCCCAGTAGGTGCTGCGGTAGTCGGGGCGCGCCGTGCGATGATCGTAGAGGCCGATGAAGGAGCAGGCCAGCACGTCGCCGATCTTCCCGCTCTCGAGCTCCCGCTTCGCCACTTTCATGGCGGGCATGGCGCGCCGGACGTGCGCCACGCCGACCGTGCGCCGCGTCGACTTGGCCAGACGGTCGAGTTCGTCGATGCCCTCCAGGGAGAGGGAGAGCGGCTTTTCGATCAGCGTGTGTGCGCCGGCTTCCACGGCTTTGCGCGCCCAGGGCACATGCAGGTGCGCCGGGACGCCGATCACCACGGCGTAGAACTTGGAGAGGTCGATGCGGTTGAAGTCCTCATAGGCGCCGACCAGCGGATACGCCGCGGCGATTTGCTTCAGCCGCTCGGGGCGGTTATCGCACAGCGCCACTTCCGCGCGCCCGGTCTTCAGGAAACAGCGAAGATGCCTCTCGCCGATGCTGCCGCCGCCAACCACCAGAATGCGATGCATGGTCTCTCTCCTGACTAATTGAGGGGAACCGATCAGTACGCGCCATAGTGCGCCACCAGCTCCGGGAGCATCGCGATGCGGTCGAACGGTGCATCGGTGGGCGCCTGGTCGCCGGCGGCCATGATCAACCGGGGAGAATCGCGCCGCGTATCCAGCCAGCGTTTGACGCATTCAATGAAGGCGGCGTCGCTGCCGGTGGCGCCGAACAGGCCGGCGGGTATGCCGCCGGAGAGGATCAAACGCGGCCCGGCCTGCGCGCGCATCTGGGCGGGAGTCAGGGAGAACATCGGCGCGGGCGTGACGGCGTCCGCGCAGTCGACGCCGCACTCCGCCAGCCAGCCCAACACTCCCCGGCTCTCCCCGTCGACGTGCACCGCCAGAGTTTTGCCTCGCGCATGCAGCCGCCGCGCGACTTCGGAGTAGTACTCGCGCACATACGTGTCGAAGAATTCCTTCGTCTGCACATTGCTGTCGTAATTATCGCTGACGAGCAGGGTTTCAAACGGGCCGTCGAGAAGGGCGTCGAGAATCCGCAGGTTGCAGGCGTTGACGGCCTGCACGAGGCGCTGCACCTTCTGCGGTTCGTCCAGCACCGCGAACACGGCGCGGTCCACCGCCATGTTCCGCGCCATGAGGTACCCCGACCCGGAGTACGGCAATTGGGCGTAGGGGTAGGCCAGTTCGCCCAACGCATCCTGCCACGCCCGATACAACTCCCATCGGGGCCGGCAGCGCAGGCGCTCCAGCAGGAACTCCACGATGGGGAAGTCGTCCGTGGATTCGAGCAGGTGCTTTCGGATGCCGTAGGAATAGCTCTCCGGGTTGAATACGCGCTCCTCGCAGAGCGATCCCAGCGGCGTGGTGATGCGGGTGGAGAAGACGCCGCGCTCCGTGCGGGACTCCACCACGGCCTCGGGATCGTCGGAGGCGAGAGTATAGAAGCTCCCCATCTCGCAGTAGGCCAGCGCGCCGATCTGCTTGTGCAAGTCCACCAGCCCCTGTTCCACCTGGGTGAAGCCGGAGAGATTGAAGGGCACGTTCCGGTTCTTCTTGTACCAGTGGGAAAGGTCCAGCATCAGCGGAACCTGGTCGGGCTTTTTGCCCTGGTACACCGCGCGCACGCGTTCCCGGGGAGTCATGCGATGGCCCTCCCTGGCGTGATGCACGCTTTCAGGGACGACAGGGGAGGTTCGACGGAGGCAACGAAACGGTCCATTCAATGTCCCTCCCGTTCCGAGGAGACGGCGCCAGAAGCGACCAGGGCGGGGGATTCGACGGGCGCGCCGTCGAGGCGGCTCTTTTCCAGCCCCTGGATGTACAACCTGCGAAGCTCGTCGGCATCCCGTTTCTCCAGCGCATCCAGAATGGCCCGGTGTTCCGTGACGATCCGCTCCGACTGCCCGTGGGCGATCAGCGAGGGGCGGGTTACCGTGGCCATGCGAAAGAAATCCTGGACCACGTCGCCGAAGCTCTCGGCGAGCTCCTCTCCGGCGCATTCGAGCAGCAAGAGGTGAAAGCGCACGTCGTTCTCACTGTTCGGCAGATCGGCCAGATGGTCCTTGGCCATTTTGTCGACGATCGCGTGGAGTCGCGCCAGTTGCTCCTGCGTCCGCCGCTGGCAGGCATATTCCGTGGTGCCCACTTCGATCGCGTAGCGCAGTTCGGTCAGCCGGCTGAACTCGCGGCGCAAGGCCTCGGGGCTGCCCATGTGGTGGGAATCCACCATGGAAGCTGCGACGACCGCCCGGCCGCGGTCGCGCCGGATGGTGCCCTTTCCCTCCAGAATGGCCAGGGCGTGCCTGAGGGTCATGCGGCTGATGACCAGCGCTCCGGCCAGTTGCCTTTCGGGGGGCAGCGGGTCGCCGGGTTGCATAGCCTCGTCAATAATATAATTGTGGATGGTCGTGACGGCATTGTCCACAAGTGATTCGCGACGGATCGGTTTAAGCATATGGTTCTCTGAATGACGATCAGTTCAAGCGGCTCTTCGCAGGAATCACGGAGCCAATGAGCAAAACAAGTTATGATTCGTTGGTCCACCGGTCGACCAGCGAACCATGCGCAGTGTAGCCGATATTTCCGTGGGACGCAAGCGAGGAGTGGAAGGGGGGGGCGGTGGGGACACGGGGACGGCGGGGGGACGGGCGGGGGGGGCGGTGCGAACGGCGGGGGGGGACGGTGGGGACACAATACTTTCCAAAGGAAAGTTTTGTGTCCCCACTGCGTTGTGTCCCCGGTGCGCTGGTCCCCACTGCGCCGTCACTACGCCTACCGGCCGCGGCCGGTGAGGAATCGGATGCCGTTTGTCCAGAGGATTCGCTTGCGGGCCGCTTCTCCGATCCGCGCAACCTTCGCCAGGTTGAGCATGGCCGAGGGGGTCTGCAGCGGCCAGAGGCTGCCGTAGAGGATTCGTTCCGCCGGAATCTGTTCAAGCAATCGGTCGAGTCCCCACAACATGCAGCGCAGCCGCGACCAATCCACCCATGCGGCGGGGCGGTCTTTGATGATCGCGGAGATGGAGCCGGCCTCGCCCACTTCGAATCCCAGCAGTGCGACGCGCAAGCCGGGCGTCTTCGCAAGGAATTCCCCGGCCTCCTTCACCGGGACCGGGGGGAAGCGGGAAATCCAGTGCATTCGCTCATCCTGCAGGCGGGCGTGGATGGCGACGGGCAGTTGGAATTCGCGCGCGGCGTCGGCCAGCGCTTGAACGGCGGGGTCGGTCAGGGCGTATCCATGATAACCGGGGGTGAGCCGCACGCCCCGAATGCCAAGTTCCCGGACGCCGCGCTCCAGGTCGCGCTGCCAGCCCGGGAAGAGGGGGTTGACCACCTGGAATTGGCGCGCCATGGGGAGAGAGGCGAGCCGGCCCGTCAGCCGCGCCGTGGCGCGGAATGCGTCTTCGTGAAAGACTTCTTCAAAGGCGGAGACGGCGACGCACGTCACGCCCTGTTTCCGGGCCATGGCCTTAAGACCGCGCGGACCCGAGGAGGGCAGGGAGCGGAACGGCCAGGCGCCCAGGAAGCAGCCCACGTCGCAGATCATGGCAGAAGCTCCTTCGCGTTGCGGTAGAAGATCCTTGCCTTGTCCGCATCGGAGATGCGCGCGTCCTGGACTTTGCCCAGGTTGAAGGCGATGCCGTTGTCCGAGCCGAAGATCACGCGGGAAGCGCCCAGTTCGCGGACGGCCGTTTCGACCATGCCGGCCTCGCAGTAAGTGCCGCTGATGTCGGCCCAGACGTTGGGCGCGCGGCGGATGGCCCACGCGCCCCGGATGTAGTCCCCGGCGACGTGCGCCATGACGAAGCGCGCCTGCGGGTAACGGAGGGCAAGCTCCGCCACGTCCTCGGGGAGGGATTCGTTCGAGAGATTGCCGGTGGCTTTGCAGAAGGCATGCTGGAGGATCGGCAGGCGCAGGTCGATGCAGCGCTCGACGATGGGGAAAACAATGGGGTTCGTGCAGCGGGCGGCGACCCAGAGTTTGACCATGCGCATGCCGAGTTCTTCATAGCAGCGGCGCAGTTCCGCCAGCGCGCGCTTGCCGTGACGGGGGTTCAGGATGGCCTGTCCGCGGAAACGTCCGCCGGACTGCTTGACCCACCGCGCGACGTGGTCGTTCCCCTGGTGAACCTGATCCGGGGAGGGGTTGTAACCCCAGAGATGGCTGATGGCAATGTATTCCGCGCCGAGGATCTCCGCTTCCTCCAGCATCAGGCGCGCGTCCAGTTCCTCGCGGCCCGCCCAGAGATGGGCATGCAGGTCGATCAGCCTGCCGCCGGCGATGGGGATGCCGGCGCGTTCTCCTGCCCACACGGCGCGCCGCTTCTTCATGGTTCCACCGGCGGCCATGTCGGGACCTGCATCCTACGCCCCCTCTTCTTTCGACTCCAGGCCATACGCTTTGAGCTTGGCGTAAAGCGTGCTGCGGTCGATGTCGAGGATGCGTGCGGCTTCCTTCTTGTTGCCGGCGGTGTGGCGCAGGACGCGCTCGATGTGCCCCTTCTCCAGGTCGCGCAGGGTGGGCAGCGCCTCGCCCACTTCGACGGCGGTCGTCTCGCGCACCTCGACCGATTTGACGCTGGAGCGGATTTCGTACGGCACTTCCTCGGTCCCCAGCGTATTCCCCTCGGCCATGACCACCATGCGCTCGACGGCGTTGCGCAGCTCGCGCACGTTGCCGCGCCACTCGTGGCGGCGGAAGAGGCGCAGGACGTCCGGGTCGAAGCGCAGCGCGGGCCGACCGCACTTGTCGGCGAAGTGCTTCAGGTAATGCTCCGCGAGCAGGTCGATATCCTCGCCTCGGTTTCGCAGCGGCGGGAGGGAGATTTTGAGGATGTTGAGGCGGAAGTAGAGGTCTTCGCGGAAGCGGCCCGCGGCGACTTCGTCGGCGAGCTTCTTATTGGTGGCGGCGACCACGCGGACGTTCACCTTCCGGTCCTTCACATCCCCGACACGCCGCAGCGTGCCATCCTCGATCACGCGCAGCAGCTTGGACTGGCTGCCGTCGGGCAGTTCGCCGATCTCGTCGAGGAAGAGCGTGCCGCCGTCGGCCAATTCGAAGCGACCGGGGCGGTCGCGATCGGCACCGGTGAAGGAGCCTTTGACGTGGCCGAACAGTTCGCTTTCGAGGAGCGTGGGGGCCATGGCGGCGCAGTTGAGCGCCTCGAAGGGCTGGTGCTTGCGGCGGCTGTTCAGGTGGAGGGCGCGCGCGACCAGTTCCTTTCCGGTGCCGCTCTCCCCCTCGATCAGCACGCCGGCCTCGGCGGGGGCGGCCTTGGCGATGAAACGGAAGACCTCCTGCATCGGCGCGCAGGCGCCTACGATGTCGTACGCGCCGCGCGCTTCGCGCTCGCGCACGGAGCGCTCGCGCCCCATTTCCTCGCGCACGCGGAGGTTCTCGATGGTGACGGCGGCCTGGGCGCCGATGGCGCTGAGCAGGTCGAGGTCGGCGCGGGTGAAGCGTTCGGCGTCGCCGAGGCGGTCGGCGTAGAGGACGCCGAGCAGGTGGTCGCCGAGGGCCATGGGCGCGCACAGCGCGGTGGTGATGTGATGCGCGGCGATGGACTGCGCTTCGCGGAGGCGGCGGTCGGACTGCGCGGCGGCGACAAGGAGGCCCACCTTTTTCTCGCGCACGAGGTTGACAACGGTGGAGCTGATGGGGACTTTGGCGAGGGCGCGGTCGAATTCGCCGCGCTGGCTGATCCAGGGGCGCAGGAGTCCCTTGCGCTCGTCGAAGAGGATCGGCACGACGCGGTGCGGGCGGACGTTTTTCTCGACGGCGCTGCACAGGGTGCTGAAGAGATCGGCATAGGTGCGCGCGGAACTGAGGGCGTGGCCGAGTTCCAGCAGCGCCTGCAGCCGCTGGGGGGACTCGCCGGCCGGGCCGCGCGCCGCCGGCGCGGCGGCGCTTTCGCGAACCTCCAGGTCGTGCACGGGGGCCAGGTCCGCCTCCTGAAGCGTATCGAACTCGCGGTCAATGAACAGCAGCGCGCAGTCCCCCATGCGAATCTCGTCGCCGGGGGCGAGGGGGGCCGGCTCCTCGATGCGTCGCCCATTGAGCAGCGTTCCGTTCTTGCTGCGCATGTCGCGCAATACCCAGGTATCGCGCTCTCCCTCGATCGCGCGCGTGAGCGTGGCGTGCGTCCGGCTGACGGCGTCGGAGGGGATTTGAATTGTGTTGACGGGGTCGCGCCCAATGGAGACGACCTCCTCCACCAGCTCGTAGCTCGCGCCCGGTGCGGGACCTTCGCGGACGATCAGTTTGGCCATGGTCTACCACAGTCAGGTCATATCGAATACGCACGACACATGATACGGCAGTAAGAAATATCATAACAAATCGAAGAATGCCGAAACAGGCCAAAGGTGAGCAGGATGGCCGTTATGATCGAACGTGTCTCAAATGGCAAGCTTGTGGGGCGTCTTGCGCGTAGCCCGCAGGGTGCTACTCTCTGGCCTGGAATAGGAACGAAAATGTTCCGTCCCAGCGGGACGGAATGATAATAGGCAGGGGTTTCAACCCCTGCAAGAGGAGCCTGCCTCGATTGTTTTCGCGTCCCGGCGGGACGCGGTGGAACATCATCCCCACACATACCGCTCGTCATAGGGGATGCCGTTCTTCTTCAAGAACGCCACATATTCCTCGCGAAAGGACCTCTTCTTGTGATGCTCGGCCTGGCCCTCGATGTACTTGCGTGTGTCGGCAATTTGTGAAATGCCGATGCTGAACGCGCCATACCCCTCCTGCCACGCAAACCCGTGCAGATCAGGAAACGTCTGGTGAAGCCACAATGATGAGCCGCCTTTGACGATCTGAATTGCGCGGCTAAGCGCCATGTCAGGCGGAAGGGATAGCAGGATGTGGACGTGATCGCTATGCCCGCCGACGCAGAGCGTCGTCATCTCATTCTTCGCGGCGACACCGCCCAGGTACGGCCAGAGCCTCTTTTGAATGGGCGGCGTCAGCCAAGGTTCGTGGTTCTTGGTGCTGAAGACGAGGTGGCAGAGGGAACTGGTGTAGCTGTTGCCCATGTCTGTCTTATCACCGCGTCCCGATGGGACGCGAAAAAAAAGATTCTATGGCCGAATGCAGGGGTTGAAACCCCTGCCTATTATCAAAGCGTCCCGCTGGGACGCAGGTGACGGCCTATTATTAAAGTGTCCCGCTGGGATGCAGCTAACGGCCTATTGTCAAAGTGTCCCGCTGGGATGCAGGTAACGGCCTATTATTACAGCGTTCCGCCGGATGCGGGCAACGGCGCCGAACCCAACCGGGAATCCCCCCGTCACGTCCTCTCATTCGGCTCGAAGAGCTTGAGGTACTCCTCCTGCGCGTAGCGGTCGGTCATGCCGGCGACGTAGTCGCGGATCGCTTCGTGGAGGCCGAATTCCTGCACGTGCATCTGGTGGTCGGGGGGCAGTTGGCGCCGGTCGTTCAGGTACGCCTCGAAGATCTCTTTGACGAATCGCTGCGCCTTGGTGGTCATGCGGACGACGCGGTAGTGGCGGTACACGTTGTCGAGAAGATGTTTCTGCAGCGCTTCCTTGAGGCGCTGGAGCGATTCGGAGAAGGTGACGATGTTCATGGGCGCGAGGCGCACGTGCTCGACCGAGGCGATCCCCTGCGATTCGATCCGCGCCAGCGTGGCGGCGCAGATGTCGGTGACCAGCCGGTTGATGAGGAAACGCACCACCTGGATGCGGTGGTCGCGCTCGTCGAGGTCGGGATACCGGCTCTTCACTTCCGCTGAGACGATCCCCAGCAATTCCACCTGCTCATAGGCGGCGGGGGTGAGGATGCCCGCGGCGAAGGCGTCGTCCAGGTCATGGCTGATGTAGGCGATGCCGTCGGCGGCGTCCACGATCTGCGCTTCCACCAGCGAACGCAGCTCCGGGTCGAACTCGCGCGTGGTGGGGTGGTCGTAGGCGCTGGTGTGCTTGGCGATGGACTCGCGCACCTCCCAGGTCAGATTCAGGCCGCGGAACTCCGGGTAGCGCCGCTCCAGCACGTCCACCACGCGCAGGCCGTGGATGTTGTGCTCGAAGCCGCCGTGGTCCTTCATGCACTCGCGCAGCGCGTCCTCGCCGGAGTGGCCGAAGGGGGTGTGGCCGACGTCGTGCGCCAGAGCGACCGCCTCGACGAGGTCCTCGTTGACGTTGAGGATGCGCGCGATGGCGCGGGCGATCTGCGCCACCTCGATGGTGTGCGTCAGCCGCGTGCGATAGTGGTCTCCCTCATGGTTGACGAAGACCTGCGTTTTGTATTCGAGGCGGCGGAAGGCGGTGGCGTGAATGATGCGTTCGCGGTCGCGCTGATAGGCGGTGCGCAGGGGATGCTCGGGTTCGGGGTGGACGCGCCCGCGCGAAAGGGCGCTGCGCATGGCGTAGGGGGCTAGATCGCGCGCTTCGCGCTCGGCCATCATTTCTCGGGTAAGCACGGCAGGTTCTCCTGTGCCCAGGCTTCCGACAAGAGCCGCCAGAGTTCCTCCAGCGATTGCGGCAGGACTTTCGCGGAGCCGACGGTGGTCATGAAATTGGCGTCCCCGACCCATCGCGGGACGATGTGAACGTGCAGGTGAGCCTCCAGCCCT
Organism: uncultured Planctomycetota bacterium; assembly: GCA_903901045.1. Lineage (GTDB taxonomy): Bacteria > Planctomycetota > Brocadiia > CAIUPP01 > CAIUPP01 > CAIUPP01. The sequence goes on from CAIUPP010000017.1 coordinate 39,025, forward strand.
GCGCCGGAGGCGCGGCCCAGATTCAGCCCCACGTTGTAACCTTGCGGGGCCATGAGGCAGTCGAGCAGTTTCTTGGACTGGAGGAGGAGCGCCTGAATCTGGTCCATCTCCTCGTGCGAAAGCTCCTCCAACTGCGCCACGTGCCGGAGGGGAGCGATGAGCAGGTGGCCGTTGTTGTAGGGGTAGCGGTTCAGCAGCACCATCGCCAGGCTGGCGCGCTTGACCACGAGGTTGGCGCCCGGATCGCCGGTGGTTGCGGCGCGGCAGAGGAAGCACTCCTTCGCCGCTTCCTGGCGGCTGACGTCGCGGATGAATTCCATCCGCCAGGGCGCCCAGAGGCATTCCGTCCCGGGGGGGCGTTCTTGCATAAGCTTCGGGTCCGATGAAGGTTCGCGAGCGGGTGGGGACACAAAACTTTCCTGCGGAAAGTATTGTGTCCCCATCCTGCGGGCCGCCCGCGCCGTCGCCGCCGAGGGCGCAGGCCCGCTGGAACGTAGGATATCAGAGCGGGGGAGGGCAGGCAACATCTTCGCAATGCGCCGGGGCGGATTCGACGCCAACGTGGAGTCTCCTCCGCGCTTGACATAGTGCGAACGGCTCTGTAGCATGGTTTCCTGTAAGACCGTCAGTTGGAGGAATGCCATGTCTCGCCGTTTTCTGCTGATCCCGATCGCCTTTGTGCTGCTGGCCCTCTCCCTGTTCAATCGCCCCTGCCGCGCCGCGCTGGAAGAGAAGCCGGTGCTGGATATGATCAACGATAACGTGGCGGTGCTGCGTTATCTGAACAAGCAGATTTTCGACATGGAAGAGGATCTGAAGCTGGTCCATGCCGCGCGCGACCAGACGCAAAAGCAGTTGGACGCGATGAAGTCGCTGGTGGATACGGAACTGGCCGCGGGGAACAAGGAGCGCGCGGAGATGTTCAAGACGAACCTCTCCCGCCTGCAGCGGCAGATGCTGCACCTGAACGAGTTCGATTTCGAGAAGCTCTACGGCGACCGGATCGCCGCGATCAATGTGCAGATCAAGCTGTTTACGGCCCAACTCGACGCCCGCATGACGGAGTACTCCACCCTGTTCGGCAAGAAGGCGGTGGTGAACCTCGATTTCCGGAAGGAGTACGATCGCTCGCGCGGCACGCGCGCGAACGCCGCCTCCTTCCTGGACCTGGACTGAGCGCGCCGTCCCGGCGCACATGGGGACACAAAACTTTTGTCCGGGCGAGAAAATCGGCATAGCGAGGCTGACTCCTCTTCGGACAAAAGTATTGTGTCCCCACTTCTTCTAGCCTGCCGCCTCACGCCCCCGGGAGAAGGGGGGATCGGCCTGATAGAACTGGCCGGCCCCCGCGCCCCGGAAATCCTCGACAAGCTCTTTTCAAATCCCCGCGGACACCACGCCTCGACCCTGCGCCCCGGCCGGCTCCTCTATGGCAAGCTAATCAAGGAGGGGGAGACGCTGGACGAGGTGATCCTGGACTGCGTCGCGCTGCGACCGCAGCCGGCATTCATCATCAACTGCCATGGCGGCGCCGTGGCAGCCGCGCGCGTAATGCGGGCGCTGGCGGCCGAAGGGGCGCGGCCCTGCTCGATGCAGGAACGGGCCGAGGCGCGGCGCGCCCTGGGGGTGATGGATGCCATTCAGGCCGAGGCGGAGCAGGCGATTCCGCGCGCCCCCACGCTGCGGGGCGTCGCGCACCTGCTGGACCAGCGCGGCGGGGCGCTGGCGGCGGCGATCGAAACATTGCGCGGCGCGGCGCTGCGCGCGGATTGGCCCGCGGCCTCCAGCGGCGTCGAGCGGCTGCTGGCAACCGCCGCTTTCGGGCGGGCGCTGACGACGCCCCCGAGCCTGGTGCTGGCGGGGCGTCCGAACGTCGGCAAGTCCACGCTGGCCAACGCGCTGCTGCGCTACGACCGGATGATCGTCCATTCCCTGCCCGGCACGACGCGCGATACAGTGGAGGAACTGCTGAGCATCGGCGAGCTGCCCTTCCTGCTGGCGGACACGGCGGGGTTGCGCGACGCGGGGGATGCCGTCGAGCGCGAAGGGGTGGAGCGCACGCGCCGGGCGCTCGAGCGCGCGGACGTGGCGTTGCTGCTGTTCGACGCTTCCGAGCCGCTGCGGGAGGAGGACGAGGCGCTTCTCTCCGGCCCGTTGCCCGCCCGCCTCGTGCCGGTGCTGAACAAGAGCGACCTGCCGCTGATGATTCGCGCGGAGACGATCCGCCAGAAGACGGGGCGCGAGCCGGTAGCAGTGAGCGCGGTGCAGGGAGAGGGGATCGCGGAATTGGAGGAGCGCATCGTCCAAGAGATGTGGCCCTCGCCCCCGGCGCGCGGAGAGGCGATTATTTTCACCGAACGGCAGGAGAAACTCATGCGCGCGGCTAAAGAGGCGGCTGCGGGGCGAAGCGCGGAGCGGTTCCTGGAAGCGCTGGATACGTTGCGCGGGGGAAGCGCGAACGGCAATGTGCGATCTGCGATTACTGATTAGCGATTTGCGATTTAGGCGGCAACAACAGAAAGCGCGCTGGGACAGCGCGCTCCACCACGCGGAAGCGGCAAGGTGCCAGTCATTGGCTTGTCTTTGGATTGTCGTCTCACCGGCTTGACATACGTCCCTCATGGTTAGACAATGCATAGGCGCGAGCCGCTTCGAGTGGACAGGCGGGGCTTGTCCAAAACAAGAAAGTGGGCAACTGGAGGCAAGTAGATGGCGACGTGTTTTATGATGCAGCCCTTCGACGACGGCCCATTTGATCGACGGTACAAAGATGTTTTCGCGCCAGCTATCCGGGATGCGGGGCTTGAGCCGTATCGAGTTGACCAGGATCCAGGGGTCAGCATTCCGATTCAGAACATTGAGACCGGCATCCGTGATTCCGCTATTTGTTTGGCAGACATCACACTCGACAATCCAAATGTCTGGTTTGAATTGGGTTTTGCCATTGCCAGCGGCAAGGAAGTAGTCTTGGTCTGCTCCAGTGAACGGACCACGCGGTTTCCATTCGACATTCAACACAGAACAATTCTCAAGTACACCACTTCTTCCATAAGCGATTTTGAGAAGTTAAAGACGAGCATCACTGCGAAGGTGAAGGCGTACCTAGAGAAGACCGAGACGCTGGCAAGTGTCTCTGAGATTTCGAAACTAACGAAATTCGAAGGCCTAGAGCAACATGAGGTCGTTGCATTGGCCGCGTTGGCCCAGAATCTAGAAAACCCCGAGGATAACGCTTCGTCGTTCCAGATAAAGCGGGATATGGAGGCGAGTGGGTTCACCAAGGTTGCTGCTACGCTTGCTCTTAAGGGCCTTTGCCAGAAAGGCTTGATGGCATACGGCTCGTATCAGGACGAAGGCGGCGAGTATTACACTGGGTACACACTCACTGAAGATGGTTGGGGTTGGGTGTTAAGTAACAAGGACAAGTTCATTCTTCAGAAACCACATGTAGATGTTCCGCTCTATTGACCTTTGCGTAACAAATGGAAATGCCCGATGGCCGGAAAGGGCCTGAAAACATAGCCGTTTCTTGTCTTGTGCGATTCCATTACTTCTGCAATCCTCAATAGTTGCGAGAGTCGCTGAACATGTAGCTTTAACGAACGCCACTGAGTTACTACGTGTTGGCGATGCTCGTTCCTGGCACCCATGGTAATCGGCACCTCTACCTAAGCAACCATGGCTATTGGCCAGCCACCGTTCCGCACTCCGCATTCCCGATCCGCAATTCTCCGTTCACACCGCCCCGTGGCACCAGACCAGCTTCACCGGCTTGTCGCCGGGGTGTTTCTTGACGGAGTGGGGGACGCCGGCTTGGGCGATGAAGGCGCTGCCGGGGGAGATTTCAAATTCCTCACCGCCGACCCGGGCCATGCCGCGCCCCTCGACGCAGTAGAACCCCTCCTGATCCTTGTGGATGCCGGGGGGATTGTATTCCTCCTTGTCGTAGATGGCGACGCCGACGCAGAAGCCCTTCGTAGCGCCGTGCGCAGGCCCGATCAGCAACCCGCCATCCTCTTTGCGCATGTTCTTTTCATGTGCGTGAACTGCCATGTCCCTTCCTTTCATTGTTAGAAGCTGTTTTGCTCTGTTGAGACCATCGTCATTCGGATAGCCGTCCCGCCGTTCGACGTTGCTCACGGCCCTGAGCCTGCCGAAGGGTAGGGACGGCAAGATAATAGCCCGGCACTTCAGTGCCGGGTACTGGAAGGAACCCCCACCCCCTTCCCCTCCCCCACAGCCATGTGGGGGAGGGGAGAAAGGGGAGGGGGTTTCCTCCTTTACCCGCCAGTGAACTGGCGGGCTATTTTCTTTCTGTCCCTACGGGACGAACAACGGACCAAACGGCCGCTGTTCACGGGCCAAAACAGGCTGCAAGCGGGTTACTCTTTTTCGTTAATGATATCTGCGGTGAAAACGTACACCTCCGTATCCGGCTGCTTCCAGGCGTCGGGCGCGAGGCCGGCTTTATGGCTGCAGCAGGAGCGCAGGAACTCCTCCTTGCTCCAGCCCGTCTCGGTGGCGACCTGGGGGAGGAAACAGCCCGCCGCGCCGCCGCGGCGGATGTAGATGCCATGCACGCCCAATTCCAGGTCGAGCGGGTTGGCGATGCGCTCCAGGGTGCTCAGGACGCTGATCTCGATCGCCAGTTGGGGAAGCTCCTGGGGGGTGATGGGAGAACTGAAGAAGCGCGGGTCCTCGGTGGCCGAGGCGCGCGCCATTTCGTTGACGAGACGGCAGAGGGGGATTCGGCTGACGAAGTTCCCCAGGCAGCCGCGCAGATGCTCGCCGTTCTTGAGGGTGACGAAGCACCCCTGCTTGCCGGTCAGCTCCGGGTCGCTCTCCTCGACTTTGGGAAGCGGCGCGCCATTCACCGCGGCGGTGACGCTGCAGCGGGCGATCTCCAACAGGCGCTGGCGGGTTGTTTCCTTCATTGCGGCTTGCCTTTCATCGAGACGGATGATTCACCGCGGCGGCACGGAAAACGGCGATGCGGGAACCACGGATACGCACGGATAGGCTCGGATACAGCACGAAAGAGTTCATGCAATGACCGCTTCGCCTTGCCTTGCTCATAGCAGTTGCCGCTGTTCTCCGTATCCGTGTCCATCTGTGTGCATCCGTGGTTTCATTCATCTGATAGGTCGTTGCCGTTGCCCCGCAACGCGGTTCTCCGTGTCTCCGTGGTGAAGTCCTCACGCACCGCCGTAGAGATCGTTTCGCCGGCACCGCAGCATGTCGTCGCTGACTGCGCTCAGGTCGATGGTGGCGTGGAGGAGTTCGGCCGCGCCGGGGCGGCAGGAGGCGATGACTTCCCCGCGCGTGTTGAGGATCATGGAGGGGAGGTTCTGATTCGAGCCGGCGACGTTGGCGAAGGCGACGAAGCGTCCGGTCTCGGAGGCGCGGCTGCGCAGGTGGCCGGTGATCACCGGCCCTTTCCACATGTCGCGCGCGCCGTGGATGTACGCGGCGACGGCGATCAGTTCGGCCCCGGCCAGTGCGAGGTGGCGGAAAGGCTCGGCGAAGCGCAGGTCGAAGCAGACCTGCATTCCCACCCGCGCCTTGCCCACTTTTGCCGGCGCGGGAAGGGCGCGGCCGGCGCGGTAAAATTCGGTGTCGCGCCCGTACAGGTGCAGCTTGTCGTAGCGGGCGGGCCGGGAGGCTCCCTTGAGCAGCAGGAGGCTGTTGGTCCATCCTCCCTCTAGCGGGAGCGCGGAGCCGATGAGGATGGCCATGCCGCTGGAGCGCGCCAGTTCGCGCACCTCTTCGATGCCCGCCTCAATGGCGTCGGCGTCGAACGTGGCGGAGGATTCGTGATGGCGTGGGCCGTAGCCGGTGAGGGCGCATTCGGGGAAGAGCAGCAGGTGCGCCCTGGCTTTGCGCGCGAGGGCTGCGAAGCGTCCGATGACGCGCAGGTTCTCGCCCAGATCGCTGCTCTGCGGGGCCTGTGCGACGGCCACGGTGAAGTTCTTCGGCATGGGTTCCTCCCGGGGACGAAGATTCCAGATGAATGAAGTTTCCTGGCCGGGTTGCGCTCTAGCCGCCGCGTCCGCTGCGGCTGCGGAAGATGCGCACCCCGACTGCCACGGTGAAGCAGGTGAAGAGGATTCCGGCAAGTCCGCCGACCTGTGCGATGGTGCGCAGGGCGGACTGGGCGACGGTTTGAACCGCCGCCGGCGCGGTTTCGATGCCCAGGACGGAGATGGGCTGCCCCTCTTTGCTCATGATCGGCGCGTACCCGGAGAAGACGACGCCCCAGCGCGACGGCATCTGCTTGGCCTCCGGCGCGCCGTTGCGGAATACCTGACCCACCGGGGCCTCCGGCAGCGCCTTGAACGGGCAGCCGGGTTGCCGGTTCTCGTCTGCGGCGTCGGCATCCGCGACATAGACGTACTTGGCGCTGCCCCCTTCGGGACGAAGGATGAAGGCTTCCTGGATGCTGGGAATGTTGGCGTCGCGGCGCAGGCGGATGACGTTCAACTGATCGACGGTCTTCTTGAACGCCGGGGTGTTCTGGTCGCCGGCTCCCTTGATCTGCGCGAGGTCTTCGGGGGGGAACGCCATGGCGGCATAGCTGGCCGCCGTCAAGAGCTTGGTGCGCAGCGCCTCCGTGTCGCGCTGGACGGACTGGCGGGAATAGACCGCAACGGCCAGCGACAGCGCGATGGCCATAATGGAGAGCGCCGCGCCGCTGACCAGCGCCACGTCTTTGTTGCGCTGCACGACCTTCATCCAGCGGGCCACCGCGCCGATCGGGCGCGCCTTGATCGGCTGGCCGGCCAGGTAGCGCTTGAGGTCTTCGGCCATTTCGCCCGCGTCGGGATAGCGGGCGCGCGGCTCCTTTTCGAGCGCCTTCATGCAGATGGCGTTGAGGTCCTCCCCGATGGTCGGGTCCATGTTCTTCAGCGGGGGGGGCTCGTCGCGGATGATGCGCATCATCGTCCCCGCCGCCGTGTCCGCCTTGTGCGGGAGCTGGCCGGAGAGGCACTGGTACATCACCGTGCCCAGCGCGTAGACGTCCGTGGCGGGGCCGATCTTGTTGTGCAGGCCGCTGGCCTGCTCCGGGGACATGTAGGCGGGGCTGCCGACGAGTTGGCCGTCCAGAGTGGCCACCAGGAAATCGTCGCTGCCGAGAACGCTCTTGGCCAGGCCGAAGTCCATCACCTTCGGCTCCCCCTCCTTGGTGAGCATCACGTTCTGCGGCTTGAGGTCGCGGTGGATCAGCCCTTCGTGGTGGGCGTATCCCATGGCTTCGCAGACCTTGGCGAGGATCTCCAGCAGGCGCGTGCGCGAAATGCGCCCCCCTTTGACGGCGCTCAGGAGGGTTTCCCCCTCCAGATATTCCATGGCGAGGAAGGGGACGCCATCCTGCTCGAAGACGTCATAGAGTTGAACGACGTTGGGGTGGCGCAGGCGCGCGGCAGCGAGACCTTCATTGTGGAAGCGCTGGAAGGTGGCTTCGTCCAGCAGCGGGAGCGCGGCGATGGTTTTGAGCGCGACCTGGCGGCCGAGTTCCTCGTCGCGCGCCAGGAAGACTCGCCCCTGTCCGCCGCGCCCGAGTTCGCGCAGGATGCGGTACTTGCGCACCTTGACGCCCGGTTCGAGCCGGCGCAGCACCTCCGCATTGTGCACGGTGGCCAGCGGCGGCACGTAGCGCGTCCCCGATTTCGCGGAGATGGAGCTTTCCTGGGCGGAGGGGGTTGCCTTCCCCTTCGCATCGTTGACCACGGTCGTCTCGCTCGGAGTGGACTCCGGTTTCTCCGGTTTGGCCACGCAGCAGCTCCCTGAAGTTGAATGGAACGTCTCCATTATGCAGCCTCCGGGCCAAAAATGCCACTCAAAATTGTGGAGGAGCGCTTTCTCTTTGACCAGCTTTGCGCCTCCTGCTAGACTAAGTGCGGTCTGCGTGCCGAGGCGTTGTTTCATAAACGGAGGGGCGCATGTTCTCAGAGGCGTTCGACCCAATAGCGACTGACCTGGAAGCGATGCTGGACTTGGTCCGCAACGTGAAAGGGGGCCAGACGGCCTTCTTCCGTCCGCTGCTGAAGGATGCGATGGAGCATCCGGGCAAGCGGCTCCGGCCGGGGTTGTACCTGCTGGGGGCGCGCGCGGCGGGGCGGGTGAAGCCGGGCCACCATGCGGTGGCGGCCGGGCTGGAATTGATTCACATCGCGTCGCTGGTGCATGACGACATTCTGGACTCGGCGATGACGCGGCGGCAGCGTCCGACGCTGAACGCGCGCTGGGGGAACCGGGCGGCGGTGCTGTTCGGCGACTTCCTCTTCGCGGGGGCTTTCCAACTGGCCACCGACGAGGGAATGGCGAAGGCGCTGCCGGATATGGCGCGCATCGTCACGTCGCTCTGCCAGGGAGAGGGGATGCAGGCGAACGCGTCCTGTGCGCCGCGGCAGATCACCCCGGCGCTGGCGCGTTCCGTGGCCGCCGCCAAGACCGCTTTCTTCTTCAGCCAGGCTTGCCGGATGGGGTTCGAGGCCGGCGGCGGCGCCCCCGCCAGGGCGGAAGCGCTGGGGCGTTTCGGGATGTATTTCGGCATGGCGTACCAGTTGACCGACGACGTGGTGGACGCCGTCGGCTCGGAACGCGCCGAGGGAAAGACGCTGCGCAGCGACCTGCGGCTGTGCCGCCCGACGCTGCCGGTGGCGCTGCTGCTGGAACGCGCGCCGGAAGCGGCCAAGCTGCTCCCGGCGACCGATATTCGCGCGGTGCGCAAGTTGATCGCGCTGATGCACCGGACGCGCGCGCTGGAGACGGCGCTGGCCCGCGCCAAGGCGCAGTTGCGCCAGGCCGAGTCCGCCCTCAATGAAGCGGCTGCGCGCAGGGGGCTCAACGGCATGGAGCCGCACTTCAGGTCGATTGCGCGGGTATTGCACGACCGATGCACCACGCTGGGCAGGATGCTCGAACGGATGTGATTGGAAGCTGCCTGCTCTGCCGGAACCATCCTCATTCAATGAGCCGGCCCGCCGATGCGGGAACTCACAATGTCCTGCGATGATGCGTTATCGGGTGAAATAGCGCGCGAGATGGAGGCCCTGGGATGAGACTGACCGTTGGCGAAATCGCCGCCCTGGTGGGCGGAAAGCTGGAAGGGGATGGGGCGGCTATCGTGGAGCGCGTGGCGAGCCTGGCCGCAGCGGGGCCGGGGGATGTCACTTTCGCCAAGCGGGAACATCTGAAGAGCGCGCGCGATTCCCGCGCGACGGCGGTGTTGCTGCCCGAACCGGTCCCCGGAATGCGCGCCGCGCAGGTGATCGTCGAGAACCCTTATTTCGCCTTTCTCGTCCTGCTGCGCCTTGTGGAGAAGGAACGGCGCTATCCTCCGCGCGGCATCCACCCCACCGCCGTGCTGGGGGAGAACGTGCTGGTCGGCGAGGAAGCGGCCATCGGCGCGCACGCCGTGCTGGGGGATTACTGCGTGGTGGGCGACGGCGCGGTGATCTATCCGAACGTCAGCGTCGGCGCGCATTGCGTCATCGGCTCCGAAAGCGTCATCTATTCCAACGTCTCCATCCGCGAGCATTGCACCATCGGGCGGCGCACGATTATCCATTCCGGCACCTCCATCGGCGGCGACGGGTTCGGCTACATCCAGCAGGGAGGGGCGCACGTCAAAGTGCCGCAGGTCGGCACCGTCGAGATCGGCGACGACGTGGAGATCGGGTGCAACTGCACCGTGGACCGCGCGACGGTGGATAAGACGGTGATCGGCAACGGAGTGAAGATCGACAACCACAGCCATATCGCGCACAACTGCCGCATCGGCGATAACTCCATGCTGATCGCCTACGCGCGCATGGGAGGGAGCACGGTGCTGGGGAAGAACGTGCTGCTGGCGGAGGACGTGGGGCTCACCAACGGCATCACGCTGGGGGATGGGTGCATCGTCGGGGGGGCCAGCAAGGTCAGCCGCTCCTGGCCGGCCGGGTCGGTTATTTTCGGCTTCCCCGCGCAGCGCATGGAGGATGAGAAGCGCCAGATGGTGCTGGTGCGCCGGCTGCCGAAGCTCTTCGAGGCGGTGAAGGAGCTGAAGGCGAAACTGGGCGTGAAAAGCTCCGACGAGGAGTGATGCCGCTCTGTTGAAACCATCGTCTTCAGCAGGCCGGACCGACGGCGGAGCGATCGGGACACAATACTTTCCTTCGGAAAGTTTTGTGTCCCAACCCTGTTTAACGGAGCAGCGTGATTCCAGCGGCGCAGCGCGCGGGCGGGCTCAAAGGCTCTTCGCAGCGACACTTTCCACGAGAGTTTCCCTGGCGTGGCCCGTCACCCAGGGCTCGAATCCGGGGAGCAGGGCGGTGCGCTGCCGGGCGGTCTTGGGGATGAAGCGCCGGATGCCGGCTTTCTGGCGCGCGTTGCGCCAGCCGCCGAACGCGCGGCAGGCGGCGGTGTAGAGCGCGGCGTCCACCTTCCGAACGTTGTTGTCCGACATGTGAACCCCCTGCCGCTCCATCGCCCGAAGTCTTGCAATGAGTTCCGGCTCGGTCCAGTTGTGCCGCAGGGCGATCTCACGGTAGTCGTAGCTTAGCGTCTTCATCGCCCGGCCCCAGCAGCCGTGGTAACGCAGCGCCGCGTAGTACAGCGGGGAATCGTGCTCCAGGACGTTCTTGGCGTTCAGGGGGATGCCGGCCTGCTTGAGGTCGGCGACGCGGCGGCGAAGCTTGGCCTCGTCCCAGCGCTCGTATTTCGCCACGCGCTCATACGGAATGCCCCCCGCCTCCAGCGCGCGCTCCCATGAACCGAAGAGTCGCTTGCGCACGGCGGCGGCGAAAAGCGCCGGATGCTTCATCTGCATGGCGCGCGAGCTCAAGTCCTCTTTGCTCCGGCGCAACCGGCGAAGCTCGCTGCCGACTTTGGTCCGCGTCCACTTGATGTCGGTGCGGACATCCTCGTACTTGAAGCCGGCCGCTTCCACCGCCGCGCGCCAGGAGCCGAAATAGTGGGAGGCCGCCCGGACCAGTTGCCACTCCCCGGCGGCGCACATGGCGGACCAGTTGATCGCCTGTCCCCGCCGCGCCAGACTGCGCAAGCGGTTAATGACCTGCGGCCGGTCCCAGAATTGGAAGTAATATCCTTCCCATGCCGGGCCCCAAAGGAATCTGTTGGCTGACGATCCCATGCGATTACTCTTCCAGAAAGTCGATGCAGCGCTAGAATGAAGAGCAGAAGCGTGAGAAAATACCTGCCCCGCGCGCGCCTCAAACGCTTGCAACGAAATTATATCTTTTTTGCGCCTATTTGCAATTCAAACTCATCAAGTTAACCGTTTTTTCCGTGCCATTTTCGGACAAAGCGGCTCCGGCTCGTTTCATCGTGCTAATCCCCCGGGGCTTGCGGCATGGCTATTTTTCAGCCGGCGGGGTCGGTTGAACGGAGGCGAGGCGACCGAGCGCTTGCATCAGGGCAGGTCGTATCGTCTCTGGCCATAGGAGCTTAAGCGCTTCCGAGAGCGTTTCAGGGGCTTGAGCGCGCCGGTTCTCGCGCAGGGATCGTCCCGCGGCGATGATCGCCGAACGCTGCGACGGGGTCTCCCCGAGCGTCGCGAAGCCGGCCCATTCCTGTTCCGTCAGGTCGGCTCCGGCGGCGACCGCGGCGGCAATGGCGCGCGCGCAGGGGGCGTCCCCCTCGGTGAGCGCGCGGAGTTCGCGATCGAAGGCGTCCCAGTTGCAGCGCTGCAGTCCATCCCGGGCGATGGAGGCGGAGAGCGGCGCATCAACGAGCTTCAGCGCCGCCGAGATCATCAGCAGGCCGAAGGGGCCGGTGCGCGGATCGTGGCGCATGCGCTCCACGCTCACCCGGTAATCCATCTTCCCGGCGTTCACCATCGCCGTATCGTGCAGGATGGCCCAGGGGGTGCAGTGCGCGGAGAAGAGGCGCGAGGCGGCCAGGAGAAGGAGCGTTGCTCCCTCCGTCGGCGCGCGCGCGGTTTCGGTGCAGATGCGGAAGGGATGCGGTTCGTCCGGCGCGCTCTCCATCAGCGGACGGATGCGCTCATTGAGGTGGATGGCCAGCGATGAAAGCGCCTGGCGGAAGGGGGCGGGGTTCTCCTTCGGCTGAAGCGCCGCGCAGAGGTAGTCCCGCGCGAGGGCGAGCGGAGCGGAGATATCTCCCGCCGGGGGCGCGGCGACGGTTTCTCTTGCGCGGGCGAGGGTGGCGTCGTACGCCCCCTTTTCCAATGTCACCTGATTTCCGCCGAGAACGGCGGATACGAACTTGCCACTGCCGGCGTCAAGAGTCATTCGGCCGGTTGCCGCTTCGGTCGAGAGGAGCTTGCCGTCGGGCGAGAGGGTCCAGCCGTTCCGCCAAGCATAGACCGCCTCGGGAGTCATCTCCGCGTGATAGAAAGGGGGATAGTCGTCGGAGGTGAACCCTGCAAAGAAGTTGATGCTGGCCACGTCCGCGCTCGGTTCAGGTCCGGCGGCTGAGTATATGTCCAGGGCGGCCCAGAGTGAGCCGGGGGCCTTGCACAGGCCGACGGTTTTTGTCCGAGAGGAGAACCACGCGACTTCTCCCCGGCTCAGAGCCAGCGTGCCGCGGAGCGGGGCTTTGAGGGAATCGCCCGCCGGAGCGTCCAGTTCGGCGATCAACCCCGCCGTGGGTTTCCAGCAAACGCGGATGCGGCCCTTCCCGTCCGACCACGCGCGCTCCAACACCAGTTGCTCCTCCCACTTCTCCGGATGGTTGAGCCACTGGCGGGTGCGCTGGAGGGTGAGGAGGGTGGCGGAAGGCTTCTCGGAGAGGGGCCGCGCCCAAGGCCGCTCCTTGACCAGGATGACCACCTTGGCCATGCCCGGATGGTCGCCGGGGAGCAGTTGGAGCCCGGCGTCTGAGAACTGGCCGGTCTCGCGAAGGGCGTTATGCGCCGCTTTGAGCGCGGCCGGCGTGAGAAGTTGGCCGACCTGCAGGCCGGAGCGTTCCACGATTTCGGACGCAGGGATGGCGGCCGCTCCGTTGGCCTCGACGGACTCAATCGTGAGCGGGGTCCCTTCGTTCCGTATGACGACGCACAGGTCCTGGGTTCCCGGAAGTTCCCCCGGCTTCGCGAAGACCGAGCCGTCCATCTCCAGCCGTCCCAGTGCGCCGAACATCTCCTGTGCGCGCAGGGCGAACTCGTTGAGGCTGAGCTGGTCCAGCGGCGCCGGTTCCCCTTTGACCCAGGAGGCTTCCCATCGGCGCGATCCGTCAGGTTGCCGCGATTCGGGGGCAGGCTCGGCGAACTTCCGCTGAAACTCTTCGGCGGTGAAGAGCTTCGTCCCTTCCACGATTACTTTTCCGGCGCGCACCAGCGGCCCCTCCGCGATGCGGAGGAGGACGTGCTTCCCATCCTTGTCCAACTCGGCGGTGGCGGTAACGGGCATGCCGGCGTTTGCGTAGCCGCTGACAATGGCGGCGGAGAGATGACCCAGGCAGGGCGTGAGCGGCTGCTGCGGCGCGGAGAGCTCCTGGTATTTCAGGTCCATCACCAGCGCGGCGCGGATGGCGTCGGGCTTGAAATGCCGGACGCCCTGGATGAGAAGCGCGGAAGGTTCGCACGACTCGCCGCAGAGCACCTCCGCCCGCGCGGCGCTCGCGCAGAGAAGAACGGCAAGGAGCGACGCGGCAAGACGCTGTGACATGGACGTTCCTTCCGAGGAGGTCGGGCCGGGCAATCGGCCTCGCTGCCCGCGATGATGGGATGATAGCCCCGTTCCCATTCGGGCGCAAGCGGCCATTCCTTGACAAGCCATCGCAGGCGGCATAGGATGCCGATATGAATAAAGCGACACATCGAAGCAGCAGGGATGGCAGGCCAGGCGGCGAATCTCCGTCCAAGCCGCCCCTGCCGGCATTCAGCGAGGATGGAGTCGACCTGACGCTGATCCGCTGGATGCTTTCCCTGTCGCCCGCCGAGCGGTTGGCGGTGCTGCAAGCCAATGTGCGGTCCATCGTGAGGCTGCGCAATGCCAATTCCGGTTCCTGATTTCGGAATACTCCTTGATGAACTGACGGCCCACGGGGTGGACTTCATCGTGGTGGGCGGAGTTGGGGCCGTGTTTCTGGGCGCTCCCATAACCACATTCGACCTGGATATTGTGCATTCCCGAACGCCCGAGAACGTGCGCCGCCTGCTGGTGGTGCTGGGGAAGTTGGGAGCTACCTATCGCGAGCAGCCTTCCAGGAGATTGTCGCCCACCGCGTCGGACCTCGCCGGCCCCGGGCATCACTTGTTGATGACACGCGCAGGCCCCCTCGATCTTCTGGGCGCTGTGACGGGGGAGCGCGCCTACGAGGAGTTGCTGCCCCATACGGTGGAATTATCTTTATCGCCAAACGCCCGCCTTCGCGTCCTCGACTTGCCGACGCTCATTGCACTCAAGGAAGAATTGGGACGGGAGAAGGATATGGCGATGCTGGCGGTGCTTCGTCGCACGCTTCAGGAACGGGGGGGCATCTAGAGTGCCGCATAATTACCTTGACGCGTTGTAGGGGCAAGGCATGCCTTGCCCCTGCGGACAGTGACGATTTAGCGCGCAGGCAAGAGGCGGTGCGTCAAGCTGGTTATGTGGCGGTCATTAAGTTTCCACCGGCAGCGCGGCGAGCAGTTCGGCGATGGTGCGGTGAAGCAGGGGGTGGCGCAGGTCGGGGGCAAGTTCGGCCAGCGGTTCGAGAACGAAGCGCCGCTCGTGCAGGCGGGGATGGGGCAGTTGAAGCTCCGCGTCCGCCGCCACCTGATCATCCATCAGCAGCAGATCCAGGTCGATGAGGCGCGGCCCCCAGCGCTGGGCGCGGACGCGGCCGAGTTGCGCCTCGATGCTCAGCAGGAGTTCCAGGAGCTGGTGGGGGCCCAGCGTGGTTTCCACTTCGGCGACGCCGTTGAGGAAGTCGGGCTGGTCGGTCACTCCCACCGGGCGCGTCCAGCGCAGCCGGCTGACGCGCAATGAATGCAGGCGCGGGTGAGCGCGAAGCAGCGCGAGCGCGGCATCCAGATGGATGGCGCATTCCCCCAGGTTCGATCCGAGTCCGATGTAGGCCCGTGCCATGGCTGCTCCCGGCGGACGGCGCGCAAGAAAAACCTTGCGAAGGTTCATTGGATCCTTCGCAAGGTTCTGCGAACGCCAACCAACCTTGCGAAGGACTGGGCGAGCCTTCGCAAGGTAAATGGCGCGATTACTTCTTCTTGGCGGCCTTGACCGCGTTGAGCTGGGCGCTCAAGCGGGACTTCATGCGGCTGGCCTTGCCCTTGTGGATGACCTTCTTCGCGGCGGTCTTGTCGATGCACTTCTGCGCTTCGAGGTAGACGGCGGCCGCGGCGGCGGCATCGCCGCTTTCGAGCGCGGCGGCGAACTTCTTGATGATGGTGCGCAGGGCGGACTTGACGGTGCGGTTCTGAAGACGCTTCGCTTCGCTTTGCAGCACGCTTTTCTTTGCGGACTTTGAGTGTGGCAAGGGGGCTTCCTTTCTGGAGGCTAACCGAGTTCCTGAATCTTCTTGGCCACGTTACGATAGCTGGCATCCACGGAGAAGATTTTCTTGTACCACTTGAGCGCCTCGACCTTGTCCCCGAGCTTCTCGGAGACCAGGGCGAGGTCGAACATGAGCGATTTGGCGGCGTCGGTGGCGGGATCGTCCAGCGTCGTCAGGGCGCTGGCGAATTGCTCACGGGCCATGTCGAGGGTCTTGGGGTCGTTGGCGAAGCAGCGGCCGAGCAGGTGCTGCGCGCGGACTTTCAGGCCGGGGCTGGACATCGCCTGCTGGAATTGCTGAATGGCCTGCTGGATGTTCGGCTCGCCGCCCGCTTCGACGTAGAAAAGGCCCAGCTGCATTGCCAGCTTCATGTCGGTCGGGTGCTGCTTGCGGCGGAAATCGAACTCCTTGATGGCGAATTCGAGCCGTTTGCGGCGCGCTTCGCTGCGGGCGCCGAGGCTCTGGGGGTCCTGGGCATTCTCCTCCGCCTTCTTGATGGCGGCGCGTTCGATATGCTCCAGGGCGCGCAGGCGGGAGTTCCCCATCTTCTCGCGGACCGGCCATTTCTTGCTGATTTCGAACGCCTTGCGGTAGGCCGCCTCGGCGTCGGGGAAGCGCTCGGCGCGGAAGAGGGCGTCGCCCCAGCGGACGAAACCCTCGGCGTCCTCCGGGTGGGCCATCGCCTCGGCCTTGAGTTTCTCCGCTTCCGCCGTGCGCTCGTCGGAGGTGACGGCCATGCGCTGCTCGCGCTCCAGGTTCACCGTCGTGTTCTCGTCGCGCAACTGCTCGCGGAAGGTCTGGGATTGCTCCATGCGCGAGCGTTTCAGGTGGGACTCGGCGGAAATTTCGCGCACCTTATCCCCCGCCTCGCGGTCGTCCGGCTTGAGAGTGTTGATTTCCTGGAAGCAGCGCACCGCCTTGTCGTAGATTCCCTGCTGGTAGAGCAGCGTGCCGAGGCGGCGCAGCACCTTGATGTTTCGCGGGGCGCGCTGACGCGCGAATTCCAGCGTGTCGGTGGCGGCTTCCATGTACCCGAGCTTGACGTGCGCCTCAGCCAGGCGTCCCAGGACGCCGAGGTTGCCGGGGTCGCCGACGAGGTACTGCTCGCACAGGTCAAGGACTTTCTTGGGCTCTTTGGCGACGAGGAGTCTCAGGAAGGGGCCGATTCCCTGCGCCATGCCGCTCAGGCGCGCCGAGAAGCCGCCGCCGCGCTCGCGGAACTTCTCCATCTCGCAGCCGCGCAGTGCGATACGACTGTTGCGATGGGTCGGTTCGGCGCGCAGAACATCCAGGAAGATGGTGATGGCGTAGTCGTAGTTTCCGCGGTCAGCGGCTTCTTTTCCGCGCAGAAACAGGGGTTCTACTTCCAACGCCTTCTCTCCCTTGAATTTGGATCGTTCCGGGGACAGGCCCCCCCGCAATTAGATAATGATAGCAAAGAGTTTTCCGGTGTGTCAACCGCCGCGGCCAGTTCACCTCCGCGTCTCCGTGGTGAGTCCCTCCCCTGAATGCACCCGGATTGACAGGTGTGCTCCGATGCGACAGAATGACTTCTGGGGTTGCGGCTTAACCTTAGAGTGGGAGGAACGGACCGTGCCGACAGTCCCGAAATTGGTTGCCTTTATCCTCTGCGATGAAATCCACCGCGATCCGGCCACGCACAAGAGCTACCTGCTGGGGACGTTCAACCAGGTGATGGTGCGGGAATTCCCCGGCAAGCACGAGCATATGCACGTCTACCTTTCGCTGGTCAATGGGCATGGCAAGGCGCACGTCCTGCTGCTGCTCACCTGCGACAACGGCGCGACGGAGGTGTTCCGCGCGCAGGGGGAGATCGAGTTCGCCAATCCGCTGGCAGTGGTCGAGATGGACATCGAAATCCGCAATCTCCTTCTGCCGAAGGATGGGGAGTACCAGTTCGAGCTGACCTGCGACGGCGAGATCGTCGCCCTCCGTCCCTTCCGCGTTATTGCGGTGAGGCAGGAATTGGGGAAGTGAAGCCGGTGGGGAATGGGGGCGCAGAACTTTCCGGGGGAAAGTGATGCGTCCTCGTTCGTTTGTGGGGCAGGCGAGAAATACGGGAAGTGGGGACACAAAACTTTCCTGGGGAAAGTATTGTGTCCCCACGTCCCTATTCCCAAATAGGGGGCAGTCTGAGGGTGGAACGGGCAATTCCGCCCATTTCCTCGGCGCACCACCTGCGCTACGCTTGGCATGGGGAAAGAGAAAGGGGCCTGACCCGACGGAATGGAGGTGAGTGCCATGAAGAGCGCAACGATGATGGGGATGGAACTCAGGAGATTTGCGAAACCAGATGAGGTGCGGAATTTCGAGAAGGGGAAGGTCGAACTGCTGCACATGGGGGAGGATGTGATCGGGCGCATCACCCTGCAGCCGGGCTGGCGCTGGTCGCGCTGCGTCAAGCAGATTGCCGGGACGGATTGGTGCGAGGCGCCGCACTACCAGTACGTGATTTCCGGCCGGTTGCACTTCCTCACCGCGGACGGGCAGGAGTTCGATCTGGGGCCCGGCGACTGCCTCCATATTGGCGGCGGGCACGATGCCTGGGTCGTCGGCGACGAGCCGTTTGTCGCCATAGACTGGGCTGGGATGGGCGCGTACGCCAAGCCGTGAGCGCAGCCGGCGGGAGTACAGCAAGGGGTCGAAGCCTCAGGAAGTTCTCAGAGGCTCCGACCCCGGTTGTTTGTGGCGCGACTTGTCTTCAGTACGGCTATTCCTCGAACGGGCTCGGCGACTGCTCCTGGCGCGGGTCGGTGGAGGAAGGTTTATCGCCGCGCGGCGGTTCCGCCTGGGGCGGCTGTGGTTTCGGCGGCTCCTGGCGAGGAGGCTGCGGCCGGGGCGCTTCCTGGCGCGGGGGCTCCTGACGCGGGGGCTGCTGCGGACGCGGCGGCTGGGGTGGGGGCGGCGGGTTCTGCGGACGCCCCTGCTGATTCTGCGGACGGCCCTGCTGGGGTTGTCCCTGCGGACGTCCCTGCTGCTGCTGACCCTGCCCGCCACGACGCCCTCCGCGACGGCGGCGGCGCTGCTGGTTGTGCCCGGCATCCTCGTTTTCAAGCAGCCGCGTGGTGCGGTCCAGCGTGCGCGCCTTCAACTGTTCGAGCCGCTCGATGAGGCGGCGCAGGTGGTCCTGGCGGAATCGGTTCCCTTCTTTGAACGCCTCGTCCAGCATCTTCTTCAACTCGCCCGACATCTGCTCGTAGTAATTGCGCACTTCGAGCAGCTTCACCGAGGCGCCCAGGCTCTCCTCCATCTTCGCCATCAACCGTTCCGTCTCCATTTTCTGCGCGGCGCGCAGTTTGACGAAAGCAACCGCGACAGCGGCGAGAGTCAGCACCATCAGCACGACCAACGCGATCTCCACAACGAACTCCTTTCTCTGGCGCTACGGGCGGAGCCGTTCGCGCTCATGCTGCAGCGCGCTCTGAAGCTCGGACGCCCGGCCATAACGGCCCGCAGGGGCCGCGGCCATAGCGCGGTCAAGAATCTCCGCCAGCCCGTCCGAAATCTCTTTTCGGAGCTGGCGCGCGGGAGTCAGCGACCCCGCGCGAACGCCCTCCGCCGCCGGCCGGGAAACGCCCGGAGCGGGGGGACGGCCCGTCGCCATCAGGTACAGCACGCCGCCGAGCGAGTAGATGTCCGAGCGCGGCGACTCGGACTGCGGGTCCGTGAACAGCTCGGGCGCCGCATACGGCAGAGGCTTCGCGCGTCCGGACGCCCCGGCCGCGGCCAGCGATTCGGCCAACCCTTTCGCGAAGCCCAGGTTGGCCAGTTTGGCGATGCCGTGCTCCAGCAGCACGATGTTCTCCGGCGTCACCGCCCGATGCACGACGTTGTGCGAATGCGCGTAGTCCAGCGCCCCGGCGATCTGCTCGGCGATCTCGACCGCGGCGCGCAGCGCGAAGGGGCGGCCGTTGCTCCGCTCCAGGCGCCGCTGGACCGTCTCCTCGCCGGCGAACTCCAGCGCGATGAAGTAGAGTCCGCGCTCCTGTCCGGCGTCATACACCTGCACGACATTCGGATGGCTCAGCTTCCCGCTGGCGCGCGCGGCCGTCAGGAAGCGTTCCACCCGCGCCGGGTCCGCCGCCAATTGCGGACGCAGCACTTTGAGCAGCACTTCACGTTCCATCGAGAGTTGCACGGCGCGGAACTGCAGCGTGAACTCATCCTCCCCCGCCGGTTTGCCGATGCGGCATCCTCCCAGCGTGGTCCCGGTCAGCTTCTCCAACTCATCCTGCAGCATCAGCAGCTTGCCGTTGCGAGGCGCGGCGTTCAGGCCGACCTCGACGGCGAGAGCGGCCTGCGTGGGGGGCATCGGCTCCAGATTCCCGCGCGGAGGAATCACCTCCATGCCGCCCACCGGCGCGGGCTTCTTCGCCCCGACCGGCGCGGCGGTCTCGATCCGCATGCGCACCTGCACGCGCAGGCACGCCTCGCCCAGCACCAGCAGGTCGCCATCGGCCAGGCGGACCTCCTGGTCGATCTTCCGCCCGTTGACCAGCGTCCCGTTGCGCGAGCCGAGGTCCTGAACCAGCAGAGCGTCCCCGGCGAACCGGACGCGACAGTGGCGGCGCGACACCCCGGCGTCGGTCAGGACGATGCCCGACTGCGACCCGCGGCCGATGATATTCGTCTCTCCGTCGGCGAGACGAAACGTCTTGCCGTTGTCATTTCCCTGAATTGCGGTGAAAAGGGCAAACATGGCCGCTCCAGGATGGGAACCCACCAACGCATCTTACTCGCGGCGCGAGGAAGGCGTCAAGCCTTGCGGGGGGAACGGATCAATAGCGAGTGAAGAATAGTGAATAGCGAATGGCGAATGGGAAGAGAAGCGGAGTTCCGCGCGAGGGATTGTTTGAGGCGGTTGGCGATTCGCAAATCACAGGTGCGCACGGCGCACCGCGCTGTTCGCCAATCGCAATTCATCCGTTTCCCGTCTCACCGGCCTCCTTTGCGCAGTGTGGAGATCCGGTTGCTGACGGCCGTCTTGTAGTAGGGGTCTTCCGAATGCGCCATGATCCAGTTGTATTCCTTCTCGGCTTTGGAGATTTCGCCGCCGGCCTGGAGGATCGAGCCGCGATGGTAGTGCGCCTCGACGGAGGCGGGGTCGAGCTGGATGGCGCGCTCCAGGTCGGCCAGCGCCCCCTTGGCGTCCCCCTTCTTGAAGCGGATCGTGCCGCGCTTGGTGAAGGCCACCGCGTCGTTCGGGTTCTTCCGGATCTGCTGGCTCAACCCCACCATCGCCATGCCCAATTGCCTGCGGTTGTCGCCGGAGCCGCGCTTCTTGAAGAACTTGACGGTGTAAATGACGGCGGCCACGACGAACAGGGAGATGATGAGAATGTAGACGATCATCCATGCCTCCAACTTCGTCCCAAGATTCGGGCAACATCCCCTCTCCCGAGCATAGCGCAGTGCGGGGAAGAGGTCAAGCTCGCGGGGGGGGGGCGAACAACGAAGGAACGTACTAATAGCGAATGGGGAATAGCGAATTGCGAATGGGCAATGAAACGCCCCCTCCTCACTCGCGGGCAAGTTCTCGCTGGTACAATTCGTACGTCATTGCGTCGAAGCAGACGAAGAGGACTTTTTCGACGGCGGCGCTTTGCGACAGGAAGTCACGGACGGTCTTCACCGCGATGGCGCAGGCGCGTTCGCTGGGGAAGCGGTAGACCCCCGTGCTGATGGCGGGGAAGGCGACGCTTTTCGCCCCATGCTCCGCCGCCAGCGCCAGCGAGTTGCGATAGCACTCCGCCAGGAGCGCTTCTTCGCCGCGCCGGCCGCCGTTCCAGACCGGGCCGACGGTGTGGATGACGAAGCGCGCGGGAAGCTTGTAGCCGCGCGTGATCTTCGCCTGCCCGGTCGGGCAGCCCCCCAGCGTGCGGCATTCCGCCAGCAACTCCGTCCCCGCCGCGCGATGGATCGCCCCATCCACCCCTCCTCCCCCCAGCAGCGAACTGTTCGCGGCGTTGACGACGGCGTCCACCTTGAGCTGCGTGATGTCGCCCTGCACGGTTTCCATTCGGTTGTTCATGACTTCTCCTTCGCAACAAGCGCGCTGGGGACAGCGCGCTCCACCTTGCGAGGCGCGTTCATCATGGCGCGCTCCGGCTCTTCTTCCTTAATCTGTTCCGCCGGATGGCAGAACGTCCGCACGTCCAGCTCCCCCGGCGTGAGGCGCACGGAGATCATGCCGCACTGCTCCGTCGTAAGCAAGCGCTTCGAGTGCAGCAGCCAGGGACGGGGCGTGTTTCGCCCCCCGGGCACGAGCGCGAGATCGGGCGAAACGGCCTTCGCCAGCAACGCCGAGGAGCTATCCACCCGGCCGTGATGCGGCACCTGCGCGACGCGCACCCGCAGGTCCGGCTCCTCCGAGGAGAGGGCCGCCGCCGCAACGCCGTTCAGGTCGCCGGTGAGGAGGATTCGCCCCTGGTCGGTCCGCACGTCGAGGACGGCGCTGAGGGGATTGGTCTCCATTCCCCGCGCGAAGAAGGCTTCCCGCGGTGGCCAGAGGACGTCAAGCTGCGCCTGGGGGAAGCCCTCGATCCGGTCGCCGCGCGCGATGCGCAGGATGCGGCAGGAGCGGCCCAGACGCACCACCCATGCCTCCGTTTTGCGGCTGTTCTCGAAGTGCGCCGGAAGCGCGATGCAGCCGATGGGAATGCGCCGCGCCAGTTCCTCCAGCCCGGTGCAATGGTCCTCGTCCGAATGCGACAGGACTGCCAGGTCGATTCGGCGCACGCCGACCGCCCAGAGCGCGGGGGCGAGAATCTGCGCCCCGACTTTCGCGTTCCTTCCCCCCGCGTCGAACAGCAGGTTGCGCCCGTCGGGGAAGCGCACGACGGTGCAATGCGCCTCCCCCACGGAGAGCATGTGCATCTCCACGAAGGAGGGGGCGGGCTGATGCCATACCAGCCCCAGGTAGAGCGCCGCCGGGAGCAGGAGCAGGCCCGCCGTGCGCCAGGGACGCCAGAGCGCTTTCGGCCAACAGGCGATGCAGGGCAGGAGGGCGCAGGCGGCGAGGGTGAGCCAGAGTCCGGGCGAGGGTCCGTACTGAGCGACGCCGGGCAGTTTCGCCAGCGCGCGCGCCATGCCGTCCATCAGCCAGACCCCGGCCCCGGCCAGTTTGAACAGCGGCCAGGCCGCCGTATAGGAGAAGGGACCGAGAAGCACGGCGGGCAATCCGGCCGCCATGGCCAGCGTGACCGCCGGGGTCAGCAGCAGCGTGGCGATGGGGGCCAGCGGAGTGAAGACCTGGAAGTGATACGCCATCAGCGGAACGGTGGCCAGCGACGCGGCCAGCGAGAGGCTCAGGCTGCGTTGCACGCTCCGGCGCAGCCAGTGGAGCGCGGCGGGACGCTCCGCGGCGTCCTGGAGGCGCTCCAGCTCGTCGAGCTCGCCGAAGAGCGCCTGCTCGATGGGGACTGTGAAAAGGCAGAGCCCGGCGACTGCGACGAAGGATAGTTGCATTCCGGCGTTGAACAGGTCGGCCGGGTTCAGCGCCAGGACCACCAGCAGGGCCAGCGCTAGGCTGGTCGCCATGTCCGGTTTGCGCATGAAGAGATAGGCGCCGCAGACGATGATGCAGGCGATGGTGGCGCGCTGCACGCTGGGGCCCATCCCGGCCAGGAGCGCGTACCCCGTGACGGCCAGGATCACCGCCACGGCCGTCGCGCGCGGCCCGAGGCCCGCCACCATGAGCAGCAGCCAGACGAATCCCGCCACCATGACGATGTGCGAGCCGCTGATCGCCAGCAGGTGCAGCGTGCCAGTCTCGCGGAAGGCCGTCTGCTGCGAGGCCTCGAGGTCCGAGGTGTTCCCCATCAGGAGGCATTTGAGGATCGTCGCCTGCTCCGGGGGCAGTTGGTCATCCGCGGCCCGCTGGCAGCGCCGTTTGAATTCCAGCCCCGCCCGGATGAGGAATGAACCGAGGTTGCGCCCGGTGATCGCCCAGGCGTTCGGGCGGGTGATGCTCATGGCGGCGGCGACGCCGTTGCGGCGCAAGTGGCGCGCGTAGTCGAATTCCCCCGGGTTGGTGGCTCCATCGGCGCGGGCAAGCCGCCCCGTGAGCGTCAGTTCGTCGCCGTACGCCACCGCGCCCGCTTCATCGTTCAGGTGGACCTGAATGACGCCGGGGCAGGCGCGGCCATCCACGGTGCTGACGGCAAGGGGGAAGCGGGTGTTCTGATAACTCCCCATGCGCTGCGGGTACGAGACGAGGGAGGGGGCGCCCTCAATGATGCCGACGACGCGGGCGGAGGCGCGCCCTTCGGAGAGAACCTGATCCAACTCCGGCGACAGGGCGGAGACTGTGCACCAGACGAACCACGAGCCGGCGATGCCCGCCGCCAGCAGCATTCCGAGCGCGTGGGGGATCCACGGAGTGCGGCGCGTGCGAGGCCACGCCAGCGCCGCCGCGAGCAAGAGCGCGGCGGCGAGGCACCCGAGGAGAGAGAGGCGCAGCGATGCCTCGAGCGCATCCGCGGCAGCGATTCCCCCCACGGCGGCCACCGCTGCCAGGAGCAGCGGTCTACGGATGAAGGCCCCCAATTATCCTATCCTTTTGATCTTAATGTGCTCTGTTTGCATCATCGTTCTTCGATGAGCCGTCCCGTCGGGACGGCAAGATAATAGCC